>NZ_CP147913.1:8132500-8858750 GCF_037414475.1 Myxococcus stipitatus | reverse complement strand
GCGTCCGCCGTGAGGTTCTTGCGGAACAGCACCCGGCCGTCCTCGGCCGCGATGACGTACGAGTAGTAGTCCGACGACGAGGAGTCCGTCGCGCCCGTGTTCAACTCCACGTAGTAGGCGGGGAGCAGCCCTTCGGGGAGCTGGAAGAGCACCGGCTTGCTTCGCGCGGGGATGCGCAGACCCACGGGGAGGGGCCGGGCATACGGGACCAGCTCATGTCGCGAGTAGCGCCCCGACGCCCCACCCGCGAGCCGCAACAGGCTGGCGTCGAGCGACTGCCCCGTCAGGTCCACGAACGCCGCGGCCACGGCCTGAGGCGCCCCCAACCGGAATGACCGCTTGGGGCTCTTGTTGCCCTGCCCCACGTCCGGAGAGAGGTGACCGGAGGCCGCCACCAGCACATTCTCCTTGTCGAGCAGGAGGCTGACGGTACCTCGGAACACCTCGACGCCGCCCACCTCCTGCCGGAGCGTCACCACCGAGGACCCCAGCGGGCTCTTGCGGACGCTGGCGACCGAGGTCCCCACCTGCGAGAGCGACCGGCCGCCATGGAGCGGCGCCAGCGCATCCAACTGGAGCCGCGCCGCGGTGGCCGGCGACATGCGCGCGTAGTCACTGGCCGCGCGAAGCGACGGAGGAAACGCCGAACCCTGCGCGGGCCGAGAGGCCCAGATGAACGTCGGCGCGCCGAGCCGGTGGTCGCGGTGGAGTACATGTCCGCCCAGGCTCTCGCTGTCCGCCGAGAGCGAGGCGGCCCCGGGAGCAACGGCGCTCTCCAGGAGTGCATCGTAGTTGGGGAGGGCGCTGGCACCCGCCTGCGTGCCCGCGAACGCCAGCGCGACACCGGCGAGGTTCTTGAAGAATGTTTTCACGAGTTGGACCTCGAAGGATGAAGGGGGGGCTCGGCCCGTGCGTCAGCGAGCCCAGAAGATGCGCCGCACGAAGTAGGACGGCGGGTTCCCCATGGAGACCGCGTCCGAGCCGTCGAGGTTGGACACCATGAGGGTGTTGCTTCCCGTCACCGGGTCCCTCTCGGTGTAGGCGACCTTCGTGCCGTCGGGAGAGAGCGTGAAGAGGGACTGGAGGAACTCGCCCATGCTGCCGCGCTGGACGGGCCGCACGATTTCGCGGCCGGTGCCATCTGGCCGAATGCGCTCCAGCCACGTATCCGACGACACGTCCTCGTTGCGGTAGTGGTACAGCAGGTCGCCGTTGGGCAACTCCATCGGGAACCGCACGATGGAGGCCATCTCCTGGCCGGGGACGGAGAAGTTGATGATGGAGCGCGCGCTCCCATCCTCCAGCGAGAATGCCCAGAGCTGGGCGCCTTTCATCGCGTACTGCACCGTGAAGAGCGTGCGGCTGTCGCGCGAGAAGGAGGAGAAGACCAGCGGCCAGATGGGAGCGGGCGGCGGCATGTCGTTGATGCCGCTGATGAGGATGCGCCGCTCGTCCGTCCCATCCGCGCGGATGATGAACGTGAACTCCGTGCCGTCACGTCCAGGGTACGGGTCGCGCATGCAGGACCGCATGAACGAAATCCACTGCCCGTCCGGTGAGAACTCCGGCATGCGCTCACCACACATGGACGAGCTGGCCTGGGTGAGACGGCGCACCCGGCCACCGTCCGCATCCGCGATGTAGAGAAGCCCCTGGAAGTAGACGCCACCGAACTTGTCCCGCCCATCCACCCAGACCACCGACTTGCGGTCCGGCGAGCGAATCACCTCCGAGTGGACGTCGCGGGGCGAGACGAAGGGCGTGGGTGCCTGGGTGATTTGACGGAACCGGGTGCCGTCGGGACGCACGGCGAACGCCTGCGGGAAGGACTCCTCCTCCGTCTGGCCTCCCGCCGTCGGCGAGGCGGAGAAGAGCAGCAGCTCGGTGTCATCCGCCGCGCGCATCGTGCCGACAACCGCCCCCAGCTCCACGGCGTCTCCGATGCGAGCGAGCGCACCGCCGGCACCGACCTCGAGCAACTCGACGTTGAACGTGTAGTCGCCCTTGATGGCGAACCGCGTACGGAAGGAGTACGAGTGCCCCTCGGCCCCCTGGAGTCCCGTCGCGCTCAGCTCGAAGCCCGTCTCCTGGCCCACGTACGCCGCGCCGCTCGCGTCGGTCGCCGCGCCTCCCGTCCACGTCTCCGGCTTGTCGGCCACCTCGCCCGAGGTCCCCGCGAAGTAGTGCACGGGCTGCCCCACCACGGGGCTGTCCGTGGGCGGCAGGTGGATGTCCGCCGGGGGATTGTGGCGAATCACCGACACGCGCCAGCGCAGCCTCGTGGACGGAGGCAGGGCCTTGGTGAGCCGCGCCGTGAAGGCGACCACGCCGTCCTCCATCATCTGGAACGTCGGCACGACGCCGGTGACGCTGAGCTTCGACACGCTCACCTGTCCACTGCCGCTCAAGCCATTGAAGGTTGCGGTGATGGTGGCGGCCCCCTGCCCCACCGGCGTCACCTGGCCTTGCGTCGACGCGGTCATGGAGACCACCGCCACGTCCGTCGTGCTGCTCGTCCAGGCGGCGCTCGCGGTGACGTCGTGGGTGAGGCCGTTGGACAGCGTGGCCTCGGCGTGGAGCTGGCGCGGGTGGCCCTCGATGAGCATGTTCGACGCGGGCGTGACAGCGAGCGCGACGGCCTCGGAAACCGAGAGCCCAGTCCCTCCAGTCGCTCCCGCGAAGGTCGCGGTGATACGGACACTCCCTTGCGCCACGCCGCTCGCGACGCGCTTGTTCACGGTCGCGATGCTCGCGTCGCTGGAGCTCCAGGTGGCCTCGTTGGAGACATCCACCGTGGTTCCATCCGAGCGCGTGACCATGGCCGTCAGGGTCAGCGTCGCGCCCCGGGCCATCGACGCTTCCGACGGCGTCACCGCGAGCGACGTCACGACGGCCGCGGAGACGGTCACCTTGACGGTGGCCTCCAACGCGCCAAATCGAGCCTTGAGGGTGGCCTCTCCAGGCGCGGCGGCGCGCACCAGGCCGCTCGCGGAGATGGAGGCAATCGCCTCATTCGACGATGACCAGGTGAGGTCCGTGGTGAGCACATGCGAAGTGCCATCCGAGAAGGTGGCCATGGCCACGAGCTGACGGGTGAGTCCCGCCGCGAGCGACAGGTCCTTCGGCGCGAGGGCCAGGGAGACGGCCGTGGCGTCCGTCACGTCGAGACGCGCCTGCGCGGAGACCTCCGAGTAGGTCGCACGCAGTGTCGCCTGTCCCTTGGCCAGCGCGCGTACCTGGGGCGCGCCGCCGGCGTCGCTCGACACGGTACCGATGGCGGCGTCCGACGAGGACCACGCGGCCTCTCGCGTGACATCCCGCGTGCTGCCGTCGGAGAAGGTGGCGGTCGCGGAGACCTCCGCGCCGATGCCCATGGCGAGCGTGAAGCTCTCGGGCGAGATCCGCAGGGTCTTCACCGAAGGGGAAGACTTCTCGCTACTGCAACCGGCAAGGACCGCCGCCGCGACCAGCCCCAACAAGGCTGGGTGGAGCAGACGACAACGGGAACGCACTGACATGGTTGGACCTCGCGACGAACAGCCACCGTGAAGTGGGGGGAAAGAAGACGGTACGGATTCAGGAAGCGCGCGCTATCGGGGGTGCCCTGGGGACTCCCTCAGGAATCCCCGAAGGGCACCGACGCCGCGTGCTCCACGACTCAGGGCAACGGACTTGCGCTCACGCCGCGGAAGCCGGTGTTGGCCGGCGCGGTCGCAACCACACGCACGGACGGCGTGGCGGTGCTGCCATCATCCAGGAAGGACACCAGGAGATTGCCGGAGCCACCCGAGCTGGACAGGTACGTGGTGACGTAGACACGAACGCCCCGGGGAGTCCGCACGGCGGAGACACCGTGGGTGGCGATGCGCATCGTGGTGGTCCCCGCGACAGCGAAGGTGGGCACGAAGGTGGACACCTTGCCCCAGCTCACTCCGTCGAAGGTCCACTTCTCCAGACGCAAGGTGTCCGGAGTTCCGCCCTGGCTCGCGTTCTGATTGAGATTGATGGACACATACGCGGTATCCACCCCCGCCACTTCCGGGCGCTCGTCGAGCAGCGCGAAGCCGGACGAGTTGAGCGTCGTCGACAGCGAAGGGAGCTGGTTCGGCGCCACCGCCGCGGTGGGCCGTGCGATGGGGAAGTCGAGGACGCCCTGGTTGTAGCCCTGGGGATTCGGGCTCGGAGGGATTCCGAGCGAGAAGTAGACGCGGCCCTCGAACAGGCTCACGAAGCGCGTGTCCACCACCCCCGTGGAGATGGCCGTCGAGACCGTGGGGCTCTCGGCGGGCAGCGCGTGGCGGATGCCGCCACCTCGACCCGACAGCCAATAGCCGGAGCCATCCACCGTCGAAGCCGAGCGCACCTGGTCCCGGTCATAGGCATCGCTCAGACGCACGGGGATGGAGAAGGTCCCCTCGAGGTCCATCTGCCCGACGACCCTCGGCGTCGTGGCGGAGGACGTGCTCGCGATGTTCGCCATGCCCACGTCCGCGTCGAAGCCCGTGAAGGTGAGCAGGCGTCCGTTGCCCGAGCGGGAGAGATAACCTTGGTGGACGTCGCTTCCAGTCATCGTGAGCCGGACCGTGCCCGCGGCGCTCGAGGCGGGAATGGCGAAGGTGCGCACGGGGGCGCCGCCGGAGGGGCGATACTCATCCACGAAGACCTCCGTGGCATTCGCGTTGAGCGCCGCGGCGCCCGCGCCCACGCGGACCACCATGGCATTCGCCTCACACGACACCGTCACGGGGGTGTGAGCCTCCCCCATGGAGCCCGAGCCGTCAGAGACTTCGCACGTCTGTCCCAGGGGGTGACGACTCACCTCGATGGCATACGCCTCACCGGGACGCAGCGGCAGCGGGAAGGAGGACTCTCCATCCGAGCTCACCGTGAGGGCATCCGCGCCGGACTTCAATCCGAGCGTCCCCGTCAACCCCGCGACGCTGACACGCAAGCGGTAGACGTTCTCACACGTCACGGAGATACCGGTGACGGGCGCACCACTCACGGTCCCCGCGCCGGCGTTCACGACACAGCGCTGGTTCTCCGGCTGGGACCTCACCGTCACCGAGTACGTGCCCTGCTCAGCGACGTGCTGGGCGAAAGTGAAGACTCCATTGGCGGAGACGAGCAGCACCTCGTCGCCGTTGTTCTGGAGCTCGAGCGTGGCGCCGTCCGCCAGGCCCGCGACGCTGCCGCCCACGGGATACGACGCCGTGCCGCAGAGCACCTCCACGCGGGTGACATCCCCCTCGCCCATCGTGCCCGTGCCGTTCGACACGCTGCATACGAGCGGCGCGGACGCCTGCGCCGTGACGGAGTACCCCGCACCAAAGGCCACCGGCATCGGGAAGTGGAAGGCCCCATCCGACGAGACGGTGAGGTCATCACCCCCATTGTTCCTCAACACGACCGACTGTCCTTCGCCCAGTCCCTCGACCGTGCCGCGCACGAGATAGGACTTCGGAACGCAGACGACCGACACGCGGGTGATGTTCGCGCCTCCCAGCGTGCCCGTCCCCTGGCGCACATCACAGGACTGCCCCGCGGGCTGCGTCCTCACCAAAACAGAGTAGGTGCTCAAGTCCGCCCTGGGCTGGGCGAACGCAAAGGAGCCATTGCCGGTGACGGTGAGCCGCTCCTGCTCGTTGAGCCACAGCTCAACGGACGTCCCTTCGACGAGCCCCGTCATCGAGCCCCCCACCGTGAAGGAGCGGGTGCTGCAGGTGACCGCTACGTCCGCCACGCCCAGCGCGCCCCCCAATCCCATCCTGCCCGTGCCATTCGGCACGCCGCACATCAATGGGTACACGGCTTCGGCGGTGACGGCGTAGGTGCTCCAGTAGGGCACCTGCTGGGGGAACGTGAAGGAGCCATTGGCCGAAACGGTGATGGCATCCGCCCCGTTGTTCTTCAGCACCACGGACTGCCCCGTCGAGAGCCCCGCCACGCTTCCACCCAACGGGTACTCCAGCGCCTGACAGGTCACGACGACCGTGTCGATTTTCGCTCCGCTCACAGAGCCCGCCCCGTTGCGCACTCCGCACGCCTGACCCATGGGCGCGGCGCTCACCGTCACCGAGTAGCTGGCGAGGTCATCCACCGGCAGCACGAAGCTGAAGGGGCCGTCCGCGTTGACTCGGATCGACTCCCCGCCATTCGTGAGCTCCACCGAGCTCGTGGGGAGCAGCCCCGTCACGGTGCCGCCCACCAGGAAACGTGCCGTCTTGCAGCTGACGCTCACGTTCGTCACGGGCTGGGTGCCCATCGTCCCGGTCCCTCGGCTCACGGTGCACACCACCGGGTACACCGCGTCGACGGTGACGTCGTAGCTCGCGCCGGAGGCCACCGGCCCCGGGAAGACGAACTGCCCGTTCGTGGTGACCGTGACGGCGTCTCCGCCGTTGTTCCTCAGCACCACCGACCGCCCCTGCGTGAGGCCAAACAACGAGCCACGCACGGCGAACGTGCGCGCCGCGCAGGTGATGGCCACGTCGGTGACGGCCGCGCCTTTCACCGCGCCCGCGCCGCGCGCCACGGCGCAGTCGTGCCCCGCCGGGGATGACTTCACCGTCACCGAGTATGCCGCGAGGTCCACCACCTCCTCGGCGAAGCGGAATGGACCATTCGCGGAGACGGTGAGCACCGGCCCCTCGTTGTTCCGCAGCTCGAGCAAGCTCCCGTCGGGAAGACCGGAGACGACACCGCCCACCGGATAGGTGTTCACGCCACATGTGACGACGACACTCGTCACATCCGCGCCGCCCACCGTGCCGCTGCCTCCTTCCACCGCGCAGGAGGCCCGCTCGGGCGCGGACTTCACGGTGACGGAGTAGGACGCACCTCGCGCGAGCTTCTGGGTGAACGCGAAGGCACCGTTGGCGCTGACGCGAAGGGACTCCTGCGAGTTTCGCAGCACCACCTGCGCCCCTTCACCCAGGCCCGACACCGTGCCGCCCACCGCATAGGAGGGGCGCTCGCCACCTCCCGCATCGGGCTCACCCGGTGGCTTCGGGTCCGATCCGCAGGCGGTGAGCACCACACTCAGCAGGCCCACCAGCGCGGCGCTGGAGAAGGAAGGGCGTGAAATCAGTCTCATGGGTGGGGGTCTCCATGACGGTTTGGGACGCATCACGACCGTATGACCCCGCCGGCGAGCCCCACCATCGGGGAGCCCCCTAGCCCTCCCTCAGGAAACCCTTACGTCACGACGACTCTCCCGGGACGAGCCCATATCGGACCGCCAGGCGCACGAGCGAGGGCACGTCATAGATGGCCAGCCGCTCCATCAACTGCGTCCGGTGCGCCTCCACCGTCTTCACGCTCACCTGCAACCGCTCGGCGATGGCGCGGGTGCCGTTTCCCTCCGAGATGAGCTGGAGGATCTCCCGCTGACGCGACGTGAGACGGTCCAACGGATTCGCCGCGGGCTTCTCGTCGTCCGTGATGCGCAGGAAGCCCTCCACCACCGTCTGCGATATCGCGGGACTCAGATACGTGCGTCCCTGCCACACGGACTCGAGCGCCACCTTGAGTTCCTCCACCGCCGAGTCCTTGACGAGATAGCCCGCCACACCGGCGCGCAGCGCCTGAGCCACGTACTCGGCCGACGTGTGCATGGAGAGGATGAGCACCCGCGTGGAGGGGCTCAGCTTCGGCACGCGCCGCGCGACCTCGATGCCATTGAGCCCCGGCAGCGAGAGGTCCAGGAGCAAGACGTCCGGCTGCAGCTTGTCCGTCAGCGCGAGCGCCTCCTGCCCATCGCCGCACTCGGCGAGCACCGTCACGCCGCTCAGGGACTCCAGCAACGCCCGCAGACCCGCTCGCACCAACTGATGGTCATCCGTCAGCAACACGCGCATGTGGCCCTCCGCTGAAGTCTTCCTGGACGTCCGCCGTCACTTCGGCCACCACGCGCGTCCCCTCCCCCGGGCGCGAGGTCACCTCGAAGTGTCCTCCCAAGTCTCGAACCCGCTC
Source organism: Myxococcus stipitatus (assembly GCF_037414475.1). The sequence continues at coordinate 8,850,776 of NZ_CP147913.1, read as the reverse complement.
CTGCATTCCGAACACACCGAAACTTCCAGGGGCCCGGCCCGTGAGGACCTGGTTGACGTCGAACCCCTTGCCGTCGTCGCGCACCTCGAGCCGGAGGACGCGCCCCGCCGTCTCGAGCCTCACGTCGATGCGCCGCGCGCCCGCGTGGCGGAGCGCGTTGGTGACGGCCTCCTGGATGATGCGGAAGACGGCGATGTCCCGGCCCTTGCCGAGCGAAGGCGGCGCCGAGGCCGCCGTGAATACGAGCTCCACCCCACTGCGCCGAGCCACCTCGCGCAGGTACCACTCCATCGCGGCGACCAGTCCCAGCTCGTCGAGCTGCGGTGGACGCAAATCCACCGAGAGCGCCCGCACCTGCCCGATGAGCCGGTCGATGAGCGCGACCACTTCGGACAGGCGCGTCGCCGGGGGACTCGCGGACGTGTTCATCAACCCGAGGTTGAGCTTGACCGCCGTGAGGGCTTGGCCGAACTCGTCGTGCAGCTCGCGGGCAAGGTGCTTGCGCTCCTCCTCCTTCGCCGCCTCCAGCCGCATGGTGAGGCGGCGCAGGCGCTCACGCCCCGCCTCGGCGTCCTCGAGCGCCCGCTCGCGCTCCGCCTGCAACGTGCGCAGCGCCAGGTTGCGGCCGACCAGTAGCCGCGTCCTCCACACCAGCCCCACCACCACCGCGAACAGGACCACCGCCAGCGAGCCGAAGCGAACATCGGTCCGCTTCCAGAGCGGCGGCGCCACGCGAAGGATGAACGGGCGCATCTCCACCCAGTCCCGGCCCGGACTGCGAGCGCGCAGACGCAAGGAGTGCTCACCGGGTGGGAGCGAATGGAACGTGAGCTGGTTGCGCGTCCCCAGGGGGAGCCAGGGCTCCTCGGCCGTGAAGCGATAGGCATACTCGACGCCGTTCCGCGCGTAGTCGAGCAGCGAGAACTCGAGCGAGAACGGCTGACGCCAGGGGACCTCCAGCTCGGAGAGGTCCCAGACGGGTTGGCTCGGCAGGGAGTCCTTCTCCAAGCCCTCGATGGAGGTGAGGATGAGGGGCGGCGAGGGCTCGCGAGGCGGACGCACCGAGGGGTCCAGGTCCACGAGCCCCTTGGAGCTGCCCCAGTAGAGCCGGCCTCCCAGCAGCGTCACTGCCTCCGGGTTGAACGCACCGGTGGGAAGACCATCCGAAGCCGCGTAGTTCTCGAAGGCCCCCGAGACCACGTCCAGGCGCGAGAGCCCCGCGCGAGTGCCCACCCAGACAGCTCCATCCGGAGCCCACGCCAACGCCATCACGTTGTCGTCGATGAGCCCGTCGGTGCTTGTCCAGAGCGACACGGACCTGGGCAAGCCCTCGTCGTCGAGCGACACCCGCTGGAGCCCGCCCCCCACGGTGCCCGCCCAGATGGCCCCCGAGGGGTCCTCCATCAGCGTGCTTACGTAGTAGTGGCTCAGATGGAGCGACGAATCCGCCCCCAGCCGCGTGCACTCCAGCGTGTCCGCGCTGGCCGAGCAGATGTTGAGCCCCCCGGAGCGGGTTCCCACCCAGAAGCGCCCGCGCCGGTCCTCCATCGCCACGGTCACGAAGTCATCGGACAGCGAGCGGGGATTCGAGGGCTCGTGACGGAACGCCAGGAAGTCATCGGACTCCGGCCGGTATCGCTGGAGCCCTTGTCCTCCGCTGCCCAGCCACACGTGCCCACGCGAGTCCTGGAGCAGCGAATTGACGAAGCCAGGCTGGTCGCTCGCGCCGCGCTCGTTGCGCCGGTAGAACTTCAGCAGCCGGCCCGTCGCGGGGTCCACGCGATAGGCCCCCATCGAGATGCCGACCCACAGCTCTCCATCACGGGTGCGCAGGAGGCTGAGCACGCCTCGAGTGTCCACGCCATCGAGCACCGGCCCGGGCAACGCGACCGCCTGTCCGGTGCGGACATCGACCCGGTCGACGCCCCCACCGAAGCTGCCGACGAGCAGATGGTCCTCTCCATCTGGAATCACGGCCCACACGTCCTCGTTCGTCAGCCCGGAGTCCGTGTTGCCGCCCTTGCCTCGCATCGTCCGGAAGGTCTCCTGTCGGAAGGGCGCATAGAACAAACCCATCCCGAAGGTGCCGATGAACAGGTTCCCGGCCGCGTCGAAGGCGAGCGCTCCTTCGTCGATGCGGTGCTCATAGCCGGGGCCCGCGGATGGGAGGTGTTCCTCGTGCACCTCGCCGGTTCGGGTGTCCACGCGAAGGAGCCCACCACCGAAGGAGCCGATCCACAGCGTCCCGTGGTTGTCGGGTTCGAGCTCCGTGACGACCTGGACCTTCCGCGCGACCTCTGGAGGCGAGAGGCGGGCTCGGCGCAGATAGGCCTCGTCGGGTTCGATGCGGTAGAGCCCGTCTCGCGTGCCCACCCACATCCCGCCATCCGCGTCCGCCGCGAGGCTGAAGATGTCCCGGGAGCCGGGGCCTTGCTCCTCCGAGGAGATGGGCTCGAAGGTGGTGGCGCCGGGTCCTCGCCGGAAGAGGCCTCGTGCGAGCGTGCCCACCCAGAGGGCTCCGGCGCGATCATGCTTCAAGGCCATCACGAACTCCTGGCCTCGTCCGGGCATGAGCGGAACCCGTTCCGCCGCCCCGGTCTCCGGGTCCAGGAGCGCGAGCCCCGCGTGGGTGCCCACCCACAGCCGCCCACCATCGGCATCCGCCAGGGCGAAGACACCATCGTGCGGAAGGCTGGCGGGGTTGCTGGAGTCGTGACGGAAGTGCCGGAAGGACCAACGCGCTCGGTCCACGAGACTCAACCCGCCCGTCATCGTGCCGACCCACAACCGCCCCCGCGCGTCTTCGTGGAGCGTGCGAACCGCGTTGCTCGCCAGGGAGGCGGGGTTGCCCAGCTCGTACTGGAACTTGCGGAAGCGCTGACCGTCGTGGAGGTAGAGCCCCTCGCGAGTGCCAATCCAGAGCAGCCCCACCCGGTCATAGAGGACCTCGGTGATGTACTCGGCCTGGAACGGACGCGCGCCGCCCACCTGCATCAACCCGAGTTCCTGAGCGCCCGACACGATGGCCGGGCACAGCAGCAGGAACAGGAGGACTCCTGGACAGCCTTGTCTCAAGGGAAACGAGCCGCCGAAGAAACGAATGATGAACAACCAGGAGAGGGTCCTATGTCAGCCGGACGGAGCACCAGCGACGGGGAGTCGGGCCTGCGGGTGGAGTGCTCGCGAAAGGCAGACACGCCCTGCCCCGCCGGCCCCTGGGGTCCTCTCGGGTGTCCTGGGTTCAGCTTCCGTGGCTGCTCCACAAGCGGAGGGCTTCCTCCGCGATGATGTCCGGGTTCTCCTCCTGGAAGAACAGCTTGCCGCCCGGCACGAAGCGGATCCCCTGGGAGCCCGGGAACGTGCGGTCGAGGTAGTGCGCGTCCTCGTTCGGGAAGATGTCATCGCTCTCACCCCAGACGATGCGGACCGGGACGCGGGTGCGACGCAGCTTCGCCTCGATTCCGGCCAGCGGGTTGGGGACGAACGCCTTGTGGAAGTCGTGGTACTGCGCCTGCCGCTTCGGTGAGCTCACGACGGGCGAGGCGTAGGTCTCGATGAGCTCCTGGGTGAGGACCTCGGGGTTCTGGAAGACAGCGGCGCCGAACGTCGAGCGGGCCATGGCCGGGTCTGAAATCCACGCCGCGGTGGAGGCCGCGAGTGTCCCGGCACGAGCCATTTCCAGGACCGGCATGACCTTGGGCGGCGGGCTGTTCGGCTCGGTGTCGCAGTTCGTCAGGAGGAGTGTGCGGACTCGCTGCGGGAACTTGACCAGGAAGAGCTGGGCGACCGCGCCTCCGCTGTCACTGGCGACGATGTCGACCTGTGAGACGCCGAGCGAGTCGAGCAGGGCCGCGAGCATGTCCACCTGGTCCTCGGCGGCCAGTGGCTGGGACTCGGGGACCTCCGAGTAGCCCAGGCCCATGAAGTCCGGGGCGATGCATCGCCGGGCGTTGCACAGCCGGTCGAACGCGCCGCGCCATTGGAAGCCATTGAGGGGGGCGCCATGGAGGAACAAGGCCGCATCCCCTGAGCCGCGCTCGACGTAGGCAATCTTTCCGAACGAGAGCGGGGCGAAGCGGCGCGCGGCGCGCCAGGCCGCCGCGTCCGTCACCTGGGCCGCGGTGATTCCCGCCGAGGTGGAGTGGAACTCCGGGTGTGACGCGCAAGCGCCGAGTGTGCTGGCCGCGAGGGCGATACCCGAGAACTTGAGGAGGAACCGACGATTCATGGAGAGCGCTCCGGAGGAAGTGAACGCACCCATGATTGCGGCGGGCCCGTTTCGGCGCGCGCACACACGGCCGTTCTCGGGCACAAACGGATGATCTTCCGTGTTGCAGCCCGGCAGCCCCGAGAGGAAGGTTCCCGCGATGACTGATAGACCCTCGTGCTACCCGAGCCTTCCAGCCGCCTTGCTGAAGAGCCTTGGCCCAGGGCGCCTGCCGCTGCTCGACGTGCTCACGTCTCCGGTTCCCTCCGGGCGGTTCGACTCGCCGGTGGATGACCGCCATGTCCTCTGCCTGCACGTGGGGGAGCCGGTGCCGGTGACGTATCGCGTGGGGAAAGCCGAGCGGCAGGGGGCGCGCATCCACGGTCAGTTCTGCGTCGTTCCCGCGGGGTCCAGCACACGGTGGACGTTGTCGAGCCCCGCGCGCTCCTTGCTCCTGCGGTTGACGCCCGCGCTGATGCGGGATGCCGGAGAGGCCATGGGGATGGGAGCACACGGGGTGGCGTTGGATCCCGCCATCCACATCCGGGACGCGCAGGTCGAGCGCATCGGCTGGATGATGCAGGCCGAGGACCACGATGGTTATCCGGGGGGGCGGCTCTTCGTGGACAGCCTGGCGACAGCGCTCGCCGCGCGGCTGTTCGCGTTGCAATCCCATACGGAGGCCGCTGAACCCAAGCGCCGCCACGCCTTGCCGGCATGGCGGCTGCGGCAGGTGGTCGAGTACATCGAGGCACACCTGGATGAGGACCTGACGCTGGCGGAGCTCGCGGGAGTGGCGGGGTTCAGCCTGTCTCACTTCAAGTCCCTGTTCAAACAAGCCACGGGGATGCCAGTTCACCGGTTCGTGCTGGAGCGACGCGTGGAGCGCGCGCGGCTGCGTTTGGTTGAAGGGCGCATGAACCTGACGGAGATCGCGCTGGAGGCGGGCTTCTCACACCCCAGCCACATGGCCCGCTGCCTGCGCCGCTTCCTGGGAATGAGCCCGACGGAGATCGCCCGGACGGCGCAGTGAGGGCATGAGTTCAGCTGTCGACTACGAGGCCCGCCAGCAAGCCTGTTCGGGCGGAGGCCAGGGGGGTGCACCGAATGCGTGGACTCCAGCATGGGTGGTGAACCACAGGCGGCGTGGGCATGGACTCGGCTGGTCAACTTCCTGAAACGACACGAGCCGCGGAGGCACCTTCCTCCGCGGCTCGCTTCACATCATGGCATCGACGTCAGTTCGGCACGCTGAGCCGCAGCCGCAACAGCGTGGGCTCTACCCAGGCGCTCGTCTCGGGTCCTCCCGCCGCGGCCTGGGCGTCCAAAGACGCATCGACGGCCGCCTTCAGCTTGTCGGCCCGTGACGTCACCACTGGGCCCAGATCCTGAAGGAGGTTGTACGCCGGAGGCGCTGCGGCGGCGCTGAACAACGCATACATGTCCACCACGTCGTTCATCACGGGGGAGACCTCCACGTCCTGCAAGGTGTCGTAGCCCGACATGAGGGCATCGTCGCCGTACACCATGCCACGCAGGTGCTCGTCGTGGTCCAGCGACAGCGGCAGCGCGAGCGCCACATAGGACTGCCACAGCAGCCGCGTACCCGTGAGCCGCTTCGCCTGCACCTGAAGCGGGTCTCCCGCCTGCTCCATCCTCGCCGCGATGGAGCCATAGAACAGGCGTTGCTGGTCCTTCAGCACGTCCACCATGCGGGCCCGGAGCCCCGCCCGAAACGCGGGAGCCAGCGGCACGCTGCTGGGTTGGAACGAGTTCACGACCGTGCCCCACTTCTTCCCCATGTACTCGTCCGGGTTGAACGAATCGTTGGGGCTGTAGGTCGCGCGCTCCTGGCTGTACAGCAGGACCACGAATTCATGTCCTCCCACGAAGCTGTGCGAGAACACGTTCTCGACCTTGCGAGTCGACGTCGCGGCATCCCAGTAGGAGTAGCGGACGTACACCGTGGACTTCAGCCGGTAGTGGTGCTCATACAGATTGCCGAGGCCGGTCGGGCGCGCCGAGTACAGCACCCAGCTCCCCTTCCCACACAGGTCGATGTCCGCGCCGTCCAGATTCAGGTTCTCGGCGATGAGGAGCGGGCGCAGGTCCGCATGGCTGTATCGGGAGGGGTCCAGATACAGGAGGTCCGCGGCACCATCCCCGTTGTGGTCGCCCCACTGACCGCCGGCGCACGGGACCACACTCTTCTCTCCTCCCTTCAAGGCATGCGACGTCGGCTCCTGCTCCGGCACTCCCCACATGTCGATGCCATACAAGCCCCGCGTGGGGTCGTTCTTGTAGGTGACCTCCGCCTGCTCGAGGAGGGACTTCAGCACGCCCCAGTCCAGCAGGTAGCGCTCATGAATCTTGCCGAACAGCGGCTTGCCGATGTTCCGCAGCGCCGTGTCCAGCCGCGTCCCCTGGTTGATGAGTGCGTTGTGCCGCGTGGTCAGCATCGACGCCCCCAGCGTCGGCTGCTCCTCGAAGAGCTGCGCGTACGCCTCCGCGCCCGTCATCCAGTCCTTCGGGCTCGCGATGCGGTCCCCATGGAGCATGCTGAACCCCAACTGCACGGGGAACTCCCGCAGGTAGTTGATGTTGTAGGACAGCTTGTGCGTGGAGAGCTCGTCCGCGGGGCTGATGTTCGGATTGGAGCCCCGGTCGTTGATGCCCGCGAGGATGGTGGACTGCGACGCCTCCACCGCGCCCCACATGGAGAACTGGCTCTCCGCCGGGATGAACTCTTCCGTGTAGCGCATGGGCACCGGATGACGGGAGTCCCAGCCCAGATATGTCCAGGCCGACAGCTCGAAGGCGTCGTTCTTCGTGTCGGTGAAATACTCATACATGCTCTGGTCCACGCGATTGAGCCCCGCGTGCAGCGCATGGAGTGACTCCTGGATCTCCTCCACGTTCTGGTTCACCCGGCCCAGCTCCCAGTCCACCAGGGCGAACCGGGACTGCATGTCCCGGTGAATGTCATTCAGCTTCCGGTCCACCCGGTCGAAGCGGCTGAACAGCCTGCCCTGCATCTCCACGACGAACTGATGGAGCTTGCGAATCTCCTGCAGGATGATCTGCTCGATGGGCGGCTCCGCGGGCTTGCGCAGGAGCGAGATGAGGTTGAACACCGCGCCGATGATTTGCCCGGTGAAGATGCCCGCGCTGACAATCTGGAAGCCCTTCGCCCCCAAGCCCAGGATGCCCGCGGCCTTCTCCGCGACCTTGATGGAGCTCTCCGCGTACTTCGCCACCGACTCCAGGGTGGTGCTCAGCGCCTTGCTGAACCGGACGATATCCGCGGCGAACTGCGTGTCCCCTCCCCGCTTGAAGAGCTCGGCAATCACACCCAAGCCTCCCGCGACACCCTCGCGCACGCCGTTGAGCTGGCTCTTCAGCGCCGAGCCCTTCGTCTTCGCCTCGGTGATGGCGGCCTTGAGCTTCTCCTCCGGCGTTTCTATCAGCGTCCGAGGCGCATCCCCCAGGCCGTTCGACACAAGCCTCGGAGCGGGCTTGGCCAGGGCGAGCGACGCTCGGTAGGCCTGTTCGGCGATGTCGAGGGCATGAAGCATGTTCGAGTACTCCTGCGCGGCGGAAATTCCCGCGGTGGAGGCCGTCGTGACGAACGCTCGCGCGTCCTCGGGCGTCGTCGACAGGCTTCCATTGCTGGCGAGGCGCGGAAGGACAAAGCCCGCCAACGGCCCCATGGGAGACGAGGCCAGAATCTGGGACGCGGTATGGGTGGTGGAGAACCCCACGCCCGCGCCAATCCCACCGCTGTTCACCGCGCCGGCGAGCGCGACGTTGCCTTGAGCCAGCTCGTAAAGCCGGCCCCAGGTCTCCTCGGCGAAGGAGTCCACCTCGCCATAGCGGTCCACCATGGAGGCTGCGCTCGCGAGGCCACGCTCCAAGTCCAACCCGTTGCGCATGCTGGCGAGCAGCGCCCGTGCATACGCACGGAACGCCTTGCCGGGCACCGTCGCGAACGACAGCTCGGGTTGGGCCCGGGCCAGGATGCGAATCATCGTCCGCGCACGGGGGCCGGAACCGTCCGTGGCCGCGTTGAACGGGTAGACGTTCAACGCGGTGGAGAGGGTGTTGAAGTGAGTCGTCAGCGTCGCTTGTGAGAGCGTCGGATTGTCCCGAGCCAGGTAGTACGCCACCCCGGCCAGCAGGTGCAGCCGCGGGTCCTCCTTCGACACCGCCACGGCTGCATAGACGCGCCGGTTTACCTCTTGGGCAGGCAGAGACACCGTGGTGAGGGTGGTCAGAGCCTGTATGTCTTCGACGTGCTCCTGCACGGGCGTGGCATCACTCGGTGTGGTCTCATCCAATGCCCCCGGGGACGCTCCACATCCCCAGAGCACCACGGCTGCCACGCTTCCGAGAAGCCACCGAAGGCCCCTGTGTTTCGCGGCCCCACTTGAAGGTGGAGAACCGACTCTTCCTCTCGATGTCGAATATCGCGATGGGTACATAGTTGCTTTCCAGTGACGCCAGAGTTAGTCCGACTTCGCCGACACACTTAATCGTCCATCGAGTTGCAATAAACACTCAATCACCGTTACCGCGCATCCCCCTCGCCGCCGCAACCATCGTGAGCCACGCCGATATGTTCCGCCGCGTGCGGCGTTTGGCGGCGCCCCCAGCGCTGGAGCCGCCACACCCGCCTCGGTGATGGGGGCGCTGCCGCGGCAACGCCACGAGCCGCGGAGGCACACGCCCCCGCGGCCCTTGTCACGAACCCGCCAGCGCCGTCAGCGCGGCATGCTGAGCCGCAACCGCAGCAGCGTCGGCTCCACCCAGGCGCTCGTCTCGGGGCCGCCCGCCCCGACCTGGCCATCCAGCGACGCATCAACGGTTGCCTTCAGCTTGTCCGCCCGGGACGTCACCACCGGAGTCAGGTCCTGAAGGATGTTGTGCGCGGGAGGCGCGGAGGTGGCGCTGAACAACGCATACATGTCCATCACGTCATTCATCACCGGAGTCACCTCCACGTCCTGCAAGGTGTCGTAGCCCGACATGATGGCGTCCTCGCCATACACCAGTCCGCGCAGATTCTCGTCGTGGTCCAAGGACAGGGGCAGCGCGAGCGCCACGTAGGCCTGCCACAGCAGCCGCGTGCCCGTGAGCCGCTTCGACTGGACCTGGAGTGCATCCCCCGCCTGCCCCATCCGGGTCGCGATGGAGCCATAGAACTGGCGTTGCTGGTCCTTCAGCACCCCCACCATGCGATCACGAATGGCGGCACGGAACGACGGGACCCCGGCGCTGAGCATGGGCGTGATGTTCTGGGTGAAGGCGCTCCACTTCTGCGCCATGGCCGCATTGGGGTGACGGTTGTTGTTCGGGTTGTAGCTGGGGATCTGGCTCTCCCGCATGACCGCGCCAAGCTCGTCTCCTCCATGGAAGTGGTAGGTGAACACCTTCTCTGACTTGCGGGTCCCCGTCGCGGCGTCCACGTAGGAGTAGCGGACGTGCACCCTGGCGGCGAGCAGGTAGGTGACCTGCCAATACCCCCCCACACCCAAGGGCGTCGCGCCGGAGAGCTCCCAGGTCGGATCCGCACACAGGTCGATGATCGCGCCGTCGACATTGAGATTGTCGGCGATGAGGAGCGGGCGCAGCTCGCTCGAGCTCCAACGGGCTGGGTCCAGGTACAGCTCGTCCTGAACGCCGTCCCCGTTGTGGTCGCCCCACTGACCACCCGCACACGGGACCACCCTCTTCTCCCCTCCCTTCAAGGCATGCGACGTCGGCTCCTGCTCCGGCACTCCCCACATGTCGATGCCATACAAGCCCCGCGTGGGGTCGTTCCTCCAGGTGACTTCCGATTGCTCGAGGAGCGCCTTCAACAGCCCCCAGTCCTGAAGGTAGCGCTCATGAATCTTGCCGAACAGCGGCTTGCCGATGTTCCGCAGTGCCGTGTCCAGCCGCGTCCCCTGGTTGATGAGCTCGTTGTGGCGCGTGGTCAGCATCGACGCACCCAAACCGGGCTGCTCCTCGAAGAGCTGCGCGTACGCCTCCGCTCCCGTCATCCAGTCCTTGGGGCTCGAGATGCGGTCCCCATGGAGCATGCTGAACCCCAACTGCACGGGGAACTCCCGCAGGTAGTTGATGTTGTAGGACAGCTTGTAGAGGGAGAGTTCGTCGGCGGGGCTGATGTCTGGATTGGAACCCCGGCCATTGATGCCCGCGATGATGGTGGACTGATGCGCCTGCACCGCGCCCCACATGGAGAACTGGCTCTCCGCGGGGATGAACTCCTCCACGTAGCGCATGGGCACCGGGTGGCGAGAGTCCCAGCCCAGGTACGTCCAGGCCGACAGCTCGAAGCTGTCGTTCTTCGTGTCCGTGAAATACTCATACATGCTCTGGTCCACGCGGTTGAGCCCCGCGTGCAGCGCATGGAGTGACTCCTGGATTTCCTCCACGTTCTGGTTCGCCCGGCCCAACTCCCAGTCCACCAGGTCGAACCGGGACTGCATGTCGCGGTGAATCTCATTCAGCTTCCGGTCCACCCGGTCGAAGCGGCTGAACAGTCTGCCCTGCATCTCCACGACGAACTGATGGAGCTTGCGAATCTCCTGGAGGATGATCTGCTCGATGGGCGGCTCCGTGGGCTTGCTGCGAAAAAGCGAGATGAGGTTGAACACCGCGCCGATGAGCTGCCCGGTGAAGATACCGGCGCTGACAATCTGGAAGCCTTTCGCGCCCAGGCCCAGGATGCCCGCCGCCTTCTCCGCGATCTTGATGGAGCTTTCCGCGTACTTCGCCACCGACGACAAGGTGGCCCCCAGCGCCTTGCCGAACTTGACGATGTCCGCCGCGAGTTGGGGCTCCCCTCCCCGCTTGAAGAGCTCGGCAATCACGCCGAGGCCACCCGAGACACCCTCGCCAATACCCTTGAACTGGGTCTTCAGCGCCGCGGCCTTGTCCTGCGCTGCCTTGATGGCCGCCTTGAGTTTCTCCTCGGGCGTCTCCGTCAACGTGCTCTGCCCCGCCCCACTCGGGGCAAAGCCCGGAGGAGGCCGCTCCAACGCAATGGAGGCCCGGTAGGCCTGCTCCGCGATGTTGAGCTCGTGCAGCATGTTCGAATACTCCTGCGCGGCGGCGAGCCCGGAACCCGAGGCTGTCGTGATGAAGGCCCGCGCCTCCGCTGAAGTCGTCGACAAGCTCCCGTTGCTCATGAGGCGAGGCATGACGAATGCCGCCAGCGGCCCCATGGGCGCCGAGGTCAGCACCTGCGCGGCGGTGTGTGTGGTGGAGAACCCCACGCCAGCGCCAATCCCACCGCTGTTCACCGCGCCGGCGAGCGCGACGTTGCCTTGAGCCAATTCGTACAGACGCGCCCAGATATCCTCGTTGAAGGACTCCACCTCGCCATAGCGGTCCACCATGGAGGCGGCACTCGCGAGGCCTCGCTCCAGGTCCAGGCCATTGCGCATGCTGGCGAGCAATCCCCGGGCATGCTCCCGAAACGCCTTGCCCTCCACCGTCGTGGTCGACAGCTCGGGCTGAGCCCTCGCCAGGATGCGAATCATCGTTCGCACGCGCGGGCCAGAGCCATCCGTCGCCGGGTTGAAGGGGTAGGCGTTCAGCGCGGTGGAGATGGAGTTGAGCGCGGACGTCAGCTCCGCCTGGGAGAGCGACGGATTGTCACGGGCCAGGTAGTACGCCGCCCCAGCCAGCAGATGCAGGCGCGGGTCCTCCTTCGACATCGCCACCGCCGCGTAGACACGCCGGTTGATCTCCAACGCGGGCAGCGACACGGCGGTCAGTGACGTAAGGGCCTGCGTGTCGTGGCTTGCTGGCGCCTCGAACTGCACAGCCAAGGCTCCGCTGGGGGCGGGCTCATCCAGGGCACTGGGGGTGTCGCCACATCCCCAGAGGACGACTGCAGCCACGCTTCCAAGAAGCCAACGAAGGCCCCAGCGCGTCCCAGCCGCACTAGAAAGTCGAGGACCTACATCTCCCCTCAATGCCAAAGACAAAGATGGTCGCATTGTGGATTTCCAGTGAAGTCAGCAACAAGCAGACTTCACCGAGAGTATCACAATCCACACAGTTACAACAACCACCCGGTATCCACACCCCTAGCTCGAGTCCGCCAGGTGCGGACACCCATCGCCTGCAACAGGTCGCGCAGTCCATCCAGCGCGCCCGTCCGCGCCCTGTAGAGCTGCTGGACCCGTGAAACCAACTCGGCCTCGGTCTTGACCTCAGCCAGCAAGTCCAGCACGTCGACGAGGGCCCGGACCTTCGCCTTGGCGAACGCGTCGTAGGTCCCACTCTTCGCCGAACGGACCCGCTCGAGGAGCTTGCCGATCTCCTTCACAACATAGTCGCCCGTCTCTTGGTTCGTCATGAGGCCCCTTCGCCAGACTCGTCATTCGAGTAGTGACCAGGAAGTCCGAACGCGGCGAGGCCCGCGACACGGAGGACTCCAGGGCGGGCCGTCGTGCCCTCGGCGATTCTCGAGGTCTGTGTGACCGGGCTGAGACCGACAATGCTCAGGGAGCCTTGGGCGCGGACTGCTCCAGCTCCTTGAGGATCCGCGCGGCATCGGCGTTCTTGGGGTCGAGCTCCACCGCGCGGCGATAGCTCTCGGCGGCGAGCGCCTTGTCTCCTCGGGCCAGGTACGCCTCGCCGAGGCTGTCGTGGACGTTCCCATCCTGGGGATACATCTCCACGTTGAGTTTGAAGAGTTCGATGGCATCCGCGAGACGGCCACGCTTCATGACCTGATAGCCCACGCGGTTCAGCTCGCCCGGATTGAACCGGTACTCATCCGGCCTCTGCGCCTTGAGCTTGCGATAGGTCGCGATGGCCTCGGCGACCGTGCCCTTCGAGAGCGCGGACATCACCGCCTCGGCGATGGAGCGACGAGGAGGCTGCGGCGGCACACCGTTCAAGATGCTCCAGATGCCAGACGACAGCCCCTGCACGTTGGAGCCCCGGACGTTGGACAGGATATCGACTCCTTCTTGCTCGCCGCCATCGCCGGGGCGGCCCCGAGCACCAGCGCCAACCCCAACGCGATTCGAACGTACGTCCCCTGTTGCATCATGCGGTCCCCCTCCAACGCGGAGCTCCCTCTTCCCGGGACGCACACGAACGAACGCGGAACCCATTTCGAGAGGAGGGCTCAGGGAGCCTTGGCCGCGGGCGCCTCCAACCCCTTGAGGACCCTCACCGCGTTGGCGTTGCCCGGGTCGAACTCCAACGAGCGGCGATAGCTCTCGATGGCCAGCGCCTTGTCTCCCCGCGCCAGATACGCCTCGCCGAGGCTGTCGTGGACGTTCCCATCCTTGGGGAACATCTCCACGTTGAGCTTGAAGATTTCAATCGCATCCTCAAGCCGCTTCTTCGCCATGAGCTGATAGCCGAAGCTGTTCAGTTCGCCGGGCGTGAACTTGTACTCCTCCGGCTTGCCTGCCTTGAGCGCGCGGTACGTGGAGATGGCGTCACGGATGGTCCCCTTCGCGAGCGCCGCGACCATGGGCACGGTGATGGACCTGCGGGCGGGGGCGGGCTCGACGCCACGCAAGATGCTCCAGATGCCCATCGCCAACCCCTGCAGGTTGGACCGGGAGTTGTTCGACAGGAGGATGACGACCTCCTTCGTCTCCGGCGCGCGTAGGATGAGGGTGGAGAACCCTTCGATTCCGCCGCCATGCCCCTGGACCTTGATGCCCGTCTTCCCGTCATCCAGCTTCGCGTCATGGTACTCCCAGCCGAACGCGTAGCCCTTCAGGCCCGGGGTGAACATGCGCTGCTTGAGCTCCGCGGACAGCAGCGTGTCCGCGTAGAGCGCCCGGTCCCACAGGAACAGGTCCTCCACCGTCGAGTACATCGCGCCCGCCGCATACGGGATGCCCATGTCGATGTAGGGCGCATTGCGAATCCCCTCCGGCGTGGACTCGTAGCCGCTGGCGCGCTTCGGCAGAATCTCCGCGCTCACGTCGTAGCCGGTGTCCTTCATCCCCACCGGGTCGAAGATGCGCTCCTTGAGCACCTGCGCATACGGCTTGCCCGTCACCCGCTCGATGATGACTCCCAGCAAGTAGTAGCCCGAGTTGTTGTAGGCGAACTTCGTCCCAGGCTCGAACTCGAGGTCGCCGCTGGCGTACTGCTTGACGAGCTCCGCGGTCGTGAAGGGATTGCGGGACACCTTCGCCGCGAAGTCCGGGTGGTTGGTGAAGCTGGGGATGCCGGAGGTGTGGTTGAGCAGGTGGGTCAGCGTGATGCGCGAGCCCGTGTCCTGCCGGTACTCGGGGAGGAGCTTGCCCAGCGGGTCATCGAGCTTCAGCTTGCCCTCGGCCACCAGCTGCATGATGAGCATGGACGTGAACTGCTTGGTGATGGAGCCGAGGCGGAACTTCGTGTCCGGCGCCGCGGGAATCCGCCACTCGATGTTCGCGAGGCCATAGCCCTTCTTCAGGATGACGCCCCGCGCGTCGGCGACGAGCACCGTCCCGTTGAACTGCTGGTACTCCGCATACCGGGCCGCGAGCTTGTCGATGGATTCCTTCTTGCTCGCCGCCAGGGCTGGGGAGACCCCGAGCACCAGCGCCAACCCCAACACGACTCGAACGTACATCCACCTCTGCGTCATGCGGTTCCTCGCCATCACGGAGTCAGTCCTCCGGGTAGGGACACGAACGAGCAAGCGGCCGATTTCGCGGTGAGGGGGTGCATACCTACAGCCCGGACGGCGGGGCAAGCGTCCGGCGCTCAGGTTTCACTGTCCAACACCAGCCCGGTAGCGCTAGGTAGGGACGGCTCCCGGGAGTTTCGATGACCGCCGCCCTGCTGTCCCTGACCCTCGCCTTCGGCCTCATGACTGGCCAGGTCGCGCCCCTGCAGGCCGCGAGCGACCCGCTCGCGCCCGAGTTGGAGGCACGCGTCCAGAAGCTCGGCAAGACGCTGCGCTGCGCCGTCTGCCAGGGCCTCTCCATCTCCGACAGCCCCTCTTCCATGGCCCGCGCGCAGCTGGACATGGTCCGTGAGCTCGTCTCCGAGGGAAAGAACGACCAGGAGGTCGTCGAGTTCTTCGTCGCCCGCTACGGCGAATGGGTCCTCCTGGAGCCCAAGGCCGAGGGCTTCAACTGGTTCGTCTGGCTGGGCCCCATCGCCCTCCTCGCCGTCGGCGGCTTCGTCATCTGGCGACAGCTCCAGTACGCCCCGCCCACCGAGCCCGTCGCCGCCCAGCCCTCACCTTCCGCCCCTCCCACGGACCCCTCCGCGTCGGATGACGCAGACCCCTACCTCCAGGCCGTGCGCCGGGAGCTGGAGCGCTAAACCATGCAGCAACAGCCGACCAACTGGTTGCCCGGTATCATCGTCCTCGCCGTCGCCTTCGTCGCCGCCGCGGCGTGGCTGCTCTTCATGCGTCGCCGGGGCGTCCTCGCCGCCCCCGAGCCCAAGGACGGGGTGCTCGACGACCTGTCCCAACGCGCCCAGTCGCTCATCGACCAGCTGCGCACGCTCGAGGCCGACAAGCACAACCTGGCCGCCGAGCAGTACGCCTCCGAGAAGTCCCGCCTGGAGCGCGAGGCCGCCTCCGCCCTGCGCGCCAAGGACGAACACCTGAAGCGCAAGGCCGCCACCCCGGACGCCCCCGTCCGTCAGGCCCCCGCCCCCACCGGCTGGGCCGCCCGCAACCCCCAGCTCTCCGGAGCCATCTGGGGCGCCGGCATCGTCCTGTTCTTCGGCGGCCTGGGCTACCTGCTCGTCTCCGAGCAGCAGACGCGCACCGACGGCCAGGAGGCCACCGGGCGCATGCCCCCCGGCGCCGCCGCGCAGCAGCAACAGCAGCAGGGCACCATGCAGATGGAGGCGGAGACGGAGCTCGCCGAGGCCCGCTCCCGCCTGGAAGCCAACCCCTCCGACCTCGACTCCGCGTCGCTGCTCAGCCACGAGCTCATCCGCCGCCAGCAGTTCGAGGAGGCCGCCGTGGTGACCGCCAAGGGACTGGCCGTGGACCCGTTCCACGTCGAGCTGCGCGTCCACCGGGGCGTCCTGCGCGCCACCCGCGGAGACCTGGAGGGCGCCGAGGCCGAGCTGACCGAGCTGGTCAACACCTGGCCCGATGCCCAGGAAGCCCTCATCTTCCTCGGCAGCCTCGCCCTGCGCCGCGACGACAAGGTCAAGGCACTCGAGCACTTCGAGCGCTTCTCCGTCGAGGTGCCGCGAAACATGCAACCTCCCCAGCTCGGCCCCGCCATCGCCCAGCTCCGCGCCGAAATCCGCAACGTCCCCTGACGTCATCCAGGACAGCTTCGCTTTCGCGATGAACAGGTTTGCCGTCCCTCCTCGTCACTGAATGGGAGCACTCCATGTTCAAGCGGTCCGCGAAGCTGTCCTGTGTCGTCGCGCGGGTCCTGATACGTGAACAACGTCGAGGGGGGCCGCGAGTATTGTGATTGCGACGGCACGCGCAACGAGTTCGGGACGCTGTCGGGCCGCTACACCCAGGTCCTCATCTCCTACTGCGCCGCCTGCGCCACGCGCTGAACGGCCGCTGCGTCAGTGAGGGTCTACAATCCCTATCAGAACCGCGAGGAGGTCTACGCCTGGGCGGACTTCAAGGCGGCCTGGAACAGCCCCGCCGAGTCAGGCTTCACCTACGTCGCCGCGATGCCGCCGGGCACCACGCCCTGAACGGCCCCCACGGGGGAGCGGCGCACCTCCGCTCTCCCCCACCAGCGGCCCACCCCTCAGTGAATCGCCGCGCGGCGCCGGCGAACACGGCGCACCTTCTCCACCCACGCGCCCGGCAACACCTGCTTCGCCGCGTTGCGGCCCTTGCGAGCCAGCTCCTCCGCGCGAGTGAACCACCTCCCCGCCCGCGAGCCGCTGTGCACCCGCACGGAGACCGTGCGCCGCTGCTTCGTCACCCAGTCGGACTTGTAGGACTCCGTGCCCCGGAGGAAATCGTACTCCGTGAGCCCCGACTCCAGCGCGTCCTTGAAGGTCTCCCCCACCAGCACCAACCCCACGCTGCGGTGGCTCCACTCCGGGTCGTAACCGGACTGGAAGTAGATGAACGACTCTCCATGGACAATGCCATACACGGAGGCCACGGCGCGCCCGCCCACCTTCATCGTGTATAGCCGCAGCCGTCCCCGCTCGGCGAGCAGTTGCGTCGCATCCCGGTGGAAGGCCTCCACGCCCGTCCCCTTGATGCCTTGCGACCCCCCATCCACCGACCACCGCGCCGCATGCAGCCGGAAGAAGTCCGTCATCGGCCCCGCCAGCGCGCCCGGTGACTCGGTGCGCTCGATGCGGTAGCCCTCCTGCCGCTCCAACCACTTGCGCCGCCGCAGGTAGTTGTCCCGCCGCCCCGTCCGCTTCAGGAACTCGTCGAACGCTCCGCGAGGCTCCAACACCTCGTAGGGACACACGTACCGCTCCGACGTCTGGACCTCGTGCTCCAAGAAGACCGAGCGCAACACATCCACCGTCGTGGAGTCCTCGCGCAGGTCCGTCAGGTCCAACACATCCCACGACTCGTGGAGCGACTCGAGAATGCGCGCGAAGGACGCCGCCACGGCCCGCTCCGCGCCCCGCCGGGCCACGACGTCCAGGTAGTCGCTCCCCACGTGCGTCTCCCCCAGGAACCCCAGGCGCCGCACCGCGACTCCCGCCACCCGCCGCGTCTCCAATCCCAGCGGCAGGAGCCCCATCAACGTCCCCGCCGCGTCGCGCGCCGTCAGAATCAACGGCCGCCGCTCCGGCGCGATTCGCCGGCACCACGGGTACAACCACTCCCACGCGTTGAAGGGCCCCACGCCACTGGCGTCCAGCAGCGCGTCCCACTCCGCCCGCATCCCGGCCAGCGCGGACACCGTACCCACGGCGCTCACGTCCAGCCGCGGTCCAATGCGCGGCCCCTGCTTCAGCTCATCCTCGTGAATCACCGGCCAGCCTCCTCGCTCACCCCGCGCGCTTCTTCGTCCGCCGCTCCGCGCGCACCGCGTCGCGCACCACCAGCGCCACGTCCGCCATCACCTCGGGCGTCAGGTCCTGGTGACACGGAATCTCGACGATGCTCCGCCGAAGCTGCGCCACCTCCGGGAACGCCGCGGCATCACACGCGGGATGGAAACGCTTCCAGAAGTCGATGGCGTCGATGCCCTTCGCCCGCAGCCGCGCCAGCACCTCCGCCTTCTCCTGCACCACCATCGGAAAGAAGAGCGGACACGCCCCCGGAGGAAGCTGATTGAACAACGGCGGCACCACATCCCTCAGGCGTCCCAACAGATAGAAGTAGTTGCGGCGCCGCTTCTCGACGATGGACTCCAGGTCCTGCGCCAGCGCGATGCGCCGGGTCAGCGGGCTCATCCCCAGGTCCACGTGCTTGCGGTCGAAGTGCTGCGTGCCCGTGGCCACGCGCTCGATGCTCGCCGCCTTCACCGTGCCGTGCCCCACCGTGCGCACCAGGCCCCGCAGCGTCCGGCCCAACACCCCGCCGCGCAGCTCCAGGTTCTGCAATAGCGCGGACACCGTGTGGCTGAAGGTCGACGCGGACGGCGGCGTGGGCGGCTCCGGGAGGCTGTACGAACGCGCCCCGTTCACCACCAGCGCCCCGCCATTCGGCACCGGCAGCGTCTTGTAGAGACAGAAGATGCCCACGTCCCCCGTCGTCCCCAGCGGCACCGCGCCATCCGAAGACAACAGCGACAACGCGCAGTCCTCGATGAGCACCAGCCCATGCTGGTCCGCCAGCCTGCGCATCTCCTCCGCCGGCCCCGGGAAGCCCGCGTAGTGCGTCAGGTACAGCGCCTTCGTCTTCGGACCGATGCGGCGCGCCACGTCCTCCACGTCCACGTCCCACCGGCTGCCCACCCGGTAGAAGCGCGGCGTGGCGCCCGCGTCCACCAGCGCCTCCACCTCCACGCCGTGGTGGTACGCCGGCATCAGCACCTCGCCCTTGTCCAGCCCCAGCATCTTCACCGTCAGCCAGACCGCGTTGCGGGCGAAGTAGAAGTACCGGACGTTGGGAGACGAAAACGGAGGCAGCGCCCCCGGCTTCGGCTTGGACCACAGCATTCCAGGCCACAGCGTCGGCAAGGACGGCACGAACAGCCGGCCCGAACGGGTCATCGCCTCCATCTCGCCACCACCTCTTTCACCACCGGACTCCACCGGAACTTGGCCGCGCACAAGGCCCGGCCGAAAGCGGAGTCGTTGAAGACATACAACCAGGTGTGGCGCCGGACCTGGTCCGTCCAGTCCCGCTTCCACACCATGTCCGGCCCCAGGAAGTCGAACTCGCGAAGGCCCCGGTCGATGCAGGTCCCCACCACTTCCTCCATCAGCAGCTGCCCCGGGCTGCACTCGCGCAGCACCTCGTCGTAGCCCGGCTTCAACAGGAAGTAGCGCCCCCCGTGCTCCAGGCCGTAGTGGAAGGCCACCGGCTTGCCGTCCAGCCGCAGGAAGTACAGCGCCAGCTTCCCCCGGTACGACGCGTCCCGCGCCAGCTCCGTGTAGAAGCCGCGCGTCGCCGTGTCCTGGGCCATCGCCGTGCCGCGCTCGCCCTTCCAGCCGCTCTGCTCCAGCAGGAAACCTTCCTCCAGCGTGCCTTCCAGGCCCAGGCCGCCCTCCACCCGCTCGAAGGTGACGTGGCCCTTCTCCTCCAGCTTGCGACGGCGGCGGCGGCAGTTTGCCTTGAACTTCGCCTGCAGCGCCGCCTGGTGTTTCTCCCGCGTCGCGGGCAACACGATGTATGGCGACTGGAGCGACTCCCAGGCCCCCACGGGCACCCGCGCCGCGACCGCCGCCGCGTGCAGCCGCCACGCCGCGCCCCCATCCGGGACGTCCGTCAACCGCAACACGTCCCACCCGCCCTCCTGACGCAAGTAGGACAGGAACATGGCCGCGGCCGCGTCCGGCTCTCGCGCCACCAGGTCGAAGCGGCAGGAGTGGGCATTGGCCGCGCAGGAGAGCTGCCGCACCGGAACGCCATACAGCGTGGTGCGCTCCTCCCACAGCGGCAGCACCGCGCTCAGCCGCCCCGCCCCATCCCTCAACGTCAGCACTCGCAGCCGCGCCCCGGGGGCGAAGTTGTCCAACCAGATGCGGATGAACTCATGCCGGTAGAACACCTCGTCGGACGTCGACTCCACCAACGCGTTCCACTCGGGCTCCAGGGACATGAAGTCCGCCCGGCCGTCGACCTCGACAACTCGAGGTCCCGTCTTGCTTTGTCTTGCTTCCATGTCTGGGCGCCCAAGGTGGTGATGGAAGGGTGTGGCTACAAGCCGCTGCGAGCCATCTTCAGAAGACAGGCGGCGACCTTGCGGCTGTCATGTCGAATCCTGGACCCGCTCTTGAGCAAATCCGCCCGCACGGGCACCACTCCCGCCGCGATGAGTTCGCGAGTGTCCACGCTCACCGCGAACGAGCCACGTCTGCCATAACGCCGCGTGGCGTCAGCCGACGGCTCCGTGCCGTTCACCAGCACCGCGTCCAGCACCGGCCCCACATGGTTCCGGACAGCTTGCACGTGGTCCAGACATGACATCCCATCCGTCTCGCCCGGCTGGGACATCAAGTTCGCCACCATGACCTTCAAGGCCCGGGACTCCCTCAGCGCCTGGGCCACCCCATCCACCAGCAGGTTGGGCAGCAGACTGGAGTACAGCGACCCAGGTCCAATGGTCACCAGGTCCGCCGTGTACAACGCTTCCAGCAACCCCTCCACCGGAGGCGGAGAGCGAGGACTCAACGACACACGCCGCACCCGCCCCTGCGCCCGGCAGATGTTGCGCTCACCGATGACCTCCGTGTCGTCATGCATCTGCGCCACCAACTGCACGGACGCCAGCGTGCACGGCAACACCCGGCCCCGCGCGCCCAACAGCTCCCCGGACATGCGCACCGCCTCCAGGAAGTCCCCCTTGAGCTCCGCGAGCGCGGCGATGAGCAGGTTGCCCACCGCGTGCCCCGCCAGCCCCCGCGCCCCACCAAAGCGGAATTGAAAGACTTCCTTCAGCGCGTTGCGCCCCCCCGCGAGCGCCACCAGACAGTTGCGGATGTCTCCGGGAGGCAGCGCCCCATGCTGCCGCCGCAAGCGGCCGGAGCTCCCCCCGTCGTCACTCATCGCCACCACCGCGGTGATCTCCACGCCAGGGTCCCCGGGCTTCGGGGCCGCGCGGCGCGCCAGGCCTCGCAAGACCATGGGCAGCCCCGTCCCGCCGCCAATGGCGACAATCCGCGTGGGCCGCGCCACTTGAGACTGAAGCAGCTCGTTGCGGTCCGCTTCCCGCTCCCGGCGGGCTCGCGCTTCCTCCCACGACTCCGGGAGCGGCGAATCCAAGTCCATCCCCACCATGTTCCCCTCCCCCATCCTCGACGCCCCACCCGCCAACCCCTTGGCGGGCCTCCACCCGGCCCCCCGTCACCGGGAAGCCCGAGGAGGTGTCCCTACCGAGCCCCACGTCCGAGCAACACGTGCCTCACCGTGTGGAAGATGATTCCCACATCGAGGAACAGCGAACCGTTCTTCACGTAGTACAAATCAAACTCCAGCTTGTTGCGCGCGTCCTCCACCGAAGCCCCGTAGGGGTAGCGAATCTGCGCCCAGCCCGTCAGGCCCGGCTTCACCGCCTCACGCAGGCCATAGAAGGGAATCTGGTCCTTGAGCTGCGCCACGAAGACGGGGCGCTCGGGCCGCGGCCCCACGAAGCTCATCTCCCCCATCAACACGTTGAACACCTGGGGAATCTCGTCGATTCGCGTGCGACGGATGAAGCGGCCCACCCGCGTGACACGGTCATCATTCGCCCGCGCCCACACCGCGCCGTCCTTCTCCGCGTCCGTCCGCATGCTGCGGAACTTCCACAAGTAGTACGTCGCCCCGCCCAGCCCCGTGCGCTCCTGCCGGTAGAAGACAGGCCCCCTCGAGTCCAGCTTGATGGCCGCGGCCACCAGCAACAGGAAAGGCCCCGACACGCCCAGGAGCAGCGCCGCCACCGCCAGGTCGAAGGCCCGCTTGAATGCGCGCCGCAGCGAAGACACCGTCAACTCGTCCGCGAACGCGAAGTCGCTCGCGCGGAGGAACTGCACGGGGATGCGCCGCAGCACCCGCTCGCAGAAGCCCGTCGCGTCATACACACGACGTCCCTGAAGACGGCAGCTCAACAGCGAATCCACCCAGTTCGCCCCACGCATGTCATCAGCGGCCTGCACGACATATGCCGCGTCAAGACGAGCAGCCAGCCGGTCCAGCGGCTCTTCCGTCGTGCGAGGGTTCACCATGGCGACGACGCGGTAGCTGCCTTCACCGCCCGCTTCGATGGCGGTGGCCACGGCGCGGGCCTTGAGTCCATCGCCGATGACAAGCACGGCGTCGGGCTCGCCCACCAGCGCGCGAATCGAGACGCGGACGACCAGCGTGCCGGCCAGCGCGCCCATGGCGCCGCCCAGCAGCGCCCCTGGGGGCAGCGCCACCGGAAACAACAGCGGCATCACCAGCATCACCCCGCCCGACACCATGGCCACGACTCCCGCGGCCTTCAGGAATCGGTAGCCCCGCGCGCGGTCCTCCGCGGCCACGCGCAAGTCATAGAGGTCGAGCAGGTACAGCGTGAACTGGAAGGCGACGACGAACGCGGCCCCCAATCCCAACAGCGTGGGCCACATCGTCCAGAGCGAGGGCCGCGTGCCCGCGGGTGAGAAGAGCGCCGCGCAGGCCGCCGCCCCCATCACACACGCCAGTGCAATCGCAGAGCTCTCGGCGAGAAAGAACGTCAGCTTCTTGGCAGAAAAATAGTGGTGAAAAACCCGGAGCACGTGCCCCTCCGACCGACCCACCCACCCACGTCACACCCGCGCCCCGCCCCACCCAGGCCGGGGCGCGAGCCCCCACTACCGCTGCTTCTCGTAGTTCTTCAGGTACGGCGTCGCACGCACCTCCGCCCCGTTCAGCACGCACCCCAGGATGGGCGCCCCCGCCAGCTGCTCCACCGCCTGGTGCACCGTCTTGCCCGGCGTGACGTTGGCGCGGATGACCATCAGCAGCCCGTCCACCTGGTGGCCCAGGATGGCCGCGTCCGCGAACGGCAGCGTCGGAGGCAGGTCCACGTACACCTCGTCGAAGCCCTCGCGCACCGCCTTGAGGAACTGCTTCATCCGAGGGCTCGCCAGCACCTGCGACGGCTCCTCCGGCGGGGCGCCCGCGGGAATCAAGGCCAGGCGGGTGGCATTGAAGCGGCGCACCACGTCCCGCACCTCCACCTCGCCTGACAGCAGCTCCGCCAGGCCCGTCTTGTTGCGCACGCCCAGCGTCGCCGCCACGCCGCCGCGCCGCAGGTCCGCGTCCACCAGGAGGATGCGCCGGTCCGGGTTCGCCCGGGCCGCCGCCATCGCCAGGTTGACGCTCGTCACCGTCTTGCCCTCGCCGGGCATCGCCGAGGTCAGCGCCACCACCTTCATGGGCCGCAGCTCCCGCATCCGCTCCAGCCGGTAATACAGGCTGCGGTACTGCTCCGCCGCCGCCGAGGCTGGGGCGGTCAGCGTCACCACCCGCCGGTCCACCGCATTGGGATTCGCCGAGCTCTCATCCACCCTGGGGAGGAAGTTGCCCGCCCGCTCCATCGTCTGGTCCATGTCCACCTTCCGTCCTTTCCGTGGGTGTCAGTTCAATGAGGAGGGGGACGACACGTTGTTGCGCCCCCCCTGGGACGGCATGAGCACCCGCCGCTCCGTCTTGCCCTGCATGTCCGGCACCACCGCCAACACCGGCAGCGTCAGGCGCTGGTGCACCTCCGTGCCATCGCGCAGGCTGTCATCGCGCATCTCCAGCACCGCCCCCGTGAGGATGCCCAGGCCCAGCGACACCAGGAGCACAATCAACATCCCCGTCAGCCGGTCCGGCCGCGCGGGGGTCGCCGGGACACCCGCCGGAGAGATGACGTTGAAGAGGCTCTTGGACGTCTTCGCCTCCAGCTCCTGCGCAATCTCCGCCTCCACCTTGCGGCTCACCACGCTCTGGTACTTCGTCCGGGCCACCTCGTAGTCGCGGTTCATCACCGCCAGCTCATGCGCCCATCGCGGCGTGTTGTTCAGCCGGGACTGGTACGCCTCCGCCTTCTGCTGCAGCGCCACGATGTCCTTCTGGATGGCGCCGATGAGTGAACCCACGCGGGAGCGCTCGGCGCGCTCCGCCCACAGCCGCCCCTCCGCCTCCTTGCGCTGCGCTGTCATGGCGCCCAGCTCCGACTCCATGCGCTTGACTTCCGGGTGGTCCTCCGTCCACGTGGTGCGTGCGTTGACGAGCGCCCGCGACAGCCCGTTCTCCGCCGCCTCCAGCCGCCCCGCCTCGCTGTCCACCGCGTTGCGGGCCCGCGCCAGGTCCGAGCGCCGCGCCTCCGCCACCCGCAGCTCCTCCGACTTCGTCTGCAATTCATGCGACACGCGCTCCAGCCCGCGCATGTTCATCTCCATCTGCTCCGGCAGCTCTCCCAGATGGTCCACCTTGAACTGGGAAATCTTCCGCTCCCACGTGGAGACCGCCTTGCCCATCTGCGCCATCTCGCCGTTGAAGAGGTCCGTGGCGCGCGCGGCCTGGGCCTGGCGCAGCTTCAGCGTCTCCTCGGAGAAGAGGGCCGGGAGCCGGTTGGCCACCCGCTCGGCCACCTGCGGGTCCGGATGGGCATACGTCAATTCGAAGGCCGTCTCGCCTTCCACGCGCACCGTCAAATCCTTGCGCATCTGCGCGACGGCCGCCTCCATGCCTTTCTCAGACACCGTGTCTGGGTAGAGCCCCATCTCCTCGATGGCCTTCTGGAGCACGGGCCGTGCCAGGAGTTCCTGGCGAACGGTGAGCAACCGCTGCTCGATGAGCTCGCTCACGGTGCGCTGCACCATCTCCTCCCCCGGCCGCTGCGGCTCCACGCGGACCACCACAGACGCTTCGTACATGCTCGGCCGGGTCATCACGATGGCCGTGCCCACCGCGAAGACCGCCACCGCGATAGCCCCCACCAGCGCCTTGCGTCGCCAGAGAGAGGCCAGCAGTTCGTCCGCCGTCATCCCACGCTCCATGTTCCGCTCCTCCTCCAACCCACTCACGTGTTGTCACCACGCCGTCACGATGAGGCGGACGGCGAAGACGTTGCGAGACAGGTCTCCCGCCGCCGCCGCTGCTTCCGCCACGCCCACCTGGGCAATCCGGTCCACTCCGCCCTGCATCGCCACCTGGCGATTGAGGACGTACTCCACGCCGGCTCCCACCGCGTACCCCTGGGACACGCGGTTGGAATTGTCGAACGTCGTCCATGCCCGCGCCGGCGCGCGCCCGTTGCGGAAGAAGCTGGCCGCGCCGAACGCCGAGAAGCGATGGTTGAACCTGCGCGCCAACGTCAGCGTCGCGTAGTCCGCCCACAGCGCGTTGGCGAAGCCGCTGGCTCCCACCAGGTCATGGCCCAGGGCGAAGCCCAGGTCGAACAGCTCCCCTTCGCGCGCCAGCTCCACATTCACGCGCGGCACCCAGCCACTCTCCTGGCCATACGGCGCCACGTAGCGCACGGGCCCCGCGCGCACGATGAGCGTGGTGGGCCGCGTGAGCCGGTACCTCAGCGAGCCCGTCAGGCCATGCGCCTGCGACAGCACGCTCTCGTAGAGGAACCCCTGGTAGCGGTACTCCAGGCCCAGGGTGAGCCGGCGCGTGGTGCGATACAGCATCTCCAAGGTCGGCGTGTGCGCGGAGCCGGCGTGCTGCCCATCCTCCAGGATGCGCACCACCTCCAACGCGTAGCCCATGCGCACGTCCACCCGCTCCGACGCCCGGGCGGTGAGGCCCACCCGGGCCTGCGTGAAGAACGTGGGCTCGGTGGAGCGCGCCAGGCCGTCTCGAGGCAGCGAGGTCGGGTCCGTCACGCGGAAGGCGCGGGCGAAGCCATCCACCCGGAGCCTGCGGGACAGCAGGTACTGAAGCGCCACGCCCCCGCGGTGGTCCATCGACACGCGGCCAGAGCCGTGCCGCATCAGCACATCCGCGGCGTAGAACCCGTCGAGTGTCAGCCGCTCGTCCTTGCCCGCGAGCCCCACGCGCGGAGACAGCTTCGACATGAACTGGCCGCCCGTCGCGCCCGCGCCCAGGCGCAGGTCATCGTCGTAGCGCTCCTCCGCGGCGATGCGCAGCCGAGGCTCCCACACGGTCGCCGCGGGAACGGCCGGCGCGGTGAGCACCAGGCCCGTCAGCAACCACTTCTTCCAGTCGCCCTTCACCGTCGACCTCCCTCGCCTACGCCCCTCGCCCCATTCCTCGCTTCACCCAGCCCGCCCCTCACGGCACGACGATGGTGTCACCCGGCCGCAAGAGGACGTCCTGGCCTCCGTCGGGAGAAATCAGGTCGCTGTAGCGCACGGGAATCTGCCCGCCGTTGCCATCGCTGCGGATGACCACGATGCCATCGGAGTTGGCGAAGTCCGTGAACCCGCCGGCCAGCGCGATGGCTTGAATCAACGACACACGCCCGCGCAAGGGATAGGCCCCCGGGTGTGTCACTTCTCCGGTGACGAACACGCGGCTGCTGTTGACCTCGCGGACAATGACAGTCACGCGCGGCTCCTGCACGAAGGGCTGGAAGCTCGTCTTGAGCGCCTCGGCCAGCTCCGTCGGCGTCTTCCCCGCCGCTTGAATCTCGCCCACCATGGGCATGGAGATGTAACCATCCGGACGGACCGGCAGCGTGCGGGACAGCTCCGCGTCCCTCCACACCGCGATGTCCAACACATCCTCACGGCCAATTCGATAGGGCTGGTCCGAGTTGTCCACCTTGACCGGCTGGTGCGCGCACCCGCCCAGGAGCATTGCTCCCAACAACATCCAGCCCCCCGCGTTCGTCTTGCCCATCGTCCCCTCCCTCATCGCTGCGGATGTCTCTTCAGGCCCCGGGTGTCCGCGAGGCCCACGCTATCGGCGCGCTTGCCATAGCAGCGGATGTGCCATGCACCCCTGGGAGGGAAAACCCATGGATCGCCGTGGGTTACGAAATGCCTCAGGTTGTAACGTCCAGCGCGCCGGGAAGAATTACTGGCACCCCACGGGGGCTCCACGGAGGGGAAGACAGGGCCGTGCCACCGCGTTGCCCCTGTTGATGGAAGACATTTACCCAAGACGGGGCAACTGGATTCCCATTCCACACCCTGTGTGCGCGGCACGCGGATTGAAGTCATTTGAAGGTGCGGAGTGGAGTTCCACAACGGGCCTCGGGTCCGGCAAACAGGGAGCCTGCGGATGAGGAAGGCAGCGGGGGCGGTGGTGGCGGCATTCGCATTGGGAACCGGGGCGATGACCTGGCTGGGCATCGCCCTCGCGGCTCAGACCGAGGCCGCCGCGTTGGGGTTGATGGGCCTGGCCCTCTACGCGAGCAGCTCGCTCTTGAGCGGGAAGACGACCGAGGAGACGACGCGGGGCATGGCGAACCAGCCCTGAGCCTCCGGCGCGCGGCGCACGACAAGGGCCTGGTGACCTTCGGGTCGCCAGGCCCTTTTCATTGACAGACATCACCCACGCGGCCCACACCGCGCGCCGAATATTTCAGGGAATGGCGCGCACCACGCCGCCGTCCACGCGCAGCGCCGTGCCGTTGATGCCGGAGGCCTTCGGGCTGCACACGAAGGCCACCAGCGCGGCGACTTCGCCCGCCTCGGCGAAGCGCTGAAGCAGCGACGACGGCCGGGCGTTCTTGAAGAACTCGCGCTCCACCGTGGCCTGGTCCACGCCCCGCTGCTTGGACAAGCCCTTGAGGAAGTCCTCCACGCCTTCGGTGCGCGTGGGCCCCGGCAGCACGCAGTTCGAGGTGATGTTCGTCCCCGCCAACCCCTCCGCGATGCCTCGCGACAGCGCGATTTGCGCGGTCTTCGTCACCCCGTAGTGGACCATCTCCACGGGAATCTGCACGCCCGACTCGCTGGAGATGAAGACGATGCGCCCCCAGTCCTTCTCGCGCATCCCCTTGAGGTAGTGGCGGCTGAGCCGCACGCCGCTCATCACGTTGACGTCGAAGAAGCGCATCCACTCCGCGTCGGGGATGTCCTCGAAGGACTTCGCCTCGAAGATGCCCAGGTTGTTCACCAGGATATCCACCCGGGGGATGGACTGGATGAGCGCGCTCGCCCCCTCGCTCGTGCCCAGGTCGATGGCCGCGGCGCGCAGCTTCGCATCCGGCTGCTTGCGGCGCACCGTGGAGATGGCCGCGTCCACGCGCTCCTTCGAGCGGCCGTTGACGATGACCTCCGCGCCCTCGCTCGCCAGGGCCTCGACGATGGCCAGGCCGATGCCCGTCGTGGAACCCGTCACCAGCGCAACCTTGTCCTTCAAATCCAGGTTCATCAGTTCCCTCTTGGAATGGTGTCGCTTGCTAACGACTCGCCGCTCCGCCCGCCACGCCGGCGGCGCATTTCACCTCAACCCGGTGCGTCCTGCTCTATGGTGCGCGGCCATGGCGAAACCCCAGCACTGGCTCATCAAGAGCGAGCCCTCGGTCTACGCGTACGCGCAGCTCGAGAAGGACCAGCAGACGGAGTGGACGGGCATCCGCAGCTTCGAGGCGCGCAACAACCTGCGGGCGATGAAGCCCGGAGACCTGTGTCTCTTCTACCACTCCAACGAGGGCAAGGCCGTGGTCGGCGTGGCCAAGGTCCTCACCCTGGCGACGGAGGACTCCACCGCGCCCGGTGAGGACTGGGCCTCGGTGAAGGTCGCCCCCGTCATCCCCGTCAAGCAGCCGGTGGACCTGGCCACCGTCAAGGCGACCGCGGCCTTGAAGGATTTCCCCCTCATCACCCGAAGCCGCCTCAGTGTCGCCCCTGTCACCGCCGAGCACTTCAAGCTCATCCTGAAGATGGGGAAGGCGACGCTTCCGAAGTAGCCGCGGCCACCGGAGGCCGGAGCAGCGTCACGCGAGGCCCCGTGAAGGTGTGCCGCTGGACGAGGCCCCAGTAGAGCCCCAGCAACCCCAGCGCGCCGGCGAAGGTGTAGCCGGCGAGCTGGTTGGGCGGCAGCACGAAGAGCACCATCACCACCGCGCACCAGCCCAGCGCCACCGCGTTGACCCACGCCGACGCGCGGCCCAAATCCCACGGCCCTCGGTGAGACCACGTCCCCGCGCGCCGCGCGCGGAAGCCCACCCAGATGGGCAAGGCATATGACGCGTAGAGCGCCAACGTGCTCAGCGCCACCATGGCCGCGTACGCCTGGCTCCACAGCGCCACCACGAGCGCCGCGGCCGCCGACACCCAGACCGCCACGGCGGGACTCTGGAAGCGCGGCGACACCCGTGAGAGCCACTTCGAGGCGGGCAGCCCGTTGTCGCGCGCGAAGGCGAACAGCATGCGCGAGTTGGACGTCACCGAGGACAGTCCACAAAACCACATGGCGCCAATGGCCACCCAGACCAGCGCGCCCCCGAGCGCCGGCCCCAGCGCTTGCGTCAGCACGTGCAGGAAGGGATTGGCGGCGGCGGCGGTGGCCGGCAGGTCCCGGATGGCCAGGGTCACCGCGCCGAGCAGCAGGTAGCCCGCCACCGCGCTGACGGCCACGGACAGGAAGATGCCCCAGGGGGCGTTGCGCGTGGGGTCTCTCGTCTCCTCGGAGACATGGGCGCTGGCGTCGTAGCCGGTGAAGGTCCACTGCGCCTGCAACAGGCCGATGAGGAAGCCATAGGCATACAGCGGAGTCTCCGAGCTGAAGCGCGTCAGCAGGAAGGCCGCGTCCTGCTTGGGCGCGAAGGCCGCGAGCGCGCCGATGAGCACGGCCACGCCCACGACGTGGTACCAGGCCGAGAAGTCGTTGAGCCAGGCGACCACGCGCACGCCCACGTGATTGAGCACCGCGTGGGACAGGAGGATGGCCGCGTAGAGCGGCAACACGGTGGAGCGTTCGCGAGAGCCCACGAGCATGTCCGAGAGGAACTCGGCCAGCCCGTAGTCGATGCCCGCGGTGATGGCGAACTGGCCCAGCGTGTTCAACCACGCGGTGAAGAAGCCCACCCGGGGTCCGCCGAGCATCGCGGCCCAGTGGTAGAGCGCGCCCGCGGTGGGAAAGGAGGACGCGAGCTGCGCGAGGCTCGCCGCCACCGCCAGCGTCATCACCGCCACCAGCGGCCAGCCCACCCCCATCACCAGCGGCCCCCCGAAGCGCAGGCCATGGCCGTACAGCGTCACGGCGCCGGTGAGGATGGAGATGATGGAGAAGGAGACCGCGAAGTTGGAGAAGCCGCCCATGCCGCGCAGGAGCTGCTGCGCATATCCCAGCCGTTCGAGCTGGGCGGCGTCCTCCTCGAGCTGACGCTTGGCGTCCCGTGGGTTGGCCATGGCGTCAGGATACGCGGGCCCACTCCGGTGGCCTTGGAGGGGTGGATGGAATGGGCCCGCGTCTGTCCGGAACGCTACGGCTTGCGCTGCGTCGGGCTGATGGGCTCCCCCATCGCGGGGGGCCCCTTGAGAACCCTCATGGCCTTGGGAATGCGCAAGACCCCCATCTCCGCCTCCACCTTCTGCCAGAGCTCGGGGCCCAGCAGGCGCTTGATGCGGACCATCAAGCCCAGGCGGTTGCGGCGCACCGCCGTCTCCGCGCGGCCCACCTCCTCCACTTGTCTGAAGATGGCGCTCTCATCGCTTGTGTCCGCGCGAAGCAGCCGCTCGAGCTGGAGCTGCGCCCGCTTCAGGTCCGCCTCCAGCGGGATGAGGGCCTCGTTGGCGTCGAAGGTGAGGTCTTGAATCCGTTGCAACAGCTCCCGCTGAATACCGAGCTTCTCCGCCAGGTATGGGGGAATCCCGTACGAGGCGGCGGGCAGCGGCCCGAGCGGCGGAAGGACATCCGGCCCCACCGAATCCAGATGGACGGCGGTGGCCCCCGGGGGCATGCGGTGGATGACGACACCTTCGGGCTCTCCCTGCGCGGAGGCGGGCGAGGCCCAGAGGAGCGGCGCGAGCAACGCCGCCCACAGCGAGACGATGGGTTTCTTCATGGCATCAACTCCTCGGAATGGATGAGAGGGATGACCGCCGTTCGGAACGGCGGTGTTTCCAGCGCGCGGGAATCCGGGGGACGCAGCCAGGCGGCCAGCATCCCGAAGGGCTTGTAGGTGTCATCGCCGTAGACCAGCTCGCGGCGCGAGTAGCCACGCACCTGCGCGACCAGCACCAACAGCGAGCCGCGTGTGTCCTCGTCGAAGCCTTCGTGCGGCGGCGCGCCTCGCAGGCTCAGCTCGTGAGGCGACGCCGGGCGAACCTCCTCGGGCAGGTCCACCCGCGCCTCCAGAAGAGGGCTGGACTCCGGCACCGGCTCCACGGGGCGGGTCATCCACGTCAGAAAGCAGACACACAGCGAGGCCACCACCCCCGCGGCGACGCGGCGGCGCACCTTCCGGTGGCGCACCTCCCCCAGCACCGCCTCGCGCGAGACGCGAGGACATGGCGGCGGCAGGGGCGGCCGCAGCGCGGCGGCGGCGGTGTGGGCGGACGCCAGCGAGCGGCAGTCCTCGCAGCCGTCCAGGTGAGCCCGCACCGCCAACGGCCACGGCGGCGAGTTCTCCAGGAGGGCATCGGCCACCTCGTGGCATCTCATGACATCTCTCCTTCAAGGGCCTCGTCGGCCTTGAGCTTCTTGAGCGCGCGGTACAGGTGGATGCGCACGGTGCCTCGGCCAATGCCCATGGCCTCCGCGATGGAATCCAGGTCCAATCCCTCCAGGTAGCGAAGCGTGAAGGCCGTGGCCTGTTGCGCGGGGAGCGCTCGCACCGCGCGGCCCAGGGCCCTCCAGCGCTCCACGTCCTCGAAGCGCTCCTCCGGTGACGGCTCCAGCGCGGAGCCTCCGTTCAGCGCGTCACGAATCAGGCTCCACACCCTCCGCCGCCGCAGGTGCCCCATCGCGCGGGACACCAGGATGCGCCTCAACCACGCCGGGCCCGCCTTCACGTCCCTCAGCAAATGCCGCTTCTCGTAGGCATCAGCCAGGGACGCTTGCACCAGGTCCCTGGCCTCCTCACCGTCCCACACCAGTCGTCTCGCCAACCTCGACAACGCGCCTTGTTCCGCCTCGAGGAGGGCATCGAAAGCCATCGCATCCAGCGGGCGCGCTGGACTTCCGGGCTCCTCTAGGATGGCGGTACCCTTCACGGTGAAACGACCTCCCCGTCTGCCTTCACGGAATGAGGACGCACCAGCGCCTAAAACGGCATACTCGCGCCGTGAGCACTCCAGACATCCGCCGGATTCCAGCCGCAGAGACGCGCGGGCTGCGCCGGGCCGTCCTGCGCCCCCACCAGCCTCCCGAGGCCGTCGTCTATCCAGGAGATGATGACCAGGACACCCTCCATCTCGGCCTGTACTCGGAAGGCCGCCTGCTCGGTGTGGCGTCACTGTACCGGGAGCCCCCTCCCTACGCATTGAAGGCCATCACCGCCTGGCGGTTGCGCGGCATGGCCGTGGAGCAAGGGCGGCAGGGCCAGGGCCTGGGCGCGGCCTTGTTGAAGGCTTGCATGGACCACGCCCTGGAGCACCGGGGCACGCAGGTGTGGTGCAACGCCCGCGCGACGGCGTCGGGCTTCTACCGCTCCCTGGGGTTCATCCAACACGGGGACGTGTTCGAGTTGCCCGGAATCGGTCCCCACCACCTCATGTCGCGAGAGCTGAAGGAGTCCGCGCGATGACTTCCCCGCTGGACCTGGGCGCGTTGCGCGATGCCATCGAGGCCGTCGACGAGGAGATTCTCGACGCCCTGCGCCGCCGCATGGACCTGGCGGACGACGTGGCCCGCTCCAAGCTGGCCGCGGCGGCGCCCCTGCGGGACCAGCGGCGGGAAGACCTGCTCTTGCGGCGCATCCGCACGCGCGCCGCCGAGCACGGGTTGGACCCTCACGAGGTGGAGCGCATCTGGCGCCTGGTCATCGACATGTCGGTGGCGCGCCAACAGGCGCTCGTCACCCGGCAGGACACCACGCCGTTGCGCGTGGGCTATCCGGGCGTCGAGGGCTCCTACAGCCACCTGGCCGCGCGCCGCCTCTACGCGGGACGCGCCGGGGGCGTGCTGCTCACCGGGTTCGACCACTCGCGCGAGGTGGTGGAGGCGCTGCGGCGCGGCGAGCAGGACCTGGCGCTCCTGCCCATCGAGAACACCACCGCGGGCAGCATGAACGAGACGTACGACTTGCTGGCCGAGGGGGGCGTGGTCATCACCGCGGAGCTGGTGAGCCAGGTGGACCACCGGCTCCTGGGCCTGCCGGGCGCGAAGCTGGAGGGACTGCGCGAGGTGTTCTCCCATCCCCAGGCCCTGGCCCAGTGCGAGACGTTCCTCCGCGAGAAGCTGCCGTGGGCGCGGGCCGTGCCGGACGTGGACACCGGCGGCGCGGCGCAGAAGGTGCGCGAGCGCAATGACCCGACGGTCGCCGCCATCGCCAGCGAGACGGCCGCGCAGCGCTTCGGCCTGGAGGTGTTGGCGCGCGAGCTCCAGCCCGAGTCCGACTACACGCGCTTCGTCGAGGTGGGCCGCGAGGCCACGCCGCTCTCCCCCGAGGCGCCGTGCAAGACGTCGCTGCTCATGGTGCTGGAGCACAAGCCGGGCACGCTGGGGGAGATGCTCCAGCGGCTCACCTTGCGCGGCGTCAACCTGAGCAAGCTGGAGTCGCGGCCGATTCCGGGCAGCCCGTGGCAGTACCGCTTCTACGTGGACGTGGAGGGCCACGCCGCCTCCGCGCCGCTGACGGCCGCAATCGAGGACATCCGTCCGCTGACCTCCTTCCTGCGAGTGCTGGGCACCTATGCCCGAGCCGAGGGGAGCCATGGCTGAGTCGTCCCCGCGCCGCATCGCCTTCCAGGGTGAGCGTGGCGCCTATGGAGAAGAGGCGCTGCGCGCGCTGTACGGCCCCGGCGTCGAGGCCGTCCCCTGCCCCACCTTCCGCGCCGTGTTCGAGGCCGTGGCCGAGGGCCGCGTGGACGGTGGCGTGGTCCCCGTGGAGAGCTCGCTGGGAGGGCCGGTCGCGGAGAACGTGGACCTGCTGTTGGAGCACGACGTGCCCATCACCGGCGAGATGTCGCTGCGCATCCGCCATTGCCTCGTCGCGCCGCCGGGCCTCGCGCTGGTGGACATCGAGCGCGCGCTGTCGCACCCCCAGGCCCTGGCTCAGTGCGCGGGCTACCTGCGGCGGCGTGGCATCCAGCCCATCCCCGAGGCCAACACCGCCATCGCCGCGCGCAAGGTCGCCGAGGAGACTCCAGCGCGCACGGCCGCCATCGCCAGCCGCGCCTCCGCGGAGCTGTACGGGCTGACGGTGCTCGAGGAAGGCGTGGAGGATTCGCCGGACAACTACACGCGCTTCGTCACGTTGGGCGTCGCGCCGCCGCGCGAGTGGAAGCGCAGGAAGACGGCGCTCGCCTTCACCGTGCAGAACGAGTCCGGCGCGCTGTACCGAGTGCTGGGGGCGTTCTCCGGGCGCGGGCTGGAGGTGTCGCGACTGGAGTCCCGGCCCCAGCGCCGCGCGTGGGAGTACGTCTGGTGCCTGGACGTGGACGGCGCGCTGGAGGACCCGCGGGTGCGTGAGGCGGTGGAGGCCGCTCAAGCGGCCTGCATCACCCTGCGGGTCCTCGGCAGCTACGGCGTAGCCTGAGCGCGGCTACGCCGGGGTGGGCTGGCTTCCGTCGCCGTTCTTCACGACGGCCACGTACGCCTCGCGGACAATCTGCGTGTAGCGCTGGAGCGCGGCGAGCTGCTCCAGCCGCAGCGCCTGCGGACCGTCACACAGCGCCGCTTCCGGGTTCGGGTGGAAGTCCACCAGCACCATGGACGCGCCCGCGATGAGGCCCTGGCCAATGGAGTGGAAGATGTCCGGCAGGCCATCCGGCGGAGCGTCCGGCCGGCCAATGGCGTGCGACGGGTCCACGCACACCGGCATGCGGGTGAGGCGGCGCACCACCGGCACGTGCGCGAAGTCCACCATGTTCCGGTGCGGGTCGCCCAGGTGCGTCTTCACGCCGCGGAGGCAGAAGACGATTTTCGGGTTGCCCTCGCTCGCGATGTACTCGCAGGCGTTGAGCGACTCCTCCAGCGTGATGCCCATGCCGCGCTTGAAGAGCACGGGGAAGACGCGCTGCTGTCCAATGGACTTGAGCAGCTCGAAGTTCTGCGCGTTGCGCGTGCCCACCTGCAGCATGACGCCCGTGGCGTTGCCGGAGCGCTCCAGCGCGTCGCGAATCTCGTCGATGTGGCGAGGGTGCGTCACCTCCATGGCGACGACCTTGATGCCGTGCCGGCCCGCCGACTCGAACACCCACGGGAGGCACGCGGCGCCCAGGCCCTGGAACTCGTAGGGGTTGGTGCGGGGCTTGTACGCGCCCATGCGCGTGGTGCGGATGTCGCAGCGCTCCAGCGCCGCCATCATCGCCTCCACGTTCTCCTTCGTGTCCACCGCGCACAGCCCGGCGAACACCTGCACGCTGCGCTCGTCGAAGGTGACACCGTTGTACTCGAAGCCCGTCGACGTCCGCTGGCCCTTGTGCCGGCCGATGACGCGGTACTTCTGGGAGACGCGCACCACCTGGCGCACGCCCGGAATCTGCTCGAAGGCCTCCGTCGGCACCTGCGCCGTGGAGCCCAGCAGGTAGATCTCCGTGACGGTGTACTCCGAGCCCTCGATGACATGGGGCCGCGGCGTCACGCCCTTGTACTGCGACGCGACTTGAAGGACGGCGGATACCACGGACTCGGGGGAGTCCGGCTCGAGCATGACGATCATCTTCAGGGTTCTCCAGACAGGTCTGTCTTGTCGAATTAATGTGCTAGCGCGGAATCGCCGCGCGCAGTGTAACAACGGGGTCCCTGGAATGCGTCCGCGCATCCGGAGTGGACCGCCGCGGTCTGGGCCGGAGCCGCGGCGAGGAGCGCATCGAGCCTCCAGCGGGCCGCCTGCTCAGGCGCCCTTGGGACGCAGCCGCGAGGCGAGCTGCGTGTAGTGGTCCCTCTGGGCGGTGTCTCCCAGGTGCTCCCAGACCTCGGCCAGGGCCTTGGCCGCCTCGACGTATGCGGGCGCCAGTTCGAGGGCCAGCTCGAAAGTGTGTCGTGCTTGACGATAGCGGGCCTTGTCCGGCCGGCGGGGGCCCCGCGTGAGCAGCGCGTTGCCTCGCTCATAGACTTCAATGGCGGCGGCCTCGCGGTAGCCTGGGTCGGCGTTGAGTTGGATGGCGCGCTCCATCAGCTCCGCGGCGGCCTCGGGCTCGCCCAGCTCCAGCTGACAGAGGGCCGCGTCGCGATGCGGGTCCGCGGCGGACGGGTCCACCTCGATGGCCTTCTCGTAGCAGCGCAAGGCGTCCTGGGTGCGGCCCAGCTGCGCGAGCGAGGAGCCCTTCGCGGTGAGGGCCGGGAAGTGCTTCGCGTCGACCGCGAGGACCTTGTCGAAGAAGGAGATCGCGGCCTCGTGGTCGCCCGTCATCGACAGCTTGGCGCCCTCGTTGAACGCCGCGAACAGCAACTTGGACATCGTGCCCCCAGGGCAAGGTTTCCCGGCCATGACGAAGGCCGTTCGTCCAGCCTCTCACCGGGGAGCACCGCCTGAAAAGCCACCCGCCCGCGGCGGCGGTGTGTCCGGCTGATGGGAGCCATCCACTCCGCTCCGCCACCCGCCGTCGACCCGGACTTACCAGCCTTCCCTCCGAGCCTCCGAGTCCCGGCGAGGTCGTGTCGGGAACACTCTTGGGGAGGCGGACCGCATGCGTGAGGCGGCCCGCCTCCTCGGGTCAGATGCGCAGACCCACCTGCAGGCCCGGCCACCAGATGGCTTCCTTGTTGGTCGTCGAGCCCATGGTGCCCAGGTGGCTCAGGGGCGCCACCGCCTCGCCATTGAACCCGTGGAGGAGGTTGGCCGTGGGCCCCGCGATGATGGCGAAGTGAGGGGTCACCTGGAAGCCCAGCATGAGCCGGGCCTGGTGCAGGAGCCGGTTGCCTTCGCCGTCTCCCCACTCGTAGATGCTGTGGGTCACCACGTCCACGTCGGCGAAGAAGCGCTCCGTCAAGGGGAGGTGGCCACCGATGCCCACGCCCGTGGACCAGTGGCTGGGGCCTCGCGAGCGGATGGAGCCCATGCCGACGACGAGCGCCGTGTAGAGATAGCGGCTGCCCACCTTGAGCGAGACGTTGGCGTAGTTGAAGTCATTGCCGTAGGCCTCGACGTGGAACTGGCCGTTGCGCACGATGTTGAGCAGGCCCACCGGAACGCCCGACTCCAGGTCCCGCGACACGTTGATGAGGCCCAGCTGGAGGCCGTTCATCTTCCCGGCGATGTTGATGAGGCCCAGCTGCATTCCCCGGACGTCGCCGCCCACGTTGAGGAACGACAACTGCGCGCCCTTCGCCGAGTCCGCGTAGCTCATGCCGACGGACATCTGCATGCCCTTCATGTGCCCGCGCACCATGCTGACGCCCACGGCGGCCTGGTAGCCCTCGAAATCGCCGTCCACCCAGCTCGTTCCCACCGAGAGCTGCGCGCCTTTCATCGACTGGCTCGACACGTTGGCGCCCACGCCGAACTGGCCAATCAATCCACCCTTGCGCGCCACGTTGACGCCCACCGCGGCCTGGATGCCCTCCACGCGCTCACCGGCCCAGTTGCCGGCCACGGCGAGCTGCGCGCCCTCCACGAAGCCATCGACCCAGTTGCCACCCACCGTGAGCTGCGTGCCGTTCACGTTGCCGCGCACCACGTTGGCCCCCAGGGCCGTCTGCACACCGCGAACGGAGTCCGCGTTCCAGTTCGCGCCCATCGCCATGGCGAAGCCGTCCAACCGTCCCATGGTCGCCAGACCGAACGACAAGGACAGACCGTTGTCCACGTTCGTGTCCCCGAACAGGCTGTTGGTCTGGAGCTTGGGCGCCAGGCCCACGTTGAGGAACCGGCGGCGGCGGGCCGTGTTCTCCACGGACGATGCCAGCGGCTGAACGTCGCCCCCCACCGTGGATGAACCTCCGCGCATCGCGGTCAGCTCGCCCATCATCGGCATGAAGGCGCCGTCCGCCAGCATCGTGCGCCCGCCCTTGTCCACCACCAGCGTCGCCTGGGAGCTGGCGCCGCGCGACTCACGCATCACCGTGTAGCGCCCGGGCTGCAGGCCCAGCTCCGTGGAGCGGCCCGCCAGCTTGTTCAGCTCCACCACCAGCCGCCCGGGCTGGTCGCGGATGAACAAGCGGCCCTCGACGCCCTCCCCCACCACCAGCACGGCGGACGTGGTGCGCAAGTCCGTCATCACCAGCTCACCCGTGCCGGCCAGCTCGATGTCATAGGCCGGGTGCTGCGCGCCGCCGCGGGTGCGCTCGGTGCGCGCCAGCGTCTCGTGGAATGCGAACTGGTAGGCCTCGTGGAGCGTGACGCGGCCATCGCCGGTCGCATCCGCCGCGCCGCGCATGCCCGACACGAGGTTGTGCGTGAAGAACGAACCGCCGATGCGGTCGGACTCCTGGGACACCTCGTCCTCGGACGACGAGGTGAGGATGGCGTGGCCGCGCACCGCGGTGGACGCGTCCACGAGGAAGGCCGGGCGCCGCACGCCGCCCTTCTGGCGCGCCAGCGTTCCGGACGCGCACGAGTCGAGGATGGCGATGCGCACGTCGGCGGGCAGCTGCTCCAACGCCTGACGCAGCTCGCGGTAGCCGAAGCGGTCCTGGTGGAGCAGCAGGCCCTCTTCGTCGGAGTGGCCCGAGTAGTAGATGAGCGCCTCGGTGCGCCCGCCCGGCGACTTCGCCGCGGCGACCATGGTCTTGAAGCGCGCCAGCGCGTTCTCCAGGGCCGCGCGGTCGCCCTCCAGCATCATCAGCCGGTCTTGAGGTTGGACCCCGCCGAGCTCCTCCAGCACCTGGCCGAAGGAGTTCGCGTCGGTGACGGCGTAGCGCAGCTTCGCGCGGCCCGGGCCACCATCGTTGACGCCCACCAGGAGCGCGAGGCGGCGCACGGCGGTGGGAGCGGCGTCGGACGCCGGGGGTGCCGCCGAGGCCACGGCGGGGAGGAACAGGGACAGGAACAGGAGTGACCGCGCCATCACGGCACTTTCTCCAACGTAAAGGATGTCTGGGCCAGCGTACGCGGCAGGGGAAGCGGCCGGATGCTCGCCTCGGAGGGGTGTCGGGCCAACAGTCGAGCGGCCTGTAGCACAGCTCCGACATCCACGGGTGAGTCCGAGGTGACGAAGAAGAAACGCTCGAAGCCAGGGGCGTCGTCCAGCTCGTACGAATGGGTCAGCGACACGGCGTCGCCCCCATTGAGCGTGGTGGGTCCCACCAACGCGGTGGGGTGGTGCAGTGTCACCGCGCCCCGGCCATCCACGGAGAGCACCACACCAAAGCGCCGACCTCCGGAAAGGTAGCTGAGCTGGAGAAGGTCTCCGCGCCGGGCATGCGCGCGGTCCATCAGCAGTTCGACCGTCCCATTGTCCTGGCGGTACACCAGGAGCCGCGCCGTGCCCTTGATGTTCACCGTCTCCGTCAGCTGCACCCGCGCGGGGAGCAGCGCCGGGGGCTCCGCGACTGCGTCGGGCTGGACGGACAGGAGCAGCAACACCAGGGAGGCCGCCACGGGGACGCTGAGCGACAGGCCATGCCAGCCCTGCGGCTCCGGCTGTCGCGCGGCGTCCACCAGGAGGGTGGAGGTCCGGCGACGGCGAGCCACCTCCCGAGCCACCATGTCGGGCGGATGTCGCGAGAGCGTCTCGAGCGAGTCCGCCTCCAGGCGCGCGAGCCGGGCCTTCCCATGAGGCTCCAGCTCCAGCTTGGCGCGGGCGGCGGCGAGCGAGTCCGTGGGCAGCTCGCCCAGGGCAATCCGCTCCAGCAGCCAGTCAGGGGTGCTCAGGGCCATGCTCACGAAGCCTCCAGCGCGGTCAGACAGCCCAGGTCAGGGCCACCACCGCGACCTCCGCTTCCTCGAACACCAAGGCGTTCCGGATCTGTCACCCTTCGGAGCACCCGTCCCACACAGCCCTCGCGCGGGTGCGCGAGTGTGTGCCTTTCGAGGGCCTCAGAGCCGGAAGACCATCAGCTCCTCGTCGACATAGGCCCCGCCAATCTTCAGGGCCCGAGGCTCCACGCCATAGGTCTGGAAGCCCATGGAGCGATACAGCGAGTGGGCGGAGGCGTTGC
This sequence comes from Myxococcus stipitatus, assembly GCF_037414475.1. The sequence goes on along the minus strand of NZ_CP147913.1, from coordinate 8,810,436 downwards.
TGGCGACGACGATGAGCATGAGCTGCTCGACGCCGGGGAGCTTGCGGGCCTCCGCCACCAGGGACTGGAGCAGGCGCCGGCCCACCCCGCGCGAGCGCGCCTCGGAGGCCACGTACATGCCCCAGATGACGGCCTTGTGTGCGCACTTGATGCGGGGCTCCGCGCGAACGCCTCCCATGCCCACCAGGCGCGTCCCATCATAGGCGCCCAACACCCGCTGCTTGTCGCTGGCGACGAGCCTTGCGCGCACCACGTCCAGCGAGAGCGCCGACTCCTCCACGAACGACGTCCCGAACGCCTCGGGGTGTTCCTTGAGCGCGCGCAGCCGCAGCGCGTGCAGGGCCTCCGCCTCCTCGGGCATCACCGGGCGGATGACGATGTCGCCCTCGGAGCTCGTGCGCCCCTCGGTCTCCAACACCGCGGTGAATCCCGCGATGTAGTCCGGATAGCGAGGCACCCACCCCAGTTGCTTGAGCCGGGCATTGGAGATGGCGCGGTCGCCGCGCAGGGACTCGTGCAGCGTTTCGAGCGGCACGCGAGGAGGCGGTGACAGCCCCAGCCGGCGCGCGAGCCAGTGGGCCGTCTCCTCCAGCGGCGCCGCGCGGTCATCCGCCACGCAGTAAAGCGCGCCTGGAGCGCCGTGCTCCAACGCGGCGAGGATGGCCGCGCACAGGTCGTCCACGTGGACGCGTGAGATGCGCCCGCCCGCCTCCGGAACCCGGAGCGTCCCCGACAACAAGCGGGAGTGCGCTCCCCGGCCCGGACCGTAGATGCCGGCGATTCGCAGCACCATCGCGCCCAGTGGCAGATAGCGCGACTCCGCCTCCAATCTCGGGAGCGACGAGGGCCAGGCGACATCCACCGGAGTGTCCTCGTCCACCGCGCCACGCACAGCACCGTAGACCCCCGTGGAGGACAGGTAGACGAGCCGCGCCGGGGGCCGCGCCGCGAGCGACTCGGCGAGGGCCGCATCGAGCCCGGCCTCGGGAGGAACGGACACGACGACGTGTGCGTCGCGCGTCTGGAGCAGCGCATCCTCGAGCGACACGACGCGGGCACCCGCGAGTTGGAGTTCCTCGCGCCGGGCGGCGTCCCGCGTGGCGGCGAGGACGTCCCGCCCCGCCTGCGCTTGCGCCACCGCGAGCCGCGTCAGCGTGTATCCGGAACCCAGGAGGACCAGGGAGGCTGTCATGCCTCCGCGATAACGGGAGCGCGTGGCGAAGGCAAGCCGCGCCGCGTGGCCTGCAACTCGGCGGTGGCGCGCGGGTCGATGATTCCGCGCGCCTTGAGGGAGCCGCGTTGCGAAGGCAAGCCGCGCCGCGTGGCCTACAGCTCTGCGCTGGCGCGCGGGTCGATGATTCCGCGCTCCTCGAGGGAGCACGTGGCGAAGGCAAGCCGCGCCGCGTGGCCTACAGCTCGGCGCTGGCGCGCGGGTCGATGATTCCGCACTCCTTGATTTTGTAGAGCAGCGCCTTGTAGCTGATGCGCAGTTTGCCGGCCGCGCGCCGCTTGTTCCACGCCGTGCGCTGGAGCATCGCGAGGATGGCCTCGCGCTCGGCCAGCATCGCCGCGCGCTTGCCGATGTCCTTCAGCGACAGCTCCCCCGTGGGAGGCGGTGGCGGCGGAGGCTGGGGCACGTCGAAGGGATTGACGTAGCGCGGCGCGGGAATGACCGAGTTCACCGGCTCCAGCGGCGCGGCATGGGCCACGGACGCCGTCGAGCCCGAGCCCACGGACGGCACCGGACCGGACGCCCGGGCAGGCATCTCCAGCACCTGCGCGGAGGGGACGGAGGGAGCACGCCCCGGCTCCTCCATCGCGCGGCCTGGCCCGGAGTAGCCGTCGTCCCCGCCATACGCGGTGGGCAGGGAGGGCGCGCTCGCCGGGGCCCGGCCCTCCGCATGGAGCTCATCGAGCACCAGCGTCGGGTCCTTCAGCACACACAGCCGGCGCACCATGTTCTCCAGCTCGCGCACGTTGCCCGGCCAGTCGTATTCGGCGAAGGCCTGCAGCACCTCCGTGGGCAGCTCCGAGACGCCGGTGATGTACTGCCGGCCATACTTCTTGAGGAAGTGGTCCGTCAGCGGCACCACGTCCTCGCGGCGCTCGCGCAGGGGCGGCAGCCGGATGGCCACCACGTTGAGGCGGTAGTAGAGGTCCTCGCGGAAGTTGCCCAGCGCGATTTCCTTCTCCAGGTCGCGGTTGGTGGCCACCACCACGCGGCTGTCCACGCGAACGCTCTTCTTGCCGCCCACGCGGAAGAACTCTTCGTCCTGGAGCACCTGGAGCAGCTTGGCCTGGAGCCGGATGGCCATCTCGCCAATCTCGTCCAGGAAGATGGTGCCTTCGTCCGCCAGCTCGAACTTGCCGGGCTTCTCCGCGGTGGCGCCCGTGAAGGCACCTCGCTCGTGGCCGAACAGCTCGCTCTCCAGCAACTCACCGGGAAGCGCCGCGCAGTTCACCTTGATGAACGGCCGCCCCCGCCGCTGGCTGCGCGCGTGGATCTCCCGCGCGATGACCTCCTTGCCCGTACCGGACTCGCCCAAGAGCAGCACCGGGACGTTCTCGTTCGCGATGCGCTCCACCAGCGCGCGCGCCCGGCGCATGGCGGGAGAGGTGGAGATGAGCACCCGCGCATCCGCCGCCGGGTCCACCGCGGGACGAGTCCCCATCCCCTGGGCGGCCGCCTGCCGCTCCGGAGCTCGCGCCCCCAGAGCCCGCGCCAGCGCGTCCTGCAGGTCGTCGTTGCCCAGCGGCTTGGAGAGGTAGTCGCTGGCGCCCATCTTCATGGCGCGCACGGCGTCATCCGCGCCCGTCAGGCCACTGAGCACCACCACCGGAGCCGTCCCCCCCTGCCCCCGGTAGCGCCGGAGGACCTCCAGACCACTCATCTCCGGCATCACCACGTCGAGCAACACCGCATCGAAGGAGCCTCCCGCGAGCATCTCCAGCGCCTGCGCGCCGCTCGATGCACAGCGCACCTGGTACCCCGCGCCGCCCAGCAGCTCCGACAGGAAGGTGCGGACCGACTCCTCATCATCCACCACCAGCACCGCGATCCGATCCATCCCCTCGCCTCCGCTCGCCCTCTGCATCGAACCTCCGCCCATCCTCAAACCGAGACCCGGGCCATGGCCCCGGCCAGTCGACGAAACTCACGCGTGCGCCGCATCTCCTGCTGGGCCGCGTTCAGGAGTTGATGGGGCGTGCCCACCGTGTCCGGAAAGCTCACCGCCCCCAGCGCCAGCGCCGTGCGCACCACCCGCCCATCCACCTGGAAGCGCGCCGACTCGAAGCGCGCGGACACTCGCGACAACATCACCGGCACCGACTCCGCGGGGGTCCCCGGCAGCAGCAGCGCGAACTGGCACTCCCCCACCCGCGCCACCGCGTCCGCCTCGCGCACCACCTGGCCCAGCACCACCGCGCTGTACACCAACAGCCGCTCCGCCATGCCTCGCCCGGTTTCCTTGCGCAGCGCGCTCCAACCGCTGACTTCCGCCGCGACCACGGAGAACGTCCCGCCGTAGCGCTCGCACCGGCGGATCTCCAACCCCAGCAGCGCGAGCAGGAACGGACGGTTGTAGAGCCCCGTCACCGGGTCATGCAGGGCGAGCGCCGTGTCGTCTTCCTCGCCGGCGGCGGTCCGCAGCACGGCGGCCTTCAACCGCAGCTGCGCGTGCAGCTTCACCGCCAGCTCCGCCCCGCTTCCCACCCGGGGCGCCACGTCCACGCACTGCCCCTTCTCCAGGCAGTGCTGGTAGACACCGGCGTCGCCCGAATCCACCAGGTAGAGCAAGGGCACGGAGCCCCGGCTGAGCTGCCGCAGCCGCCGGGCCACCTGCATGGCCGCATAGTCCGGGGCCTGCGCGGCCAGGAGGACCGCGTCCGGCTGGATGACTTCGAACAGGGGCACCGCCGCGTCGAAACGCGTCACCGGAACCACCCGGAACCCAGCCTCCCCCAGAAGCATTCGCGTCCGCTCCAGGTCGTCCGCCCGTGGCTCCACAAGCAGCACGGTGGGGGGCTGTCCCGCCTTCCCCACCCGCTTGCGCCTCACGCCCACCACGTCCGCCTCCCCACCAGAAATTTCTCCACTGCTCCTCCGGCATGCGCCCGGAATTACAGTCCTCAGCCCTTCCCTGACCTCTTCATCCCCCTGGATTTCCTGGGGAAGGGCATTCGACTACCCATTCTGGGCGTCGCATTTAGCAACCAACATGCCACCTTGGACCTCACGCAACCGGGCCTCCAATTCGGCCTCGGTGAAGCGAAGTGTGAAGGCGGTCACACCGTTGATGACGACCACGGGGATTTCGTAGCGCCACCGCTCGAGGAGCGCCGGGTCCTCCAGGATGGAGATGAGCCGTAGCTCGAAGGGGATGCGAGCACGGACGGCCTCGGCGATGTCGGCTGCCTTGTCGCAAAGACTGCATTTGGGTTTCGAGTAGATCTCGACTCTCATGGCGTGCAGGATGGAACGTCGATGCGTGGGCTGACTGGTGACTTTTCGACGATGCCCCTCAAGGACCTCGTCGTCTACCTCGGGAACCGCCGGGCCACCGGCTCGCTGAGGGTGGAGCGTGGAGAGGTCCGCAAGCAATGGGTCCTCCGGGAGGGCCAGGTCATCTGCGCCAGCTCCAACCAGCCCCGGGAGTATTTCGGACAATTCCTCATCAACATGGGGCACCTGACGGCCGCCCAGCTCGAGAAGGCCTTCGCCACCCAAACCCAGTCGCGCGTGTTCCTGGGGAAGGTGTTGGTGACGTCGGGCGTGGTGCCGGAGGCCACGGTGCGCTCGACGTTGAGCCACAAGTTCCGGGAGATGTTGCTGGATGCCTTCCACTGGCGGGAAGGCGAGTTCACCTTCGAGTCCTCCGACACGGCGCCCGACATCGCGGGGCTCGATGTGGAAGTGGACCTGGTGGACATCCACCGCGAGGGCGAGTTCCGCGAGACGGCGTGGGAGGCCATTCGCGCGGTGTTCCCCACCGGGGCCACGCGGCTGGCGGTGGATGAGCGCAAGCTGCCGGAGCGCAAGCCCGGGAGCATGGACGAGCGCATCGTCCAGCTCATCCACGACGGGTTGAGCATCGACGGGATGGCCCGGGCGCTGCACGCGACGGACTTCTTCCTCTACCAGCGCCTGTACGCGCTCTACCGGCTGGACGCGGTGAAGGTGTCCGACGAAGCGCCGGTGCCCGTCACCGCCGCGGTGGTGGAGGAGGAGAAGCAGGACATGGAGGTCATCGGCTCGGAGTCATCCTCGGACGAGGTCCTCCAGGCGGCCCAGCTCTTCCTCGACGCGGGCAACACGCGGGATGGAGAGGCGCTCGCCCGGCGTGCGCACGAGATGTCCCCCACGGCCCAGTCCGCGGCGCTCTTGAAGACGGCGCAGGAGAAGCTCCTGTCCGAGCTGCGGCGGGAGCTGATGGACGCCACGAAGGTGCCAGCGCTGTTGGTGGCCCCCTCGAACTTGAAGAGCCTCCAGCTCACGGCGCCGGAGCGCTACCTGCTGTCCCGGGTGGATGGCCGGCGCGACGTGGCCGCCATCGTCCATGTGTCGCCGCTGCAGGAGCTGGACGCGCTCAAGTTCTTCCACGGCTTCGTGAACATGGGCCTGGTGAAGCTCACCGCGCGATAGCGCCCCGCGGACTCAGGGGGTGCCCGCCGAGGCGGCGGGCGCGGTGACCTCGAGCGGCGCGGGCACACGCTCGAGCCCCAGGCGCAGGGCCTCGCGGCCCAGCCAGGTGCCGCGGATGCGCCACTTCGGGTCATTGACGATGAGCGCGGCCACCGCGACGCGAGGGTTGTCCCGAGGCGCGAAGCCCACGAACCACGAGTAGTCGCGGAAGGGCGCGCGGTCCGCCAGGGTGCCCGTCTTGCCCACCGCGTTGTCCACGCGGAAGTTGCGCTCGCGGAAGATGGCGCGCGCGGTGCCATGGGTGACGGTCTCCTCCAGCATGTCGGTGAGCGCCTTGGCGGCCTCGGGCGTCAGGACACGCTCGCCCTCGGCGGGCAGGAGCGGACCGTGCTCGGGCTCCATCAACACCGGGTCCACCCACCGCCCGTCATTCGCCGCGACCGAGGCCATGAGCGCGCCGTGCAGCGGAGACAGGTAGATGTCGCCGAAGCCCGCGCCCGTGTTGGCCAGGTCGAAGCCATCGTCCGGCACGGCGGCGAGAGAGACGTCCATGGGCACCGGGAACGCAATCTCCCGGTTGAAGCGGAAGCGCGCGGCCATGTGCCGCAGGGCGTCCGCGGTGAGGTGCTTCTGGGTCAGCTTGGCGAAGATGACGTTGGCGCTCTTGCCCATCGCGAGCGCCAGCGAATAGCAGGCCCCGTCGCGCTCGCTGTCCTCCAGGTGACGCTCGGTGAGCCGCCGCTTGCCGCCGTGGAAGCACTCCTCCATGGACGGCGTCACGCCCGCCTCCAGCAGCGCGCTGCCGGTGACGATCTTGAAGATGCTCGCGGCGGGGAACACCGCCCGATAGGGAAGCCCCCGCAGCTCCGGCTGCGCCGCCGAGTGCTCCGCGAGCGCCAGCACCTTCCCCGTCGACGGCTCCAGCACCACGGCGGCGCCGTAGGGCACCTCGTAGTCGCGGAGGATCTTGGTCAGCGACGCCTGGAGCACCGGGTCCACGGTGAGCACCCGCTCGTGCCCGTCCTTCTCCTTCACCACCAGCCGCTCCCCCTGGAGCTTCGCGCGGGCCAGGAGGTCCAGGGCGCGAGGCATGGATTGCAACTTCGCCATGGGGGGCGCCTTCAGCCGCGACGGCACTGGCGAAGGCGGCACCATCCCGGGCTCCACCACCACCCCGGCTGCGCCAGCCTGCTCGGCACCTTGGGGCGCCACGGCGCTCGCCTCCGTGCCCTCCCCCACGGACACTCCGGGCGCGGAGCCCGTGCCCTCCGCGTGAGCCGGAGCAACCCCCGGTGTCGTGGCCGGGGCGACATCGCCAGGGCTTGCGGGGAGGGCTTCGGGCACAGGTCCACTGGCGCCCAGAAGCAGGGCGAGGGGGACCAGCGCGGCGGCGGACAGGAAGCGGCGGCGAATCGTCATATGCGGCGGGCGAATCCTAGCGGTTGTCGGGGCGCTGTCCATCGACGCTTCCCTGGCAGGTGGATTCTCCCGGCCCGCTCTAGAAACTTGCCGGAGGGGCTCGCAAGTCCGCTAGGTTCGCCCGCACTTTGGACGGACTGAAAGAAACCCTGGTCATCTGGAGCGCCGAGCTCCGCCGGTCCATGCGCAGTGGCCGAGCGGTGGTGTTGCTCGGGCTCTACAGCATGTTCTCCGCGCTGGTGCTGCTCGTCGTGGGCTGGCTTGCCCGCGAGGTTCGCAACGCGGTGAATCAGCAGTTGGTGAACGCGGGCGCGGACACGGATGCCTCCGTGCGTGTCGCCGAGGAGATGCGCAAGGGCGTGCTGGGGTTCCTCACCAGCAACGACACCGCGATGATGGAGGCGCTCGCCCAGGTCCCCCTCGAGGTGCTGCTCGTCTTCAAGGTCACCCTCTTCTTCCTGCCCGCCTACGTGGTGTTGATGGGGTTCGACCAGATCAGCGGCGAGGTGGGTCCGCGCTCCATGCGCTATCTGACGGTGCGCGCGAGGCGCTCGTCGGTGCTCCTGGGCAAGTTCCTGTCGCAGGCGTCGCTGCTCTTGGGCCTGGTGCTCATCATCGACCTGGCGGTCTTCATCTACGCGCGCATCGCCAACCCGGACTTCGGCTTCGCGGCCATGGGGTTGAACCTCATCAAGTTCTGGCTGGCCGCCATCGTCTTCTCGCTGTCGTACGTGGCCCTCACCACGCTGTGCTCCAGCCTCTTCCGCAGCCCCGCGGTGAGCCTGGTGTTCAACTTCATCCTCTTGTTTGTCTTCTGGTTGATGGACACGGTGGGCCGGGCCGCGGGTGACGAGCATGCCCTACGGGTGCTGCGCTACCTGTCGCCGTCCTACTACGCGGCGAACCTGCTGCACCCGAAGCTCACCGAGTTCGCCATCAGCGGCGCGGCCTACGCGGGCTTCGCGACCATCTTCTTGTTGGGTGCCTACGGCGCTCTGCGCGCGAGGGATTTGTGAGCGACCTGGCCATCGAGTTGTTCGGCATCACCAAGCGCTTCGGCCCCAAGGTCGCGGTCAACGGCGTCAGCTTCGCGGTGCCCCGCGGCGCGGTGTACGGCCTCATCGGCCCCAACGGCGCCGGGAAGACCACCACCTTCTCCATGATGTGCGGCTACCTCTACCCTTCCGAGGGCACGCTCAAGGTCATGGACGTGGACCCCGCCACGCCGGGCGCCCTCAAGGGGAAGCTCGGCGCGCTGCCGCAGGACGCGGTGCTGCCCCCCGGCTGGGAGGTGGGTTCTCTGCTGATGTATTGGGCCCGGCTGTCCGGCCTCGAGTCCCCCGAGAAGGAGGCCCGCGAGGCATTGGAGAAGGTCGGGTTGATGGAAGCCTGGAACGTGCAGACCCAGGCGCTCAGCCACGGCATGGCCAAGCGGACGGCCATGGCGCAGGCGCTCATGGGGCAGCCGCCGCTCGTGCTGCTGGACGAGCCCACCGCCGGGTTGGACCCGCGCATCGCCGCGCAGGTGCGTCAGGTCATCCGCGACATGAAGGGCAAGCAGACCGTGGTGGTCTCCAGCCACAACCTCCAGGAGTTGGAGGAGCTGTGTGATGGAGCCGCCATCCTCGACAAGGGCACGCTGGCGCAAGCCGGCTCCATGTCGGAGCTGACCGGCCAGGGCGCGGAGTTCCGCGTGCAGATTGCCCGTGGCACCGTCATCCCCCCGGAGCTCACGGCCATCCCGGACGTCACCGACGCGCGCATGGAGAGCGAGCAGGTCCTGGTGGTGCGCTTTGGCGGACAGGCCCGGCCCGAGGAGGTCATCAGCCGCGTCGTGGGCCACCTCCTCCAGACGGGCGTCCTCATCCTGGGCGTCAGCCGGGGCCGGCGGCTCGAGGACCGCGTTCTCCAGTTGCTGTAGCAGCGCGGGTTCGCACTCACCCCACCTTGCGCACGAACCCCACGTAGCTCGTCCCTCTGCGTTCCAGCCGGACGAGTTCGTGGCCCGTGGCTTCACACCAGGCGGGCAGGTCCGCCTCCAGTCCTCGGTCCGTGGAGATGAGCTCCACGAGCGCCCCGGCGGACAAGCGCCTCATCACCTTCGCTATCTCCAGGATGGGCATGGGGCAGAACGCCCCGGACGTATCCACGCGCTCAGTGATGTCCATCGGCCAACTCTCTCTCTTCACGGAGATCCGAGCATGCGGAATTTTTCCGAGCGCTCTCTCGTTTCCGGGCCCCCAAGGGGCCTGGTTGACGAGTGAAGTGCACGTCCACTCGGCTTGCGCGTCTTGAAAACCCTCTGTTAAGTACCCCGGCCCTCTCAAACTTTCTCGCCCATCCACGCTCGGGGCCGGAGTCGGACCTATGGCGAAGGAGCAGAACCCACCCATGAAGCCCAATATCATCGTGGCCCTGCTGGTCGGCCTCGTGCTTGGTTTCGTTGGCGGCCGCGTCTACAGCGGGTCGTCCTCGAAGCCAGACACCAAGCCCGCCGCTCAGGCAGCCGCCAACAATGCGCGCCGTCCGGTAGACCCCACCGTATTCAAGGTGCCCATCGACGGTTCCCCCAGCCGGGGCAACGCCGATGCGCTGGTCACCCTGGTCGAGTTCTCCGACTACGAGTGCCCCTTCTGCAGCCGCGCCAACGAGACGGTGGAGAAGCTGGAGCAGAGCTACGGCAAGAAGCTTCGCGTGGTGATGAAGCAGAACCCGCTCTCCTTCCACCCGCGCGCCAAGCCCGCGGCCCTCGCGGCCCTCGCGGCCGGCGAGCAGGGCAAGTACTGGGAGATGCACGGCAAGCTCTTCGCCAACCAGAAGAAGCTGGATGACGTGTCGCTGGAGCAGTACGCGCGCGAGCTCGGGCTGAACCTGGACAAGTGGAAGGCCGACATGGCCGACCCGAAGTTCTCCGACCTCATCCAGAAGGAGCAGGCGCTCTCCAACCAGCTGGGCGCCACGGGCACCCCGGCCTTCTTCATCAACGGCCGCTTCCTGTCGGGCGCGCAGCCCATCGACAACTTCAAGGCCCTCATCGACGAGGAGCTCACCAAGGCCGAGGCCCTGGTGAAGAGCGGCGTCCCCGCCAGCCAGGTGTACGCGAAGACCATCGCGAACGGCGCCGAGCGCGCCGCGCCGAAGGCCGCGCCCCAGCAGCCGGCCCCCGCCGTGCGCAAGATTGACGTCCCCGCGGGCTCCGCGTCGTTCGGCCCGGCCACCGCCAAGGTGACCATCGTCGAGTGGTCCGACTTCGAGTGCCCCTTCTGCAGCCGCGCGGTCCCCACGCTGCAGCAGATCAAGAAGGAGTACGCGAAGGACGTGCGCGTGGTGTTCCGTCACCAGCCGCTGTCCTTCCACGCGAGCGCCAAGGGCGCCGCCGAGGCCTCCGAGGCCGCGCTGGAGCAGGGCAAGTTCTGGGAGTACCACGACAAGCTCTTCGCCAATCAGAAGGCGCTGGACCGGGCCTCCCTGGAGAAGTACGCGCAGGAGCTGGGCCTGAACGTCGCCAAGTTCAAGAGCGCGCTCGACACCGGCAAGTTCCGCGCGAAGGTGGAGGCCGACGCCGCTGCCGGCGCCGCGGTGGGCGCCAACGGCACGCCGACGTTCTTCGTCAACGGCCGTGAGCTCGTGGGCGCGCAGCCCTTCGACAGCTTCAAGCGGATGATCGACGAGGAGATCGCCAAGGCCGACAAGCTGCTGGCCTCCGGCACCAAGCCCGAGGAGCTCTACGCGAAGCTGAACGCGGAGAACGTCGCCAACGCCCCGGCCGCGCCTCCCGCGGGTGCTCCCGCCGAGCCGCCCGTCCAGAAGGTGGAGGTCGGCAACTCCCCTGTGAAGGGTCCGCAGAACGCGCCCGTCACCATCGTCGCCTTCTCCGACTTCGAGTGCCCGTTCTGCAGCCGCGTGGTCCCCACGCTCAAGCAGATTGAGGAGCAGTACGCGGGCAAGGTGAAGGTCGCCTTCCGCAACCAGCCGCTGCCCATGCACCCGAACGCCAAGGGCGCCGCCGCCGCCGCGCTCGCCGCGCACGAGCAGGGCAAGTTCTGGGAGATGCACGACAAGCTCTTCGCCAACCAGCGCGCCCTGGACCGGGCCTCCCTGGAGAAGTACGCGCAGGAGCTGGGCCTGAACGTCGACAAGTTCAAGGCCGCCCTGGACTCGAACAAGTTCGCGCAGCAGATCGACGCGGACGCCGCGGACGCCAACCGCCTGGGCGCCACGGGCACCCCGACGTTCTTCATCAACGGCCGCACCGTCGTGGGCGCGCAGCCCCTGGCGGAGTTCAAGCGCGTCATCGATGAGGAGCTGAAGAAGGCCGGCGCGGTGGCGGCGGACCGGAAGTAACCGCCCCGCCCCTTCGGGCCCCTGAAGCACAAAAGGCCGTCGGACCGATTCGGGTCCGACGGCCTCTTGCTTTTGAAGCGTGAGCGTTGCGTGCGTCAGGAGACGGCGATGGCGTCAATCTCCACCTTGGAGCCGCGGGGCAGCGCGGCCACCTGCACGGTGGCGCGGGCCGGCGGCGCGCCGGTGAAGTAGCGGCCGTACACCTCATTCACCTTGGCGAAGTCACCCAGGTCCGTGAGGAAGATGGTGCAGCGCACCACGTGGCTGAAGTCCAGCCCGGCGGCGGCCAGCACGGCCTTCAGGTTGAGCATCACCCGCTCCGCCTGGGCGACGACGTCTCCCTGCACCATCTCCATGGTGGCCGGGTCCAGGGGAATCTGGCCCGAGAGGAAGGTCATCTTCCCCGAGTCCACCTGAACCGCCTGCGAATACGGACCGATGGCCTTGGGGGCCTCGTCCGAGTGGATGGTCTTTCGAGCCATGGAGCGCACCTCGAGGAGTCGGGCGGCCGGAGATGGCCGCCGGATTGCTCGGGCGCTCTACCACGAATGGCGGAGGTTTAGATTCGCTCGACGGAGTAGACGCCGCTCAGACGCTCGATGGTGCGCATCAAGTCAGTGAGCTGCTTGAGGTCGGAGATGATGACCTCGAAGGTGTTCACCGCCCGGTCATCCCCGGTGGCCCTGCAGTTGGCCTGGGAGATGTTGACGCCCTTCTTCGAGAAGATGTTGGAGATGTCCGCTAGGAGACCGGTCCGGTCGGCGGTCAGCACCCGCAGGGTGACGGGGCGCTTGAAGTCCCCGCGCACATCCCACGTGACGTCCACCCGCCGCTCGGGGTCCGTGGCGAGCGCCTTCTCACACCCCACGGTGTGCACGGTGACGCCCCGTCCCCGGGTGATGAAGCCGGCAATCGGGTCACCCGGAACGGGGTTGCAACACCGTCCGAAGCGGACCAGCACGTCGTCCACGCCACCAATCTGCACGCCGCTGCGGTTGCTGCGGCCCACCAGGCGCTTGGCCAGATCCGTGACGCGGGACAGGCCCGGCAGCATCGAAGAGCCGCTGGAAGAGGCGCCGCCGCCCGTGGACTCGGAGCGAGGAGACGCCTCCGCCTCGTTGCGCTTCTCCTCGGGGACAAGGCGCTGCACGAGCTGCTGCGGCGTCACCTTGCCGTAGCCGATGGCCACCAGCAGGTCGTCCTCGACGCGGAAGCCCAGCTCCTCGGCGACCTTCTTCACCTCGCCGTTCTTGAGCAGACGGTTGAAGTTGAGCTGGAAGCGCTTGAGCTCGCGGTCCGTGAGCTCGCGGCCCAGTTGGAGGCTCTTCTCGCGCTGCTGCTGCTTGATGAAGCCGCGGATGCGCTGCTGCGCGCGGCTCGTCTTGACGAAGGTGAGCCAGTCCTTGGACGGGTGCTGTTGAGGGCTGGTGAGCACCTCCACGGTGTCGCCGTTCTTCAGCTTGTAGCGCAGCGGGACGATCTTCCCGTTCACCTTCGCGCCCACGCACCGGTTGCCCACGTCCGAGTGGATGGCGTACGCGAAGTCCACCGGCGTCGCGCCCCGGGGCAGCGAGCGCACGTCGCCCTTGGGCGTGAAGACGAAGACCTCGTCGGTGAAGAGGTCCACCTTCACCGTCTCGAGGAACTCCTTGGGGTCCTTGAGGTCCTGCTGCCACTCCATGAGCTGGCGCAGCCAGGCGAACTTCTCGTCATCCTTGGAGATGACGGCCTTGCCCTCCTTGTACTTCCAGTGGGCGGCGATGCCTTCCTCGGCGATCTTGTGCATCTCCGCGGTGCGGATCTGCACCTCCACGCGCTCGCTGAGCGGACCAATCACCGTGGTGTGCAGTGACTGGTACATGTTGGGCTTCGGAATCGCGATGAAGTCCTTGAAGCGGCCCGGCACCGGCTTCCACATCTCGTGCACCAGGCCCAGCGCCTCGTAGCAGGCGGGCGCCGCGGGGGCGATGATGCGAAACGCGATGATGTCGTGAATCTGGTCGAAGTCGATGCCCTGCGCCTTGATCTTCTTGTAGATGCTGTAGACGTGCTTGAAGCGGCCGCTCACCTCGCCCTTCAGCCCGCGCTCGGCCAGCTTGGAGCGGATGAGGTCGCAGGTGTCCTCAATGTACTTCTCGCGCTCCTTCTTGCGCTTGTTGAGCTTCTCCTGCAGCCCGAAGAACTCCTGCGGCTTCACGTAGCGGAAGCTGAGGTCCTCCAACTCGGTCTTGATCCACGAGATGCCGAGCCGGTTGGCCAACGGCGCGTAGATGTCCAGGGTCTCCTGGGCGATGCGCGCCTGCTTCTCCTCGTTCATGTGGTCCAGCGTCCGCATGTTGTGCGTGCGGTCCGCCAGCTTCACCAAGATGACGCGGATGTCCTGCGCCATCGCGATGATCATCTTCCGGAAGTTCTCCGCCTGCTTCTCCTCCTGGGAGAGGCTGGCCGACGCGGAGAACTTGGAGAGCTTGGTGACACCATCAACGAGCTGGGCCACCTCGGAGCCGAAGAGCTCGGTGAGCTCCTCCGCCGTCGCGAGGGTGTCCTCGATGGTGTCATGGAGCAGACCCGTGACGATGGAGGCCTCGTCCAATTTGAGGTCCGCGAGGATGCCCGCGACTTCAAGCGGGTGGACGAGGTAGGGCTCGCCCGACTTCCTCAGCTGGCCCTGATGCACCTTGGCCGAATAGACGTAGGCCTTCTTGATGATGTCCAGGTCCGGGTCCGGGTGGTACGAGGAAACCCGTTGGAGGATGTCGTTCAGGCGGATCATCGAAGCAAAAGCAATCGTAACTTTGTGCCCGAGGGGGGGCAACGTCGCCCCACAGTACCAGCCACATTTCTCTTCCGGGCTTGTCCCACCCGTCGCGTTCGCTTTCGTTGACCCGACGTTTTACGCGCCCGTAGATTCACGCTCGCCCATGTCACAGCTCTTGTTGTCCGCTCTCTCGGTGGTGTGCCCGAACTGTGACGGGTTCAATCCGCCGCGCTCGGCCTCTTGCGTACTCTGCGGCCAGGCGCTGGCGGAGGCGCCAACCCCGGCCGCCCGGCCCGCCGCGAAGCCAGCCGCCGCGGCGCGCCCCCCCTCCGTGACGCCCCAGGGGGGTCGTCCGGCGGCGGTGGCGTCTTTTCCGGGTCCTCGGGCTCCAGAGCCCTCGAGCCCGCCGCTCCCCCCCAGCGCCATTCCGCCTGGAATGCGGCCTTCGGCCCGGACGCCGCCTCCCACGGCCGCCGCCGGGCTGATGGTGGAGCGCCCGGCCCCGACGAAGCCCCCGGTCCCCACGGTGCCCCCCGCCGCCCCGCCTGCGTTGGCGCCTCGGGCGACGGGAGGCGCAACGGGCCCCGCGACCACCCGCCCCCCGCCCCCCGTGCCCGAGGGAGCCCTGCCCGCGCGCACGGGCGCCTCGGCCCCGGCGGCGGCGCCTCGCGCGGCTCCGGCGGCGTCGCGTTTCGGGCTGGCGGTCATCGCCGGCTCCAGCCGGGGCCAGCGCTACAAGCTCCCCGTCACGGGCTGCGTGGTCGGCCGCCAGCGGGGTGCCATCCTCTTTCCGGAGGACGGCTTCGTGTCACCGCTGCACGCCACCTTCCTCGTGAAGGACGGCGCGCTCTTCGTGCGTGACGAGAACAGCGCGTCTGGCGTGTTCGTGACGGTGGCGGGCACCGAGGCCATCACCGCGCGCACGCACTTCAGCGCGGGCCAGCGGCTGTTCCGTTTCACGGGCAGGTTGGAGTCCCCCTCGCCCGTGGCCGGGAGGCCCAACGTGTACGGCGCGCCCGTGCCCCTCGGCCAGGCGGTGTACGGCGTCGAGGAGGTCATCGTCGGTGGCCGCGGCGGCCGCGCGGTCGTCACGGCCGCGCCCCTGCTCACGCTGGGTCAGGCACACTGCGACCTGAGCTTCCCCGGTGACGAGGGCCTCGCGGGCCGTCACTGCGAGCTGTCCCCTACCCCCACTGGCGCCCTGTTGAGGGACTTGTCCGGAGGGCTGGGCACCTACGTGCGAATCCCGACGGGAGAAGAGCGCCCGCTGCGGCCCGGAGACCGGGTCCGGCTGGGGCAGCACGTGGTGCAGGTGGAGACGCTGGGCTGAAAGTTTGGCGGATGGACGGCTGCCGCTCACTCGAGCCGGCAGCGGTTCGCCACGCGACGTGGACGCGTGGCGCTCACTACGGAGCGGGTGAACGCGTCACCGGGCCGCCCATGAGGCGCTCGATGTGCGCTCGCGCCTTGGAGTCCGCCACATCGCGCAGGTGCCGCGACCACCAGCCGCGGGCCTCATCATGAGCCCCCCGGTACCAGTAGAGTTCACCGAGCTTCAGCGCGAGCTCCGGGTCCGGGTTCCACTGGAACGCCTCCCGGTACTTGGACGTGGCCAGGGGGATATCATTGCGCTCCAGCGCGTCGTCTCCCGCCTGCGCGTGCTTGCGTGACTCCTCGAGGTTGCGCCGGGTGGCGGGAATCAACTGCTCATAGAGCGGCTGCTCGGAATCCCCCGTCGCCGGGGTCCCCACCCGCCCGGGCACGGGCGCATTGCGCGGCACCGGATTGAAGGGCGTCACCACGTCGCCCTTCCCCGACCAGAGGTCGAAGTAGGTCACCGCGGAGATGGCCGCTCCGGCAATCAACAGCACCACCGTGAGCGACTTGAAGAAGAGCGCCAGTCCCCCACTCCCCACGCCAGGCTGCGTCGGAACGATGGAGTCCGTCTTCTCGCGCGTCGCGGAGATGACGTCGGCGTTCGTGGGCAGCGGCGCGAGCACGTCCGGAAGCGCGCGCACGGTCGCCTCCATCGTCACTTCACCGCCCCAGTTCGGAGCCGTGGCCGAGTCCCGATTGTCGTCATTGCGCGCCGTGGACTTCCGCGGCAGCGGCGCGAGCACCCCTGGCCCCTGCTGACGGCGAGGGGCCGCCTCCGCCGAGCGGCGGCGCTCCTTGTCCACCGCCATCAACTCCGCGCGGAACGCCTCCGCGTTGGCGGGGCGGTCATCCGGGCTCTTCGAGAGCGAGCGGAGGATGAGCCGCTCCATCGCGGGAGAGATGCGCGCCTCGGGCCGGCGCCGAGTGGGCGGCGGAGGCTCCTCGGTGAGGTGCTTGGTGGCGAAGCCCACCGCCGAGTCCGACTCGAACGGCAGAAGGCCCGTCATGAGCTGGTAGAGGATGACGCCCACCGCGTACAGGTCCGAGCGGTGGTCCAGCGTCGCGCCCCGGGCCTGCTCCGGGGACATGTACTCGGGCGTGCCGCAGACGAAGCCCGCGCGGGTGAGCGCCGGTCCATCGTCCGTGGAGTCGGTGATCTTCGCGATGCCGAAGTCGAGCACCTTGACGAAGTCGGGCTCGTTGCGGCGCTGCTCCACCATGATGTTCTCGGGCTTGAGGTCCCGGTGGATGACGCCCGCGCCGTGCGCATCCGAGAGCGCGCCGAGCACCTGGCTCACGATGCGCACCACGCGCCCCTCGCCCAGGGGCCACTCGCGGCTGAGAATCTGGTGCAGGTCCTGCCCCGCCACGTACTCCATGGCGATGAAGAGCGCGCCGTCCTCGGCCTGACCGAAGTCCAGCACGCTGATGGAGTTGCGGTGGTTGAGGCGGCTGGCGGCCTTGGCCTCTCGCTGGAAGCGCGCCACGGTGCGCTCATCCGACAAGAGCGTGTGCCGCAGCACCTTCAGCACCACGACCTTGTCGAGCGAAATCTGCCGGGCCCGGAACACCTTGCCCATGCCGCCCTCGCCAATGAGGGCCTCGACCCGGTATTTCTGGGCAATCGTCATGCCGACGTAGTCGTCAGCATCCGGCGTGCGCACGAGGGTCGCGCCGCATGCCGGGCAGAAACGAGAGGATTCTTGGGCGTCAGCGCCGCAGGAGGGGCAGTGCAAGTCAACGTCCCCGAAGGGTGGGGCCGGAAGTTCACCACGTCGCTCGGGTGGTGAGCAAGCCGCGCGCAAGACGAGCAAGCCAGGCCCGCCCCTGGTAGAAACGCGAAGCCCACATGGAAGCGATGGAATACTGCCCCCGCTGCGACACCGAGAACCCCCGGGATGCCACCGTCTGCCGAGCCTGCGGCTCGCCGCTGCGCTCCGGGACCATGGTCATGGCCGTGGCCAGCCTGTCCTCGCGCCCCCAGGTCTCCATCCGCGTCGTGCGGGCGGACGGAGGGCCCGAGTCCGTCGTCCGCATGCAGCGCGACACCCTCACCTGCGGCCAGCAGGGGGAGATCGCGCTCCCGGATGACCCCTTCATCATGCCCATCCAGATGCGCTTCTTCTTCTCCGGCTCGCGGCTGGCCGTGGAGGACGTGGGCGGCGCCAACGGCGTCTTCGTCCGCCTGCGCCAGGAGCGGGAGCTGCCCCCCGGGGGCGAGCTGCGCCTGGGCCGGCAGCGCCTGGTGCTGGAGCCCATCCCCACCGCCACCCAGGGCCCTGGAGGCACCCAGGTCTGGGGCTCACCGGATCCCGGCTACCGCCTGAGGCTCATCCAGCTTCTGGAGGGAGGACTTCGGGGCGCGGCCTATCCGCTGCGCGAGGGCGACAACCTGCTGGGACGCGAGCAGGGCGACCTCACCTTCCCCACCGACGGCTTCGTCTCCGGCCGCCACGCGGTGCTACAGGTCCGTCAGGACCGGCTGACGGTGCGGGACGTGGGGTCGTCCAACGGCACCTTCATCCGGCTGGCGGGACCCACGTTCGTGGACAACGGCGACCACTACCTCATCGGCCGCCAACTGCTCCGGGTGGAGATTCAGGCGCCCCTGGCTTGAGGCAGCGCCCTCTCCACCCGGCCTCCCCCGGGCCGCACGGAAACTCCCGCGCGGCGCCGGGCCCCCACGGCGATCAGCCGTAGGACTTCTCCTTCTTCTCCTGCTCCTCCTTGCAGCGGATGCAGAGCGTCGTCACCGGACGCGCCTCCAACCGCTTGGGGGAGATGTCCTCCTCGCAACGCTCGCAGATACCGAACGTCCCGTCCTCGATACGCCCCAACGCCCGATCAATCTTCTGCAGCAGGAACTTCTCCCGGTCCCGGAGCCGGAACACCATCGACTGCGCATATTCGGAAGATGCCAGGTCAATCTCGTCGGGGAGGTCATCCGTGTCGAAACTCGACTCCTCCACCAGGGTCTTCTTGGCGCTCTCGAGCAGGCTCGTCTTGCTGTCCTCGAGCATCTTCTTGTAACGCTTGAGATCTTTCTGGTTCACAGCCTTCGCTCCAGTACGCGAGGGTTTTTGGGCCCTGTCCCCCAAAAAAAGGGCCCGAAAGCTTTATTCATGGGGCCTTCGGTGTCAAGCTGACCCAGTCTCGAACTGTGGGCGAAGGGAGGGGCGTATGAGTGAGAACACGAAGTTTGATCGAGAATTCCTCCGCTCGGCCCTCTCCCTGGCCGCCAAGAGCGATGTGGATCACTTCCTCTACATCTGCGACACGCCCATCCCTCCCGAGGAGCTCCGAGGGCGGCCTGCTCGCAAGAAGCTCGTGTATGCGGTGACGCTGGACAAGCTCGCGCAGGAGCACCAGCAGCGAAAAGTCCGCGCACTCGTGATTCCAGCCTACGACTACTCGCGCACCGAGCGGGTGAAGGTGGCCCTCGTGTCCGCGCTCTCCCAGGGCGCGTTCAAGGAAGGCGACCTGGTGCTCTGCATGACGGGCCGCGTGGGCCGCGCTCCTGACACCCTGATGCAGATGCGCATCGGTGGCTCCTTGGACGACCGGCTCGCCATCGAGGGCGTGAAGCTGGGCGAGGAGTTCAACTCGCAGGTGGTGGACGCGCTCATCCAGCTCGCGCTCCAGATTGGCCAGGAGGGCTTCGAGGGGCATCCCATCGGCACCATCATCACCATCGGTGACCACACGACGGTGCTGGAGAAGAGCCGGCAGATGACCATCAATCCGTTCCAGGGCCTGTCCGAGGCGGAACGGAACGTGCTGGACCCGAAGATTCGCGAGGCCATCAAGAACTTCTCGGTGCTGGACGGCGCCTTCGTCATCCGGGAGGACGGCGTGGTGCTGGCCGCCGGGCGCTACCTGTCCGCCGCGGACGAGGCCGTGAAGATTCCACTCGGCCTGGGCGCGCGCCATGCCGCCGCGGCCGGAATCACCTCCACCACGCACAGCATCGCGCTGGTGGTGAGCCAGACGTCCGGCGCGGTGCGGTTGTTCAAGGGTGGAAACATCGTCCTTGAGCTGCACCAGACGGCGCGCCGCACCTGAGCGCCCGCCGTCAGTCCGGCTTCTCGCGGAGTTCGTCGCGGTAGACCTCCGCCAGTGCATGGGCGCGCTCCACCTCGTCGCGGGCCGCGTCCACCACCAGGGCTTGTTCGAAGCGGGCCACCCGCGCCTTCAGCGTGTCCGTGATGATGCCACCCACCGTGAGCCGCGCGGAGGCGCTCTCCCGCTCGCGGCGCAGCTCCTCCACGCGTTCCCCCAGCTCACCGGCGGCCTCCAGCAGCAGCTGGCTGTCGGCCTCCGCCCGCTCGAGCGCCTCGCGAGTCGACGCGTGCTGGGCTTCCGCCTGGACGCGGTCCTTGTCGAGGACGGTGATGGCCTTGGCGTCCCCGCGAGACATGGCGGTGGCGCGGCGCGAGTGGATCTCCCCCAGCTTGCGTGAGCAGCGCTCCAACGAGCGGGACAGGTCACCCTTGAGGGCCAGCAGCGTGGCGGCGGACTTGCGCATCTCCGCGGCCTGACGTTCGAGGTTCTCGAGCAGCTCATCGAAGGCCGCCAGAGGGTCCGCGGACCGGGGGCGCTCTTTCTTGCGTTTCCAGAGGCCGAAGAACATGACGTGTCGCGAGCCTAACCGAAGGGCCGGCACAACAGCCGCACACGAGACAGGGCATCCACCACCGACGGTCCTCCCATGGACAGCGAGGAGAGGTAACGCGCGGGGGTCAGCCCGTACACCGTCAGCAAGTGCTGGAGGAGCACCACGCTCTCCGTGGCGCGCTTGTCCGCGGGCGCGAGAGATGCCGCCTCCGCCAGCGCACCGAGGATGTCCGCCACACGGCTGAGCTCGTCCTGGCTGGGGGCCTGAGCGCCCTGCTGCTTCGAGGGAGCCTCAGGGAAGAGCGCCTCGAACGAGGCCTCCACGGCGACGGGAGTGGACGTGGCCCTGCCCCTGGCCACGGCCTCGAGTGCATCCAGGTGCGGGGCGAGTTGTTCCAGCGCCTCCAGCGTCGCGGGCACATCCCGGGGCAACAGCGTGCGCCAGGGCGTGTCGAACTCGGTGCGCGCCCACTGAATCTCCTCGTCGGAGAGGTGGTGGTAGAAGGCGCGGACGCCGGAGGCGCGCTGCTCGCGAATGAGCGAGCGCAGGTCCGGGTTCTCTTCCCCGAGAGAGATGAAGCTCAGCGCGATATCCAGCGACCCCATGGGCGCGCGGGTGCGGCGGATGAGGTCCAGGTCCACGCGGTCCTCGCCATCGGTGACGAGCACCACGGTGGCACGCGCGAGATACGGGTCCCTCCCCTGCGCCGCGCGGATGGAGTCGAAGGCGGACATCAACGCGAGTGAGATATCCGTCTGCCCCTCGGCGGGTGAGTCCCGGAAGAGGCGTTCAATCTGCCGGGTCGCCTCGGCGGCGGTGTCGACGCGGGCGAGCTCCGTGGGCACGTCGTTGAAGAAGCTGAAGTAGAGCGGGTCGAACAGCTCACCCCGCCGTGCCTTCACGCGCAGGTTGTTCAGCTCGGCGATGATGAGCGCGTCGCGGAACCGGGCGCGTGCCCCATGCATGGAGCCGGAAGCGTCGCAGACGTAGACGCGCACCGCGGTGCGCTTCACCTTCTTGCGCTCGGGGGGCGGGGCGTCCTCGAGATACGCGCGCACGAGCTGCCGGTTGGCGGCGAGGTCTCGCAGCAGCATCCGGGGGTCCGTCAGCACGAAGTTGTTCACCTCGTGCAGACCGCCCGTCGTCTCGAAGGTCATCGTCTGCGTGGGATAAGGCACACGCCTCGACACGGGCTTCGAGGCGTGGGTCTCCGCGAGGACGATCTCCTCGGTGAGTGCATCCTCCACGTCGAAGTACCGGGCACAGCCCTCCGCCAGCTCGAAGGTCGCCAGTTGCTCTGGACGGAGCGAGAAGGCCAGGTCGGTCAGGAGCTCCTCGGGACGAGGTGCGCCGCTCTCTGGGGGGCGCGGCTCCCCCGCGGACTCTCCGAACCAGCGGGCCAGGGAATCGCGCTCGGCGCTCTCCACCAGCGGCGTCAGTCGCTCCTGGGTGGGCAGCAGCGGCGCCAGGGCTCCACGAGCCGCCTCGGTCAGCTCCACATCTCCGGCTTCGAGTGCCCGCTCATAGAGTCCGCGCAGGGAGCGGTAGGCCGCTTTCGGGTCGGCCCTCGCGGCATGGCGCACGTGCCGCATGAGTTCATCGAGCGAACGCACGGCGGGCACCGACCGAATCCGTTCGCGTCCCTCGGCCACCTCTCGGCGCAGGGGCAAGCCTCGGTCCCGGTCGTGGTCGGCCCCCAGCCGCAGCAGCATCTCGTGCGCCAGGTCCAGGTCCCTTCGCTTCTGGACCACGTCGAGGACGTTCAGCCGAGCACGCAGCGCGAAGAACTCCGCCACGGCCATTCGGGCGCTCGTCGGCGCGCGGTGCTTCTGCACCGTGACGGGGCGCTCGTAGACGAGAAACTCCTCATCGTCGTCCGGCTCCTCGGGCTGCGGGCGAGAGAAGAGGTCCGCCACCTTGACGGCCCGAGCCAGCTGCACGAATGCCCGCTCGAGCACCGTGAGCCCTCCTGGAGGCATCGCGCCCGCACGCCAGGAGCGCTCGACGCGGGAGACACATTCCTCGAACTCCTCCATCGCCTGGCCCGCGCGTCCCTGGAGCCCCTGCGACAGGGAGCCCGCGAGGCCCCGCCGAGCCCCCAGCGTGCGCAGCAACAGCGCATCCGCGGAAGTGTGCACGCCCACCCGGTCCAGGTCGCGGTGCAGCGCCGTGAGCACGGGCAAGACCAGGTCCCCAGGCCCCGCCACCTTGCGCCCGAGCGTCCACCAACGCCGCCCCCTCGAGACGGGCGGAGGCTCGCGAAGGGAATCCAGCCGCCGTCGCAGCTCCGAGAGCTGGCGGGAAAGCATGCTCAGCCGCCCCTCTCCGCCCTGGCCGGGCAGGACACACTCATGCCGCCGACCGCCGCTCCAGCACCAACCGGCTGTAGCGTCCGAAGTCCTCCTCGATGCCGTGGAGTTGCGCTTCCAGCCGCTGCGCGTTCGCCCCCACCTCGCCCGGGATGGCCGCGACCAACGTCACCACCGCACGCAGCCGCACGAGCTCGCCTTCCTTCAGGGCCAGCAATGGGAAGCGGCTGCGCACGAGCCGGTCCACCGTGCGCTCCACTTCGGCGCGCTCCGTGAGCGACTCAGGCGCCGGCAAGGCCGTGAGGAGCTGCGTCAGCCAGCCGCGCAGGTACTTGACGCGTGTCTGGAGAAAGGTGAGCTCGACCTGCGCCACGGCCGTGCGAGCCTCCTCCGAGAAGAACGTCGATGAGGCTTGTGAGCGCGCGAATGCGAGCTGCCCCTCCAGCCCTTGGAGCGCGGCGAACTCGCCGTCCGGCGTCTTCGAGGTGAGCGTTCCCCGGTAGAACAGATAGGCATCGCCGCTGAAGACAGAGACCGTCGCGGGAGGGGGCCCCGCCTCTTCCCGGCCCAGGTGCCGGGCATGCTCTCGCAGCCGGCCATCGATGATGGCGTGGCACTCGCCCATGACCAGGTCCAAGGGAAGTCCCTCGCGGCGCACGTTCTCCGCCACGGCCTGAACCGCGCGCCCGTACTGGTCGATGCGCTCGAAGGGCGTGGAGGACAGGACCTCCCGCGCATAGGCGAGCCCCAGGGGCAGCAGCAGCTCCTGCTTGAAGCTCGGCTGCGTGGGGTCCAGAGCCAAGAGCGACTGCTCCAATTGCGACAGCCGCCGCGAGTCCACGGAAAGCGTCTCCAGTGGCTCCTTGCGCCCCTTCGCGGACGTGCCCTGGAACGCGACGGTCGCCCGGCGCCTCAGCGCGCCCACCACCCGCTTTCGGACCGCGGCCTCCGCGGTGCGCAACCGGTCCACCGAGGCGGGAGCCCCCTCGACCAGAATCCCCACCAGGTCAGCCGTCCTCGACAGCTCCTCCTCCAGGTTGTCCGCGAGCCCGACCAGCCCCTCCAGCTTGAGGGCGTCATCGAAGTCCGCGCTCTCCGCGCTCAGGGCAATCATCTCCACCGCCGTCTCGAGGAATCGGGCGATGGCCTCGCTCAGCGGCACGAATCCAGGCTTCAGCTCTGGGATGACCCGGCACAACTCGAGCACGTCATGGAACGACGCCAGCAGGGACAACCCACTCCGCCCCTCCCCTTGCCCCGCCATCCCTCGCGCGAGCCGCTGGTCCATCGCCGCCACCAGGCCCCTGGCGACGCCCAGCAGAGGCGCGCGGTTCTGCGCATGCCGTGGCCCTGGCGACAATTTGGACATCAGCGCACGCGCAGAAGTGGACGCAAGGGAGGGTTGCCAGTTGCGCGAAAGCGCATCCACCACCGAGGCCTCATCCGTGATGCCCAACGCGTGAGCCTCCCGCTCCTGGCTCCCGCCCAGTTCCTGACGAACCTTGGTGATGACCTCGTCGAACGTCCGCTGCTCCAGCCGGACGATTTCGAGCTGCGCACGCTCCCTCGGGTCCACCACCAACTTGAGCAGCGCCTCCGTCTCAGCCGAGGGAGGCCCCCCCAGGAGGAAGAACCAGCGCAGGGCGTCGAGGTCCTCCACGGAGGCCTCCAGCGGACGCTCCGGACGGCGGTAGATTTGATCTCGAACCACCGCCGCCTTCAGGGCCCACAGCGCCTTCACCACCGAGCGCTGCGAGAAGTACTTCGTCGGCACGTAGTCGGGCAGCTTGGAGACCTGCGCCGTCAAGGCGCGCTCCAACCCATCCGCCAACATCTCGACGCCCTCCAACACGGAGCCCGGCACCTTCACCCGGGACACGGCGTCCTGCAGCAAGTCCATCTGTTGGACCGACAGCTGAGCGCGCAGGTCCGCCCGGGCCCCGTGCGAGAAGCGCTGCAACATGGCCGCCCGGCTCTCCTTGCGGGCGAAGGACTTGGGCACGAAGGAGATGAAGCTCAGCCGGTCGGCGAAGGCCAGCAGCAGCTCCGGCGAGCGGGCCAGGACCTCCGAGAGGTACCTGTTGCTCGTCATGACGACGCACTCGGTGCGCCCCGTGGTCACCCGCCGGCCGTGCTTGAGCTCTCGCTCGAACAGCACGTTGAGGATGGAGCGCAGGAGCATGTCCCGGCCGTCGAAAATCTCATCGAGGAAGGCGTGCAGTGAGCCCAGCATGCCTTCGTCGGTGATGTACTCGGTGCGCCCCGTCTCCGTGAGGACCTTGAAGTCCACCGGCCCCAAGAGGTCCGTCTGCACCGTGGACTCCGCGAGCTGCTTGGAGAACAGCGATGGCAGACCGGTCTGCTCGTCGAGGATGCGCCCCAGGACCGCGCTGGCGATGGCGCTCTTGGCCGTTCCAGGCGGCCCCACCACCAGCACGTGCTCCCGGCTCAGCAGCGCCAACTCGAGCTGCGTGAAGAGCGTCTCTCTCTCCAGGTAGACCTCCCGCAGCTCATTGAAGAAGTGGCGAAAGGCCCGAGCAGCTTGGAGGTACGGAGGCGGATGTGATTGCACGGACTATCCGTTAAGAGCGGGGTTCGGGCCATGCTACCCGCCGGGCTTCACTTATTTGAAGTGGACCGCGCACCCAGCGTCCGAGCAGGTCCGGCCTGCAATCTTGAACCTGTAGCGGGCAATGGCCCCATAGACGAGGTCCGCGAGCTGACGGAGCCCTGGGACGTAGTACACGTAGAGCAGCCGCCCGAGGGGATGCCGCCCCAGGGCGCGAACGATGGCCTCGGCCCCCTCCAACACCCGTCCGTCCGCCTGCACCAACTGCATGGCCTTTTCGCAGCGCTCCGGGCTGACTCCCGGAAAGGCTTCCAGCACGCCCTCGTCCCGGAACGAACGCAGCTCCGTTCCCCGAGCCCCGAGCAGCTTCTTGAACTCGCGGGCCGCGCCGCTGCAGATGCGGCAATGCCCGTCGTAGAGGATTACGTCGTGTCCCGGCGGTGTCGTCATCAGCGCCATCCGCATCACCTCCACCCTGGGTTCTATGTCAACGGGAGACCAGCGTGTCATGGAGATGTGCATGCACGGACCGCCAGATTTCATGCTGCCGCTCGATGGGGTCCAGAAGCTTGAGCCCCACGGACGTCGCGGGTGAGCTCCCCTGGAAAGCCGAGTACTGCCGCAACCGGGTCCCCCCTGCCCCATCCGACTCGAAAACAAACCGGTTGGTCCCTCTCAGGGGGTGACCATCCAAGGTGGTGACGTGCACGGTGTTCGTCGCCGCCTCCAACCGGAATGACACGGGCGCCCAGACCGGTGGAGGGCCCTTCTCCTCCAGGAACACCTTCGCCCCCTCGGACAGGGAGCCGGTGGCGGGCTTGAGACGGATGCCCGCGGACTCGAACACCGCGCCAGGGTTGCCCACGAAGTAGGCCCACGCCGCCTCGGGAGTGACGCCCGGGAGCGCGCTGGTGTAGTCCGTCAGCGACGTGGGCGCCCCCTCGATGGGCGGGTTGGGCTCGAGCAGGCGCAGGTGCCCCCGCGCATAGGCATCCACGAAACCGCCGCCCCCCATCACCATGCTCGCGGTGGCCGCCTCCGACTGCGCCAATGTGAAGGCGCCCTGCCGCATCTGCTCCCGCACGCTACCGGTGGGACGCGGCGGGAAGGAGCCTCCCACCGCGAAATCGAAATCGTTCGAAGCCCCGGTTCGAGGTCCACACCGGGGCCCGGGAACAGGCGCCGCGCTTCGCGAGCCTTGAGGCGGGCCCAGAAAGACCTCCAACGTGTCCGAAGTCGGGGGCGGTGAGCTCTTGCCACGAACCCCTTCGGTGGAAACCGCCGGGGAATCCGCCTCGATGAGCGAGGACGTGGACGAGGACAGCGGGGACGCGACACGGGACATGCGAGCACCTCTGACGACGGAGTGGAGCCCGTTCCCTGTGCACCCTCATGGCCAGCTCTCTCCCCCTCGCTTCAACCGCTTGCCGCCACCCCAGGTCCCGCCTCGCGTACGGACATCCCGTGTCGCGGAAGGTGAAGCCCTGAAGCCCGCAATGCAGAAGGGCCGGCCCCCGCCCGAAGCGGAGCACCGGCCCTTCCTCAGCACCTGGGCCTCACGGCCCCGGCACTACGACTGGCGGAACTCGGCGTCCACCACGTCGTCCTTCTTCGCGCCCGGCTGAGCCCCGGGAGCAGCACCCGGAGGCGGCTCGCCGCCACCCGCGCCCGGCGCGCCACCGGTCGCCTTGTACATCTCCTCGGCGGCCTTGTAGCTCGCCGCCTGGAGCTTATCGAGGGCGGCCTTGATGGCGGCCTTGTCCTGCCCCTCACGGACCTTGTTCAGCTCGGCGACAGCCTCCTCGAGGGACTTCGCCACGTCCGCGGAGAGCTTGTCCTTGTTCTCCTTGATGAGCTTGTCGGCCGCGTAGGACTGCGCCTCCGCCTGGTTCTTCATCTCCACCAGCTCGCGGCGCTCCTTGTCGGCCGCCTCGTTCGAGCGGGCGTCCGCGACCATCTTCTCCACCTCGTCCTTCGCAAGGCCGGACGAGTGGGTGATGGTGACCTTCTGCTCCTTGCCCGTGGCCTTGTCCTTGGCGCTGACGTTGAGGATGCCGTTGGCGTCGAGGTCGAACGTCACCTCGATCTGCGGCACGCCACGAGGCGCCGGCGGCAGGCCCGTCAGGTGGAAGCGGCCCAGGCTCCGGTTGTCATTGGCCATCTCGCGCTCACCCTGGAGCACGTGGATCTCCACCTGCGACTGGCCATCCGTGGCCGTGGAGAACGTCTCCGACTTGCGCGTGGGGATGGTGGTGTTGCGCTCGATGAGCTTGGTCATCACCCCGCCCAACGTCTCCACGCCCAGGCTCAGCGGCGTCACGTCCAGCAGGAGGATGTCCTTGACCTCGCCGGAGAGCACGCCGGCCTGCACCGCCGCGCCCACCGCGACGACCTCGTCCGGGTTCACCGAGCGGTTCGGCTCCTTGCCGAACAGCCGCTTCACCGCCTCCTGCACCTTCGGAATGCGCGTGGTACCGCCCACGAGCACGACCTCGTTGAGGTCCTTCAGGTCCACGCCCGAGTCCTTCAGGCACTTGCGGCACGGCTCCAGCGAGCGCTCGATGAGGTCATCGATCATCGCCTCGAACTTGGCCCGCGTGAGCTTCAGGTTGAGGTGCTTGGGACCGGACGCGTCCGCCGTGAGGAACGGCAGGTTGATGTCCGTCTCCGTCGCGCTCGACAGCTCGATCTTCGCCTTCTCCGCCGCCTCCTTCAGGCGCTGGAGGACCATCTTGTCCTTGCTGAGGTCGAGCCCGGTGTCCTTCTTGAACTCGGCGATCAGCCAATCCATGATCCGCTGGTCGATGTTGTCACCGCCCAGGTGCGTGTCGCCGTTGGTCGCGAGCACGTCGACCACGCTCTCACCCACCTCCAGGATGGAGATGTCGAACGTGCCGCCGCCGAAGTCGTAGACGGCGATCTTCTCGTCCTTCTTCTTGTCGAGTCCGTACGCGAGCGCCGCCGCCGTCGGCTCGTTCACGATGCGCCGCACCGTGAGGCCCGCGATTTCACCCGCGTCCTTGGTGGCCTGGCGCTGGGCGTCGTTGAAGTAGGCCGGGACGGTGATGACCGCCTCCGTCACCTTCTCACCCAGGTAGTTCTCCGCCGCCCGCTTCAGCTTCAGCAGCACCTGCGCGCTGATCTCCGGCGCGCTGTACTGCTTGCCGTCCAGCTCCACGCGTGCATCGCCGTTCGGCCCCCGGGCGACCTTGTAGGGGACCAGCTTGGCCTCCTCGCCCACTTCGTCCGCCCGCCGGCCCATGAAGCGCTTGATGGAATAGATGGTGCGCTCGGGGTTGGTGATGGCCTGGCGCTTCGCCACCTGGCCAACCAGGCGCTCCCCGTCCTTCGTGAACGCGACCACCGAGGGCGTGATGCGGCTGCCTTCCTCGTTGACGATGACCTTGGGCTCGCGACCCTCCATGATCGCCACCACGCTGTTCGTGGTGCCCAGGTCGATCCCAATAATCTTGCCCACGGTTCGTATCCTCCGGAAATGACTGCGTTTTCTGCGAAAGCTCCTGATGTAAGCCCAACGTAACCACCCCCCCCTTCATGTCAAACCGGGTGGTGACGTCAGGTGCCCCTGGCCAAAGGTGATGCTCGTTGGTGCGTAGCGCAGTGCGCACGAGGCCGTCTGCCGCGTCACGCCATCGCCACCTTCACGGAACGGGTGCGTAACGCGCTCTACACCGCCGTCACCCCGAGGTAGCAACCTGGCGAACACTCCACCAGCAGCCAACGATTCAACCCCTCGAAACAACAGGCCCTGGCTCCACTGACGCCTCGCGTCACCCGTTGGCAATAAAAGTGCATTTCCGGGTCGGCGTCGATGACGGGTCCCCCCACCCGCACCTACCCTGGAGCCTGCCCCATGCTGGTTCAGCCCCTGCGATCTCCGGACCTACGCCGCTCTGCCTCGGCGGACGTCTCCGCGGAGCCGAAGGTCGCGGTCCTGCTCAACGCGAATGCCCGCAAGGTGGACGCCCGGGTGGTGAAGTCGCTGTCGCACGTGGTGCCGGAGCAGGACCTGTTCCTCTCCCGCTCGCCCCTGGACGGGCGCCGGATCGCCCAGACGGTGCTGGAGCGCGGCTACCCCCTGGTCTTCACCGGTGGCGGCGACGGGACGTTCATGGGCTTCGTCAACGAGGTCCTCCAGCAGGTCGGCCCCCGAGGCCGCTTCGCCGGTCAGCAGGCGCCCCGCTTCGGCATCCTCAAGCTGGGCACGGGCAATGGAATCGCCGCCCACGTCAACGCCTCTGGTACGCGGGGCGACGGCATCCTCAACGACGTGCTGCGCGCCCGCACGGGTGAAATCCCGGGCTTCCGCCCCATGGACCTGCTGATGGTGGATGGCCAGCGCGCGCCCTTCGCGGGCCTGGGCGTGGATGGCAAGGTGCTCAACGACTACATCTGGGTGAAGGAGAACCTGGGCAAGGGGCTGCTCAAGAGCGTTCTCTCCGGCAGCGGCGGCTACTTCTCCGCCGTGGCCTGCAAGACGGTGCCGCACTACCTGACGAACTCCACCTGGGTCGAGTGCGAGGTCGTCAACGGGCAGACCAGCGAGGCCTACAAGCTGGGCGCGGACGGGCAGCCGGTGGGTGAGCCCGTGGCCCCGGGCGAGCTGCTCTTCCGAGGCAAGCTCATGATGGCGGCCGCCGGCACCATGCCCTTCTACGGCTACGGCTTCCGCATGTTCCCGTTCGCGTGTGGCCGCCGGGGCTTCATGCAGCTGCGGCTGGGCCAGGTGACGCCCACGCAGGTGCTGGCCCACCTGCCCCGCCTGTGGAACGGGCGCTGGTTCCCCGAAGGCCTCCACGACTTCCACGTCCGCGACGCCACCATCCGCTTCGCGCGCCCCATGCCCTTCCAGGTTGGTGGCGACGCGGCAGGGTACCGCGACCAGGTGGACTTGTCCGTGGCGCCCGACTCCATCGAGCTCGTCGACTTCAACGGCTCTCTGAACTGAGCTGAAGTGGAGTCGAGCCGGGGGCGGGCGCTCACCGCCCCCACGGCGCTGACTCAGCCCCGGTCGCGCGAGGCCGGAGGCTTCTCTCCCGGCTCCTTGCGGCGTCCCACCAGGAACGCGTAGCTGACGCTGGCCTTGCCGTTGCTCTCGCGGTGCAGCGTCAACTCCTCACGAAGTGCCGAGGCCTGCGGCCCCGAGGTGGGCCTGAGGCTCGCCTCGACTTCGCGGTAGTAGTCGTCGAGCTCCGTGTCCTGCAGCGTCTCGGCCGACTCCGGCTCGAACCCACCCATCTCCAGGGACTGGAGCAGCTCGCGAGGAAGCAGCAGCGGTGCGCCCAGCCGCCGCTCCCAGAGCTCGCTGGCGGCCTTGGGGACGACCCGCCCCACCCTCACGGGGAACGTCATCCCGAGCCGGCCTCGCTTCGCCAGCAAGGGCCGCAGCGACGCCAGCGTCGCACGCAGCGGATACAGCACCCGGCCCTGGATGAGGATGGCGTCCAGCCACCCATCCGAGAAGCCCAGGGCATCCAGCGCGACACCTCGGGCCTCGATGCGGTCCGACAGTCCCGAGTTGCGAATCCGCTCTCGAAGCGTCGCGACATGGGCTTCGTCGGTGTCCGCGGCGATGACGGTGCAGCCTATCTCCCGGGCCAGCACCAGCGCGGCGCTGACGTCGCCTCCACACGCGAGCACCAGCACGCGAGAGCCTGGCTCCAGTTGGGCCACCTTGGCGAAACGCCGGGTCGCGTCGTCCGAGCTGAACGCGCGCCGGGCGTCCGCGGGGTGGTACAGCGGAAAGGACTCGGCCGGGCTCATAGGTTCCTCATATATCCAACCCCGGAGGGACTTCCAGAGACGGGGCGGGCTCCCCACCCGAGGCAGGAGCCCCCGCGCACCTTGCTTCACAGGTAGTAGATGACGCGAGGGTCTTTGTGGAGCTGGTCGTAGATGCCACGCCGTTGCTCCTCGGACAGCAGGTAGACGGAGACGCTCAGCGACACGTACTTGCCCTTGCTGCTGGGCTGCTCGCGGATGGAGTCCGGAGAGATTTCCGAGCCCATCAGCCGCCGGAACAAGTCCCGCACGTGCTCCGGGAAGTCGGAGCCCTGCTTGCCCATGACCTTGAAGGTGTAGACCGAGGGGTACTCGATGAGGGGCTTCTTCTCCGTGTCTTCCGAGGGGGTCTCTCCAGGTCCATCCTTCGTCATGTCACGTCTCGTCGCTCCAGCGCGCGGGGGCGGCTAGAGCAGGTTGGCGGCGAGCTCGGCCAGGGCACTTCGTTCGCCCTTGGCCATGGAGATGTGCGCGGCGATCTTCTCGCTCTTGAAGCGATTGACCACGTGCACCAGGCCGTTGTTGGTCGAATCCACGTAGGGGTTGTCGATCTGGAACGGGTCCCCCGTGAGGATGATCTTCGTGTTGTCACCCACGCGGGTGATGATGGTCTTCACCTCGTGGGGCGTGAGGTTCTGCGCTTCGTCCACGATGATGAACTGGTTGGGGATGCTCCGGCCGCGGATGTACGTGAGCGGCTCGATTTCCATCAGCCCCAGGTCCAAGAGTTCGTGGTAGCCGCGTCCGGCCTTCTTGTCCGCGCGGCTGAGGTTCATCAAGAACTCCACGTTGTCGAAGATGGGCTGCATCCAGGGGTTGAGCTTCTCCTCGACGCTTCCGGGCAGATACCCGATGTCCCGCCCCAGGGGGAAGATGGGTCTGCTCACCAGGAGCTTGTGGTAGAGGTTCTCCTCGGTCACCTTCTGGAGGCCCGCGGCGATGGCCAGCAGCGTCTTGCCCGTGCCCGCCTTGCCGACGATGGTCACCAGCTTGATGTCATCGTTGAGCAGCAGGTCCAGGCAGAAGGCCTGCTCCATGTTGCGCGGACGAATGCCCCAGGTGCCCTCCTTGCTTTGCCGCAGCAACGGCACCAGGCGGTTCTTGAGTCCGTGCAGGCGCCCCATGGCGGTGTGCGAGGGGTTCGTCTCGTCCTTGAGCAGCACCAGCTGATTGGGGAAGAGCGTGTCCGCGTCGGGCAGCTCCACCTCGGCGCCGGGCTTGTACATCTGGTCCACGAGGGACTTGGGGACGAGCCGCTCGGTGAAGCCGGTGTACAGCTCGGTGATTTCCACCCGCTCCGTGTCGTAGTCCTCGGCGATGAGGCCCAGCGCGTCGGCGCGGATGCGCAGGTTGGTGTCCTTGGTGATGAAGACCGCCTGGGTGTCCGGCTCCTGCTCCATCAGGTCGATGGCCACCGCGAGGATGCGGTTGTCCATCAGGTTGCTGTCCGCCATGGACAGGGGCAGGTCGCGCTCGGAGAAGCACACGCGCAACATTCCACCCCGAGGCAGGGGCACGCCTTCCTTCAGCGAGCCCTCCGCGCGAAAACCGTCCAGGTAACGCGCGACCAGCCGGGCGTTGCGGCCCAGCTCCGAGAGGTCGCGCTTGAACTGGTCGATCTCCTCGATGACGTAGATGGGGATGATGACGTTGTTGTCCTCGAAGCCGTAGATGCTGCGCGGGTCGTGAAGGAGGACGTTGGTGTCGAGGATGAAGTTCTTTCGCATCGTGGGTTGCGCGACCTGATTGGTTCGGGTGCGACCGCTGGGGACCATGCGACGTGGATGAGCCTGACGCCCACTCCAATATAGACAGGGGCTCCCACGGAAGCAGCCAGGTTGACGTCACGATTCGCCGCTGTTGGAAACCCCACGCCTGGGACTCGCACCGAGAGAGCGCCAGTGGCCGGCCCGGATACCGGCCGTGACGCGCCTGGGCCAGAGGCGCGCTCAGTGCGCGAGGACGGGGGCGAGCGGATCGTACCCCAGCAGGTCCGCCAGCCTCTCGGGTGGAGGGCCCGGGGGCATGCGTTCCCAGGGGAATCGCTGCCGGAGTGATTCCTCGTCGAGCGTGAGCAGTTGCCGGCCCGTCCTCCGCCGGGCATCCGTCCACTCCTTCATCTCGAAGGCGCCTCGGAGCCTGGGGCTGAGGGGGGCAAGCATCGGCATGGGGGTGAAGGGGACGTGTTGTCCCTCGGCGTCTCGCATGCAGCCGAGTTCCACCGCCCAGGCGAGCAACCATCGGGGGCGATTGTCTCCCGCGTCTCTCAGCGCGAGGAAGCGCCCCTGGGCGTCGCCGTCAACGAAGACGAAGCGCCGGTCGTAGACCGTGGCGGCGGCGAAGGTCGAAGGCGTGAGGGCCAGCCCTTCCGCGCCGATGCGGCGGGCCATGAGCATGAGCAGTTCGAGGAGGGGCGCGGAGAGCGCAAGTCCGGGGTGGCTCTGACCGGGCAGCGGCGGACGGTGCCAGTCGAAGGAGCGGCCTGGGTGCTGGAGCAGCAGCGCGTCCACGTACAACAGCGGCACGGTGGCGAGCGGGCCGCCGAGCCCCACTTCGGCCCCGGTCGCCATGCGCAGCGAGAGGTCCGCGATGGGGGCGTAGAAGCGGCGGCTCCAGAGGACGATGCGGGGGCGGAACGGGTCTTCACCCTGGATTCGCAGCTCCATGGGACCGACGCGCTCCTCGGCGCGCTGGAAGAGTCCGTAGGCGCGCAAGACACGCTCCAGTCCCTGGTGGCTGTAGGTCCCGAACAGGAGGCCCCCGCGAGTTTGCTGGGAGTCGCCGAGCCCCAGGTCTTCGAGTGAAAGCTCCTCGGGGTCGGGCGCGGCCAGGTCCGCCCCGCTCAGGCTCTGGTAGATGCGGCGGAAGCGGGGGTTGATGGGCAGCGTCCGAGGCATGGGGCCTCCTAGTCGTAGCGGATGTCGACGACGGTCAGTTCGATTTCGCCCCGGGGGCGGCGCACGTCGACGGTGTCACCGATGCCCTTGCGCAGGAGGGCTCGGCCGATGGGGGACTCCACGCTGATGCGACCTCCCGCGGCATCGATCTCATCGGACCCGACTATCTGGTACGTGGTTCGGGCTCCGTCCTCGTCCTCGAGGGTGACGGTGGCGCCGAAGTAGACGCGTGCACGGTCGCTCTGTTCAGAAGGTGTGACGATGGTGGCGGTGTCGAGGCGCCGTTGGAGGAAGCGGATGCGGCGGTCGATTTCGCGCAGGCGCTTCTTTCCGTAGATGTACTCGGCGTTCTCGGAGCGGTCGCCCTGGGCGGCGGCGGCGGAGACCTCGGCGGTGACCTTGGGGCGCTCCTCGTTGAGCAGGCGGATGAGTTCGCGGTGCATGCGCTCGGCGCCCAGCCGGGTGAGGTAACGGCGGAAGGGGGCTTTCTCATCACCCTCCTCGGCCTCCAGGTCATCAAGCTCGTCCGGGGACAGGTCCTGGGCCATGAGGCCTGTATACAGCCGATGGCCGACGGTGGCGCGGGGGCGGCCGTTCAGAGGAAGGCGGCGGAACCGACGTCAGGAAGGAGAACATGCGCTCGCCAGTGGAAAGCGCGATGGAGTGCTGGTAGGAAGCGCCTGCCTCCGGGGCCCAGGGGCGCGGCTGTTGATTTCGAACAAAAGAATAGTGCGAGTCGCTAGCTCAGATGGTAGAGCACCGGCCTTTTAAGCCGAGGGTCGGGGGTTCGATCCCCCCGCGACTCATGTAGTGACGACGTCCCCGTCGTCTAGAGGCCCAGGACGCTGGCCTTTCAAGCCGGTAACACGGGTTCGAATCCCGTCGGGGACATGCAGAAACGCGGGGTTGGACGGTGCAAACCGTCCAACCCCGTTCGTTTTTGTCCGGTCCGTGGCGCTGACGCGACGTTACGACGAGCCAGGTATCGCCTTCCGAGTTCTTCAGGTGGAGCCTCGAGCTTCGTCGCAAGCAGGGTCTCGGCCACCAAGTCCCGAACCAGCCCACCTGTCAACGCGCCCGTGGTGGCCACGAAACACATGGCGTCGCGGTCGCAGCAGTCCAGCAAGAAGGCCATCTGGACGCGCTCCCCATCGTCAGCCCGTCAGGCTTGGTCCCCCAGCCTCATGCGCGGATGATGCGCCGTCCCCTTGGGCCGACCACCTCGCGCCCCCTTGCCGACAACGCCCATGACACGAGCGACCAAAGAGCCCATGACAATAGCGGCGTGGCAGGGCGTGGGCCTGGCCCTCTACCGGCAGCAAACGGATACGGGCGAGCATCACCACCCCTCCCTCCAGTTGCTCATGCCCCTGGGGCGCGGCGGCATCCGGGGACGCTGGAGGACCACCGGGAGGCCCGTGGACCTCCGCCTGACATGCAACGAAGTGGGTGTCGTCGGCTCCGACGTGCCACATGCTTTCGCCTGGAGCAGAGACACCCAGGTCGCGTCCTTCTTCCTCGACCCGCGACGACTCGCGTCGCTCCACGGCGATCCCTCCACGGAAGAAGCCCTGCGGCGGCTGGGCCCCTCGAAGCTGCGCGACCCGCTGACCCGCGAGCTGCTGCGCGCCAGCAGTGAAGCCCTGAGCGAAGGCAGCGGGCCCTCTCGAATCGAGGTGGAGAATTTCGCCACCATCCTCGCCTCGCGACTGTTGCGGCTCGACGGTCAGCGCCTTCGAGACCGGAGCCTCTCGGGAGCGCTCGCGGCCTGGCAGGTCCAGCGCGTCACGGACTTCGTCGAGGCCCGCTTGGAAGAGTCGCTCGGCCTCGAAGTCCTCGCCGCCGTGGTGGGCCTGAGACCGTCGCACTTCACACGGAGCTTCAAGCGGGCGACAGGCACCACTCCTCACCAATTCGTCCTGGCCCGGAGGCTCGAGCGCGCACGGGAACTTCTCGCCAACACGGCCCTGCCACTCGCGGATATCGCGCAGCGCGCCGGCGTCTCAAACCAGAGTCACTTCACGGCGCTGTTCCGCGCGCACTTCTCCGCCACCCCCGCGCGCTTCCGCCGCGCCGTGGCCACGTCCCCGAAGCGCGGTTTCACGACAAAGAGGGTGGGAACCCGATAGACGCGGCCGCGCGCGTTGGACGAAGGTGTCCAGCATGTCGCTCGCATCCATGTCTTCCCGTGTCACCGTGGACACGGCCCTGGCACGTCGCATCGAGCGGGCCCAGGCCGAGCAGAATCGCGCCGCCACGCCCGCGAACGGAATCCTCGAAATCGCCGGAGGGCTGGCACTCTTCAACGGCCCGGGCTCGCCGCTCACCCAAGCCATCGCCCTGGGGTTCGACGGCCCCATCGATGCGACGACGCTCGACCGCGTAGAGGCCCACCTGGGTCAGGGTGGCAGTCCAGTGCCCATCGAACTGACGCCCTTCGCGGACCCTTCGCTCGCCCAAGAACTGGCGCGGCGCGGATACCGCGTGGCGGAGTTCCAACAGGTTTTCGCGCGCGCCTTGCCAGGCGCCCCTCGTCCTTCGCACACCGCGGACGTCCGCCCCATCCAGCCCGACGAGGCGGAACTGTTCGCACGCACGGTGGGCCAGGGCTTCATGGGCCGCGAGGAACTGACCGACGACGAGGCCTCGCTCATGATGTCCGCCACGACGATACCCGGGACCACGTGCTTCCTTGCACGGGTCGGACGTGAGCCGGCGGGCGGCGGCACCGTGGCCGTACACGACAGCATCGCGACCTTGTCCGGAACGGGCGTGCGCGAACGCTTCCGAGGCCAGGGCCTCCAACAAGCGCTCATCGCCACGCGCCTGGAGTGGGCTCTGAGCCAGGGCTGCACGCTGGCCGCGAGCAGCACGCACCCCGGCACGCCGTCCCAGCGCAACATGGAGCGGTTGGGGTTCTTCGTCGCCTACCCAAAGCTGGTGATGGTACGCGACACGACGCGCATCTAGCACGCACCAGCCGGACAAGGATGCAACCTGCGGAGGAGCGCAGGGACGAAAAGATTCGAACGACCGATGAGTTCCGCGGCCTCGCGGAGTCTACGTGTCAGAAAGCGCGGCCCCTGGAGCCTGAAGCCGACTCCCCACACCCCTCCGCGGGAGAACCACGCGCTGCCCCGACACCCTCGAGTGCACGCAATGAAGACCTCTGCCAAGTCCATCCTCGCCGCGGCGTTCCTGCTGTCCTCCTCCGTCCTCGCCCTCGGGTGCGGCTCCGACCCCAAGCCCACTCCCACACACGAGAACGAATCCCCCGCTCCCGGCTCCTACGCCCAGGTGAACGGACTCAACCTCTACTACGAGCTTCACGGCACCGGCCGCCCGCTCATCCTCCTCCATGGCGCCCTCTCGACCATCGACTCGATGCAGCCCTTCATCTCCGAGCTCGCCAAGACCCG
Organism: Myxococcus stipitatus; assembly: GCF_037414475.1. Next base: position 8,773,283 of record NZ_CP147913.1, on the reverse strand, counting down.
CCAGGTCATCGCCGTCGAACTCCAGGCCCACGGCCACACCGCCGACGTCGACCGCCCCCTGCGCTTCGAAACCATGGCGGATGACATCGCCGCCCTCATGAAGCACCTCAACATCGAGTCCGCGGACCTCTGCGGCTACTCCCTCGGCGGCGGCGTCGCCCTCCAGGTCGCCTTCCGCCACCCTCAAGCCGTTCGCAAACTCGTCGTCCTCTCCACCACGTTCAAGAGCAACGCGTGGTTCCCAGAGAACCAGGCCATCATGGCCACCATGACCGGAGAGATGCTCGCGGGCTCCCCCATGCACGAGGCCTATCTCCGCGCCGCTCCGCGCCCCGAGGACTTCCCGGTCCTCGTCTCCAAGGTCAGCCACCTCCTCACCAAGAACCCCTACGACTGGTCACAGGACGTGGCGGCGCTCAAGGTCCCCACGCTCGTCATCGCCGGAGACTCGGACAGCCTCCCGCCGACCCACGCCGTGGAGATGTTTGGTTTGCTCGGCGGCGGCAAGACGGACGGCATGATGGCCGGCATTCCCAACTCCCGCCTCGCCATCCTCCCAGGCACGACTCACTGGGGTTCCATCACCCGCGTCGACCTGCTCGTCCCGCTCATCCCGTCCTTCCTCGATGAGCAGCCTGCCCCTTCGACTCCGTGACACGCATCACTGGACGAGACGAATCCCTCTCATCTCGTCCAGCCGACCACCCACCGTCCTACCGCGTCGCCTCCGTGGCCCCTTCCTCCAACAGACGCCCCCAGAGCGATGTGTCGTCCACCACCAGCCGTCCCGATGACACCTGGACCTTCCGGTCAATCTGCGCCTTGCGGAACTGCCTCGCCGGAACCGTGGGCTGCTTCGGATCCAGGTCATTCACAATCATCTGCTCCTGCACCCGAATCCCATCCGCCGCGAAGCTCAACGCCGCCGTGTAATCATACTTCCGCATCCACCGGCTCGGCAGTGAACGCGTGGCGCTGCGGTTGAGCTGAATCATCGAGGGGCTCGCACACGCCCCGTCCGCCATCAACAGCGGCTCGTTGATGAAGCGATTGCCCCGCTGCGGCACCATCCGCACCGCCCGCTGACACACCGTATCCTTCGGCCCCGAGCACCGCTCCCCCTCCGCCACCAACAAATCAATCCCTCCCACCCGCTCCAGGCGCAACGTCGCCCTCAGCGTCCGCGAACGCAGCACCCCCAACGCCTTCACCGCCATCCCTCGCGGCGTCGACTCCACCAACGCCACCGGCCCCATCCCATCCCCATCCGAGAACCGGCGCGTCACCACCCACACCAACCTCGCGTCCGGACGCACCTCACTCATCACCATGTCCGCCGCCGTCACCGGCGCCACGGGCAACGCCGTCGATGACGACCCCACCTCGGCGCACTCGCCCGGCCCCGGGTCCTGCCAGAGCACCGGCGTCCCCATGCAGTCCGTCTGCGGCGTCGCCAGATGCCCCGACCTCGCGTCATACCCACTCAACAACATCGGGATGAGCAGCTCCGCCCGCCACTGCTCCGGCGACAGCGCATGAACCCCCGTGGGCCGCTCCGCGAAACACAGCGCCTGGACACTTGGTGCCGCGCGCACGGGCGCCGCCCGCTTGCACCCGGTCCAACCCAGGACCACCAACAGCCCCAATCCCAACCGCTCCACCCACCTCGAGCTCTTCATGTGCCTCATGGATCCCAACCCCAGCGCTTGGACACCGACAACGTCCTCTCAGCTGTTCTTGTTCGCCGCGTCCCCCACGATGGCGTGGTAGGCCTTCGCGAACTCCTGTCCAAACAAGGCCTTCGTCAGCTCACGCTCCTCCTCGCTGAGCCTCCGCATCTCCTCCTCGAGCCACTTCAACTTCCTCGAGGCCCCGAACGGCCACAGCCGCGACAGGAACGAGCGCTCCTCCGGCTCCCCTCCCTGACTCAGCCGCTCGAGCAGCGCCCGCACGCCATCGCGCATGCCGTTGAGTAACGCAATCTGGTGGATCATCACATCCACGAACCCGCCCATCAGCTCCTTGACCCGCTCGCCACCGTCCCCCGTCTTCCAGTCCAGCAGGTAGCGCAACACCTCGCGCGAGTTCTTGCTCTTCGACAGCGGCGTCACATCCCGGACCATCGTCACGGCCATCTCCTGGCCGAACTGGTCATGCCCCTGCCGCAACTCCACGAAGGCCTGGCCAAACGTCTCCAACACCCCCGCCAGCCGCTCCAGGAACCGGTCGATGTCCGCCCCCGACTCGAGCCCCTTGCTCCCCGGCAGATAGGACCGCACGAACCGCCCCAGCAACTCCCTCGACATCACATCCATCCGGGACGCGGCGCCCTGAACCGCCGACATCGAGCCCCCCGAGGACGTCCCCCCTGAGGAAGGCTGGGGAACCGCCACCCCCAACAAGCGCGCGAACTCTCCGAACTGGGGCTCGTGCACCACCCCAGGCAAGCGCCGCTGAATCTGTCCCACGAGCGATGCCCTGTCCGCCTCGGGTTGCGCCTCGCCTTGCCGCACCATCGCCCCGTGGAGCGCCTGCCACGCATTGCGATACGCCGTGTACAGCGGCACCAACTGCTGGATGGAGCCCTGCACGCCACCCGTGCCCGGCGGAACCACCCGCACACTCTCCGGCGTCCGGCTGCGCCGCTGGATGATGGACGGCTGGGCGGGCCGCGCCACCGGCTCCTCCACGAGCGGGATGCTGGAGATCTGCGTCCGCTGCCCGTCGTCCTCCCCTCCCAACAGCCCCTCGTCGAGCGCGGGCAGGAGGTTCGTCTGCGTAGTCCCGATGGCGTCGTCTTCATCGTCGGTCGGCGACGGGATGGACCCCAGCGCGGGCAACAGCGCCGTGGCCACCACCTGCGCACGCCCCTGCACCGGCGTCGGCTTGAAGCTCGACGGCGTCCCGTCCGCCGGGTCCATGAGCGTCGACAGCGCCCGGAACTGCGTCATGCGCGACTGCCCATCCCCCGCCACGGCCTCGCGCGACAAACGCATCTCAATCGTGCCAATGGAGATTCGAGTCTCCTCGTCCACCCGCACTTGAATGTTCTTGTCGATACGTCGGCCGTCGATGCTCACGCCATTCGTCGAGCCCAGGTCCACCACATAGATGGCCTTCTGGTCGAAGCGGACGACGGCATGGAAAAGCGAGACGAACGTCTTGGGGATGGAGACGTCGTTGAGCTGGTTGCGGCCGATTCGGACAGGCGAGTGCTGGAAGACATACTGTTTCTCACTCGACGCCTGCGCATCCAGGCCCTTGATTCGGATGACGAGGGGCAACACGGCTCACTCCTATCCCGAAACGTGGGGGCTGCCCACGGCGTACCTCTTGAGAGTCCGGCGCGTCCGGCGGGCGAATCATCCCTCCGGACGGTCCGCGACACCACCGCCTAGGCGTCAGAGAATGACAGGTCCCAGTCCCCCGTCGCACCCAATCCCACGCGCAGGCGCCCCGGCACCCCTCCCGCCGCCAGGCGCTCCAGCAACTCCATGGACAGGCGCGGCATCAACGAGGAGCGCAGCAGGTGGTCGACGTTGCGCGCCCCCGAGTCGTTGTCCAGGCACCGCCGCGCGAACTCCTCGGTGACCTCCGGAGCGAACTCCGTCTTGACCCGGTGCGAGGCATGGAGCCGGTCCGCCAGCGAGGCCAGCTTCATCGCCGCGATGTCCTTCAACACGTCGCGCGCAATCGGGATGAACGGCACCACCGACATGCGCGCCAGCAGCGCGGGCTTGAAGTGTCTGCTGAGGATGGGGCGAATCGTCTCGCTCACCGTCTCCGTCTTCGGCGCTTCCGGCCCCGAGTACAGCTGCATCAACGCATCCGTGGCCAGGTTGCTCGTGAGGATGACCACCGTGTTGCGGAAGTCGATGAGGCGCCCCTCCCCGTCCGACAACATGCCCTTGTCGAACACCTGGTAGAAGAGGTTCATCACCTCCAGGTCCGCCTTCTCGCACTCGTCCAGCAACACCACCGAGTACGGGCGCTGCCGCACCGCCTCCGTCAACACACCGCCCTCGCCGTACCCCACGTACCCCGGCGGCGAGCCGATGAGCCGCGAGACGGTGTGCTTCTCCTGGAACTCCGACATGTTGATGGTCGTGAGGAAACGGTCTCCCCCGTAGAGCGTGTCCGCGAGCGCCAACGCCGTCTCCGTCTTGCCCACGCCGCTGGGCCCCACGAAGAGCAACACGCCAATGGGCGTCGACGGATTGCGGATGCCCGCATGCGACATGCGGATGGTCTCCGCCACCGCGCGCAGCGCCGCGTCCTGTCCCTTCACGCGCGAGCGCAACGTCTGCTCCAGCGTGAGCACCGCCCCCACGGAGCTGCTGCGCAGCTTGCCCACGGGCACCCCCGTCCACCCCGCGACCACTCGCGCCACCACGTCCGGGTCCACCTCCACATGGATAAGCGGAGACTCGCCCTGGAGCTTCTCCAGCTCCGCGCGCGCGTGCGCGACGTCGGCCTTCAGCTTCTCGGTGTCCTCGCCATCCTTCGCCGCATCCAGCGCCGCGCGAGCCCGGCGCACGGCCTCCACCGCGGACAGCTCCTGCTCCCAGCGAGTCCTCAACGTCGCGACCGAATCACGCGTGGCCGCGAGCCGCTCCTCCAACGTCGGTCCCTCGTCCTCGGGTGGAGCCACGTGCCCCGCGGCGCGCTCTCGTTCACGCACCGCCAGCTCCCGCTCCAGGGCCGCCAGACGCGACTCCACTTCCACCAGCTCGTCCGGCCGCGCGCTCTGCTCAATCTTCACCCTGGCCGCCGCCGTATCCAGCAGATCCACCGCCTTGTCCGGCAGCTGCCGCCCGGAGATGTAGCGATGCGACAGCGACACCGCGGCGACCACCGCTTCGTCGCGGATGGTGACGCCGTGTGACTGCGCATATGCGGGGCACAACCCGCGCAGCATCAGCACCGCGTCCTCCTCCGTCGGCTCGTCCACCTTGATGGGCTGGAAGCGCCGCTCCAACGCCGCGTCCTTCTCGAAGTACTTCTTGTATTCGGCCCACGTGGTGGCGGCGATGGTCCTCAGCTCGCCTCGCGCCAGCTCCGGCTTGAGCAGGTTCGCCGCGTCACCACCGCCCTGCGCGCCTCCCGCGCCGATGAGGGTGTGCGCCTCGTCGATGAACAGGATGATGGGCTTGGGTGAACCCTTCACCTCGGCGATGACCGCCTTGAGCCGGTTCTCGAACTCGCCTCGCACGCCCGCGCCCGCCTGCAGCGCTCCCAGGTCCAACCCCAGCACCTCCAGGTTGCGCATGGACTCGGGCACATCCCCCGCGACGATGGCTCGCGCCAACCCCTCCACGAGCGCCGTCTTGCCCACGCCCGGCTCACCCACGATGATGGGGTTGTTCTTGCGGCGCCGCGCCAGCACGTCGATGACCTGACGAATCTCCCGGTCGCGCCCGAAGATGGGGTCGATCTTCCCCGAGCGCGCCTTCTCGGTGAAGGACGTGGTGAAGCGCGCGAGCGCCTCCTCTCCTCGCCCTCCTCCCGCGGACGGCGCCGCCACCGTCGCGCTGCTCACCTCCGCGGCCTCCTTCGAGCGGCCCACCACCTCCTCGAAGACCTTCTTGAGCGTCTCCACCGAGATGGCGTCGAGCGACGGATACGACTCGGCCGTGTAGCGCTCCGAGCGGGCAATCCACTGCCACATCAACACGCCCGAGCGCAGCCGGCTCACCCCATGCTCCAGCGACGCCACCAGCCACGAGTCCTCGAACCACTGGAACAGGCTCTCGGAGAATACGGGCCGCCCCGAGTTGCCCGTGCGCAGCGACTTGAGCCCGTCCTCGACCGACGCGAGCACCTTCGAGCGGTCCACCTGGAAGTGCCGCAAGAGGAGCGATGCCTCGCCGTCCTCGTCCTCCAGGAGCTGCCGCAACAGGTGCTCGGGAACGATTTCGTAGCACCGAGCGCTGCTCGCCCGAGACACCGCGGTCTCCAACATCCGAGTGGCCGTGGGCGTCAGGCGCCGAACAAGGGTCTTGGGTTCAACGCGCATGTCTTCACTCCTGGACTTCGGATGAACGAAGGTGGGGACACCACTGCTGACGCGGCGTCATGGCGGAGAAACAGACTCGGCCCGGTTCGGCGCCGACGGGAGCGGCACGGTGCGCAGACGCAGGCGGGTGTCGCTCCTGCGCTGCCCCAGATAGCAGTCCTGCCCGAGCCGGAAGGCCCCTTCGCGCGACAGCCGGAACCTCGGCAGCTCCGCCTCGCGCACGCCCAACACCAGCGAACAGTCGAGGGGGTCTCTCACGAAGAGGTCCACCACCTCGCGCACCACCGGCGACAGGTCCCCTTCGGGAAGCAGGCGCCGGTAGGCATCTCCCTCCAACGGGGAGATGACGATGTCGAACCCACCCGAGCGATCAAACACCCGGCTCCCCAAGAGCATCGAGCGGCCCAGGTTCGAGTTCGAGCGGCCCAGCCGCATCCGGTTGTCCGGCTCGATGTCGACCCAGGCCCCGGAGAACTGCCGCAGCGACACCGTCGCCTCTCCCAGCACCGGGGACAACACGTCCGTCAGGGCCAGCTCCAACACCCCGGCCGTCCGCGCCCTCGAGGCCAACAGCGGCGTCAGCCGCAAGAGCTGCGCGGGAGACAGCGAGCCCGAATAGGGCCGCTCATACGTGTCCAGCCCGCCCAGCGACAGTGCCCGCTGAGACCAGGTGTCACCGCCGCCGCGCGTGGACTCCGCCTCCAGCGAGTAGCGAACCAGCGCCCGGTACAACAGCGAGAGCAGACGGTGATGGAAGAGGTCCAGGAAGTCGCGCCGGCGCGCGTTGTCCGGGTCCTCCTGCGCAATCTCCTCCAGGATGTAGTCCGGCAAAGGGGACACCGCCCCGGTCAACCCCAGGAACGTCGCGACCACCTCCACGACTTGCGCCGTCCCGCCGTTCGCGTCGGGCTGGGAGACGACACGCACACGGCTCACGTCGCCCGCGCTGAAGGTGAGCGCCGGGTCGTGCCGGAAGCGGATGCGCTCGTCCAGGGCGGGCCCCGTCCCACCCACGGGCACCGCCGTGGACGTCAACCGCTCGAGCAGCGCCACCAACGGCCTGAACGCCAACTGCCCCGGCCGGGCGCTCAGCGATTCGACGGCCTTCAGCAGATCGTCTGTCGGCCGTTCCGCGGGGACCACCGGTACTCCAGTCGAGAGGGTTGAAGGCGCAACACGAACTCGCTGAAGGAGTTGAGGCTCACGTGCGAGGCGAACAGCTCGTCCAGGACGCAGCCGAAGAGGAACGCATCCCCCGTCCCCGTGAAGCCCGCCTCCTCCATGTCCACCGTCACCTGCACACCACGCACGGGCGCCCCCTGGAAGAAGCGCGTGATGGGCTGAGCCTGCACGCCCCTCAGCGCCTCCACCCGGAGCTGGTTGGCGCGAGCCGTGGACTGGTCCGCGGTGGATTGGAAGTTGTAGAGCGCCAGCAGCGATTGCAGGGCTCCCGGCACCAACATCGAGCGCTGGTTGAGGCTCAGATGCGACAGGAGCCGCCAGTGCAGTTCGGAGCCCACGGGCGGACGTGCCGGACGCGTCACCGCGACGATGTTCCGGAAGCGCGCGGTGGTGGGCGACGCGGCGGTCGGAACACTCAAGTCCCCCACCTGCAGACGCGCTGGCAAGGAGCGATTGGTGCACGTGAGGTCGATGGAGAGCGTCTCGTCCGCCAGCGAAGGCGTGGCGTCGCGAGGGCTGCCCAACGACAACGAGACATCCATCCCGTCATCGAGCGGCGATGCCGCCCGGCGCAGCCGGTAGAAGCGGCCCGCGTCCGCCGCGGCGTGAGCGAAGTCGAAGAAGGGCTTGTACTGCTGCCGCTCCGTCCTGCCCGTCTGGAGCCCGGTGACCGAGTCCACCGAGTACACCTCCATGTGCGCCGGCTCCAGGCCCGCGGCGCGCACCAGATGCTCATGACCCAACGCGCCCGTGCGCACGGGGTCCGCCGAGGCACTGAAGAGGTTCACCACCGGCGCGCAGTGCAGCCGGAAGACGTCCTTGGGGAGGCGTCCCGGCAGCGCGGGCGGGCGGTCGAACTCGAAGAGCATCTCCAGCTTCTGGCCGGTGAGCTCCGCGGCCACCTGAAGCCCCTTCACGTCGACGAAGAGGAACTTCTGCGGCAGCGTGAAGTACTCCTGCAACAGCCGGTAGCCCTCCGGGGCCAGCGAGGGCCACGGCAACAGCCGGTTGTCCGGCGCGAAGCCCGAGGCACGGATGCAGTCTGGCCCCAGCCGCACGCTCTCGCCGTCCACGGGGTTGCGCAGCACCACGCCCTTGCAATGGCGCAGGAGCCACACCAGCAGCATGGAGGCCACCGGCAGCTCCGCGCTGAGGAACAGCGACAGGCCCTCCTCCTGGAAGACTTCGGCGCGCGCCTGCTCCACCACCTGGAGCTGCACACGCAACACCGGCGCCGCTGGCGACGACTGGTCCAGCGTCGTCTCCGTCAACGTCAGCGGCAACAGGTCCACCGCGCGCGTCGTGCGGAACGTGCACACGGTGCCGTCCACCGCCTTGGTGCCCACCTCCGCGCCCTCGGCGATGCGCGAGCGGCCGCGCAACAGGCGCGCGTGCGGCGTGAACTCCACCACCGAGCAGGCCGGAATCACCCGGAGGTAGTGCGGGAGGAGCAGCTCCGTCAGGCCGTGCACCACCTCCGGCACGGAGTCGTCAATGCGCTCGCGGACACGCGCGGTGAGGAAGGCGAAGCCCTCCAACAACCGCTCCACGTCGGGGTCGCCACCGCGCTCCACCAGGAGCCCGGCGAGCGCGGGGTTGACGGTGCCGAACGCGCGGCCCATCTCCCGGAGATACGTCAACTCGCTCTGGTAGTACTTGCTGAACACCGCGGCTCACCCCGCCATACCGGCAACGCTCACCAGACCTCGATTTTGCCTCCCGGCGACATCTGCGTCCGGAAGCGAAGCATTCCCCTCACGCCCTTGCCCGCGGGCTGAGCGGTGATTTCAAAGCGCAGCACCAGCGGGTCCGCCTCGGGGATGTGGCGCACGCTGATGTTGCAGATGCGGGGCTCGTACTCGAGCACCGTCGTGCGTATCGCGGACTGGAGCGTCTGGATGGCCGAGGGAAAGGTGTGGACGAAGTCCGTGAAGTCCACGATGCCAAACCCCGGCACCGTGGCGGACCCGCCCTTGCGCGTGTTGAGCAGCACGCGCAGGTGCTCGACGATGGACTCGGTCATGTCCACGTCACGCTCGCTCGAGCCCTTCCCCGCATCGATTCGAGACAGCAGACCTCGTCCCGTCACCTGCAACCCCTCCTCGATGGCTTGCTCGCGCTCCCCTCGATGGGCGGGAGCACGAGCTGGCCCGCCGCATTACCGGTTGGCGCTCCACTGGTCCTCGTGCTCCGCGCCACCGTTGGTGTACTTCCAGCTGATGGTGTGGAAGACGAACGTAATCTCCTCGTGAGGAGGCTGCTGGGACGTCGCCGGAATGAAGGTGTCCGGAACGATCTGCTTGAGGCTGGCGATGCGGCCGTCCTTGATGTTCACCGTGTAGAACTGCTCGGTGGTTCCATCTCCCGTCGGGTTCGGACGGAAGAACTTGAACTCGGCGTCAATCTTCTGGTTCTCCACGAGCGCCTTCGCCAGCAGCGGCGAAGACTTGTCGATGCGCTTGATGATGCGCAAAGGCTCATACTGACGGCGACCCGTCGCCATGCCGCTTCCGGCTTCGCGAGCGGTGATGACGGACTGGATATAGGACAGGCACTCGATGGAGTTCTCGCGCCCCAGGCTCGTCTGAGTGCTCTCTCCGTCGATCTTGGTCCCATTCGCCTTGAGGTACAGATGTACTGTCTCGGCCATTGTGGCTCTCCCCCTGCTTGAGGTGGTGTGACGGCTGCGCTGTGGAACGGAGCCCCGCGCATCAGGGCTCCGGACTGCATGATGGCCGCCGCCTCCTCAGGCACGGCGACCGTAAGACCCTGAAACGGGTCTCACGTCTGCGCTCTCACTCCTTGTCCAGCTTGCCAACAAGCGAGAGCGTGAAAGCCGCGCCCATGTACTTGAAGTGAGGACGCACCTGGAGGTTGCAGCGGTACCACCCGGGCTGCCCCTCCACGTCCTCGACCTTGATGCGGGCGGTGCGGAGTGGACGCCTGGAGCGCACGCTGGGCGCCGGCTCGTCCATGTCCGCGACGTACTGGTTGATCCACTGGTTCAGCTCGCGCTCCAGGTCCGCGCGCTCCTTCCAGCTGCCAATCTGCTCGCGCTGGAGCACCTTCATGTAGTGCGCCAGGCGGGACATGATGAACATGTACGGAAGCTGGGTGCCCAGCCGGTAGTTCGTCTCGGCCGCCTTGCCCTCTGGCGTGTTGCCGAAGAACTTGGGCTTCTGCGCCGAGTTGGCGGAGAAGAAGGCCGCGTTGTCCGTGTCCTTGCGGAACACCAGGCCGATGAAGCCCTCCTCGGACAGCTCGAACTCGCGCCGCTCGGTGAGGAGCACCTCGGTGGGAATCTTCGTCTGGATCTCCCCCATGGCCTCGTACTGGTGCAGCGGCAGGTTCTCCACCGCGCCACCCGCCTGAGGGCCGATGATGTTCGGGCACCAGCGGAACTTGGCGAACGAGTCCGTCACCCGGCTGGCGAACGCGGTGGACGCGTAGCCCCACAGGTAGCGCTCGTGGTGGCCGACGACGTCCTCGGTGAAGTTGAACGCCTTCACCGGCACCGTCTTCTCGCTGTAGGGCAGCCGCAGGAGGAAGCGCGGCATGCACAGGCCCACGTAGCGCGCGTCCTCGCTCTCGCGGAACGAGTGCCAGCGCGCGTACTGCGGACCCTCGAAGAGGGACTTGAGGTCCTTGAGGGCCGGCAGTCCCAGGAAGGACTCCTGCTGGCCGAAGAACTCCGGCGAGGCATTGGCCACGAACGGCGTATGGGCCATGGCCGCCACCGAGGCAATCTTGCTCAAGAGCGACAGGTCCTCGGGCCCCGGGCCGACGTCGAAGTTGCCGACGACCAGGCCGTAGGGCTTTCCACCGAAGACGCCGTACTCGTTGGAGTAGACGGTGCGGTACAGGCCCGACTTCACCACCTCGGGAGCGTCCTCGAAGTCCGTGATGAGGTCCTGCTTGGAGGCGTTGAGCACCTCCACGCGGGTGTTCTCACGGAAGTCCGTGCGTTCCACCAGGAACTTGAGCGAGCGCCAGGAGGACTCCAGGGACTGGAGCTGCGGGTGGTGGAGGATTTCATTGACCTGCGAGCTCAGGCGCTGGTCCACCTCCGCGATCATCGCGTCCACCAGGGCCTTGTCCACGCGCTCCGCGGAACGGCCCGGCGCCAGCATCTGCGCGATGAAGGCCTGCACCCCTCGGCGAGCGACGTCGTAGCCGTCGTCGCTCGGCTTCATCTTGGTTTCGGAAAGGATTTCGTCCAGGAGCGACGGGGCGGCGTCGGCCGTCTCGGGCACCGCGAGTTGCTTGGCTTCAGTGCTCATCTGTGTCACGCCTTTTGTGAATGCGTTGCAAGTCGCGGCCTAGTCGGCTTTCTTGTCCAGCCCCAATTCCGCCATGAGCTTCAGACGTCCCTCGGAGTCGCCGAGCAACGTCTGGATCTTCTTGCGGAAGGCCGGCACGTTGCCCAAGGGGCCCTTGAGGGCGTTGAGCGCCGCGCGCAGCTCCAGGAGCTGACGCAGCTCCGGCACCTGATTGACAATTCCCTCCGGGGTGAAGTCCGACAGGTTCTGGAACTTCAACGCGACAGACATGCTCGCGTCCGGGTCGTCGGAGAGCTTGTTCGGCACGCTCGCGTCCAACGACAGCCCCTGCTTGGCCATCACCTCATTGAAGTTGCCCTTGTCGATGTTGATGGGCGCCCGCTCCTCCACGGGACGCTCATCCTGGCGGCCCGTGAAGTCTCCCACCACGAGCACCTTGAGCGGCAGCTCCACTTCCGACTGCGCATTCCCAGTGTCCGACTTATAGACAATGTTGACGCGCTCCTTCGGCGCCACAGAACCTTCCTTGCTCACCGCACGACCTCCTGGTTGGGTTGGCTTTAGGGCGCCACCTTCAGCGCGGCACTCGGCTCAAGCAGACAAAGCCGATGATAACGGGCGGTGAAGTCAGACACCAGCGCCTCAGGCGACTTTGGCGGAGGACGTGAGAGGGCAAGCCATCCTTCCAGACACTCCGCCGACAACTTCGGTTCCCACGAATCGAGACCCCGCTCCAACGACTCGCGGTCGAGGACTTCATAGAGGGCACGCGCCACGTGGGTCTGGCCCGCCGCCGCGCAGAGCTTCGCGAGGGTGAGCCGGGCTTGGAATCGCTTTCGACCCGTGCCCGCAGCACCCACCTGCTCCTGGAGAAGGTTCACCGCGCCCGCAGCGTTGCCTGCCGACAACAGCTTGCGTGCCTCGGCGACCACGTCCGCGGAGCTGTCTGACTTGTCTGTCTCGGCGCTCGAGGATGAGGACGGCGCCACGGCGGACCCAGGCGGTGCGACGATGGACTCCAGCCACGTCCGTGTCTCGGGTGACGCGACGGGTGTGCCGTCACCGAAAAGAAACCCCTGCACGGCCGGCATCCGATTCAGCCAGGACGCCAGCTCCGCCATCAACGCCTGCCGCGCCGCGGTGTGCCCCAACTCGCCCAGCGCTCGCGCGCTCAGGAAGTGCAGGTCCAAGAAGAAGCGATGCTGGCTGAGAGTCCCCTCGGACTCCTCCAGCAGCGGCGCCCAGCGCCCGTTGGCCGCCATGCGCTCCAGGTTCGCGCGCAGGTTCTCCGGCGGCACGGGGATGCTCGTCTTGCCGCTGGCATCCGCCGGTGGAGGTTGGGCCAGGTGCAGGTAGAGCCCGACGCGCAGCAGCCGGTACGACAGCGGGTCCGCGGGCGACGCGCCTCGGACGACTCCCGCGGCGCTGATGAGCGCGGTGCCCGTCTGCCGAAGGAAGTCGACCGCCGCGTCCGCGCTCGCCAATGAGCCCACCGCGGGCATGGCCTGCGCGGACACGGGTGCGGGCGTTGGCGCGGCGACGGGCGCCACGGGAGGTGGTGGTGGCGCGGCGACAGGCGTCGGTGCGGGCTTGGGTGGCGCGGCCGCCACGGGCGGCGGCGGTGGAGGCGGCGCATCCGCGGGCAGCGACGCCATGAGCCGCTGGACGCTCTCCAACAAGGGACGCATCGCGGGCCCGTTGGCCTCGAACTTCTGCCGAGCCACTTCCGACAGACGCCTGGCGGCGACCTCGAGCGCTTCGACGCGGGGGCGGTCGCTGGCCGAGACTTCCAACGTGGGGAGATGCGCGGAGGTGCGCTCCACCAGCCACGTCATCACGTTGGCTCGGCCCCGCATGCGCGCCAGCTCGGGGAAGAGCGTGGGCCAGTAGCGGTCCATGATTTCGGAGACGACCACCAGTCCCGTCGCGAGCCCGTCGAGGCCCTGCGTCTGGTAGAGGCAGTGCGCCAGATAGGTGGCGATGCGCAGGTCCTTCGACGTCGCCTGGAGCACCTTGCCGCTGGAGCCCAGCACGAGGTTCCAGTCGACCGTGCCACCGGAGACGGACTCCAGCTTGGCCATCTCGGCGAGCACTTCCAGATAGGCGGGGTCGGCCTTGGCCGCCTTGCCCGCGGGCGCGTCCGCCGACACCGGCTCAATCCACTGCTTCGCCCGCTCCGTCAGTTGCTCCAGTGTGACCGCCATGTGCCCCCTCCTTTCATCGTGCGGTTCGCCGCGCTCACGTGCCGAAGGCGTTGAGGAAAGCCTCGACCGTGGTGTTGGAGTCCTCGAGCGCCTGTCTCCGCGCGGGTGAGAGCGCGTTGCGTGCGCTCTCGATGGCGGAGGCCTGCTTCGTGTGCAGCGGCCAGACCTTCATGCTGGAGTGACCCGGCTTCGCCAGGTGCATGAGCACCGCGCTGCCCGGCGTCCCGATGGACAGGAAGAGCCGCGGCGCGGGGCCCGCATGCCAGAACATCGCGGGAGGCAGCGAGCGCCACTTGAGCTGCCGCTTCGCGAGCTCCAACCAGCCATGCGGCCCCAACGACTCCGGGAAGGGACACTCCAGCGTCACGCCCGGCTTCGAGGGCTCCTTGCCCTGCTCGGCCTGGCAGGCCTTCACGAAGGTGTTGAAGGCGTAGTACGGCGCGCCCGCGGGAGCACCGTCGGCCTGGAACTGCTGGACCAGCGGCGCGACGGGGCTGCCCAGGACCCGCCGGCGTTGAGCCTCCGCGCCCATCGAGTCTCCCGAGGAGACAGCGGCGAGCCCCGCGACCCTCGCCTCCAGGTCGCTCACGGACAGCGTCGCCGCGTCCGCGAGCAACTGGCTGCCCGCCGCGAAGAACGGCCTGAAGCTGTCCGGCAGCGAGGGGAAGTGCTCCGCGGCGCCCGAGGCATCCATCGTCACGTAGACCGCGAGCGGGAAGATGCGCCCGACCTTGTCGGTGCTCGTCGCCAGGGTCCCCACGAGCACCTGACGGCCTCCGGGCACCGTGAAGACGAAGCCCGTGGGCAACGCCGACAGCTGGGTGTTGGCCCGGCGCACCGCCTCGTGTGACTCCTCCAGCCAGCGATGGAAGGCCTGGGAGACGGGGTCCGCCGCGTTCCAGCGGATGAAGTCCCCCTGACACGGCGCCTTGCCCAGTAACGCAACCTGGTTGCGCCCCATTACCCCGAGCATCCCGAGCCTCCCTTGGCGATGACGCGTGGAGGCTGAACACCCGGCATGCGGAACGGCTGCATGAGCTTGGCGTTGCGGCCCGCGGTGACCCCGAAGAACGGCGAGGCGCTGCGCGACGGCTTGAAGTCGATGACCACTTCCGTATCCGAGGACGGAAGCGCCCACGTCACCGAGAACACCCGGGCGCCGCCCTCGACGCGAGCCGTGCCCTCTTCCAGCAGGCGGAACAAACCCCATTCGCCCTCCTGCTCGACGGTCTCCGGCTGGCCGCGGTTGTTGCGCACCTTGATGGACGCGCCCTGCGACTTGCCGCCCTTCCCCGGCCACTCGAACTTGTGCCACTCCTCCGGGCCGTTGTTGTAGTCGACCGACTGCCCGTCCACGGTGAAGCGGATGGACGAGAGCTTGGGCGAGGGCCGGATGTGGAAGGTGAAACTCATGCCCGGCTCTGCGTCCCGGGGGGCGAAGAGCGACTCGGAGATCTCTCGCGAACGCGAGAGGAACGTCAGCACGGAGCCGTAGTACAGGTTGCCGCCCGCGCGGCCCGCCCGGGTGACGAACTTGAAGCGGCTCCCCGACTGCTCGACGTGGCTCTTCAAGACGCTGCCGTAGAACCCCCAGAGCGTCCCCGACTCCGGCCGGAAGAAGTCACCCACGTCGGCCACCGCCGCGTCCTGGCCATTGCGGTTGAAGGGATAGTGCCCCGCGAGCTTCTGCTTGAACGCGGTGGCCACCTCGCTGCACCACTGGTCGCTCGCCTTGCCTCCGGCTTCCTTGAGGGTCAGCTCGGAGATGGCCTCGATGGGCGGCCACAACAGCGCCTCGATGCGAGGCCGCCAGAGCGGGTCCTGCGCCTGGATGAGGGACTGGACGCGAACCCGCGCGGTCTGGACGCGAGCCATCATCGCGGGAGACTCGTCCTGGCTCTCTATCGCGGCGCGCTGCGCGTCGCGAAGGAACTGGAGCTGCTCCTGGTAGAGGTCCAGCGGGATGGACTCCGGAGGCGGAGCATCCGGCCCCTTGTTCTTCTGGACCGGCGGCGCGCCGAAATCGGTCAGCGGCTTGAACCTCGCCCTCACGCTGTGCTCGGTGAAGACCTCTTCGCCGTCTGGCGATGCCCCCCCATTCACCGCGTCATCGGCGAAGTTCGCCAGCCTGGTGGCTTCCTTGCCCTTCCCGCCCGTCAGCTTCCCCTTCAACTTGTCGAGCACGCCGCTTTCCTTCGCGGCATCCAACAGGCCCGACTCCTCGCCCAAGCGGACGTTGTTGGCGACAGCGCGGAAGAGCCGCGCCAGAGGAGGAGGCTCGCCTCGGGTGAGGTCCTCCAGCATGGCCAGCGCTTCGGTGGAGTTCTTGGGCGGCTTGACCTCGAGCTCCCCGAGGAACTTCTGCCACTCCTCGATGTAATACCTGTAGTACTTCGACCGGAGCTCGCGCTCTTGCCGCTCCAGCTCCAGTTCGTTGGTCGCGTTGGTGTCCTTGTCGAGGACCCAGATGTCCGCGCCCTGCAGCGGGTGCTCCAGCTTCGCTGACACCACGGAGTCCCAGCCCTTGCGCGTGAAGGCTCCGCGCACCCGCTCCTTCCCCTGGATGTGCTGCGCGGTGCTGCCCAGGATGCTGGCGATGGTGATGTCGTACCCCTCACGCCCCACATCGGCGATGAGCTGCTCCAGGGCGAGCGTGGAGAACGGCAACCGGTCCAACACCACACGCACGTCGCGCACCACCTTGTCGTTGCGCGTGAAGGCCAGGCTGGAGTCCTGCGCCAACAGCTTCACGAACGAGTCGACATGGCTAGACATCTGGGTCGTGCGATGCGCGCTGTCCAAGAAGCCGGGCTTGCGTCCCCATCGCTCGGTGAGGCTCTTCACCAGCCAGGAGCGCACCCCGTCTCCCATCTCCGGCTCACGAGCGGTGCGCGGTCCCGAGAGCAGCAGGTGCAGCTTCAGCCGGTCGAAGTAGCGCGCGTACTCACGGCCCGTCGGCGTCTCATCCCCCTGCCGCTGCTCCTCGACCCAGGTCTTCATCTCCTTCAGGTCGGAGTTCAGCACGGGCTCGACGAGCACCCGGCGCACGGTGGCGCCGTAGAACGAGCCCAGGGGCGCGATGAGTTCGTCTCCCCGATACAGGCCGAAGCGCATCCCCGCGGGCGGGCCCTCATGCTCCCACTCCAGCAGCTTGTCGATCTGCTGCCGCATGGGGAGCATGGCGTCCACCATGGGCCCCGCGCCCGTGGCTCCCGCCTCTTGCAGCTTGAGCGCCTGGGCCATCACCAGCGTCGTCTGGATGAAGCGGCGGTTCTTGACGAAGGAGAGCGTGGGGAACAGCAGGATGAGCAGCGCGAGCGCGAAGCAGCCGCCCGCGTAGGCGAGCTGGATGCGCTTCTGCCGCTGCACCTCCGCCGAGCTGAGCATCGCGAGGTTCTGGTCGGGGAACACCACCTCCGCGAACATGTCCCGCAGGAAGTAGCTGCGCGCCTCCACCGCCGGACGTCCGCCGTCGGGCGTCGTGGTGCGACGAATGCCGAAGGCGTCCGCCATCGCGTTCATCACGCGGTCGATGGGGCTGCCCTCCTGCGTGCCGCTCGTGAAGTACACGCCGCGCATCACCGGCGTGTCCGCGTAGACGTTCTCCGCGAAGAGCGCCTGCACGAACTCGACGAGGTTCGAGCGCAGTCCCTCGAACTGCTGGGGGAAGCGGAAGATGCGCTCGCGCGTCTCCGGGTGGCGCTCGGCGCCGATGCGCACGGTGCAGCGCTGCCCCACCACCTCGGCCAGCTCGTCGAAGCGCGTGAGGAATGTCTCGCCGATGTTGTCCCGCGCGTCCTCGGGCCGGACCGTGAAGCCCCAGATCTGCCCGCGCTCCGTCTTCGCCAGGTCGCCGAACACGTCGACGAAGCCCGCGAGCAGGTCGCACTTGGTGAACATCACATAGACCGGAACGATCATCTTCAATCGCTCCATCACCTCGTCCAGGCGCTCGCGGATGGTCTGCGCGAGCTGCACCGACTGCTCCTCGTCGATGCCGATGAGGTCCCCCACGCTCACCGCCACCACCAGTCCGTTGACGGGCTTGCGTGGGCGGTTGCGCTTGAGCATGTCCAGGAAGCTCAGCCACTCCTCGCGGTCGTCGTCCTCCGTGGTGTAGCGGCCCGCTGTGTCGAGGATGACGCCCTCGTTGGTCAGCCACCACTCACAGTTGCGCGTACCACCCACGCCCTTCACGCCGCCGCCGCGCGACGAGAGGTACGGGAACTGGATGCCCGAGTTGCGCAGCGCCGTGCTCTTGCCGGAGCCCGGAGGCCCGATGATCATGTACCAGGGCAGCACCGACAGCGCGTCCTTGCCCTGCCTCGCCCGCGCCAGCTTGGAGGACTTGAGCGACTGGAGCGCCTTGGCGAACTCCGACTGCATGGCCTGGATCTCTTCCTGCTGATCCGGCCGGACGTTCTGGAGCTGGGCGTCCGCCTGCGCGCCGAGCTCCCGTTCGATGTCTCGCGCCGCCTTGGACGCCTGGAAGCGCTGGAACAGATAGGCGGCGACGATGATGAGCACCAGCAGCACGGTGGGGACGATGGCGCCCCACAGCGGCAGGCTGAGCAAAAGGACAGCGGTCCACACCAGGACGATGAAGACCGCGATGAGCACGGTGAGAGCCAGCATCGCGTGCCCCCTAGGGTTGCTGCTGCGCGGAGGAGGTGGAGACCTCCTCGATGAGGGAGGAGACGCTGCTGGACAGGCCGATCCGCAGGCCGGTGTAGACGAGCAGCGCGAAGACCACCGCCGCGCCGGAGATGGCCAGAAGCGGCAACGTCCGCTTGGCGCTCACCGCGCTGTCGGGCGGCCGCTCGCCCCGGGGCGAGAGCAGCTCCGTGTCGAACCGGTACGTCTTGGACAGCTCGCGCTGCAGCGCCTCCGTGAGCTGCATCAGCTCCAGCTCGCCGCCCCGGACCCGGAAGCGGCCGCGGAAGCCGAAGAGGAGGCATAGGTAATAGACGCGGAGAATCTCGGTGCGCTGCGGGTCCTTGCGAACCTCATCCAGGCGCGTGAAGAACCCGTCGCCCGCGCGGTTCTCCTTGAAGTAGTGGAACTGGAGGAGGTTGGCGAGCCAGTACTCCCGAAACGAGTCAGCGCGAGCCAGGGCCAGCTCATCCGCGAGCGCGACGATGGGATAGGCAATCTCCTGCGCGTCCTGCTGGCCGAAGCCCAGCTCGTTGGCGCGCTTGAGCATGCGGTCGAAGAACGTGCGCAGCTGACGGTGCACGAGCTCCGCCGCGGGCAGCGCATTGTCCCCGAACTGCCGGAGCTGGAGCAGCGCCCCGAAGCTCTCCTGCGTGATGGAATTGATTCTGTCCATCCTGTCGATGCCTCCACCCGTCGTGATGACCGGGAGCCCCACCAGGTACAGCGATGACAGAGTGGTGGACAGCCCCCCGCCTCAACCCACTTCTAACGACTGACAGCGCTCTTCTTCGCCGAACTCCCGCCATGGGTCCCATTCCCGTTGCCGCCTGACCGGGGGACCGCGAGCAGTTCCAGCTTGGTCTTCGATGGCTCGAAGGGGCGAGGCAGATAGATGGCCACGTTCTGCTCGCTGATGACGTTCTTCCAGTACGGGTCGCCGCTCTCGAGCGAGAAGTACACCACGCCCGGCTTCACCGGCACCTCGGCCGGAGGGCGGAAGGTGACCTCCACCGGCACTCCCGGAGCCGCGGCTTTGATGATGTCGCGAATCTCCACGAAGCTGGCGATCTTCGAGAGGTTCGGCAGGCTCTTGGCGACCTCCGCCTCCGGCAGGTCGCTGCGCACCGCGAGGATGAACTGCGCGGCCTTCAGGAAGCGCTCGTCCTCCAGCCGCCCCAGGTGCATGCCGTCCTTGCGCGACTCCAACGTCACCGTGATGCACTGCTCGATGGCCACGACATCCAGCAGCTTCTGGAGCAGTTGGAAGAGGCCGTCGAAGGTGGCGCGCAGGTTGGTGTACTGGAACTTGGGCAGGTCGCCCGGGTCCGCCTCCGCGGAGAACGTGGAGAGCTGACCGGCGGCCTGGCACAGCAGCAGGTACACCATCTGCGGGTTGAGGTCCGCGACCTCCACCACGTGGGCCACCTGCGGGATGAGGCCGTTGAGCGCGCTGAGCTGGAGGTACTTCGTCACGTCGCCCGCGGAGAACTCGAGCGCGGTGGCGTCGCGGTGACGGCGGCCCTCGGCCAGCTCGCGCTGCTTGCCCTGCATCGCCTTGAGGATCTGGCGCAGCCTGTCCAGCACGTACGGCGAGGCGGAGATGCGCAGGCAGGGAGGGATGTAGTTGCTGGCGAGCGCGACGGCGCCCGTCCGGTCCCGCACCAGCTCGGCGATCTTGATGACGTCGTAGTCCTCGCGCGGCTCCGTGCCGAAGAGCAGCCGGAGGTTGCGCTGCGCGAAGGCCACCGGCACGACGGACTCGGCCGCCGCCAGGTCCGGCACGGAGCGGCTCACCATCGAGAAGCGCGGCGACG
This sequence comes from Myxococcus stipitatus, assembly GCF_037414475.1. Next base: position 8,753,131 of record NZ_CP147913.1, on the reverse strand, counting down.
TCGTGGACTCCTCCGTCGCGCCGTAGCTCGAGATGCCTTCGCGCTCCCGGGCCACGCCCAGGTACACATCCAGCGAGCGCTTGTTGGCGCTGAAGTGCTCCTCGATGGGGCGCGTCTGCGGGGCCTCGGGCTGGCCTCGCTCGAAGGACAGCGGCAGGCCGTCCGGGAGGATGCCCGTGAAGCGCAGGAGCTGGAACTGGCCCGCCGCGAGTGCCTTCTCATCCACCTCCTGCTCGACGACCCCCCAGTCATACGGCGTCAGGGCGCCGAGCCGGGCCGCGACCAATCCCTCGTGATAGAGGTCCGCCTGCTGCAGGTGCTGGGGATTCATGAACATCCCCTCGGACCAGACAACACGCTGGGGCGTCTTCATCTGCGGACCTCGCTCGAGCGAGCCTCGACGCGGTAGTCCTCGACGAGGAATCGCATCGAAGACTCACGCGCACCTGCCTTCTTCGCCGGGTCGCAGTCCTCCGGCCTCACCTGGGGCAGCCGCTCCACGGCCCGCCACACCTGTCCTGCGGGGCGCCTGAACACTCCCACGACGGCAAGGTAGCTCGCACCAGAAGTCCGACTGACTTCACGCGTCAATTGCTGGCCTGGCTCGAGGGTGAACTCATCCATGGCCAGCAAGTCTTCCTCCAAGACTTCCTTGGGACGCTGCCACAAGTCCTGGAAGTCCGCGGCCTCGAGGCGGCGTGAGCCTTTGAGCTGGAAGACCTGGATGTTCGTCGGAAGCGAGCGGCCCACGTCATCCGCGTTGAGGCGCGTGCTCGCGTCGAGATGCAGGACAAAAGGAGGAGGCTGCTCGCAAGTCGCTGGCGCGGCAGGAGTGTGCGAGCACGCCCCAACGAGCAGACTCGAGAGCAGGACCGTACCCAGACATGACCAGACGCAACTCCGCGCCCGTGGGCCGAAGCCCCCCCCACAAACCGGCATGGCACCCTCTCTCCGGAAGAAGCTTCGCGCCAGCTAAACGCTCACAACCTGCCACAAGCCCCCCATCAGTTCAAGACAGGGCAGATGTAGGTTTAAAGAAGTCCAAGAGAAGACAAGCCAGCGCACTTCCTTGAGAAATCGTTGCGCGGAGCCTCGTTGCGAGGCCTACCGCGTCAAGATTCACCCAGGGTCCGCCAGCCCTTGACAGGTGCAATCTGGTTGAGGATCGAAGGATCCAGGAACGTCAATGCCTGGAGAGATGGCACGGTGCGGCGCGCGAGCGACGACACCACCTTGCTGTCGCCGACTTCGAGCACCCGCGTCACGCCCTGTCCGGCGAGATTCCTCACGCACTGCATCCACAGGACAGGAGCGGTGATTTGATCCCCCAAGGATTGCCGGATGCAGACGAGTGTCCGCAACTCCTTCGCCGTGGTGTTGAGGATCACGGGGCACCGGGGCATGCGCAGCCGGAGTCGCGCGACCTCCGCGCGCCAGTCCTCGTGAATCTGGGCCATCAAGGGTGAGTGGAAGGCATGGCTCACCTCCAGCATCACGCATTCCTTCGCGCCCGCGGCCAGCGCCAGGTCCTTGAAGCACTCCAGGGCTCGCACGGCTCCGGAGAGCACGAACTGCTGGGGACTGTTGTGGATGGCCACGACGACCACCCCTTCACGCGCGGCCTCCTGGCACAGCGCCTCCACCCGCGACTGCTCCAGACCCATGACGGCCAACATGCGGCCTGGCGCCGTCACGCTCGCCATGAGCTGGCCTCGCTTGCGCACCGCACGGACCGCCTCCGCCAGCGGCAGGCATCCCGCGGCCACGAGGGCGGAGAACTCCCCCACGCTGTGCCCCGCCACGATGGGAGGTTCAAGCCCGAGCTCTCGCAACTCCGCGAGGCACGCCACGCTCACCGTCACGATGGCGGGCTGCGCGTTCTCGGTCGCCGTCAGTTTCTCGAGAGGTCCCTCCAGGCAGAGCCGCGCGAGGTCGACCCCGATGGCCTCCGAGGCTTCCTCGAAGACGCGCCGTGCCTCGACGGAGCGCTCGAGCATCCTCCGGCCCATCCCGACCTTCTGGGACCCCTGCCCGGGAAAGAGCCACGCCCAACGCTCCGCCACCTCTCCCCGCGATGTGTCGTTCATGATGTCCATCCAAGGCGTTCTTCAAGGGAAGCCGCGCGGTGTTCCGGCGTCAGCTCGCGGCGGGCAGTGATTGATCCGCCGAAGCCAGGCGTTCGACCTCGGCCAGCCACCGTTCACCGAACTCGTGCACCGTCGCGTCGCGCATCGTCGGCGAGAGGTATTCGATGACGCCGTGCACCGCTCCCCCTGAATGGATGATGACGACGCCGATGCAGGGGCTTCCCGTGAGGGAGCCGCGGACCAGGACACGCTCGGTGCCGATACCTTCCGGCAGGGCCAGCTCCTCGGGCTGGCGGATGGTGCTCACCAGCAGCGAGTAGTTGAACGCGGAGGGGTCCGCGTCATTGCGCTTCAACGCCGCCCGGAACATCCCGGGGGGCATCAGCGTCACCAGCCCCATGTTGACCATGAAGCCCACGGACTCCTCGAGGACCCGCATGCTCCGGATGGACTCCGACAAGAGCCGCTCCAGGCCCGGTGAGCGAATCTCGTCGGGACGCGCCACGACTTGAAGCATTCCCAGGTAGTTGCCCAATCCGGATGGAATCCCCAGCGCGGAGCGGAGATTCGTCGGCACGAAGGCTCGGAACCGCAGGTCCGGCGCGCCACGCGCCTGACGAAGTGCATCGGCGGCGCGGAAGACAGCCCCCACGAGCAGGTCATTGCGGCTCACGCCCCGCGCGGTGGAGACGGCCTTGAGGCGCTGCCAGCTCTCCCCCGGGATGCGCAGCAGGTGGTGCCGCGTGTGCGTGGGACGCGCGGCCACATCATCCGCGAGCACGGCCGAAGCGCCCTTGTCCTGGTCTCCCAGGGAGAAGTGCCGGCGCATCATCCGCAGCGTCCATCCCAGCCCCCGAGGGCGCGTCTGCGCTCGCAAGCGCTGGCCACCGTGCAGTGGGACTCGCGGCGAGAGCGGTCTCCCCGCGCGCAGTTCGTTGTAGCGGCGCACGAGCAGGTCGAGCATCAGCAGCCCCCCTTCCCCATCCACCGCGCTGTGATGGACCGTGAGACACAGGCGAAAGCCACCCTCGGGTCGAGGCGCGTGAATCACTCGCCACGGCGGCAGGCGCCGCAGGTCCATGGGCGCATCCAATACGCGCGAATCCTCCGCCTCGACGGGCAGGTCCGACCACGACAACAGCTCCGTGGGCCCGACCCAAGGGCGCCGCGCCACGAAGCGCACGATTCCGAGAGGCGCCTCGCGGACGAACGAGCGGGCCAGAGGCACCTCGCCCAGCACGGCGGACACGGCGCGCTCCAGTGGCTCGCGCTCCATCGGCGCGTCCGTGTCCACGAAGTGATGCGAGTTCATCCGCGAACCAGGACCGTCCTGGAGATAGAAGTAGCGGTCCACGCCATTCATGTTCAGCGCGTGGGATTCGGGCGCGAGTGGAATCACGCACAGCGCAAGCACCACGCCCACCAGTGGCATCCAGTCAGGTGACAGCAGCAGCAACAGGCCGGAGACCCCGGCCAGTTCCACCAGCAACCCGCGGCGGGGCACCCGCAACAGGCTCAGCGCGGCCCACGCCCATCCCAGGAAGGCCCATCCACCGAGGTGCCAGGAGAGCACACACAACAACAGGCCCGCCGCGCGCGTACCCCAGACGAACGGCGGATGAAAAGACGGTGTCGATGTCATGATGAGAGTCGCACGGAGACGCGACGGCCTACGCCCGCCCCTGCGTTCCTTTCAGGCGGCCGTCGATGATGGGCTTGAGCTCCGGCCCCAGGTGCCCCAGCACGCTGAATCGGAGTCCGTCGAGTTCGACGAAGACCTTGCGAGTCCGAGGATGGAAGGCCACGACGCGAAGTCGGGCGATGCCTTCATGGGTCCCCAGATAGGTGCAGTGGACCGCGACCTCCTCACCCACGGGCAATGGCTCGTGCAGTCGCATGCGGTCCACGCCCTCCGGGAGGACCAGGGACTCGAGCGAGTAGTACGCGGTCATCCCCGCCGCGTGGTTGATGGCGTCCAGCACGAGCGGCCCCACCCGGAAGCGCGGAGATGGGGTGAAGGAGAACAGGTCCTCCATCCGCTCCTGCATCACCCACGCGGCTTGTTGCGTGGGTGACAAGAAGCGCAGGTATCGGCAACCCTGCATCCGGGGGCCGAGATGCGTCTCCTCGCCACGGTTGTAGAGCGGGCGGAAGTCCTGGCGCCCCTCGGTCGAGAAGAGCGCCGCCATCGCGGGCTCCACCTTCACGGTGTCCTCTTCTCGAAGCGTGCGCCGCGCGGAGAGGACCACGGTCCCGGTGTAGAGCTTGCGGCGAACCGCTGGCAGGTCGGCGCGAGGCCTCAGCTCCATGTCCACCTGGAGGGCCACGCTTACCCGCCCCGAAGTATCCGCCGCGCCCGCGCTCGCCGAGACAACGAGGCGCGTACTCCGCCCCTCCCAGACCTTCGCCGCCTGGTGGTAGCGCACGCCCTCGAGCCCCCTCACGTCGAACCCAGGACGAAGCAGCAGCGCGGCCTCCGCCATCAGCTCCATACCGAAAGTGCCTGGGAGCACCGCGACGCCGTTGACCTTGTGTTCACTCAGGTAGCGGTCCGTCTCGAGGTTCAGCTCACGCACGGCGGACAACGTGTCCTCGGTGCGCTCCAGCACCGCTCCCACCAAGGGGAAGGAGTTGTCGTCCTCGCGTCGCCCGGCGTACTCCTCCACCACCACGTGGTAGTTGGTGCCGCCCATGCCGAACGCGCTGAGGCTCGCCCTGCGTGGACCTCCATCGGCGGGAGCATTCCAGGGCCGCGCCTCCGTGATGACCTCGAAGGGAACGGTGTCCCACGCGATATCCGGATTCGGGCGCTCGAAGTTGATCTGCGGCGGAAGCACGCGGTGCTCCAGGCTCTTCAACACCTTGATGAGGTTGATGACTCCCGCCGCCGAGTGCAGGTGGCCAATCATCGACTTCACTGAACCGATACCCACCGAGCCCGGAGCGAGCCCACGCATGACCTGCGAGTAGGTGGAGATCTCCGTGAAGTCCCCCACGGGCGTCGCCGTGCCGTGGCATTCGATGTACTGGATGGACGAGGGGGAGACCTCCGCTCGCTCCATCGCGCGACGAACCGCCAGCTCCTGTCCCACCGGATTGGGCGCGAGCAGCGACTTGCCCTTCCCATCACTGGAGGACCCGATTCCCTTGATGATGCCCAGAATCGCGTCGCCATCCCGCTCCGCGTCCTTCAGGCGCTTGAGCACCACGACACCCGCTCCTTCGCCCGGGATGAACCCGGAGGCCTCCGCGTCGAACGGACGGCTCCCCGAGCCACTCACCCCTCGGAAGGTGCAGTTGATGGCATACAGGTCGGGTTCCAGATCCGAGAACACTCCGCCCGCCAACACGACGTCCGCGAGGCCCAGTTGGAGGTTCTCGACGCCCGCATCGATGGCCGCGAGCGAGGACGCGCAGGTGCTCTCGAAGATGCCCGTGGCCCCCTTGAAGCCATACACATGGGCGATGAGCGTCGCCTCCGAGCTGCCGGCATATCCCGCATGGGTATAGGGCGTCATGGGCGCCATGCGAGCCTTGAAGTTCCCCTCGGCCTCGCGGGCAAGCTCATCGACCGCGGCGGGTGGAAGCCCGTGCTCCTGGAGCACCCGCCGGAAGAGCACATCCATCTCGGTATAGGTGATGCGCAGCTCGACCTCCCGCTCGCGCAGGCGCCCGGGCATGTCCGCCATGAAGACCGAGGTTCGCAACGGTGCCTTCTGGGGCGCGGTCGTCTTGCGCAGCGCCTCCTCCGCCGCTGTCAGCGCGAAGAGGTGTGAGCGGTCCAGTTGCACCGCCAACGTCGGAGGAATGAGGAACGCCTTCTCATCGAACTTGAAGCCCTCGATGAATCCTCCAAGCGGGCAGTAGATCTTCCCCATCTCCCCCTCGGAGCCGAAGTACCGGTCGATGTCGAACCGCTCCTTGGGCACCCGGATGATGTGGTTCTTCTTCCCCAGCACGTTCTCGTAGAACGTGTCGCTGTCCAGCGCGCCCGGCGCCAGGGCTCCGTACGACACGACGGCGACCGGCTCCCGCTTCGGGGCGGGACCGAGCCGCGAGACCAGCCGCGCGTGGTACTCCGGAACGAACTCCTCCAACGCCAGGTGATAGGCCTGTCCCCCCATCGCCAGCGAGTTCACCCCCGCGCGACGAGGCGTTCCGTCCGCGGGTGCCTTCCACGGCGCGGGCTCCGCGAGCAATTGGAAGGGAGAGCCCTGCGCGCGCAGCTCCTCGCGAGGCTGACGCACGTGTGCCTGCGCGGGCAACGTCTGGTGCTTCATGGCCATCAACGTGCGGACGATGCCCGGAAGCGTCGACGCCGAGAGCAGATAGCCCACCATGTTCTTGGTGGAGCCGATGGTCAGGCTGCGCGGCGAATGACCCGCGAACACCTTCTGCATCGCCGCGATTTCTGACGCTTCGAGGAACTCCACGCCATTGGCGTGACACTCCAGATACTGGACCGTTTCGGGTGAGTACCCCGCGAGCTCGTATGCCCGCTGCGCCGCGCGGACCTGGGCATCCAGGGGTGGGCTGATCAACGCGCCTCTGCGCCCGTCGTTCGCGCCGCTGATGCCTCGGATGACGCCGAGGATGGAGTCGCCCTGCTTCAGCGCGTCCTCCAAGCGCCGCAGCACGAAGAAGCCCGTGCCCTCTCCCAGGAGAGTCCCACTCGCGTCGGCATCGAAGGGACGGGGCTGGGCCTCGCGCGTCAGCAGCCGCATCCGCTCGAAGGTGACGAAGGGCGCGGGCGTCAAATAGGGGCTCGTGCCTCCCACCAGCGCGACGTCGTAATCGCCCAGCGTGAGCCCGTTGACGGCGCTCTCCAACGCGGACAGCACGGACGAACACGCCGAGTTCACCACGAAGTGCGGTCCCTTCAGGTCGAACAAGGAACAGGCCCGTCCCAGTGACAGACTCATCCCGGAGACGGTGCCGCGCGTGAACTCGCGGTGACTGACTTCGTGGAACGCGCGCTCGGCGTCTTCCATGATGCGGCGCCGGGCGTCCTCGTGGAGCCCCGAGCCGTCAACCGCCGCCTGCACGGCCGCCGTCAACTTGGGCCGGTGCCAGAGGAAGGGATGGATGACGCGCGGGTCGTAGCCCATCTCCGACCCGCCCATGATGACGGCGGTGCGCTCACGGGGAAACGGACGCTCCAACAGGCGCGCATCCACGAGGGCCCGCCGAATCGCCTCCACCGTGTACAGCTCACAGCGGTGGAGCTCATCGAGCATCTTCGGCCCGACCTTGTACTCACGCCACGGCAGCTCCAGGTCGTTGAAGAACGACGCCCGCCACACCTCGCCCTTCTCCGTGTCGGAGGAGTCCTTGCTGTAGAAGCTCTCCCACCGGAAGCGCGACGTCGGGACCTGCGCGAACCGCGGCGTCCCTTCCGAGATGTATCGCCAGAGCTGCTCCGGCGTTTCGGCGCCCGCCACCAGACACGAAGCCCCGATGATGGCAATGGGCGTGGACGTCCGGGTCGCTGCCTGAGTTTCCGAGGTCATCTCACTTGCTCTTCATGGAAGGTGCTTCCAGGCCGGAGCGCGCGAGCGCGCTCAGCGGATGGCAGCAAACGGTGAACGTCACTGAAGGCCCACAGGCGCTGGAACCGCTCGACCGCTTCCGTCCCAGCGGGATGCCGGGCATGCATCACCTGCGCGGCGATGCCCGGCGTGGACTCGAGACAAGCGGCCAACGACTCACCAGAACCGGCCTCGAGAAACACGCGCACTCCGTCGTCGTAGATGCGGCGCACGTGCTCGTGGAAGCGAGAGGGCTGCGCATCCAGCAAGGCGAGGTGTCGCGCGAGGAAACCAACCTGAGGTGAGGCCTCGTGGTAGCGCCCATGCACGGCGGACAGGACCGGCACCTGGGGAGAACTCCAGGCAAGCTCCACCAGTCCCTCCCTCAAGGCTTGCAGCGCGCTCGCACCAGGACGCGAGGGGCGAGAGTCGAGGTGCGCTCGTGCACGAGACCTCAGGAACAAGGCGCGCACCGTGTCCCTCATCGAGAGCATTCCACTCGCGGCCAGGGCGCTGTACTCCCCTGCCCCCTCCCCCAACAGGATGTCGACCCGAAGCCCGCGAGCGCGCAGCAGCCGGTAGTACGCGACCCCGGTCACGACCTCCGACAGGTCGCCAGGAAGTCCGTCCTGCCCCGACGCGATTCGCAGCGGCTGCCCCGTGACGTCCTCGAAAGCGGACGCCGCGTCATCCAGCGTGGTGAGCACCTCGGGATACCGTTCGGCCAGCGCGTGGAGCCCATTCGCGGGGGCGCTCCCTCCCGCCGCGAAGACCCAGGCCACCTTCCGCTCATGGAGCCGGCGCGAATCGCGCGTGTCGTAGAAATAGAGTCCCTGCTCCGGCATCGCGAGCGTCGCCGCGCCCGCCAGTGCATCCCGAGCACGCGATAGCATCCGTCGTGCGGTCATCCCGGAGGGCAGCGCCACCGCGAAGCGGCATGGAGTCTCCACGTCATCCGCGCCTCGCTCCGACTTCCTATCGGGCACATGTCCGCGCTCGCTCAGAAGGTGCTCCACCTTCGAGAGCAGCTCGCCTCGCTCCGCTCCATCGATGCGCAGCACCGTGGCCTTGGGCACATGCTCCTCCACGACCGCGTGGAAGCTGGTGCCTCCCAAGCCCAATGAGGTGACGCCCGCGCGGCGGACACCGTGCTCGTCGGGCTCCCATGGCTCGGGCCGCGTGGGGACATGGAACGGCAGCTCACGCCACGGGATGACCGGGTTGGGCGTCGCGAAGCCCGCGTTGGGCGGAACCTGTCCATGGTGCAGCGCGAGCGCGACCTTGAGCAGTGACGCGGCTCCTGCTCCGGAGTTCAGGTGGCCCAGGTTCGACTTGATGGAGCCCAGGAAGACCTTCCTCCCGGCTCCCGCGCGCCCGTACACCGCGCGATACGTCTCCACCTCGACGGGGTCCCCCACCGGCGTCCCCGTGCCGTGGCCTTCCAGATACTGGATGTCCTCGGGAGTGACTCCGGCCTTCTCCACGGCCCTGCGCACCGCCTGCGCCTGTCCCTCCGATGATGGCGCCCAGATGGAAGCGCTCTTCGGGTCGGTGGCTCCCGCGACCGCGCGAATCACCGCGTAGATGCGGTCACCCGCCGCCTCCGCATCCGAGAGGCGCTTGAGCGCGAGCATGGCCGCGCCTTCGCTCGTCACGTAGCCATCGGCTCGCGCATCGAATGGAAACGAGCCGCTTTGCGACAAACCTCCGAAGGAGCACCACTGGGTCATGGCGTCCACACCCAGCGTCGCGTACATGCCACCCGCGAGCACCAGGTCACTCTCGCGCGTGTGCAGGAAGTTGGCGGCGATGTCCACGGCCGCCAGGCTGGAGGCACACGCAGACTCCACCATCATCACCGGCCCCTGGAAGTCCAGGTGATGCGCGACACGCGCCACCGCGAGACTGCCGAGATAGCCCGGCAGCGTCTCGGCGTTGATGGGAGGCAGCTCGCGCTTGTACTCCGCCTCCACCTCGTCGCGGATGCGGCGCGCCGTCTCGGCGTCGATGCCCCGCTTCCGCAACTGCGCCTCGAGCCGTTCGTCGAACTCCGCGTAGTACACGCGCGCCTGCGTCTGGAACTCACGCTCGAGCGGCGGCATGTAGCCCATCGCGACCGCGACGCGCCGTGGGTCCACGCTCCCGGGTGAGTGCCCGGCATCGTCGAGCGCCTGCAACGCGGCCCGCATCGTCCAGCTCTGCCCTCGGTCTATCTGCGCCGCGACGCCCTCCGAGACGCGGACCCGCTCTTGTGGCCAGCTCCCATCGACGACGTAGCCCGCGAGGTTGGTGTAGGGCCGGGCCTTGCTCTTGCGCGTCGGGTCCAGGTAGCGGGCGGTCTCCGCTCGCTCGGGTGGGATCGCGCCAATCGCGCAGCGCTTCTCCAGCAGGTTGCCCCAAAGGCTCGCGACGTCACTCGCGCCCGGAAAGATACCTCCCAACCCCACGATGGCGATGGGCTCGGGAGGACGCGGTGGGCGCAAGGTGGCCGCGAGGCATGCATGCGCGTCCGCGGAGAACTCCTCGAGCGTCAGGTGATAGTTCAGTCCCCCCAACCCGATGGCGTTGACCGATGCGCGCCGCGCCCCGTCCTTGACCGGCGGCCATGGCGACGGCGTCTTCGCGAAGTGGAACGGCGAGGCGCGGAGATCCGCGGAGTCCCGCGCGGTGTGTTGGGGCGGGAGCACCTTGTGGAACAGCGAGAGGGCCACCTTCAACAACCCCGCTGCTCCCGAGGCCGCCTGGAGGTGCCCTGTCAGCTCCTTCACCGCGCCCAGCCGCACCCGCGATGAATCCTCCGCTTCGGACCAGAGCTCACGCAGGCTCGCGAGTTCGGTCGCGTCCTCCTCGGGTATCCCCGAGCCATGGCATTCCACATACTGCACCTCGCGGGGTCCATAGCCTGCCCGCGCATAGGCTTCGCGCATCGCCAGGACCTGGCCCTTCGGCCCCGGAGTCAGGAGCGAGGAGCTCGCACCGCTGGACGCCGCGCCGATGCCTCGGATGACCGCGTAGACCTTCGCGCCCGACGCCACCGCGTCTTCCAGCCGGCGCAGGACGAACACGCCGACACCTTCCCCCAGGAGCGTGCCACCCGAGCGGGAGTCGAACGGCACCAGCGAGGACGTCCCCAACGCTCCCTGTTTGCCGAACGCCACCAGGTCATGCGGCGTCAGCAGTTGGCTGCATCCCGACGCCAACACCACGTCGCAGTCCCCGGAGTTGAGCTGCTGGCTCGCGCTCTGAATGGCCGCCAGCGAGGACGCATGTCCCGCATCCACCGTGAAGTGAGGCCCTCGCAGGTCGAAGAGCTTGGCGGCGCGGCCCGCCCAGATGCTGCTGAACGACGCGGTGGCCTCGGTCTCGCTGGTCCCGGACAGCTCCGCTTGAAGCTGAACCGTGAGCGCCTCCGACAGCTCCGCCGCCATTCCCGGATGACGGGAGGACAGTGTCCGCGACGCGGACAGGGAGCGCAGCATGTCCACGAGCCGAGTGTGGACACGAGCCCCAGGGCGCAATCCACCGCCTGTCGACCCGAGCACCAACCCGACACGCTCTGGTGCCACTCCCGTCAGGCTCCTCCGCGCGTCATCGAGCGCCTGTGCGGTGGCGTCGATGAACGCAAGCTGCATCCGATGCATGTCTCGCAAGACCTTGGGCGGGATGCGGTACCTCCGCGCGTCCAGCTCCAGTTCGTCCACGAGCGCGCCATGACGGCAATGCGTGCGGTCGGGTGTCGTCGGCGAGGAGTCGAAGTATCCGTCCGAGCGGAACTCCCGCTCGTTCAGCACTCCCAGGGCCGTGCCGCCCGTCAAGAGCTTCGACCAGAAAGCCTCCACGCTGTTCGCCTGGGGGAACACGCACCCCACGCCCACGATGGCGACGGGACGGAAGCGCGCGGGGCTCATGGAACCTCCTGCACGGTGAAGCCGCGGAAGAGCGCCACCAGCCGTCCATCCGTGTCCCAGGAGACCACGTGGAAGGTCAGTCGTCCCTCCCGAGCCTCCGTCATCCGCGCGAACACCTGGACCTCACCGTCCGGAATCGCGTGCAGCTTCGCGGAGGCCAGCTCCAGCGGGAGGACCGTCCGCTCGCGAGCCAACACCCCCAGGGAGAAGCCCACATGGAGGATGGCGTTGAGCAGCGACGCGGGCCACCCCGGCTCATCCGCCTCCAACCTCCACCCTCGCGGTGAGGGGTCTGGAGGAGACACCGTGGCGAGCAGTTGCTTCGGCGCGGGTTGCCGATACCTCCGACCCGCGAGGAACGAAGGCCCGTGCTGAATCTCTCGCGGCAACCGGTACAGCTCCGCGTAGTCCCCCGCCCGGGTGAAATCCAAGCGCTGAAAGCGCGCGGTCTGCGCGACGCGCTCCCCCATCCGCACGGTTCCCCGAGCATGGGTTCTGTGGATGCGAGGGAACCCCGCGCGAGGTGGCGCCATGCTCGAGGAGATGCCCACCGCGACGTGACGTGCCTCCGAGCACTCCGCCGTGACAGCGAACTCCAGGGCCCGCGTGCCCATGAAATGAGCCGCCTGCACGAAGCTCACGTCATCGACGCCCAGCACCTGATGGTCTGGCAACACACGGTGGGCTGCCTGGGTCATCAAGCCCACCAGGTACGCGGCGGGAAACACCGGCTTGCCCTCGACGACGTGGTCCAGCAGATAGGGGTCCGACTGGATGTCGACGCCGCGCTCGAAGCGCCAGCTCCCATCACACGCCACCACGGTCCCCAGCGTGGGCCCGCCGCGAATCATGACGAGGCCTCCCTCAAAGCGAACCGCCCCGCCTCTCCCATCCACACGCCTTCCTCACGCGCGTCATGAAGGACCGCCAGCGCGTACCCCTGCCCCAACATCAGCAGGCCCGTGACGTCTGACTCCCGTGCCCCTGGAACCTTCAGGTGGACGAGCCGGGCGAACGCATCCGGTCCCTCTGTCAGAGGAGCCAGGTGCACCCGCGGGCCCCGCAGCTCCGTCCATCCCTCGAAGGTCACCTGCTGAAGCGCCGCGCGCAGCCCCTCCCCCGAGCACTTCACCAGCGCTTCCTTGAGGCACCATCCCAGGCTCGACAGCTCATCCAGTGTCCGCCCTTCGAACCGGGCCCGCTCCTCGAGCCACGCGCGCTCCACCTCGTTGAAGGCCTCCTCCAGAAACGCGACGGACCGAGGCGCGACCCGCTCCAGGTCCACGCCCACCCTTCCGCCACTCGACACGACCGCCAGCGCCAGGCCGTGCGAATGCGATATCGACACGTCACAAGCGGGCACGCCCGCCGGAAGCTGGGCGACGGGCCGCCCCTCCCGGGGCCCCGCCATCATCTGGGTGAGTCCCAGCTCACGAGCCTCCAAGAAGAAGCCTTGCGCTCGCAGGTGCGAGAGCAGCGCGAGCTTCGCGGCGATGCGTCCAGCCAGATGGGCGAGCCTCCGCTCGAGCACACCATGCATCCCGCTCACGGCGATCTCCGCGGGGGTCAACACGCGCGAGATGGGGCCATCGGACTGGATGGGCCAGGCTCGGCGCACGGAGGACAACGGCACCACCGCCACGGTGATGCGCGGCCCGCCCGGCAGCTCGACCTTCACCACCTCCACGCTGAAGTCAGGGGGATTCACGGTGCTCTTCGAGGATGAGGTGGTAGTTGGTTCCGCCAAAGCCATACGCATTCACAGCCGCGCGCCGAGGGCCTCCGTCCACTCGCCAGGGCCGCGCCTCGCGAGGAAAGGCCAGCGGGCCTTCGTAGGACGCCAGTCGTGGGTTCAACGCGGCTCCAGTGAAGAGCGGCGGGAGGACGCCGCGCTGAAGCGCGAGCACGGCTCGGATGACCCCCGCCCCCGCGGACGCGACGTAGGAATGTCCAATCAGCGGCTTCAGTGCACCCAACGTCACGGGCTGCTCTGGCCGACCGTAGACCTCGAGCAGCGCCTCCGCCTCGGGGAGATCTCCCTCCAACATGCCGCTCCCGTGTGCTTCGACGTACTGGATGCCCGAGGGCTCGACCCCGCCGTCCAGGAGCGCGCGCCGCATCGCCAGTTCCTGACCTCGTGCCTGACTCGCGAAGATGGACTTGCCTCTTCCATCCGTCGAACCCCCGACGCCCTGAATCACGGCGTGAATCCGGTCCCCGTCCTCCTTCGCGTCCGAGAGCCGCTTCAAGACGAAGATGCCGCAGCCCTCTCCGTGGACGAAGCCGTCCGCGTCCTTCGAGAACGGCTGCGTCATCCCCTTCGGAGAGATGGTCCGGACGAAACACATGCTCACGCAGAATGGCGCCGTGATGATGGACCACACGCCGCCCACCACCGCCACGTCCCATCGGCCGTCACGCAGCCCTTGGATCGCCAGGCTCAAGGCGGTGAGCGTGGAGGCACAGGCGGACTCCACCGTGAACGCGGGCCCCCGCGCATCCAACGCTCGCGCGACACGCGTCGCGGGTGCGCTGTTGAGCAGCCCAGGGAGTGTGTGGGAAGTCACCTGCGGCGCTCCCCCCAGGAAGCCCTGACGCGCCTCCTCGATGAGGCGCTCCGCCGCCTCACCCGAAATCCCCGCCCGGCTCAACACCTGGCGGTAGATGCTGGCGAACTCAGGGTAGGCCAGCCGCGTCTCGACGAGGGTCTCCTGACGGTTTCCCGGCGTCGTGGCCACGATGACCGCCGTGCGCTCCGGCGGCAGCGTCCGCCCCTGCTGCCCGAACCCCGCGTCCTCCACCGCCGCCTTCGCGACCTCCAAGGCCCAACGCTGCGACACATCCATCTCGGCGACCGCGCTGGGCGGCAGTCCGAACTCAGGTGAGAGCTCAGGAGTGTCCTGAACCTGTCCCGCCTTCGGCGTGTACACGCGGAAGTAGGCATCCCGGCCACCCAGCCACTCTCGCGTGGCGTCGTGATAGAGCGACACGGGCCAGCGAGACTCGGGGATGTCCCGCACCGCGTGGTGTCCCTGGAGGGTGTTCTCCCAGAGCCTCTGGGGCGCGGAGGCCCCCGGGTACTTGCAGGAGAGCCCCACGATGGCGATGGCTTCCGAGGCGGCGCCTGGCGAGCGCGGCGCGCGTCTCACCGAGGAGGGCCGCGACGTCTCCGGCACATGCTCCTCCACCACCGCGTGATACGCGACGCCACCGAAACCCGCGGCATGGATGGCCGCGCGCCTGGGTCCTCGCGTGGGCCAGTCATTCCGCGCGCTGACGTCGAACGGCGTGTCCTTCAACACGAGGTCCGGGTGCCACGTCTGGAAGGAGCGCTGTGGAATGAGGCTGTGCTCCCGCAGCATCAGGACCACCTTGAGCAACGCCGCGAGGCCCGAGGCGGTCTGCAAGTCGCCCACCGACTCCGCGACGGCGCCCAGCGACACATGGCCGGCCTCTCGATAGGCGCTCCCCAGCCCCGCGACGAGATGGCCGTCCCAGGCGGGCACACCCGTCGCGCCCGTCTCCAGATAGGAGACCGAGTCGACCGGGACATCGGCTCGACGCAGGGCCTCCCTCGCGGCCTGGTGATGCGCCCTCGGGTCCGTTCCCGTCAGTGACGGGCCCGCCCCCCGATTGACGCCAGCCACGCCACGGAGCACCGCCTGGATGGGGTCACCATCCCGGCGCGCGGCCTCCAGCGGCTTGAGCAACAGCATCACCGCGCCCTCACCGAGCGCGGTGCCATCCGCGCGGGCATCCAGTGGGAACACGCCACGCGTCGACAGCCGCCGCAGCTTGCCGTGCAGCACGTACTCCATTGGCGACAGCGCTGGGCTGGCGGCTCCCACCAGCGCCATGTCCCACTCACCATTCATCAAGCCCTGGACCGCCGTCTCGAGCGCGGCGAGACCCGAAGCGGCATGTGCATCCACGCAGAAGTGCGGGCCGTGCAGGTCGAACAAGCTACAGACACGTCCCAACACCGGGCTCATGAAGCCCCAGAAGGTCCAATCATCCGAGCTGTCGATGTGCTGCTGGGCGAACTCCGTCTGGAGCTCTCGCACGAGCCGCTCCGCATTCTCCGTGGAGAGTTGATTCCACGCCGGAGCCGCGCGCGCCGCACGAAGCAACTCGGGGAGTCGCCACTTCGTGTTGAAGCCCAGGTTGCTCTTGCGCCCCATTCCGCTGGAGCCAGCAATCACCGCGACACGGTCTCGCGCGAACGAGCGCTCGGGCGTGTAGCCCGCGCTCGTCATCGCCTGGAAGGCGGACTCGAGCACCATCATCTCGATGGTGTGCAGCAGCTTGAGCTCGATGGGAGGAACCTTGAACTTCTTCCAGTCAAAGCGAGGCCCATCCACCGGAGCACCTAGAAACGAGTACGTACGGTCCACCGCGCCCGGGTCGTCGCTGCCGTACTGGCTCCAATCCCAGCGCGCACCCGACAGGTGACGCACGGACACATGCCCGGACTGGAGGTTGCGCCAGTACGCTGGCACGTCGGGCGCGTCGGGCAGCACGCACCCCATCCCGATGATGGCGATGGGCTCCTGGCGAACGCTACGCATGCGCGCGCCTCTCGAGGACTCCTGGCTGGAGGACTCCGGATGGGTCCAGGGCGCTCCTCAGATACGCCTTCTGTTCCGGCGTATAGGCGTCCACGCTGATGGAGCAGTAGTCGTGGGCCTCGAGGCAGATGCTCCCCTCCTCATCCCAGACAGTGAAGTCGTAGAAGAGGAGCTCGCCCACCTCGCGGTTCAGACGCGCGAGGCACCACAGCCGCTCACCCGGTCTCGGCGTCCGGCCCAGCACCAACCGATGCGCACCCTTCGGAACAGGGGCCCTCAGGTTGTGCAGGATGCCCAGCGTACCAGCGAGCTGGAAACACCCGTCGAGGACGAAGGGGTTGAGCCAGAAGCGCGCCCAAGGAATCGAGGCGAAGTAGGACGTCGGCTCGGGGATGTGAAGGCTCGCGATGGCCTCCGTCGGACTGGGATAGCTGATCCAATCCACGATGCGGAAGGGAGGTCCGACGTGGAAGTACGCGTCCTTCACGTAGGAGCGGCTGAAGGCCAGCTCTCCATCCACCCCTCGGGCCGTACCGAATCCCTTGGGGACCTTCCGCCGCGGACGCTCGCCCAACAACACCTCCGCGCGGTAGTGCGGCACGTCCGCGCGCAGCACCGCGCCCCTGGGGTTCAGCAGGTCGGCGTAGGCGGAGACCTCCAGCCCCTCTCGCGTCCGCGCGGTGCGGACACTCGCCTGCGTCGGACGCTCGGGCCGGACGCGGATGAACTTCTCGAGCGATACGTCACGAACCTCGCGGACGGCGTCCCCTCCCGAAATCGCCGCGACCTCGGCGAGCCACTCGATGGCCGAGGCTCCTGGCAACACGGGGACTCCGTTGACCAGGTGCTCGGTGAGGTAGACGTCTTCATCGAGCGTGAAGGTGCGAACCCGGCAATCCGGCTCACGCGCCGTCCCCTGCATGGGAAACGCGCCTCGCTCCTCATTCACCTGCGCGGGCGAAGATTGGAACAATGGCGCGAGCTGAATCCGCCGCCGCGAAGCCAGCGCCGCGGGGACACTCCCCGCCGCGAAGTCCAAGGTCAAACTCGCCGGCTCGTAGACCATGCTCAAGGCGTTGTCCGCCCGGCAGATGGTCTTCATCGAAGGCGATGCCCCACCCTCCTGCTCACCACAGTCGCGCAGGAAGCCGACGGCCGTATCCAGTTGGACGCCCCCCCAGTGCCCACGCATGAGCTGCTCCAGCCGCCGGTACCGGTGCAGGGAGTCCTCCTGCATGTCCTGCAACATCTCCAAGGCCACGGCCTCGTGGCCTCGGGCCGACTTGTGTGCGACTCGAAGGTGGTTGGTGGAGACGATGAAGTCCTGCTCCGGATGCGCCGAGTACCGCCCCGAGTGAGGCCCCACCTGCTCCCAGACCATCGCCTGCCCCGAGCGATGGGACATCATCAGGTTCCAGCTTCCACCGCGAGGCAGGCCCTCCAGCACCCCACGCGCCTCATCGAGCGTCCGCGCCCGAGAGAGCACCTCCCGGTTCTGGAACGTGAGCGGATAGAACGTGCGCGGGTCCAGCGGAGCCACCGGGACATTCACACCAAGGCTCAGCCCCTCGGCGTTCATCCCGGAGCACACCCCCAACGCCACCGGCCAGAAGGTCACCGACATGAAGGGGATGCGACCTTCGAGCCGATAGACGATGCACGTGGGCCGCATGAACTTCGCCAGCGACGCGTACGGCACATCCAGGTTGTGTCCGTGCAGGACCCTCCCTTCGACGGTCGCGCGACCGAAGGCCGCGAACTGCGAGCACCCGATGGGCGCCCCCGACAGGATGTCCAACACCAGCGTGTGGTAGAGGATGGTCTCTCGCGGAAAGCCGCTCGCCTCCGCGACGCCTCGCACCTCTTCGTGGATGTCCTCGGGCAGCAGCGCCGCGAGCGTCTCCAGGCGCTGCCGCATGGCCTGCTCCGTCGTGCCAATCAGCTCGAGCATGGGCCGGATGGCCTCGTCCTGGACCGCGACGGCGCGAGCAATCTCCTCCCGCATGAGGGAGCCGTACTGCCGGCCCACCTCATGGGGACGACCCGACAGGACCACCAGCGGGAGCGACCCGCCTGTGTCAGATGGCATAGCGGGTTCCGCCAGCGTCCTGGCTGACCACCCTGGGAGCCGCCTTGTCATGCCGAGGCAGGTTCAAGGTCTCGAACGTCCTGTCGTCGGCGATGACCACTTCGCCCGCGGAACCACCGCGCAGGAGCTCCTCGACGAACCAGTACGCCCCTTCGTCGATGTGGATGACGCAGATGCCCATCGCGCGCAGGCGCTCCTGGTAGTCCGCGTTGTTCTCCACGATGCCGGCGCCGACCCACACGGGCCAGTCGATGGTCACGCTGCGCACCCCGGGCCGCAGCGCGCCGTAGACCAGACCCGCCTTCGCGACGAGGTAGTTCGCCAGCGAGTAGTCGGTCTGCCCCTTGTTGCCATAGCGGCCACTGCCCGAGCCGAAGTTGATGAAGAACTGGAGGTTGTCGTTCCAGGTCTCCTGCACCAGCACGCGCCACAGGTGGGCCTTGGACGCGAGCGTCCGCACGAACGCATCCGAGGACTTCATCGGGAGGCTCTTGGACTCCTCGATGGTCGCGCCGTGCACGATGCCGTCGATGCGCCCGTAGTCGCGGCGCACCTGCGCCAGCAGGCTCCGGACGGCGCTCACCTCCGTCATGTCGCAGACCTTGTACTCGAGCGAGATGCCCTGCCGCCGGCAGTCGTCGAGGTTCCGGTGCAGCTCGCGCCGGTTGGCCACGTCGGAGTCGAAGACACGGCGTGCCTGCACCGGCGTCGCCCCCGCATGCTCCGCCAGGTAGCGCTTGATGAACGTCATCCGGTACGCGGGCAGCTCCACCTCCGGAACCTTGAGCCACTCCTCGTCACCCCGGGGAGGCACCGTGCGCCCGGTGATGATGACGCGTGCTCCGGTGACCTTCGCGAGCAGCTTCGCGCACGGATAGACCACACCACGCCCACCGCCAGAGACGACCACGACGGAGCCGGGCTTGATGCTCACGGGAGCCGTCGCCAGGGGTGTCTCGATGTCACGGAAGACGTAGCGGCGGCCCGCGGAGTATCCGACCTCGACGTCGCGGTCCGAGCAGACCAGCTCGTTCCAGATCTGCCGCGCCCAGAGGGCGGAGTCCTGGATGTCCAGGTCCACCACCTTGCAGCGCGCGTTGAGCCGCTCCCGCCTCAAGCACTTGACGAAGCCACCCGCCGCGCCCGCGAGAGGAATCCGTCCCTGCGCGTTGGAATGACCGAAGAAGCCTCCGCCCGCCGTGGCCACGACGAACCAGCCGCCCCCTGGAATCTCCTGGATGCGGTCGTAGACGGCGACCCCGCTCTGGAAGAGCCCCAACGAGAAGCTGTTCAGGGTGGAAGCCCAGGCGGCCACCTCCTGGTCCATCAGCTTGGGCGCCAGCGACGCGGTGTGGAGCAGGATGAGTCCGTCAAGCGGCTGGGTCTCCTGGAGCTGCTTGAGCCGCTGTCCCACGCTCTCCGGCTGACTCCAATCCAGTGACACACCCTGCCGTGAACCGGGCTCCGAGGACAGGATGACGACCCGCGCCTCCGCCGCCTCCAACAGCTTCGCGAGCGTCTTGTACGCCCCCTGCGCGTCGGTGGTGATGCCCAGCGTCTTGCCCTTCAGATGCTCGACGGTCCGCACATCGGCCTGGACCTCCAGCGCCACCGGATGAACCTCGTACCGCTTGCCCGCGAACTGAGCCGGAGCCACCGCGGCCTGCACGGGGGCACGCAGCTGGCCCTCGAGGTGCCCGGCCAATCTGCGCAAGGACGCCGTGTCACCCTGGGCCTCGCATCGCGCGATGAAGCGGCGCACGTCCTCGAGCCCCGGCGCCTCCTTCGCGGCAGAAGGCACCTCGACCGCCGGAGCCTGGGCGTACGCGACCAGGTACTCGGACATCTTCCGGACCGTGTTGTAGTTGCGCACCCGGAACTTCTCGTTGCGCGCCACCCCGAACTTCTCGCGAGCCATCGCGAAGGCTTCAAGCTGGGTGACGGTGTCGACCCCCAGGTCCACCTCGAGGTCCAGGTCCGGTTGGATGAGCTCGATGTTGTAGCCCGTCTTCCCCTGGAGCACGGTCACCAGGTACGCCTGCACGTCCTGCGCGGAGAATCCCGTCGATGCCGCCGCGACTTCTGGAATCGTCGTTGCCCGCGCCGCCTGGGCCACCTCCACGGGAGCCTGCGTCGCGGCCACCGGTGATGCCGCCGCGGGAGCTCGGCCCGTCAGGTACTTCACCATCTTGTTCAGCGTGTTGTGGTCCCTGAGCCGGAAGTTCTCGTCCTTCTCCACGTTCAGGTGCACTCGCGCCATCGCGAACGCTTCCACCTGCTTCACCGTGTCGATGCCCAGGTCCGCTTCCAGGTCCAGGTCCGCTTCCAGCATCTCCGCCGGATAGCCCGTGCGCTCCACCAGCGCGCCCACCAACAGCTTCATCGCCTCGTCCGCGCCCGTCCCCGCCGCGTGCCGCGCACGGGTCTCCACCACGAGCTCGGGTGAAGACTTCACGCCGTTGGACACTTGTGCCGGAGCCCGAGCCACCAGGTACTCCGCCATCTTCTGGAGGGTGTTGTAGTGGCGCACCCGGAACTTGTCGTCCCGCGCGACGCCGTGAGTCGTTCGCGCGTGGGCGAAGACCTCCACCTGGGTGACGGTGTCGATGCCCAGGTCCACTTCCAGGTCCAACTTCGGCTGGAGGATGTCCAGGTTGTAGCCCGTCTTCGCGGCCATCGCGGCCCGGAGGAACTCAAGGACCCCTTCGACCGTGGATGCCCCCGAGGCCATGGGCGACTCACGCACCTGGGCGGCCTCCACCGGGGCCTGTGGCACCGCCACGGGTGGCGTCGCGGCAGCGGGAGCCCGGCTCGTCAGGTACTTCACCATCTTGTTCAGCGTGTTGTGGTCCCTGAGCCGGAAGTTCTCATCCTTCTCCACGTTCAGGTGCACTCGCGCCATCGCGAACGCCTCCACCTGCTTCACCGTGTCGATGCCCAGGTCTGCTTCCAGGTCCAGGTCCGCTTCCAGCATCTCCGCTGGATAGCCCGTGCGCTCCACCAGCGCGCCCACCAGCAGCTTCATCGCCTCATCCGGCGCCACGGGCGAGGGCCCCTTCGATGTGCCGGCAACGGGAGCGGGGACCGCTGCCGCGTCCAGCCGGGCCAGCGCGCCACGTGTCTCCTCGAGAATCGTCTCCAGGACGGGGCGCTCCTGTCGCGCCGCGCAGTCGTCGACAAAGGCAAGCACCTGCTCCAGCGACATCTCCACACGCATCTCCACGGGCACTCCAGGGGACTGGGGCTTCACGAGACCTTCAGCGAGGGTCGCCACCGTCGCGCCTTCAACCGGCCGCCGCGATGGGAGCTGGAGCTTGCGCTCGACGGAGGTCACCGCGCCTTGGACCTCCTCGTGCGTCAGCCCCAGCTCATCCACCAGACGGACGTGGGGTGAGAAGAGCTCGGGCACATAGCCCGTCAGCTCGGCCAGCGCGGTCACGAGCTCCTGTCGAACCGCGGCTTCAGTCGCAATGTTCATCGAGACACCTGCTGTCCGCACAAACGGTGGGCGTAGCCAAAGGCGAGGAGTCGGTGGAACTGCTCGACCTCGCCGAGCTTGGGGTGATTGCTGGCCTGGGCCTGGTACGGCAGCCCCTTCAGCGTCGATTGAATGAACGCGGTGAGGGACCACTTGGGCCCTGCTTCGATGAAGAGCCGCGTGCCCTCGTCATGAAGCTGGCGCACGTGCTGGCCGAACCGAACAGGCAGCACGTACTGCAGCGCGAGGTGACGGGACATGAACCTCGCATCCGCCACCGTCGCGTAGTAGCGCCCGTGCACACTGGAGAGCACGGGGAGCGCCGGGGCGTTCCAGGGGAGCTGCTCCAACTCCGCGCGAAGCACGGGGATGGCCCCCGCGATGAGCCGCGAGTGGTACGCATGGGAGACGGGGAGTACCCGGACCTCGAATGCATTCTCCCGGCACCAGCGGGCGACCGCCTCGACCGCCCTCCCTTCTCCCGCGACGATGCCTTGCCCTGGCGCGTTCTCCGCGGCCACCGTCACGTATCCACCGACCTGGGGCAGGAACTGACGGAGCTTGTCGAAGTCGCCGCTGACGCTCAGCATCTGACCGGAGGCGGAAGGTGGCAGCCGCGTCACCGCGAGCGTGCGCCGATAGACGGCGCGCAACCCATGCTCGAACGAGAGCACGCCGCTCGCGACGAGCGCCGCGTACTCACCCGCGCTCTGGCCCAGCAAGACATCGACCCGGATGCCCTGCTCTCGGATGAGCCGGTAGAGCGCCACGTTCGCGACGAAGACCGCCGCATGGACCGTGTCATCATCCTGCCGGTAGGTGTCCTCCGTCCCGGGCGGAACCCAGAACGTCCGAGAGAGCGGCTCCCCTGTCATCGACGTGAAGACCTGGTCGGCCTCCGCGAGCGTCCGCGCAACCACCGGGTACTCCGCCGCCAGCTCCCGGAGCATGTTCGCGTACTGCGGGCCCTGCCCCGGGAAGACCGCCGCGACCTTCCCCAGGTGCAGCTGGCGCTCGTCGCGGCTGTCGTAGAAGAAGATGCCCTGCTCCGGCAGGCTCGGTGAGCCCGTCCCCGCCAACAACGTGCGAGCCCGCTCCAGCGCCTTGCGCGCGGCGGGGCCCTTTGGAAGGGTCATGGCCAGGCGGCACGGCAGCGAGGACTCCCCTCGTGCTCCTCTCAGCTCCAGGCCCGGCTCCCGCTCGAGCGACTGGAGCCACTGCCCCACCTGCTGGAGGATGTCCTCACGGCTCGTGCCGGAGAGCCCCAGGTAAGGAGCGCGCTCGGGCTCAGGCGTCCTCACCTGGAGCGGGCGCTTCTGGGGGCTCGACGGGTACTCCTCGACGACGGCGTGGAAGCTCGTTCCCCCCAAGCCGAAGGACGTCACGCCGGCCCGCCGGAGTCCCGGGCCCTCCAACTCCCAAGGCCGCGCCTCGGTCGGCACCTCAAAGGACACCTGCTCCCACGGGATGCGCGGGTTGGGATTCTCGAAGCCGATGTTCGGCGGGACCTGTTTGTGATGCAGCGCCAGCGCGACCTTGGTCAACGCCACGGCGCCCGCGCCGGAGTTCAAGTGGCCGACGTTCGACTTCACGGAGCCCAGGAGCAGCTTTCCGTCCGAGGGCGCCCGTCCGTAGACGGCTTGATACGTCTGCACCTCGATGGGGTCACCCACGGGAGTGCCCGTTCCGTGCCCCTCCACGTACTGGACCTCCGTGGGCTTGACGCCCGCCTTCTCCACCGCCCTGCGAACCGCCTGCACCTGTCCTTCCGAGGACGGAGCCCAGATGGAGGCGCTCTTCGGGTCCGTGGCCCCCGCCACCGAGCGCACCACCGCGTAGATGCGGTCTCCCGCGGCCTCCGCGTCGGACAAGCGCTTCACGGCGATGAGCGCGGCACCCTCGCTCGTGATGTAGCCGTCGGCCCGTGCATCGAACGGAAAGGAGCCCTTCTGCGACAGCCCGCCAAACGAGCAGCACTGGCTCAGGGCATCCACGCCCAGCGACGCGTACATGCCCCCGACGAGCACCTGGTCACACTGCCGGGTGCGCAGTTGGTTCATGGCGATGTCCAGCGCCGCCAGGCTGGAGGCACAAGCGCTCTCCACCATGAGCATCGGCCCCTGGAGGTCCAGGTGATGTGCGACGCGCCCCACCGACAGGCTCCCCAGGTACCCCAGCAATGTGTCTTCCGTGATGGGGGGCAGCTCGCTCTTGTAGAGCCGCTCGGAGACCTCGCGCAGCCGCGCCGCCGTCGCATCGTCGACGCCGTGACTCCGGAGCTGCTCCGCGAGCCGGGCGTCGAACTCCGCGTAGTACACGCGCGCCTGCGTCTGGAACTCGCGCTCCAGCGGCGGCAGGTACCCCATCACCACACCGATGCGGGAGGGGTCCACGGCCCGCTGGCTCGCTCCGACATCGGAGAGGGCTTGCAGGGCCGCCTTCATCGTCCAGCTGTGGCCCCGGTCAATCTGCGAGGCCATCTTCGGCGGCACACGGACCTGCTCCTGTGGCCAGGCGCCGTCGACGATGTAGCCCGCGAGGTTGGTGTAGGGCCGGACCTTGCTCTGCCGCGTCGGGTCCAGGTAACGGTCGATGGGCGCGCGCTCTGCGGGAATCTCTCCGATGGCGCAGCGCTTGTGCAGCAGGTTCTCCCAGAGCTCTTGCGCATTGCCCGCCTGGGGAAAGACACCTCCCAATCCCACGATGGCGACGGGCTCCGCGGGCTGAGGCGCGTTGAGCGTCCGGACCAGGTCCGAGTGATACGCCTGGGAGAACTCCTCCAGCGTCAGGTGGTAGTTGATGCCGCCAAAGCTGAACGCGCTGACCGACGCGCGCCGGAGGCCCTGCGTCACCTCGGGCCAGGGCGTGCCCTGGTTCGAGATGTAGAAAGGACTCTGCTGGAGGTCGATTCCCTCCGCCGACTCCTCGAACGAATGCTGCGGCAACAGGACCTTGTGGTGCAGCGCGAGGGTGGCCTTCATGAGCCCCGCCGCCCCCGCCGCCGCCTGGAGGTGCCCCGTCAACTCCTTGACGCCCCCCAGCCGGACGCTCCCCGCCGCGAGCTGCCCGCCAAAGACTTCCTTCAGGCTCTGGAACTCCGTGACGTCGCCCAGGATGGTGCCCGTGGCATGGCACTCCACGTACTGCACGCTGGAAGGCGCGTAGCCCGCCTGCGCATAGGCCCGGCGCATCGCGAGCACCTGCCCCCGCGAGTTGGGCGCCATGAGGGACTTGCCTCGCCCGTCCGACGCCGCGCCGATGCCACGCAGGACCGCGTAGACTCGCTCGCCCGCCGACAGCGCGTCATCCAGCCGGCGCAGGACGAAGACGCCCACCCCCTCCCCCAACAACGTCCCGCTGGCCCGGCGATCAAACGGCGCCAGCGTCGAGACGGACAGGCCCCCCAGCTTGCTGAACGCGACCAGGTCATGCGGTGTGAGCAACTGACTGCATCCCGCGGCCAACGCCACGTCACAGTCCCCCGCGTTCAGCTGGGCACTCGCCGTCTGGAGGGCGGCCAGCGTGGAGGCATAACCCGCATCCACCGTGGCGTGGGGACCTCGGATGTCGAAGAGCTTGGCGGCCCGCCCCACCCATACACTGCTGAAGGAGGCGATGGCTTCGTCCTCGGTGATACCCGCCATCTCCTGCTCGACCCGTCGGACCGTCGACATCCGGATGTCTTCAGCCAGCGGCTCGTCCAGCTGAACCTCACGCAGGGCACGTGAAAGACACGCGTCCATATCCAACAGACGCGTGCGGACCCGCGTGTCCGGGCGAAGCCCCCCACCGAGTGAGCCCAACGTGAAGCCAATCCGCTCCGGCGCCACGCCTCTCACCACCGCCTGAGAATCCGCGAGCGCCTGCGCGGTCGCCTCCAGGAACGCGAGCTGCGTGCGGTGCATATCCTGGGCGACCTTGGGTGGAATGCGATACTTCCGGAAATCGAGCGTCAGCTCATCCAACGGGGCGGCATGCTTGCAATACGTCCGGTCCGCGGCGGCTCTGTCCGCGTCGTAATAGCCTGTCCGTTGCAATTCACGCTCATTCAGCTCTCGAATGGCGGTGGGCCCCGTCTGCAACCGCTCCCAGAATGCCTCGGGATTGGCTGCTTTCGGGAATACGCCCCCCATGCCGACAATGGCAATCGGCCGGAAACGCGACTCCTCCATGACACCTGCCCCCAACTCGCGTTGAAACCTCGCACGAAGACCTCCGCCTCGGATGTATTCACCGAGAGGAGTCAAGCCTGTCATTCCCCAAAAGCCAGGACTCTGCCTTGTCCAAACTAGGCGACAATATCCAGCCAGATCAATCTTTTTTATTTCTCACAATCGAACAATGTTGATGCGGATTACGCTACAGCAACACATCACGCAGCTCGAAGCGAGGCTTCTGAAGAGCCGGCGAGTGGATGCAGGTATTTTGCGACACATCGCACCAGGGCTCGTCGCACCAACGACAACATCCGTCGCGTCGTGTTCCTCGGATGAGACTCCGTGTTGCAAGAACGCAACAGATTGTGTCGCCAGGGTGAACCCGAGGCGGCTCATGGGAGGGGCTCCGCGCGGACATCCGGCGGGTTGGCGGGCTGGGGACTGGGCTCACCGACTATTGATAGATGAACAACATCGTGACGCACGGCGCGGGGGGCCTGGAATCGCACCTCCACCGTCAGGAAAGACTGCCATGGCAACACGTCGTCCCACGAAGTTCATTCGAAGGACACGGGAGGTTTCCATGCGTGCTCGGCTTTTCGCGGTGGCACTGCTCTCCACCGCGCTGCTGTCGGCTTGCGACAGCTCGGAGGAAACCCCGGCGCCGCCGGGACTGGAGCCGCTCGAGGAATCCACCGCGCCGGAGCCCACCGCGCAGGCTGGAGATCCCTACCCGGAGCGGCTCTCCACCGTGGATGGCACGGGCAAGGATGACGTCGTCTTCGGCCATGGCCGGGGCTTCGTGCATGCGCCCATCCTGGCCGTGTTCGAGGCGATGAAGAATCCGGACACCCTGGTCGACCGTCGGCAGATCGACGAGTGGCGTGTCACCTGGAACGTCGAGCCCGACTACGATGTGAGCTTCCGCACGCACAACATCGTGCGGAACTTCATCACCATCGAGTTCGAGATGACGTTCCGCCTGGGTGTCGTGGAAGGCACCGTCGAGGCCCCTGTCCGCATCATCGAAGTGGCCCGGAAGACCTCCGGCAGCTCATACGTCGAACGCGCCCAGCACTCCATCGTCGTCCACCAGGTGAACGACACCACCACGAAGCTGGAAATCGTGGTGCAGGGCAAGGGCGCCACCGTGGGGCCCAGCGACATGGCCGTGAGCGCCCGGGACCTGTTCGACAGCATCGTCGCCCGCGTGCATGGACGGCCGCTGCCGGACGTCTGACCCTCCATCACCTGGCGGCGAGGCCCGGCGCTTCAATGCGCCGGAGCCCGCGCCGCCGGGCCGGGCAACGCGCTGATGGGGCGCGCCTGGAGCAGCAGCAGCCGGCCGCCCGTCAACGCCCACTCGATGTCCTGGGGTTGGCCACAGAGCCGCTCCACCCGGCGCGCCAGCATCGCCAGCGCATGGGCCTGCGCGGCCGTCAGGCTGTGCTCGACATTCGCATGGCACCGCACGTCGTCTCCGCGCACCGTCCACTCGTCCGGGACACATTCGCCGGACACCAGGCGCTCGGCCAGTCCTCGCACGGAATGGATGAGCACCTCGCCTCGAGCCCCCGTCACCGGATGGGCGGTGAACATCACCCCCGCGGCTTCTGGAGACAGCATCCTCTGGACGAACACCCCCATCCGAAGCGACACCTCGCGCCCCCGCCGCTTCGCATACAGGCGCACCCGCTCGCCGAGCGCGGACGCCCAGCACCGGCGCACCGCGGCCTCGAGCGCCTCCAGGCCTCGCACGTCGAGCACCGTGTCGTACTGGCCCGCGAAGGAGGCCGCCGCGCCATCCTCCTCCACACCCGAGGAGCGCACCGCCACCGCGCCCTCCCCCAGCTCCGTCAGGGCCGCCCCGAGCCGCGCGGACACGTCCTCGGGCAGCGGCGACTCGTGGAGGACCCTGGCGTCACTGCTGACGCTCAAGCCATGGTGATGGAGGAAGTGCGCGAGCACGTCCACGGTGAGCGCGAAGCCATCGGGCACGTCGAAGCCGCCGTGGACCAGTTGCCCCAGCCGCGCCGCCTTCGCGCCCACGCGCCCCACGTCCTCCAGGCGGATGCTCCGCAGCCACATCACCCACGGCCCCCATGGCTCAGTCATGCCCACCTCCTGGAGGACACGTCCCTCGCGCGCCCAGCCTCAGCGGGACATGGCCACCGAGCGGGTGCGCACGAGGACCGAGTCCTCCGGCTCCGGATTGCAGACGACGCGCTTCGTTCCCAGGCTGCTGCGGCTCTGGATGGCGATGCGCTCGATGCGCACCGGCAGTTCGGCCCCCGGCTGGGCTTCGTTGAGCACCTGCCAGCGCACCCGGGGCGGCGTGTAGCGCATCCCCGCCGGAATCCGGGTCCCATTGGTCGCGAGGACATAGGTGAGCTGGTTGTTCCGAGCATCGATGAAGACCGAGGTCTCCCCCACGTTGAGCCCCCCTTCCAGGCTCACCGAGCCCGGAACCAGGCGGGCCGTGGACGCGAAGCCGAGGGTGAGCTCGATGTCGTGAATCTCGTGGATCTTGATGGGCCCCCGGCTCTTCGGCACGATACCTTCGCCATTCTGGAAGGTCAGCGTGTAGGAGCGCCCCTGGGCCACGGACTTCGGAGCGCTCACCACGACGGTGAGCCGTTCGCTTCCCGCGAGGAAGCCGCAGTCCATGAGCAACTCCACCTTGTGGCTCACCTCGTCCGGGGCCTCCGCGCGGGCGCTGCTTCCCACCGAGACGAGCACCAGCACCACCCTGCTCACCCAGCCGTGCATGCCCCGGCCTCCTTCGCGCGCGACAACAGCCACGCACCAAGGTACGGGACGTCGTCAACCCCCTCCAGGGGCCCGCGAGGCGGCGTCTTCGGGCGGACAGCGCCTCGCCTTCCAGACGCACCTTCACGCGCCGCCGGCCAGGGCCCGGTTCGCGGCCACGTAGCCAAAGGTCATCGCCGGACCCAGCGTGGCCCCTGCCCCCGGATAGCTGTCCCCATAGACAGGCGCGGAGCAGTTTCCAATGGCATACAGCCCCGGGATGAGTTCCTGGTCCGCGCGCAGCACCCGTGCATGGGCATCCACCCGCAAGCCCCCCCGGCTTCCGATGTCGCCGGGATACACCTCCACCGCGTAGAACGGCGGCTCGGCCAGCGTCCCGAGACAGGGATTGCGCCCATAGGACGCATCCGACCAGCAGGCGTCGTAAAGACTGTCACCGCGATGGAAGTCCGGGTCCTTCCCCTCGCGTGCGTAGCGGTTCATCTTCTCGGCGGTCTCCCTCAAGCCGTCCGCGCGGATGCCCACCTGCGCCGCCAGGTCATCCAGGGTGTTTCCCCGGACGAGGAAGCGCTGCTCGAACAAGTGCTTGGGCACCTTGGCGTCCGGCACGCCGGGCATGATGGGCCCCAGGCTGAACCTGCGCCGGAACGCGGCGTCGACCACCAGGTAGAGCGGGACACTCGGCCGCCCCTCGCTGTCCGGCGTTGCGTACATCGCCCTCACGATGTCGCTGTAGGGCGCGGACTCGTTGACGACCCGCACGCCGTCGCGGTTCACCAGGATGCCTCCTGGAACGGAGCGCTCCGTGACGAACATGTACGCCACACCCGCGCGCCGGCCTGGAATCGGATTGGTGGGTCCCCACCATGCGTCCTCCATGAAGTCCGTCGCGGCGCCCAGGTTCATGCCCGCCGAGATGACATCACCCGTGTTCTCCGGGTTGCCCGTGCTCCACTCCGCCTTGGTAGGCGCGGGCAGATACTTCTCGCGCATGGCGTTGTTCCGCTCGAACCCTCCGGCCGCGAGGATGACGCCCTGGCGCGCGAGGATACGGCACGCCTGTCCGCCTCGGCTCGCGACCACGCCTACCACCCGGCCCTGCTCGACGACGAAGTCCTTGAAGCCCGTGTTCAGCCACAGGGGCACGCCCTGCTTCGCCAGCGTCCCCCGAAG
The DNA here is from genome assembly GCF_037414475.1 of Myxococcus stipitatus. Next base: position 8,723,374 of record NZ_CP147913.1, on the reverse strand, counting down.
CCGGGCCACCAGCGCGGCGCCCAGGCAGACGCGCCGGTCCCTGCGGCCTTTCAGCCGGCCCTTCACGTCCAGCCAGTAGCGAGCCAGGGTCTTCATCATCAGGCCCACCCAGCCTGGACGCCGGTGCATCGCGTGGCGCGACTCGGGGAACGAGAGGGAGATCTCGTCGAGGAAGAGCATCTGGGGATGGCTCTCCCGCATGTCGTAGAAGTCCGCCCCCAGCTCCGAGCCGTGGAACGGCAACGCCTCCAGCGAGCGGCCACTGCTCTTCCCGCCAGGCACCTCCGGATAGTAGTCCGGGTACGCGGGGATGATGCCCATGGCGACGTCCGAGTGGTCCTGGAGGAAGTCGACCATGGCGCGGCCTTCGGAGACACACGCCTCCAGCCGCTCCTCGGCGATGCGGCCCTTGGTGAGCGTCCGCAGGTAGCGCATCGCCTCCGCGTCGGAGTCCTCGATGCCCGCCTTCTTCATGAAGCGGTTGTTGGGAATCCAGACACAGCCGCCGGACATGGCGGATGAACCACCGTAACGAGCACTCTTTTCGATGAGCAGCACCTTGGCGCCCAGGTGCGCGGCGCGCACCGCGGCTGTCATGGCTCCAGCGCCCGAGCCTACGACCAGGACATCCACCGCCGTCGTTCCATCCGCGTGCGTGTCCATGGACTCATCTCCATCCGGTTCCCAACGAAGTGAGCGAGACGCGATACACTGACAGTCTTCTACAGTGATAGCTCTCGCACTCCAGGGTCCCTCTCGAGCCAGTCCCAGGTGTGTCCATGACCAGACATGAGCTGCCTCCTGGCCCCCCCGCCTCCGCGGCGGTCCAGGGCTTCCGCTTCTTCCAAAACCCCCTCGCGTTCCTGGACGAGTGCGTCACGCGGTTCGGCGACCTCTTCACGCTCCAGTTCCCCGGGAGCCGGAAGCAGGTCTGTCTGTCGAATCCAGACGACCTCAAGGAGATGTACACCGGGAGCCCGGACCTCCTTCACGCGGGCGAGGCCGCCGGCAGCGTCTTCTCCCCTCTGACTGGATGGAACTGCACGCTCACGCTGGACGGTGAAGCCCACGCCCGCCGCCGCGAGCTGGTCCAGGCGCCGTTCCGAGGGGGGCACGTGGAGCGACATGCGGGGGCGATGTATGCCATTGCCACCGCGGCCATCCAGCGCTGGCCCCGGACCGAGCGCTTCCCGCTCCAACCCCAGATGCAGGACATCGCGCTGCGCATCATCTTCCGCACGGTGCTGGGCCTGGATGACACCGCGCCTGGCCATGGCCGCTTCCTCAAGCTCATCTCCCAGGTGGCGAGCCTGGGCATGGGCTCGAAGATGCTGCTGATTCCCGCGCTGCGGTGGGACCTGGGCCCCTTGAGTCCCTGGGGACGAATCGTCCGCATCGTCCGCGACACCGACGCGCTGCTCTTCGCGGAGATTGCACGCAAGCGAGCCGACCCGGGACTCGCCACCGCGGAGGACGTGCTGTCCCTGCTCATCCGCGCCGAGGGAAAGGACGGCCTGCGGCTGACCGACCGGGAGATACGCGATGAGACCGTCGCGCTCCTCATCGCGGGACTGGAGACCACGGCGGTCGCGTTGACCTGGGTGGCCGAGCGACTGATGGCCCTGCCCGAGGTCCGTGAGCGGCTGCGCGCGGAGCTGGACACCGTCCACACCGGCGGAGAGCTCGACGAGTCGCGGCTGTCCTCGCTCCCCTACCTCGACGCGGTCCTCAAGGAGTGCCTCCGCAACCGCTCGCTGTCGCCCATCTGCGGTGGACGGGTGCTCAAGGCGCCCATGCGTCTGCGCGAGTACGAGCTCCCGGCGGACACCGTGTTGATCAACTCCCCCTATCTGCTGCACCGGCGCAGAGACCTCTACTCGGAGCCGGACGACTTCCGTGCGGAGCGCTTCCTGGGCAGTCCTCCCGCCGCGCACAAGTGGACGACGTTCGGCGGCGGGAACCGGCGCTGCCTGGGGCAGAAGTTCGCGCTGCTGGAGCTCAAGGTGGTCACCGCCGCCATGATTCTCCAGGCCGGACTGGAGCTGGCCACGCCCCGTGTGGTTCCCAAGGCGGATGGCATCCACCTGGTGCCCGCGGAGGGGCTGCCGGTCCGCCGCGGCACCTGCCCTTTCGCGCGGTCCGCGGCGAGCTGAGCACCAGGCCTCAGCGGATGGCCCACTCCCCGGGCTGGTATCGCACCAGCCCGTGGTTGATGATCATCCGCACCAGCCGCTGGCTGTACCAATGGGTCGTCCGCGCGCCCAGCACGGCGCCAGCCACGTTGCGCTCCATGTGCCGGTTGAAGGGCCCAAGCAGCTCGTTGTTCCGCGCGAAGTCCTCGCCCTGCATGATCATGGCGAACAGCCGCCCGTCGTAGAACGAGTCCACCAGCTCCTGCCAGGTGGCGATGTTCTCGCGATAGGTCGCCTCCCAGCGGTTGAGCGCGCTCGAGACGTCATCCGACGTGAGTGCCTTCGCAAGGCCAGAGGCGCCCTGGAGCGACAGGAGCACACCCGAGGACAGCGTGGGGTCGACGAAGCCCGCAGCGTCCCCCACGAGCACCCAGTTCGGTCCCCGGAAGCGTTCATAGCGCCATTGGTAGTTGTTGTAGACGCGTGCCCCAGTGAGCCGCCGCCCGTCGCGCGTGGCGGCGGCCATGATGGGGTCGTCGCGCAAGGCCTGCTCGAGCCGCTCCTCGGGCGTGCTGCCATAGGCGGTGAGGTGAGCAGTGTCCTGCACCACGCCCACGCTCATCCGGTCCGGCAGAGGGATGCGCCAGGCCCACCCCGTCTTCATCGCCGTGATGACCGCGCAGCCCGGCAACGTGACGCCCAGCTCGACGTTCTCGAAGTGGGCGAAGTGACACGTGTCGTTGCGCTTGCCCGCCACGCCCGGCAGCTCCATGGCCCGGCCAAACATGCGCGCACGTCCGGTGGCATCAATCACGAGGTCCGGCGGTTGCTGGAGCCCACAGGCCTCCAACGTCTCCGGTGAGAGCTCCACGCGGCCCCCGTCCACCTGGAGGCGCGCGGCGTGATGCACCACTCGCACGCCCACCTCCTGGGCCCGCGTCCGCAAGAGCTCGTCGAAGCGAGGACGGGGGACGTTGTACGCGTAGGACGCGGACAGGCCCGTCAGCGTCTGGAGGTTGAGCAGCAGCACGCGCCCGGTGCGCATGACGAAGGCCACGCCGCGCTTGAGCGTGGAGCACGCCTTCACCTGATCCTCGATGCCCAGCTCCTGGAGCATGGCCGTGGCGGGCGGCAACAGCGACTCACCCACGAGCAGGTCCAGCTTCAGGGGCCGGTCCACGATGAGCACCTCGCGGCCCGCCCGCGCCAGATGGATGGCCAGACTGCTGCCCGCGACACCACCCCCGACGATGACGACCTTGCCGATCCGCACCTTGTTCATGCCGTCCCCCTGCGCCGGGGCTCCTCGGCGGCGCGCCGCCGGAACGAGACCCGCAGATGGTCCTTTGGAAAGAGCGAGGGCAGATACACGAGGTCCAGGCTCTGTTTCGGCAGGAGGCTCCACTCGTAGTCCCGCAGCAGGAGCGCGAGGACGACCTTCGCCTGGAGCTTCGCGAAGCCCATGCCCAGGCAGCTTCGCGGGCCCGCGCCAAAGCCCACCAATCCCAGCTCATGCCGGGCACATCGGGCCGCCTCCGGGGTGAAGCGCTCCGGGGTGAAGCGCTCCGGCTCCGGGAACGTCGCGGGGTCTCCGTGCGTCCCGTTGATGGAGTAGAAGACCCGGCAGCCCTCGGGCACCCGGAAGCCGTTGAACTCGAAGGGCTTCACCACCTGCCGGAAGCTGCCCGAGAACGGCGGATGGAGCCGCTCCGTCTCCAGCAGCACCTGCTCCAGGAAGGGCAGCCGCTCCACGCGCTCCATCGTGAGCGGGCCCTCCCCCAACGATTGCGCCTCCTCGCGCGCGGTGTCGAGCAGGCCGGGATGCCGCGACAACTCCAAGCACGCCGAGGTCGTCAGCGAGCTCGTGCTCTCATGTCCCGCGAAGAGCAGGAAGAAGGCCTGCTCGGCGAGCGCGTCGGCCCCTGAACCTTCGCCCTGCTCCTTGCGCGACTCGAGCAGCCTCGCCAACGCATCCGAGCCGGTGGTCCCTTCCCGCTCCCGAATGATTCGAGTCACCTCTCGCAGCATCTGCGAGCGGGCCGCGAAGGCCCGCCCGAAGGGAGTGAATGGCACCCGCAGCGGCACCACGGGGTGGAGTCCCTGCATGCCCGCCGTATACGTCGCGAACAGCTGCCCCAGCCGCCCGGTGTCGGCACCCTCGGGCGTGCCGAAGAGCAGCTGGCTGGCGGTGTCGAACGTGAGCCCCTTGAGCCCGTCGTAGAGCGACAGCCGGCCCTGCTGGACCCAGCGGTCCAGATGGCGCCGCGCCGTCGCCTCCATCACCGGCGTGTAGCTGGCCAGGGCCGAGCCCGCGAGCGCCGGCGCCAGGAGGCGGCGGGTCCGCAGTTGCACGTCGCCGTCCTTCATCATCAGGGCCCCGCTCATCAACATGCCCAGCCCGCGAGGCCAGCCGGGCCCTGAGACGAAGTGATGGCGATGCGATGAGAGGACGAACCGGAGCGCCTGCGGCCCCACCATGACGGCCGTGGACGCTCCGAGGATGTGACCCATGAAGACCGGGCCGAACCGGGCCTGCCGCTTCAACACGAACCGCTTGGGGTTCCGTCCGAACTCGACGGAGTCCCCCACCCACGGCACACCCGAGGCATGAGGAGGAAGCGGAGGCTGGTGCATGGTCGGTCTGTCTTTTCAGGGCGTGGAGAAGACGTATTCGAAGAACACCTGGTCCCCGGTGACGAACTTCCCGGGCTGGGCTTCCCAGAAGGACGTCGCCGGTTGCCACTCACGCGCGGGTTCCGGGCGAATCTCCGCCATGAGGGGCTCGGGGCCGGGGTTGACGATCTGGAACGGCTCCTTGGGCGGCACGGACTGGGCCTTGCCGCGCTCCAGGGGAATCCGCTTCGTGCCCAGGACCAGCTCACCCGTGCCGACCAGCCCGCTGATGATGTTCTCCCCATCCGAGTAGTAGCAGGGAATGGTGCTCTGCTTGGGGTCCACCATGACAACGGAGAAGGTGCCAGCCGTGGACGAGCGGATGTTGTAGTAGGGCCGGTCCGAGGCGTCGTCCATCGTGGGCTTGATGGAGAACCACAGCTGGTCTCCCACCAGCATCTGCTGGGCGTATTCGTAGACGAACGTGTCCGGGTTCCAGGCCGAGTGAATCGCCTTGAAGTCCCACGGCTGGCTCCCCGAGTTCATGAACCCGAAGGGATTGCCCGCATGGATGACCAGCTTGTTGCCCGTGGAGACCTTCGACGTGGTGCCGGCGACGTTGATCTCCGCCGCGCCCTTGGTGACCAGGGTTTCGAACTGGCCACGCTTCATCAACTGCGTGAACTGCAAGGCGCCGGGGAGCACGGAGCCCTCCACGTGGTTGGCGCCCGTGGGGTCCACCGATTCAATCCGCATCAGGACCCTGCTGCGGGCAAAGGCCCCCTTGAGCCGGACCCGAGAGGGTTTGCCGGACTTCGTGACATGTTTGCCCAGACCGTTCAGGTACTCCGGCTTGCCTGAGACGTCTTTCAGGAAATCCAGCACGGAGATGGAGCCGCTCTCCACATCATCCAACAACTTGTTCAGCTTGGAACTGGCAGGATTTGCCATGACGATTCCCCCGCGAGCGCGGTGAAGCGCCCGCTCCTGAGTGTGTTCAGCGCCAATGCCTGAGAATCAATTACTGGCACTGTCGGGCATCAGCCCGGCGGGCGCCGAGAAGGCGTCACAGACTCCCGTGGCGCTGACCTGATGACCGAAACAATGGCCGTCATCGCTTTCGTGGGGCTGTTCGAAGAAGAAACAATCCGAGCATCTCCGCGCGGGGTCCTCCGACACGGGGCGGTAGTTCACCCGAACAGGGGCCTTGATCTTTTCCATGCCATACCTCCTTGCTGCGACTGCTACTTATTGATGCCGATCAGGCTTTGACCGGCACCCTTCTGCAGGTCCACCCCGGCAGGGTGTGGCTTCATCCGGTTCCGCTCCGTGCAGAAAGACTTCCCGACGTTCGCCAGGTACAGCCGGCCCTTGCGGGTCAGGGACACGCGCTCCGGCAGGTCCTCCACCAGGCCCCAGCCCTGGAGCCGGTTCACCGTCTCCCCGAAGACCGAGCTGATGGACTGACCGAAGCGCTGCTCGAAGGGCGCCTTGGGGATGTCCAGCCCGTTGGTGCCCAGCACCATGTAGCGCGCCATCTGCTCCTCTTCGGAGAGGTGCACGCCGAAGTCGATGGGAAGCTGTCCTTCGCGCAGGAGGTCGAAGTAGCGCTCCAGGGGATTGACGTTGCCGTAGACGAACTCGTCATTCCCGTTGCGCACGAAGGAGAAGGCGCCGGGGCCAATGCCCACGTATTCCTTCTGGGGTGCGTGCCAGTTGATGACGTGGTGCTCGCACCGCCTGCCGGGCGGGGCGAAGTCATAGAGCGTGTACAGTTCGAACTTCGACTGGGCGAGCTTGTCGATGACCAGGCGGAACATCTCCAGGTCCGTCTCCTCGTCCGGCAGCGGCAGCAGCTTGCCTCGGTGCTGCACGCGGGCCAGGGGCGAGCCGGGCTCCACGAAGAGGCTGTAGGCGCTGATGTGGCTGACGCCCGAGCGCACCGCGACGTCCAGGTCCTTCTCCACCTCCTCCAGCGTCTGGCCGGGCAGGCGGTACATCAGGTCGATGGCGACGTTGTCGAAGCCGGCATCCGCGACCATGTCGATGGTCTTCCGCGCGGTCGCCGCGTTGTGCCCCCGCCCCAACATCTTCAGGTAGTGGTCGTCGAAGGACTGCACCCCGAAGCTGATGCGGTTGACGCCCACGCCGCGCAGCATCTTGAGCTTCTCGGGCGTCAAGGTCTCCGGGCTGCCCTCGATGGTCAGCTCCGTGTCGTCGCTGAAGCGCAGCAGCTTGCGGCACGTCTCGATGATGTCGCACAGCCGCTCTCCGGAGAGGGCCGTCGGGGTGCCACCGCCGAAGAAGGCGGCGCTGATGTGGGCGTTCGACCAGTAGGAGCGCGAGGCCAGGAGCTCTATCTCCCGTTTCACCGCCACCACGAACTCCGACATCATCTTCTCGACCGACGCGAACTTGTTGAACGGGCAGAACGGGCAGATGACGGCGCAGAACGGGATGTGGATGTAGAGCGACGTCTCGTGCTTGGGCTCGGGCCCCGCCTGGGGCCAGACCTTGTTGACGTCCAGCGGGCCGTAGGTGAGCGGGTACCAGACCACCGCTTGCGGGTCGTGGTCGGGGTACTCGCGCCAGAATTCATAGCCGGGGCTGTCACTCATGAGCGTCGCTCCTGTCCAGGGTGGAGCTCCGCGTCCACCACTCGTGAGAACGTCACCATCACGTACGGCAGCAGGTTGGCGCAGCGCATGAGCGCCTCGGTGTCACCCTTGATGTCGTAGGCCTCATCCGCGGCGGCCTCCATCAAACTGAGCGTGCGCAGCAAGGTCCCGGTGAGCACGGCGAAGGTCGTCTCCGCCTGCACGTGGAACTCGTCCGCGACGCCCAGGTGAGGCACCACCTGGTCTCCGAGGTACTCCTCCCAGTAGCTCAGCTCCGGCCGGTCCTTGAGCAACAGCTGGAAGCGGATCTTCCCGATGGAGGCGAGGATGGGCCGGCAGAGCGGCTCCTGGGACACCTGGCCGAAGACCGTCGAGAGGATGCGCGCCCAGTGCTCCGGGGTGATGCTGGCGAGCGCGTTGCTCATGTCCCCGTCTCCGTGCGCGGCTGGCCCACCGAGACCAGGCTCAACCCCTTGCCCGCGAGCAGCTCCACGCCGATGGCCTGCGGCTTGCCCCGGTTGGCGGGCGTGTAGAAGGCCTTGAGCACGTTGGAGGCGAAGTGCCGGCCTCGCTCCGTCATGAAGACCTGCTCACCGTCCTCGTCGAGCAGGCCCCACTCCTTGAGCTGGTCGATGGGCCCGGCGAACACGTCCGTCATCTCCTGGCCGAAGAGGCGGCGGAAGCCGGCCTTGCTCACCGACAGGCACCGCAGCCCCATGACCATGTAGCGGGAGCGCCGCTCCTCCGGCGTGAGCCGGTTGGCGAGCCGCACCGGGAGCCGGCCCTCCTTCAGCACGTCCAGGTACTCCTGCAACGAGTGGATGGTGCAGTAGATGAAGGCTTCGTCTCCCTCCGTGTAGCTGAACGCGCCGGGGCCCATGCCCGCGTAGCTGCGCTGGGGCGCCTGCCAGTTCATCAGGTGGTGCTCCGAGCGCCGCCCCATCCGCCGCGCGAAGTCGTTGATGGTGTAGTGGATGAAGCCCGCGGCCCCGAGCACCTGCTGCGTGGCCTGGTACATCGCCACCTCCTCCGACTCCGGGGGATAGGCGGCCACGTGGCCCATCAGCGTCTCGTTGTAGAGGCGCGTCCCCGGGTCCAGGAACAGGCAGTAGGTGCTGATGTGGTCCACGCCCAGTTGGAGCGCCTTGGCCAGGTCCGCTTCCCACAGCGCCACGGTCTGCCCGGGCACGCGGTAGATGAGGTCGATGGCGATGTTGTCGAAGCCCGCCTTCCGGGCGAGCTCGATGGCGTTCACCGCGCCGTCCACGCCATGCGTGCGCCCGAGAATCTTGAGGAACTCCGGCCGGAAGGACTGCACCCCGAAGCTGATGCGATTGATGCCGCTGGCGCGCAGCTGCCGCAGCTTGTCCAGGTCGACGGTGTCGGGGTTGGCCTCGATGGTGACCTCGGAGCCGGGCTGGGGCGGCAGGCGCTCCAGGCAGTGCTCGATGAGGCGGAGCAGGTCCGGCGTCTCCATGGCCGTGGGTGTGCCACCGCCGAAGTACCCGCCACTCGTCTTCGTGCCCCGCCGGTGGCGCTGCGCGGCGACGAGGTCGATCTCCCGCAGGACGCCGTCCATGAACGCCTTGGCCCGGTCATCGCGCATCCGGTACTTGTTGAACGGACAGTAGGGACAGACGTCCTTGCAGAAGGGAATGTGGAGATAGAAGGCCGCGGCCTCGGGCCCTCGCCCCAGCGCCTCCAGGATGGTCTCCCCATCCACCACCTGCAGCGTGGGCGGATACCAGCGGACGTACTCGACGTCGCGCTTGGGGTAGTCACTCCAATAGCGGTAGAGCGGGAAGCTACTTTCCATGGGGCGCGCTCCCATGCCGGGCTGCGATGAACAGGTCCAGGTCCTCGACATCCAACACCGTCGAGGACTGCGTCGTGGCGGGCTCGAGTCCGGCCCCGCGCAGGAGCTCCACCACCTCGTCGAACGTGTAGTCGCGCAGGTGGTGGTCCACGTGCACGGAGCGGTACATGGGTGCGTTCGGGTCCGAGTTGGCGGCCTTGTTGATGACGTTGAAGACGAAGATGCCGTCCTCGGCGAGATGGCGGGTGGCGACACGCAGCGTGGCCCGCGCGTCCTCGTCGGTGGTCATGGTGCTCATCGCGTAGAGGCACACCACCAGGTCGAACGTGCCGGACAGCTCCAGTGACTTCAGGTCCGTGTTCGTGAAGCCGATGTCCAGACCGAGCGCGCGCGACTGCGCGGCGGCCTTGTCCAGCTTCCAGCCCTGTTGGTCCACGCCGTGGCACACGTGTCCGTCGCGCGCGAACTCGAGCAGGTGCTTGCCGGTTCCACACGCGAGGTCGAGCACCCGCAGCGGTCCCTCGCGCTTCTTCATGGCGTAGATGCGAGCGACCTCCTCCCGGTGGCCGGCGAGTCGCGCGTGCACCCGGTCCCATTCGGAGTCGAACGAGTCCTCCAGCTTCTTCGGAGCGGCGGGAGGCGCGGCCTGCTTGTCCGGGGGAAGGAAGGCATTGCCGTCGAGGCCATGGGCGGCGAGGTTCTTCATCACCCGAGGACGAAAGGCGGGAGGCGCCACCCGCAGGCACGCGCGCGCGACGTCCTCGCGCTCAATCTGCCCGCCACCGCGCTCCCTCGCGCCGCGCTCCGCTTCCCGCTCGATGGCGGCCGAGGCCGAGTCCCTGAATGCCTCGGGAGGCCCCTTCCCCATCAGGTCCTGGAACAGCGCCCGCGCCTGGGCTTCCCACTGGATATCCATGGCCATGGCCTCACATCCACCCGTAGAAGCGTGCTGCGTTTCCGCCGAGGATCCGCTCCTGGTCTTCCAACGCGAGTGGTGACACCTCCCGGCGCACCGCCTCTCCCGCGCCCGGGAAGAGCGAGTCGTGATGCGGATAGTCGGAGGCCCACGCGAGCTGGCCCGCGCCGAGCTCCTTGCCGAGTGCGCCCCTCAACGGCTCGTTCGCGTGGAACGCCGCCAGGCATTGCCGCTGGAAGTACTCGCTCGGCCGCAGCGTGAGCCAGGGCACGCTGCGCCTCATCATGGGCGAGTCGTAGCGGGCGTCCATCTCCGCCAGCCAGCCGCGCACCCACTCACCACCCGCCTCGACGAAGACGAGCCGGAGTTTCGGGAAGCGCTCCAGCACCCCACCCGCGATGAGGCTGGCGAGCGCGAGCTGCTGCTCGATGCGGTGTGACACCAGGTGATGCAGGAAGAGGCTCCCGCCAAACCGCTTCGCCCCCGCCACCACGTCCACCAGCGGCCCACGCCCCTGGGCGTCCGGCAACGAGGAGATGGTGTGGACCTGGATGGGGACGTTCAGCTCCTGCGCGAGGCTCCAGAACGGGTCCAACGCGGGGTCTTGCAGCATGCGGTCGCCCACCGGCAACGGGACGAGCAGGAAGCCCGCGAGTCCCAAGGTCTCGATGGCCCAGCGCCCGTCCTTCACGGCCAGGTTCACGTCATGCAGGTTGACTGGATACACGGGGCGAAGCCGCTTCGGCGCGACACTCGCGAACTCGGCCACCCAGCGCCCGTAGGCGCGGCAGAGCGCGGAGCCCGCGATGCCGTTGGGAATGGTGGCGTTGCCCAGGGCGAGCGTGGGCGTGAGCAGCGCCACGTCGATGCCCTCCGCGTCCAGCGTCGCCAGGTATCCCTTCGGGTCGAAGCCCTCGCGCAGCGGGTGGTTCGGCCAGAAGCGATGGTCGTCGAACATCCGGTTCGCGTAGGGGTCGTCCCACATGGCCCCGGAGAACGCCATCACCCGCTCGCCGATGGCGATGCGCGACGAGCCATCCGGCAGCTCCACCTTGCGGTACACGTGGGAGCGGAACTGCGGCTCGGCGTAGTCCTGGAAGATGCGCCACGTCTCCTGGACGTGCCGGTCCACATCGACGGTCATCGAGGACCGAGCCTTGTCGGCCACGGTGTTGCTCATCGCCCCTGCTCCTCTCCCGGTTCGATTCCCGCGAGCCTCCGGGCCATCTGCTCGAAGGAGGACACGTCGTAGCTCTGCCCGAACTGGAGCCGGTTGCGCGCCAGGTCTCGGCCGTTGAACAGCTCGAACATCACCTGCCGCGTGGCGAACGATCCGCCCGCCAGGTCCCAGGCCAGCCGGAACAAGCGCACCCGGTCCGCCGGCGCCGTGGGTCCTCCGGACAGGTAGTGCTCCAGGTCCTCTTGCAGCTCGCCGCTGCCAAGCTCCGCGTGCGTGGGCGCCATGAGCACCCCCTGCCCACTCAACGAGAGCAGCGTCTGTTGGAGCCGAGGGTGCTGCTCCACCGCGTACATGTGCGCGACCATCAACGTGCGCGGGTTGGGCATGGCGATGCCCTCTCGCGTGAGGACGGGGTCTGCCTCGGCGGCGCGGATGAAGGCGCGCAGCGTCTCGACGTGCCGGAGGATGTCCGCGAGCTCCTCCTTCACCCGCTCGAACTGCGAGGTCCCCAACTGTTGGGCCACCAGGGAGCTGACCCCCGCGAAGAGCTCCGCCTTCACGGCCATGCGGATGAGGATGTGGTGGTAGGCGAAGACATTGACCTGCCGCCACACCGCCTGGAGCACGTCGACGTTCTCCGCGAGGAAGACACGCGACAGGGGGACCCGCACGTCGTCGAAGACGGCCCAGGCATCCATCTCGTCGAAGCGGGAGCTGAGCGGGTGGTCCGCCGGCTCGCCCTCGGAGAAAGGTTGGCGGCAGATGAAGCGCAGGCCCGGGGTCGCCACGGGCACGGAGAAGAAGAGCGCCTGTTGCGGCGCGAGCCCCGCGCGCGGAGGCGTGAGCACCAGGTACTCATTGGCGAACGGCCCCAGCGTCGCCATGGACTTGATGCCCCGGACGACGAGGTGCTCCGAGTCTCGGCTCACCACCTGGAGGTGATTGAGCGCGGCGCTCGGCTTGGACCTGTCAATCTGCCGGTCCGCGAAGCTGTGGGTGAGGAGCAGGTCCGCGTCGCGACAGGTGGCGAAGTAGCGCTCGACGTTTCCGGCCCACTCCGGTGTGGCGCGAGCCAGCTGTCCCCGAGCGGAGTACAGGCCCAGCGCGATGAGCGGGACGTAGTCGGGCAGCCGGCCCATGGTGCCGCCCTGCTGGCGGGCCAGGTGCTCAATCATGCGCCGCCGCCGCTCCAGGTCCGCGCTGCCCCTGGGCACCATCCAGGCGAGGCTGACGCGCTTGCCCGATGTCCCCTCCATGGTCAGCACGTCCTGGAGCTCGGGCCGGGCCTGCGCGTCGTAGAGGTTCGCGAGCGTGCGGGCACAGCCCGCGAGCGCCGGGTGCGCCGCCACGTCACGCACCCGCGTCCCCGCGAGGAACACCTGACGACCGTCATCGAGGCTCTGGAGATACTGAGGACCCGTTCTCATTGGCGACGCTCCTCGCTATTCCAGGTGGACCTGGCCCGCGGTGCCGTCGACGGTCACCATCTGGCCATCCCGAATCACTCGGGTGGCCTGCTGGGTGCCGACGACGGCGGGGATGCCGTACTCGCGCGCGACAATGGAGCTGTGCGAGGAGATGGCGCCCACGTCCGTCACCACCGCCGCGGCGCGCGCGAACAGCGGAGTCCAGCTGGGCGTGGTGGCCACCGCGACCAGGACGTTGCCTTCTTGGAGACGGTCGAACTCCGCGGGCGAGGTCAGCACCCGCGCGAGCGCACGCACGCGGCCCGGGCTCGCGGCGGTGCCCTGGAGGACGGACGACGGCGACTCCGTCTGCGCGCACAACCGCCGGAGGTTGACGGGCCAGCGCATCGCCGACTCCCAAGCCGATGCCTCCGCCGGGATGCGCGCGGGCGGCGTGAGCTGCCGCCGGAGTTCCCGGCGCGCCTTCCGCTCCTCGACTTCCCTCACCCGCTTCTGGGTGCTCCGCTGAAGCGCGTGGGCATGCAGCTCCCCCGTGGTGAGGAAGAAGACGTCGTCCGGCGCGACGATGGTGCCCTTCTCGGCGAGCCGGCGTCCCAGCTCGAGGAGCAGCGCCCGGAAGACGGGCCACCCCATCTGCAGGTAGAACACCGCGTCCTCGCGCGCCACGGCGTAGCGCTGCCCCCGCCGCAGCAACGTGTCGAACAACATGCGGCGCGGTCCCTTCAGCAGGCCCCGCAGCTTCTCTGTCGCCTCCTCGCGCTCCTGTTGCAGCCGCTCGACCGTCTGGGCGGGGTCGGCGGCCTGCGGCGAGCAGTAACAGCGCAGCGCGATGGCCAACGGCCCGGGGTTCTCCACCAACGTGGGGGTGGCGAAGTCGAGCACCGAGGTCTCATGCCCGTAGAGCTCCAGGTGCGCGAGGACACGCTGACGGAAGTCCGTCGCCACACCCACCGCCTGGGGTTCCCGGAGGAGCCGAGGGAGCGCGTCCTCGTCCAGCCAGGCCTCGAGCCCCGGCGTGGCAGACACCTCGCGAGCCAGGAGGTACACGCTGTGCTGCGCCTCCAGGGCCCGCGTCCAGAAGCCACGGTAGAGGATGAGCTGGTCCTCTCCGAGCACGTCGCGAAGCTCCCGGCCCCCCACCCCTCGCAGGAACTGCATGAGCGGCGCCGCGCCACCCGAGGCCAGGCTCAGGACGTACCAGACCTCCGCCACGTCGAGCGCGAGCTGGTCCAGCGCGTGGAGCAGGGCGGCCGAGGAACTGGCCTGCTCCACCTGACGGCCGTACCCCTCCAGCCGGTCGATGTAGCTCCGAATCCCCTGCTGTTCCCAACGGTCGACCCAACCGCCCCGCAGCTCGGAGAAGAGGAAGCGCGGAGGCAGGAGGAGCACACTCAGCGGGTCGGGGTCGGCGCGCGCGAAGAAGTAGCCGTTCGCCACCATGTACGACGGCCGCTGCATGTGCCACGCGCGAGGCATCCGGAAGCCGAACCGGCCACTGCCGGAGTGTTCCCTCCCCTTCGTCAGCACGGGCAGGAGGAGGGTCTCGAAGAGCGGTGACAACGGCTCACGCAGCCACTCTCCCAGCCGCCACATCCGCAGCCAGTGCGCGCCAGGAACGGGACTCTCCCAGACCGCTTCGGAGGGGATCGTCTGGATTTCGGCGCTCGGTCGCATCACGAATCCGCCTCCGTTCCGCTTCCATCCACCACACCCGGCAGGAGATGTTCGACGGCATCCAGCGAGCCGCGCCGCAACAGCGCCGCGGGAGAAGCCCCGCGGATGGCCTCCACCGCGGCCTCTTCCGTCCAGCCCTCGGCCCGAAGCAGCGCATAGACGAAGAGCGGCGAGCGGTTCTTCCCCGCCATGCAATGGACGAAGACCCGGTGGTCACTCCTCGCGATGACCTGACGGTAGAAGCGGATGGCCTCCCCCAGCGCCTCCGCCGGAAAGGGCTCCAGGGAGTCCGGCACCCCAAGCCACCTGAGGACCATGCCCGTGCCCTCCAGCAGCGCCGTGTCGTCGAACTCTTCCTGAAGGTTGATGACGTGGGTGATGCGCGCGGCCCGCAACACGGCGACATTGGCGGCGGTGCCAATCATCCCGCCCATGGCGAGCCGGGCGGTGAGCCATTGGTACTCGAGGGCGAAGCCCCCCGGAAGGCGCGTCCCATCCAACAGGAGGACCTCAGCCTCGTCTCGCCCGGGCGCCTGCATCATCACATCTCCTTCTGGGAAGCGACGGAGGAGCGCAGCGAAGACCGGACTCTCGCTGTATGGCATTAAACCAGCTTTCGCGAATACGGCGAGCCGTATTCACAGCCATGCGCTCCGGGCCTCCCCGGAGCATTGACTATTCATCACACGTCCGCATCCGCGTGCGGGCCAGACTATGAAAGCAATACAGGCACCACCGGCACGGACCTGGGCACGGCGACGAGCATATGGTGTTTCACCCAGTCCGCCTCGTCACCCCGCAGCGTCGCCTTGGGGAAGCGCTTGAAGAACTCCCTCAAGGCAATCACAGCCTCGATTTCCGCCATCCGCTCTCCCACGCACCGATGTGGGCCCGCACCGAACGCGAGCAGCTCGTGCTGGCGCTTTCGCATGACGTCGAAGACGTCTGGGTTCTCGAACGTCTCCGGGTCCCTGAAGGCGGATTGAAACAAGAGCAGAGCAATCTGCCCCTGCTTCATGACGCTCCCGTGAAGCGGGATGTCTTCCTTCAGATAGCGTGGCAGGAATTTGGTGAAACTCCGGTAACGGAGAATCTCGCGGATGGCATCCGGGTAGCGGTCCGGCTCCCGCTGGAGGTGAGCCAGTTGGGCCGAGTGCTCCAGCAGCAGCAACACGCCCATGGTGATGAGGCTGCCGTTGGCCTCGGTGCCGGCCAGCAGGAAGGAGAACACCAAGGAGAGCACCTCCTCATCGGACAGCCGGTCCCCTTCGCGGTTGGGCGCGAGCAGGTCTCCCAGGATGGAGTCCTGCGCGCCGGCCTCGCGGCCCCGGCGGATGACGTTCTCCACGAGCGCGCGGAAGCCGCGCAGCGCCCCTTCATTCCGGGAGATGGCCTCCGGAGCGAGCGACGGCTCGAGGAACCCCAGCGCCAGGTTCGTCCCCGTGACGAGGAACTCCTCCTCCTCCGGCTTGAAGCCCGCACCGAACAGGCGCCCCATGACCTTGATGCGGATGGGCGCCGAGAAGTCGGCCAGCAGGTCTATCTCCTTGCGCCCGGAGAAGCCCTCCAGCACCTCGTGGACGACCTGCTCCGTCACCCGTGCGATGCGGCCACAGCCTTGCGACTGGAACGGCGTGTTCGCGAAGCGGCGCATCCGCGCGTGCTGGGCGCCATGACAGAGGAGCAGCGTGGCGTCGAGCGCCCACTGGACATGTTCCGTCGGCTGCGCGGAGTTCTTCAGCTCCGGGTAGCCGGACCAGGCCTTCTGGTCGGGGGTCGCGCGCTCATCCGTGAGGAGCATCTTCACGTCGGCGTAGCGGGAGATGAGCCAGGCCCCCAGCTCCCGAGACCAGAAGACCGGCGCCTGCTCCCGGAGTTGTTGATAGAGGGGAAAGGGATTCGCGAGGAACGTGGGGCTGAAGATGCTGATATCGGGCGTCTGTGACATGTCTCGCCTCTCTCTGCGTCGAGGAACTGCCCTACCCCAGCCCGCCGCCCAACACCGGTCGCCTCCATGCAAGGAGCCGGGCCCCGACGAAGGTGCCCAGCAACAGCTCCAATCCAGACCAGACCAACGTGGGGAGATAGAGGGAGACGGGGAAGACACCCAAGGCCCAGGACCAACCGAATCCCAGCCCATAGGCGAACAGCCACGACACCAGGGCCGCCCGGAGCGCGGCCTCCCGGTCCGTCTCGCAGCCCCGCCGTAGAATCACATACAGCCACATGGTGGCGATGCCGAGGAGGAAGGTCATCACCGTGAGCGAGGCGATGGACTCCACGCCCGGAGGTGGCCGCCCCAGCGATTGCATCACCACGCCCCACTCCCCATGGAGCAGGACTCCGTTGAGGAGGAACTCCCCCGTGTTCACGACGAGGCCCACGGCCACGCCGCACACGAGCACCCGCGCTGACAGGTTCCCGTCCAAGGCTCGCCTCCTCACGGAAGTGGACTGCACCCGGCCCGCCGCGGAAGTGTCAGCCGCGGATGGCCCTCGCGAAGTCGACGCCGAGCGACTCCATCAACGGCTGCACCGCCGCCCTTCCGCCGCCCGTCACACCACCACCCGGGTGGCAGCTGGGGCCACACATCCACAGCCCCTCCACGGGCGTGCGGTAGCCCCACCCCGGCAGATAGCGGTTGCCGAGCTGCTGGCTCAGGTACATCCCGATGTGGTTGTAGTCCCCGGCAATCATCGCGGGATTGCGCCGCGCCAGGTCCAAGGGGGTCTCCACCAGGCGGCCGATGATGTTGTCGGCCCCCATGTTGGTGGTCCGCTGCTGAAGCGTGGCGAGGATGTTGTTGGCCACCTCGTGCCGAACGTCGTCCCAGCGGGCGGCGCCACCGCCAGCGAGCTCGAACGGGGCGTAGTGGAAGAGGTGCAGGGTGTGCTTGCCCTCGGGAGCCCGCGAGGGGTCCAACCGCGTCTGGCATCCGACGGTCGGCATGTCCACGCGGGCGCGGCCATACCGCAGCTCATCGAAGCCCCGCAGGAACGTCTCCAGCGGCAGCGGCGCGAACTCGACGAAGAGCGCATCACTCACCTCGTCCCCCGCCTTGTACCGGGGCGCCTCGCGCAGCGCGTAGCCCTGGCTCACCGCGCCGTACTCGGAGCGCTTGAGCTGGCGAAGCTGGCTCACGAACTCCTCGGGGAGCAGCCCCGGGTCCACCAGCTCCGCCAGTTGCCGCGCGTGGAGATTGGAGACCACGGCCTTCGTCGCGAGAATCTCCTCGCCTCCGCGCAGCCGCACGCCCGACGCTCGGCCGCCCGAGGTGAGGACCTGTTCGACGGTGCGCTCCGTGAGGACGGTGCCTCCATGGTGCCGCAGGCAGCGCTCCATGGCCTCGCTGAGCGCGCCCGAGCCCCCCATGGGGATGGCGCCGCCATACTTGTGGGTCAGCGGGATGAACAGGAACAGGACGATGCCCGAGCCCAGCGTGCCCGGGGCGATGCCCGACTGCGCGGAGAACTTGGTGAGGGCCACCTTCACCGCGTCGCTCTCGAACCACTCCTCGCAGAGGTCGAGCGCGCTCATCATCAACGAGCGCAGGAGCGCGCGGCCCGGAGGACTCTGGTCCAGCGCGGCGACAAACGCGCCGAAGGGCGGCGGCGGGTTGAACATGCCTTGGGTCAGCATGTCCAACATCTGCTCGCCCCAGCCGGCGAAGCGCCGGTAGGCCTCCGCGTCCTTCGAGGAGAACTTCGCGATGGACCGACACGTCCGGTCCACGTCCCGGTAGATGTTGAGGTGTGAGTCGTCCGGGAAGAGGACGCCGAACTGGTTCTCCGACGTGAGGTAGCGCAGGCCGAACTTCGACTTGAGCCCCAGCTCGTCCTCCAACAACAGCGGGTTGGCCTGGATGAAGCCGTGCCAGATGGAGCAGATGTCCGCCTTGAAGCCGGGCACCACCGAGCGCGAGGAGATGACTCCTCCGCCCACATAAGGGAGGGACTCCAGGACACACACGTCCACCCCGGCGCGCGCCAGATAACACGCCACGGTGAGGCCGTTGTGCCCACCTCCAACGATGACCACCTCGTGCTTGCGGCTCATGGCGTCACCCGAGCCCTATTCCTTGTGCCAGCAATACGGGACGGAGGCGAAGAAGTCCCCCGTCTCACATTCCGAGTGGACACCGCAGCCGCCGCCGCAGAGCTGACGGTTGCCACAGGAGGTGCACTTCCCGCTCTTCTTCTTCCGGTCTCTGATGTCTCGGAAGACCTGCGTCTCCATGATGTCTTCGAAGCGCTGGGTCAGGAGGTTCCCGAGCTTGAGTTGCGTGGGGTAGTAGCAAGGGAAGAGGTCGCCGTTGACGTCCACGCCGGAGATGGTGCGGCAGGACTGGCAGCCCACGCCCCACTCGATGGCCGTCCGCTCCGCGTCGGTGCGCGGCTGTTCCATGAAGGGCGTCCAGTCCCAGATGTCGAAGATGGGCAGCGTGGAGCCCAGTCCCTTGCGCACCGCCTCGATGGCGTGCCGGTACTTGAAGTCGTAGAAGCGCCGGTACTCCTCCGGACTGAGGCCCACCTCCTTCCAGTACTCGGCCGCCGTGCCGGTCTTGATGACCGCGCGCATGTAGGGCGCCGCCCCCCAGCTCTCGATGAGCGTCTTCATCGACTCCATCTCGTCGATGTTCTGCTTCATCACCACGAAGTTGACGATGACGAACATCCCGTACTTCTGCGCATTCTCGATGGCGCGCTTCGCCAGGTCTCCCGCGCGTTTGACGCCGCGAATCTTCGCCGCCTTTTGAGGGTCCGCGCTGTCCAGGCTGATGAAGACATGGCTCATGCCATTTTCGGCGCAGAACCTCGCGTAGTCGTCGTTGAAGAGCAGCCCGTTGGTGGCCAGGGCCTGAAAGTAGCCGTTCTTCCCCGCATGGGTGATGAGCTCCTTGAGGTCCCTGCGCACGGTGGGCTCACCACCGAAGTAGATGTAGACGCCGCGCCGGCCCTGCTTGCGCAGCGCGCCCTCCAGGTTGTCCTGGATGTGAATCCAGTCTTTGATGGGCAGGTCGTCCCGCTTGAACAGCTCGATTGCGCAGTGCTTGCACTGCTCATTGCAGCGGTCCGTCACATAGAGCGTGATGTGGTAGTTGCCGGGATGGAAGGCCTCGCCAAACTCCGCCCAGGACTTCTTGTATTGATTGCGGATGTCGTTGAGGTCGACGAAGCGGGCGGCGTCCAGGCCCAGTCCCTGGACCATGTTGACGCACTCGTCCTTGAACTGCTTCGGGGTGATTTCAAAGAGGGCCGCGACGAGGTCCGCCTCGCTGACCCAGCTCTCGTTCCGGCCCCGGCTCTGGGCCTCGGCCGCCTCGCGGAGCTTGGGCTTGACGATGGGCCGGAACACCATCGGCACCTGCGCGACAATCTTCGAGTACAGCGCCTCGATATTAGGCGACCATTCCATACCGGTGCTCCTCTCGACTGCCCCGTGGCGACGGCACTCCAGCGTCTTCAAAACACCTGCATCAACGCGGTCATCGTCCCGCTGTAGTCGTTCTCGACCTTGATGAAGGTCTCCTCCCGCGACAGCGTCACGCTGTAGATGAAGTTGCGGCGCTCCGTCGCGAAGGGGACCCCTGAGACGAACCGCTCGATGACGGGATGGAGGTGTGTCGGGGGGAGCGCGGGCTCGGGCGCGATGATGCCGAAACACACACGCTCGACCCGGGGCCGGTCCCATCGGAAGGTGAAGTAGATGGGCACGGCCCGCGTGCAGTGCTCGAGCAGCTCCTCTCCGGGATTCTCGAACCCCAGGGCCCCGATGAGCTCCGCGAGCTGCCTGGTGGAGAAGTGGCCGGGCCTGCACATGAAGTAGAGGTTGACCGAGCGGCTCCGGTAGTCGAGCGCGAAGAGGCTCACGTCCGTCAGGTCGTGCTCGACCAGGAAGCCCGTGTGCGCCTGGACGCTCTGCGGGAGCGAGGGGAGCGAGCGAAGCACCTCGAGCGGCTGGGGACGGTGGGGGAAGAAGGGCCAGATCTTCTCCACGCCGTACGCGACGCCGAAGTCCATGCCGTAGCCCAGGATGGGCACGTTGCGTTGGACCTGCTCGATGAGGTCGTCGATGGGATGGCCGCTGCGATGGAGCAGGCCCTCGGAGAGCGCCACCGCGTGCGGGTCCTCGGGAGTCTCCAGCTCCACGAAGCGCACGTTGAGTTCACGCTTCTCCGGCCTCCGGGTGGAGGTGCGAAAGCTCACCGCGGAGCGTGTAAAAAACCGCTGATAGGCTTTCAAGACGTTGTGCGTCACCTCCCGGGAAAAGGAGGCCCCCGCAAGCGCGGCGGCAGCCTCCACATCCGCACACAACCGCTCAAGTCCAAGCGTGAGCTGAGCTGGCATGAGGCCTCTGAGGAATCGCGAGACACGTCGGTGCCGCGTGGCCTTGTCTACACAAATACCTCGCACGCCGTAAGCACAAGGACTTCGAGTGTGTATCACTTCACGCGAGCCCTGCCCTCATGGGCTAGCGGGTAGCACAGGGGAGCGCCGGACGAAGGGCCGCTGGCGAAGTCCCGCTTGCCAGACTCCCATCGACTGCTCTACCCAGGACATCCTTCGTCATCTTGATAACGGCATGAAGCTCACGTTCGAGGAATACCAGGCCCGGCAGGTGGTCCACGAGCACAAGCGCGTGGACGGCCCCTGGTTCTGGACGCGCTACAGCGCCCACCCGTACGTGGGCTGCCGCAGTGGCTGCACGTTCTGCTACCTGCGGGGCGGGCGCTATCTGGGAAAGCGAGACCCGGACACCTTCGACACCCTCATCCAGGTGAAGACCAACGTGGTGGAGCGGCTGCGGGCTGAACTGTCGCGGCTGGAGCGGGACGTACTCGCCTGTGGCGACTGGCAGCAGCCCGCGGAGGACCGCTACCGGCTGTCGCGCCAGATGCTCGAGGTCGCGCATGAGCTCTCCTTCCCCGTGTTCATCGTGGAGCGCTCGCCGCTCTTGGAGCGGGACCTGGACCTGCTGACGGCGCTCAACCGCCGCTCGTGGGTGGCAGTCGTCATCAGCTTCAGCAACCTCTCCCCTCGGCTGAAGGCGGCCTTCGAGCCCCGCAGCCCGGGACTCCAGCGCCGGCTCCAGTGCATGGAGCGGCTCGCCTCCGCGGGCATCCTCGTGGGCGCGTCGCTGATGCCCATCATCCCCTTCGTGGGAGATGACCTCTCGCACCTGGACGAGGCGGTGCGGATGACGGCGGCCCATGGGGGCAGGTTCGTGCTCGGTGCGGGCATGAGCATGGAGGGAGCCCAGGCCGCGCTCACGTGGGCGGCCGCCGGGCGGCTGGACCCGGCGTTGCCTGGACGATGGCGGAGGATGTACGGCGAGGAGCCCGATGGAACACCGCGCTCCAGCGCGCCGCGTGAGTACAAGGCCCGGCTGGGGCAGCAGGTCCGGGAGCTGTGCGAGCGCCACGGGCTGCTCGCGCGCATGCCGCGATACATCGCCGAAGGGCCGCTCGCGGTGAACAAGTGGGTGGCCGAGCAGCTCTTCTTGAAGTGCTGGGAGCTGGACCTGGAGCTGGCCAGTCCCTCTCGCGTCTGGGCCTATCGCAAGGCCGCATGGACGGTGGACGCGCTGCCCCGCAGCATCGCGGAGCTCCACCGGCGGCAGCCCGGCACGGGGCTGCGTCAGCTGCCGGAGATTGGCGATGCGGTCGCGAGGGACATCGAGCGCTGGCTCACCGAGTGGCCCCTGAAGCGCCAGGGGCGCGTCCGGGCCGTCACGCCTTCCGCATTCGGACCCTTGTTTGACTCCTCCGAGGAGAAGCCATGATTACGAAGGTATCGGACGTGAAGACCCTGGTGGCGGCTGGCAAGGCCAACCCGCAGGCGGTGTTCGCGGACATCCGCGCCCTGGCCGCGAGCGAGGACTGGAAGGTCCGTGAGGTGGCGGCGACAGCGCTGGTGGAGCTGTCCAAGAAGCATCCCGACGCGGTGCTCGCGGAGGTGCGCAAGTGGGCGAAAGCTCCGGATGAGAACGTCCGGCGCGCCTCCAGCGAGGGGCTGCGCGGACTGGCCCGCACGCAGTTCGAGAGCGTGGTCCCTGTCCTCGAGACGCTGAACGCGGACTCCAGCCTCTATGTCCGCAAGTCCGTCGCCAACCTGCTGCGCGATGGGAGCAAGAAGAACCCCGCACTCGTGCTGGCGCTGTGTGAGCGGTGGCTGCGCGCAAGCAAAGGCGACGCCCATACCCGTTGGATTGTCACCAACGGCCTGGCCAAGGTCCGTGAAACAGAGCCCCAGAAGGTCGATGCTCTGCTGGGGCCCGCACCGGAGAAGAAGCCCGCGGCGAAGAAAGCTCCCGCGAAGAAGGCGGCGGCGAAGAAGTAGTCAGCAGGCGGTCGCGGTTCCCATGAAGTGGATTGGAGGAGCGAATGGCCTCGCGTTCCCAGCGGTCCGTCGTCATGGAGCTCCTGGAGGACGGCTTCGGCCGGGCCGACAGGTCGGTCTTCGAGCGCCTGGTCGCCGAGGACTACATCCAGCACAACCCCTTCATGCCGCCGGGCCGGGCGGGCCTCGTGGGGCTGTTGGAGGAGCTGCAACGCATCCCCGACAACCGGTTCATTCCCCTGCGCACGCTGGAGGACGGAGACCTGGTTCTCGTCCACAGTGAGTGGATTCCGGCCGGGAGGAAGCGAGCGGTGTTCGACCTGTTCCGCCTCCGCGATGGGTTGCTGGTGGAGCACTGGGATGCGATGCAGGAACAACCGCTCGCGTCCGGGCGCACCATGGTGGACGGGCCCACGGCCATGAAGGATCTCGAGCAGACCGCCGCCAACAAGGCGCTGGTCGCGCGATTCCTGGACGCGGCGTTCGTGTCGGGGCAGCTCGAAGCGCTGCACGGGTTCTTCGCTGGGGACCACTACCTCCAACACAGTCCCGGCATCGAGGATGGACTGAGCGGCTTCGTCTCACACCTGAAGGGGCTCGCGGCCCGAGGTGTCTCCCTGCGCTACGAGCGCATCCACCGCGTCATCGGCGAGGGCCACTTCGTCTTCACCCAATCCGAGGGAGAGCTCGGCGGCGAGCGGATGGCCTTCTACGACTTGTTCCGCGTGGAGGACGGCAAGCTCGCCGAGCATTGGGATGTCCACCAACCCATCCCGGACACGATGACTCACGGCAACGGGATGTTCTGAGGCGGGCTCCGTCAGAAGGTGACGGGCAGGGACTCGAGCCCCATCGACATGAGGTTCTGTCCGTATGTCAGGGTGGACCTCGGCACCTTGAGCTCGAGATGGGGCAGACGGGAGAGGACACCACGAAACGCCACGCGGAGCTCCAGCCGGGCCAGCGCCGCGCCGATGCAATAGTGGGCACCATGACCGAAGGCCATGTTGTGGCCGCGCTCGACCTCGCGGTGCACGTCGAGGCAATCCGGCGCTGGGAAGACAGCGGGGTCCCGGCACGCCGCCGCGGGTGAATAGAGCACCACGTCCCCTACCCTGAGTGTCTTCCCTCTCAACTCGAGGTCCGTGCGCACCACACGTGCGACGAATACGGCGGGAGCGCAGAAGCGGAGGATCTCCTCTGTCGCGGCCGGCAGCAGGTCTGGGTTCGCCCGGAGGAGAGCCATCTGACGGGGATGGTCCAGCAACGCCAGGATGCCCCGGCTGATGCCCACGCTGACCGTGTCGATGCCTCCGCCGACAATCGACATACACATGGCGAGCACCTCCGGGTGAGAGAGTCCGCTCCGCTCCGTGTCGGCGATTCGCGACAGCAGGTCATCGCCGGGCTGATGGCGGCGATGGGCAATCAGTCCGTCCAGATAGTCCGCGAACCGGGTGAGTTCGATGAAGTTCTCTCGGCGCTCCTCGCGCGTGAGCAAGGGGTCGCTGATGCGTGTGGTGGCCGCGGCCCAGCCGGACAGCGGCTCCCGCTCGTCCTCTGGAATGCCGAACAGCCCCGAGGCCACGGCCTCGACCGCGAGCGGCCGGCCAAGTCCCGCGACCAGGTCCAGCTCTCGTCCGGATGCCGTGCGACTCAGCAGGACGTCAACGAAGCGCTGGAGCGCTCCCTCCAATCGGTTGATGGCCGAAGGCGTGAAGAACGGAGCGATGGCGGCTCGGAGGCGGGTGTGGACCTCGCCATCCGCCATGCCCAGGTTCGTCCCGATGCGGTGCTCGGTCCGCCGGGGCCCCATGGCTCCGGCGTGCTTGCCTACGAAGGCCGACAGCGTGTCATTGCTGAAGCGGGACGCGTCCGTCGCGGCGCGGCGGACGTCGTCGTACCGGGTGAGGACCCAGGCGTTGAGCCGAGGGCTGAAGTGAACGGGGTCCCGCTCGCGCAGCCAACCGAGCCAACGATGTGGGTCCGCCCGGAAGGCGGGATGGGCTGGATTGAAGTCGGGCTCCATGGCCGCGTGTCAGACCCCCTGCGGGAAGAGGGCTTGGAGCTTCTGGGCGAGCATCATGTTGCCCGTCACCTTGAGGCTCCCGCTCATGAAGGCCATCATCCCGTTGAGCTCGCCATTCGCCATCTTGATGTAGTCCTGCGCGTTCATCTGGAGCGTCGCGCTGGGAGAGGCCGCGGGGCCTTCGTGCACCGCCATGCTCCCGTCGGAGACTTCGACGTGGTACGTGCCACCTCCATCTCCAGGAAGGTTGAACTGGAAGACCGCGTTGACGCCCTTGGACGCACTCGTCACGAAACGAGCAGGCAGCGTATCGAAGTATTCTTTGACACTGGAAACGCGTGGCATTGCGGGCCTCCTGGGAAGTCCTCTCAAGTGCCAGTGCCCTGGTGAACACGTCAAGCCAGACTCCAGTGCATGTCTTTGGGTGGAATCGAACCATGAATGATGTCCCTCGCCCGGAAGGAGACACTCCCTTCCTGGGCGTCTGACTCATCCGCGACAGCTGCCGCCTAGCGTGGAGAACCCGAGCCGGCAGGAGGTCCCCATGCAAGGCCTCAACTTCTGGGAGCTCGCCCAGCGGGCTCCGTCGCATCCGGCGGTCATCGAGCCGGATGGCCGTGTCACCTCCGCGGGGACACTCCTCCGCGCGGCGAACCAGCTGGTCCACGGGCTCCGGGCACGAGGCTTCCGGAGAGGTGACACGCTCGCGGTGGTGCTGAAGAACGAGGTGGCCATGCTGGAGCTGTTCATGGCCGCCTGGCAGGCGGGTTGGTATCTCACCCCCATCAACACCCACCTCACGTCGCACGAAATCGCATACATCCTGGAGGACTGCGAGGCCCGAGCCGTCTTCTGCTGCGACCGCACGACAGACGTCACCCGGAAGGCGCTGGCATTGCTCGGATGGACGGAGCAGGACTGCTTCGCCACCAGCGATGTCCCCGGCCTGGAGGCTTATGCCGCGCTCAAGGCCGGCCAGCCCGATGACCTTCCACCGGAACGTACCGCGGGCGCAACGATGACCTATACCTCCGGCACCGCGGGCCAGCCCAAGGGCGTGCGCCGTCCGCTCGCCCCTGTTCCTCCCGAGCGCGTCGGGGAGAGCTTCGCTTCGTTCCTCGGGCTGTTCGGGATTACGCCAGGGGACGATGGCGTCCACCTCACCACGTCACCGCTGTATCACACCGCTGTTCTCAACTTCTGCACCAACCACTTGCACTTCGGACACACCGTGGTGCTGATGGACAAGTGGACTCCCGAGGGCACACTCGAGCTCATCGCGCGTCACCGGGTCACCACGACACACATGGTGCCCACGCTGTTCCAACGGCTCCTCGCGCTGCCCGCTGAAGTGAAACACCGAGCCGACGTGTCCTCGCTCCGGCATGTCATCCACGGGGCCGCCCCCTGCCCCATCGAAGTGAAGCGGGGGATGCTCTCCTGGTGGGGCCACGTCATCTACGAGTACTACGCGGCGACCGAGGGCGGCGGCACCCTGGCCACGCCGGAACAGTGGCTCGCGCACCCGGGCACCGTGGGTAGGGCGTGGCCCATGTCGACCCTGCTCGTGCTCCGTGACGATGGAAGCGAGTGTGGACCGGGCGAGGTCGGCACCCTCTACATGCGCATGGGCACTCATCGCTTCGAGTACCACAAGGCCCGGCAGAAGACGGACTCCGCCTGGCGCGGGGACTTCTTCACCGTGGGCGACGCGGGCTGTGTCGACACCGAGGGCTTTCTGTATCTGCGCGACCGCAAGAGCGACTTCATCATCTCCGGGGGCGTGAACATCTACCCCGCGGAAATCGAGATGACGCTGAGCTGCCACCCCAAGGTCGCCGATGCGGCCATCCTCGGCGTTCCCGATGTCGAGTGGGGCGAGCGCATCAAGGCCGTCATCGAGCCGGTGCCCGGAGTCCAGCCAGGTCCCGAGCTCGCGGCGGAGTTGCTCTCGTTCTGCCGGGAGCGGCTCGCGTCGTTCAAGTGCCCCGACTCCATCGACTTCACCGTCGCCCTGCCCCGGGACCCGAACGGCAAGCTCATGAAACGGAAGCTGCGCGACTCGTAATCGCAAGCACCCCACGGAGCAAGGAGAGTGCCCGGTAGTCCCCAATCCCGAGCGACCTCGGTCGACCCCGGTTGGATATCCATCCATCATCCATCACATCCGAGCCCGCATGAAGGCTCGGAGTCACGCCAGTCCTCGCTGGGCCATGAGGATGAGCCATGAGCGCGAGCGGCCAGCAATCCCAGGCAGCTGTCAGCGGTGCGGGCGTCCTCACCGCGCCCTATACGCTCGAATACACCTATCGGAGGAGCACCGGCCCACTCATCGGGCGGTTTCTCGCGGGGCTCCAGGAGAAACGGCTGCTGGGCGCGCGCACGCGCGGAGGTGACGTGCTCGTGCCACCTCCCGAGTACGCCCCTGGTACGGGAGAACCGCTGGTCGAGCTCGTCGAGGTGGCGGCCACCGGCGTGGTGACGACCTGGGCGTGGGTGAGCCAACCGCGAGACCGCGACCCGCTTTCCCATCCCTTCGCGTGGGCGCTGGTGCGCCTCGATGGCGCCAACTCCTCCATGCTCCACGTCGTGGATGCCGGCTTGCCCGAGCGGATGTCCACGGGGATGCACGTGCGCGTGCGCTGGAGCGAGACGCGCGAGGGCTCCATCCGGGACATCGCCTGCTTCGAGCCTTGCGAGGAGGCGCCGTGAGCGAGAAGCCTCGCGTGTCTCTCGCGCCCGTGCGGCTGGAGTATCGGGCCAGCGCGGGACGAGGACTCTCGCGCTCCCTCGCCGCGCTCATGGAGGGGCGTATCGTCGGACAGCGCTGTCCTGTGTGCGCGAAGGTCTATGTGCCCTCCCGAGGCGCCTGTCCTTCATGTGGCGTGGTCCTGAGTGAGGACGTGGTGGTTTCGGAGACCGGGACACTCGTCTCGTTCTGCGTCGTCAACATTCCCCTGGCGGACCGCTCGCTCCCCCTGCCCTACGTCCACGGCAGCGTGCTGCTCGATGGCGCGGACATTCCCTTCTCGCACCTGCTCCAGGGACTGCCCGTGGAGGAGGTCCGCATGGGGCTGCGGGTGCGCGCGGAGTGGGTTCCCGGTCCGGAGCGAAAGCCCTCGCTCGAGAGCATCCGATGTTTCCGCCCCACCGGGGAACCCGATGCGCCCTTCCACGCGTACATGGAGCATCTCTGATGATGGCGGCGCGAGAGGTGGCCATCGTCGCGTTCGCGCAGAGCCCCTCTGTACGGCGGGAGTGGGCACGTGACGACGTGGAGCTGCTGCTGCCGGTCATCCAGGACGCGCTGAGCCAGGCTGGGGTGCGCAAGGAGGAGATTGGCTTCACGGCTTCCGGGAGCTCGGACTTCGTGACGGGTCTACCCTTCTCCTTTGTCCTCGCGCTCGACGCGGTGGGGGCGTGTCCAGCCATCGAGGAGACCCATGTCGAGATGGACGGCGCCTGGGCGCTCTACGAAGCCTGCGTGCGCTTGTCCCTTGGAGATGTGGACACCGCGCTGGTCTATGCGTTCGGACGTTCCTCACTCGGGGAGCCTCGCGATGTGCTGGGGATGCAGCTCGACCCCTACTACGTGGCGCCGCTGGCGCCGGATGCCATCAGCCTCGCGGCGCTCCAGGCCCGTGCCCTCCTCGACTCAGGGCGCGCGACGGAGCGAGCCCTGGCGGAAGTGGCCGCGCGCAGCCGGAGGAACGCCAGGTCCAACCCGAACGCGCAACTGTCAGGGGACATGGTCCCCGAGACGCTCCTCGAAGCTCCGTACTTCATCGCGCCGCTGCGGCGTCATGACTGCCCTCCTATCTCGGATGGCGCAGTGGCGATGGTGCTGGCCGTGGGCGACAAGGCGCGCGCGGCCTCGTCGCGTCCGGCATGGATTCGCGGCGTCGACCACCGCATCGAGCCCCATGGCCTGGGCATGAGGGACCTCACACGCTCGCCCTCGACGGCGCTCGCCGCCGCGAACGCGGGCGTGGCCCAAGGGAAAGTGGACGTCGCCGAGCTTCATGCCCCGTTCACCCATCAGGAGCTCATCCTCCGTGAGGCGCTGGGACTCGACGGGGATGTGGACATCAATCCTTCTGGTGGAGCACTCGCCGCGAATCCGTTGATGTCGGCGGGGCTCATCCGGATTGGCGAAGCGGCTCTGCGCATCATGAATGGCAGTGCCCACCGCGCCGTCGCCCATGCGACGAGTGGACCGTGTCTCCAGCAGAACCTGGTCTGCGTGTTGGAGGCGGACTCGTGAGGCACTGCGCGGTCATCGGCGTGGGCCAGAGCCGGCACGCGGCACGACGAGACGACGTGTCACTGGCGGGCCTCGTCCGCGAAGCCGTGGACCGGGCACTCTCCGATGCGGCGTTGACCCTCGAGGACATCGACGCCGTGGTGCTGGGCAAGGCGCCCGACATGTTCGAGGGTGTGATGATGCCGGAGCTCTACCTCGCCGACTGCCTGGGCGCGGGCGGCAAGCCACTGCTCCGGGTGCATACCGCCGGCAGCGTCGGTGGATCCACGGCCATCATGGCCGTCAATCTCATCCGCGCGGGCATCCACGCACGTGTGCTCGCCGTGGCCTTCGAGAAGCAATCCGAGAGCGACGCCATGTGGGCCCTCTCGCCGAAGTACCCATTCCAGCCGCCTCTGCTCGCGGGCGCGGGGGGCTATTTCGCGCCGCTCGTGCGCGCGTACATCCGCCGTTCAGGAGCACCGCCCGACATCGGCGTGCGAGTCGCCGTCAAGGACCGCAAGCACGCGCTGCTCAACCCCTACGCCCATCTGCATCTCCGTGACATCTCCACCGAGGCCGTCGCGAACTCGGCGATGATCTGGGACCCGCTGCGGTATCTCGAGACTTGCCCCTCCTCTGATGGCGCGTGCGCGATGGTGCTCACCAACGACGAAGCCGCTCGGCGTGTCCCGGGCCCCGTCGCGTGGGTGCGGGCGACCTCCATGCGAAGCGAGCCGACGATGTTCGCGGGCCGGGACCAGGTGAACCCCCAAGCGGGCCGGGACTGCGCCGCCGCCCTCTACAAACTCGCGGGCATCACTTCGCCCCGCCGGGAAGTCGACGTCGCCGAGCTCTACGTCCCCTTCTCCTGGTTCGAGCCGATGTGGCTGGAGAACCTCGGCTTCGCGGAACGGGACGAGGGCTGGCGGATGACCGCCGATGGTGCGACGGAGCTCGGAGGCTCGCTCCCTGTCAATCCCTCGGGCGGTGTGCTCTCGACGAACCCCATTGGCGCCTCGGGGATGCTGCGCTTCGCGGAGGCCGCGCTCCAGGTCCGAGGCCTCGCGGGTGCACATCAGGTCGACGGCGCGAAGGTCGCCCTGGGCCACGCCTATGGCGGTGGCTCGCAGTTCTTCTCGATGTGGATCGTCGCGCGTCAGCAGCTCTAGCCCAAGGGAGCAGACATGACGTTCAACCTCGCCGACCTGTTCGAGAGTCTCGCGGACCTCATGCCGGAACGGCTCGCCGCCGTGGCAGGAGTCCACCGTCGCACCTTCCAACAGCTCGACACTCGCGCCAACCAACTGGCCAACGCCCTCCGAGCACGTGGCGTGCGCGCGGGCGACCATGTGGGGCTCTACCTGCACAACGGCATCGAGTTCCTCGAGTGCCTCCTCGGACTCTTCAAGCTCCGGGCGGTCCCCATCAACATCAACTACCGCTACGTCGAGAACGAGCTCGAGTTCCTGATGAAGGACGCGAACCTCACGGCGCTCGTCCACGGGCACGAGATGGTCGCGACGGTCACCGCCGTCGCCGCGAACGTGCCCACCCTGCGGCTCCGCGTGGGGGTCGGCGGCGGAGGAGACGTCGAATACGAGCAACTCCTCGCCACGGCATCCCCGGACCGCCACTTCGAGCCTCGCTCGAGTGACGACCTCTACATCCTCTACACCGGCGGAACGACAGGCCTGCCCCGAGGTGTGATGTGGAGGCACGAGGACGTGCTCTACGCCGGACTCCAGGGAGGCAATCCGGGAGGCCCGCCCATCGACCGGCCCGAGGCACTGGCTCCTCTGGCTCGAGACCGGCCGGCCCCCATGCTCCTGTTGACGGCGGCGCCCTTCGTACACGGCACGGCCCAGTGGGCGGCCTTCATCGCCCTCTTCTCCGGAGGCACCGCCGTCATCGTCCCCGGCAGGAGCTATGAACCTCACCGCGTCTGCCAGGCCATCCAGTCGGAGAAGGTCAACACGCTGGTCATCGTCGGCGACGCCATGGCCCGCCCGCTCGCCGAGGCACTGGCCCAGGCGCGCGCCACTGGCGCCCCCTATGACCTCTCCTGCCTGAGGGTCATCTCCTCGTCCGGTGCGTTCCTCTCCTCCGCGGTGCGGCAACAACTCCAAGAGCAGCTCCCGGAGACCTTGATTCTCGACAACTTCGGCGCGACGGAGGCCGGACATCAGGGGACGGCGTTCTCCTCCGGCGAGGCCGTGGCGTTCTACATGGACGAGAACAGCGCGGTGCTCGGAGAAGACCTGCGTCCCGTGCAGCCGGGCTCGGGAGTCATCGGGAGGCTCGCGAGGCGCGGGCGGCTGCCGCTCGGCTACTACAACGACCCGGAGAAGACGGCGGCGACGTTCCTCGTCATCGACGGAGTGCGCTGGGTCCTCCCTGGAGACCTCGCCACCGTCGAGAAGGACGGCCGCATCACGGTGCTGGGCCGAGGCGCGGTGTGCATCAACAGCGGCGGAGAGAAGGTCTTCCCCGAGGAGGTCGAAGCAGCACTCAAGGCCCATCCAGCCATCCGCGACGCGGTGGTGGTGGGCGTGCCCGACGTGCACTGGGGTGAGCGAGTCACGGCGGTCATCGAGCCTCGCCCCAATCATCGCGTCTCGCTCGAGGTGCTCGGAGAGCACTGCCGTACCCTGCTGTCCGGGTACAAGGTCCCCCGACAACTCCGAGTGGTGGACCACATCGTCCGTCATCCCAGTGGCAAGCCCGACTATCGCTGGGCCCGGAGCGCCGCCACCGAGGAGCGCGCCTAGGAGAAGCCATGCACCTGGAGCTCTCCGCCGAGGAGCACGCGCTTCAGGCCCGTCTCCGGAGCTACTTCCAACAACTCGTCACCACGGAGCTCCTCGACGAGGTCGAGGGGAACGAGGGGGGAGGCCCGCTCTACACACAGGCGCTGAGGAAGCTGGGCGCCGACGGTTGGCTCGGCATCGGCTGGCCGCGCGAGCACGGAGGCCAGGGGCGCCCCGCCCTGGAACAGTTCCTGTTCTTCGACGAGGCCCAGCGAGCAGGCTTCCCCATCCCCTTCCTCACCCTGTGCACGGTCGGCCCCACGCTGATGAAGTACGGCACCGATGAGCAGAAGGCGCGGTTGCTCCCCGCGATGCTGCGAGGCGAGCTTCAGTTCGCCATCGGCTACACCGAACCGGAGGCAGGCACGGACCTCGCGGCCTTGCGCACCCGCGCGGTTCGCGAGGGGGACTCCTATGTGGTGACAGGCCAGAAGGTGTTCACCAGCATGGCCGAACAGGCGGGATACATCTGGCTGGCGGTACGCACGGACCCGGATGCGCCCAAGCACCAGGGGCTCAGCATCCTGATGGTGGACCCCAAACTCCCCGGGGTCAGCATCACGCCCATCGAGACGCTTGGAGGCAACCGCACCAGCGCCACCTTCTACGACCAGGTCCGCGTCCCCGTCTCCATGCGCGTCGGAAAGGAGAACGAAGGATGGAAGCTCATCACCACGCAGCTCAACCACGAGCGGGTGGTCCTCCTGTCTCCAGGCGCGGCGGCGTACTTCCTGGAGGAGACCCTCGCTTGGGCTCGTGAGACGCGGACGCCTTCGGGCCGGCGTGTCCTCGATGAAGCCTGGGTCCAGCTCCAACTGGCGCGAGCCCACTCGCTCGTCACCGTGCTGGAGCTGATGCATTGGCGACAGGCCTGGAACATCGACCACGGTGTGCTGGACCCCGCCGAGTCCTCCAGCATCAAGGTCTTCGGAAGCGAGTCCTTCATCGAAATCTACCAACGACTGCTCGAGGTCCTCGGCCCGTCCGGTGGACTCAAGAAGGGCTCAGCGGGCGCGCTCCTTCGCGGCCGCGTGGAGCGCTACTGCCGGGCCTCGCTCGTCCTCACCTTCGGAGGCGGCAACAACGAAGTGCAGCGTGACCTCATCGCCACGGTGGGCCTGGGAATGCCACGGCCCTCTCGATGAGCCCCCCAAGCCCCATCCGGAGCACGCATGGACTTCTCCTACACCGAGGCGCAACAGACGGTCAGCGGGCTCGCGAGGAAGCTCTTCCGTGAGCATGTCTCCCCTGCGTCCCTCACCGCCGCCGAGACGAGCGCGGACTTCCTGGACCGGAACCTGTGGGCACAACTGGCCACCACGGGGCTCCTCGGCACGGGCATTCCCGCGACAGAGGGAGGCAGCGGACACGGGATGCGCGAGCTGTGTGCCCTTCTCGTGGAGGCCGGAGCGGCGGTGGCCCCTGTTCCTCTCTGGCCCACGCTGGTGCTCGGTGCGCTCCCCCTCTCCGCCTTCGGAACTCGCGAGCAACGTCAGCGATTGCTCCCAGGCGTGGCCGAGGGGCGAACATTCCTCACGGCCGCGCTCACGGAGGACTCGCCACACCCCGCGCGCACGGAGACTCTCGCCACGAACCACGGCGGATGGTGGCGGCTCAGCGGCGTCAAGACCTGTGTCCCCGCCGCTCACCTGGCGGCTCGAATCCTCGTGCCCGCACGATCAAGCGACGGCGACATCGGTGTCTTCCTTGTCGACCCGCGCGCAGCGGGTGTGACACACGAACGGCAGAACGCCACCACGGGTGAGCCACTGCTGCGCATGACGCTGAGCAGCGCTCGCGTGGACCCCAAGGACGTGCTGGCTCATCCCGGAGATGGCGACCGCGTGCTCACGTGGTTGTTGGAGCGAGCCACCCTAGGCGTGTGCGCACTCCAGCTCGGCGTCGCCGAACGGGCACTCCGAATGACCGCGGAATACACCGGGACGCGGCACCAGTTCGGCCGGGCTATCGCCACCTTCCAGGCCGTCTCGCAGCGCGCGGCGGATGCAGCCATCGACGTGGAGGCCATGCGGCTGACACTGTGGAAGGCCGCGTGCGCGCTGGACTCGGGGCAGCCCGCGGCGAAGGCCGTGGCCATCGCGAAGCTGTGGGCTTCCGAGGCGGGCCATCGAGTGGTGTCCACGGCTCAGCACCTTCATGGAGGCATCGGCTTCGACACCCGCTATCCGCTCTACCGTTTCTATCTCTGGAGCAAGCAGCTCGAGCTCACCCTGGGCTCGGGAACCGTTCACCTGGCGCGCCTCGGCGCGCTGCTGGCCGAGGGTTGACCCATGCGCACCCGAATCTGTGAGCTCTTCGAAATCGATGTGCCCGTCTTCGCCTTCAGCTACCGCCGGGAGGTCGTCGCGGCGGTGAGCCGCGCGGGAGGCATGGGGGTCCTGGGGGCCGTGCAGTTCTCGCCCGAACAGCTCGAAGAGGAGCTGTGTTGGCTCGATGCGCATGTGGATGGAAAGCCTTATGGCGTGGACGTGGTGATGCCCACCCGGTACGAGGGCGCCGAGCGAGGAGGCCTGTCCAAGGCGGAGCTGGAGCTGCTGATTCCCGAAGGCCATCGCCGCTACGTGGAGGAGGTCCTCACGCGCTACGAAGTGCCCGGACTTCCTCCCGAGGTCTCCGCGCACGAGTCACTCTTGGGGTGGTCCGAGGCCGCGGGCCGCTCACAGGTCGCGGTGGCGCTCCGGCATCCTGTCCGCCTCATCGCCAACGCGCTGGGGACGCCGCCCCGCGATGTCGTGGACGAAGCACATCGGCGCGGCGTGCAGGTCGTCGCGCTCGTTGGAACGGCCGCACACGCACGCAAGCAGGCGGAGGTGGGCGTCGACGTGGTGGTCGCGGTGGGCACCGAGGCCGGAGGCCACACCGGAGAGATTGGGACGATGGTGCTCGTCCCCGAGGTCGTGGACGCCGTTCATCCCATTCCCGTCCTGGCCGCTGGAGGCATCGGCCGAGGCCGTCAGCTTGCCGCGGCGCTCGCGCTGGGCGCGGAGGGAGTCTGGACGGGCTCGCTCTGGCTCGGCGTGGAGGAGGCCAGACTGCATCCCGTTCTCAGAGACAAGCTCCTCGCCGCCACGTCGGGTGACACGGTGCGCTCGCGGTCCATGAGTGGAAAGCCCGCGCGCCTGCTGAAGACGGCATGGACCGAGGCGTGGGACGGCGGAGAGTCCCCCGGCACCTTGCCCATGCCCTTGCAGTTCATGCTCACCGCCGACGCGGTGACCCGGATGCACCACCACGCGAGTACACCGGGCTCACGCGCTCACGAGCTGCTCGGTTCCCCCGTGGGACAGATTGTCGGGAGCATGCGCGAGGTGAGGCCCACGCACGAGGTGCTCGAGTCCCTGGAGGCGGAGTTCCGCGAGGTGATGCTCAGGATGCGAGGGCTCGAGAACGCGGGTACGAGTGGACATCAGCCCGACTCGGCGAGGCGCGGCGCCACGGGCACGAGGCGTGGCTCCGAGTAGAACTGTCCCGCCCACCTGCGGAACATGCCGATGGGACCATCGCCGCTCACGAGCAGCGGTGGATGGACGTAGATCTTGTTCTCCCAGATAGGGATGTCCTGTTCGAGTTGGCGCTCGATCTCCGCCAGGAAGGCCTTGCCCACGGTCTGCGTGACGTCCTTGTGGGGCAGCTTCTTCACGAGGAAAGCGAAGCGGACGTCCACCGAGTCCTCGTCGATGGTGGTGACGCTGTTCACGAGGAGCGTCTCGACGATGCCCTTGAAGCGGGTGAGCGTGAAGCCGAAGCCGTGGGCGTGCACCTCAATGGTCCCCTCGGTGCGGCCGAATGGCGTCTTCATCACGATGTTCGAGACGACGTGCAGCACATGCTCCCGCGCGTCCGCCGTCGTCACTGGCAATTCGGCCGTGCCGTGCAAGTAGTGCAGATGCGCCAGGTCCACCGCGTTCTCGGTCATCTCCTGGTTGTGGGTCCGGACCGTCCAGCGGCGCAGCTCATAGTCCGTCCACTCGGGATGTTGGAACTCCGCCACCAAGGGAACTTCCCATGACGGCGGTCGCTGCGCTCCGTGGTGCCACACCATGATGAGCCCGTTCACCTCGCGCACGGGCCACGAGCGGAGCCGGGCACCAGGAGGGAGCTTCTGCGCATAGGGGATGGACGCGCAGCCGCCTTCACCGTTGAACCGCCAGGCGTGGAAGGGGCACTGGATGCAACCGTCCACCACCTTGCCGCCATGTCCCAGGTGCGCGCCCAGATGGGGACAGTGCGCATCGAGGACATGTGGCGCGGGCGGAGGCCCAGCGCCGTCGGCGGCGTTCGGACGAAAGAGGACGAGGTCCTTGCCGAAGTAGTGCAGCGGCTTCACCGCGCCCGGTGGCAGCTCATGGGAGTAGGCGACCTGAAACCAGCCATCCGGATAGCGAGGAAACGGGAACCGGCTCACGCTGCACCTCCCTGATGGGCCTGCGCGCCCACGGCATGCCTCGCGGCGATGAAGCCAAACGTCATCGCGGCACCGAGCGTGCTGCCTGCACCCGGGTAGCCCGCGCCCATCACCGAAGCCATCACGTTGCCGGCGGCGTAGAGCCCATCGATGGGCGTCCCGTCGACGCGGAGCACCCGCGCATTCGCGTCCACTCGCACACCGCCCTTCGTCCCAAGCGCGCCAACGAAGACCTGGAGCGCGTGGAAAGGGGGCCGCTCGATGGGCCCCAGGTTCGGACTGGGTTGGTGCGCCCGGTCTCCATGGAAGCGCTCATAGGCGCTGCCGCCGCGGTGGAAACAGGGGTCCACACCTTGGAGGGCGGGCGGGTTGAACCGCCTCACCGTGTCGACGAGCCCCTCTGGCGAGATTTCGATTCGCCGCGCGAGTTCCTCCAATGAATCCGCTTTGGCGAGCCACGGCGGAGTCGCGGCGCCGGGGAGGAGATTGCCGAGGGCGTATCGGTCGCGGAAGTTCTGGTCGACGATGAGCCAGGCGGGCAGGTTGGGCCGCTCGTAGTTCACGGGGTCGAAGGTGAAGAATGCCTTCACCAGGTCGTTGTAGTTCTGCGCTTCGTTCGCGAAGCGGCGCCCCGCGCGATTCACCAGGATGGAGTGTGGAAGACAGCGGGCGGAGAAGTCCGCGCGGCTCAGGGGCTGTCCCTCGTAGGACTCACCAGGGATGGCCAGCGCGGGGCACCACCACGCCTCGCTCATGTTGCCCAGGTCCGCGCCCAGGGCCATGGCCATCATCAGGCCGTCGCCTTCATTCGCGGGGGGACTGAGCGGATGGGTGAGCGGACCGGAGAGGAAACGCGCGGCCAGGGACTTGTTCCACTCGAAACCACCGCTGGCCAGGATGACACCGCGCCGTGCGCCGAGCCGAACAGACCGCCCTGCCCTCTCCGCGCGAAGGCCCACCACGCGCCGCGCATCGGCCACGAGCTCTCGCCCGGCCACCCCCGGAAGGAGCTCGACCCCACGTTGGACCAGCGCCTCGAGAAGTCCTCCGGCGAGCGCCGCGCCGTAACACACGAGGCCTTGCCGCGCGCGCTCCGTCAGCAGCTTCACGGGCAACTCACGTGGCCGGGTGAATGCACCCCACTCGGCCGCCTCGGCCACCGTCAGCGCCGCGCTTCCGTGAAGCGGGCCGCGGCGCAACGTGTTCTTCCATTCGTTCAACCGGTTGATGTCGAAGAGGCCCGGGTCGAGCGACCGTCCTCCTGTCCTGCCACCCGCGAACTCCGGGTGATAGTCCGGATAGACGCCCAGGGGTTGGAGGCGCAGCGAGGTGCGAGCTTCGAGGAAGCGGAGCATCGCGGGAGCCGTGTCGATGAACGCGCCAAGCGGCCCGTCTTCACTCCGTCCATCCGCGAGCCGCCGCACATACGCGAGTGCTTCCTCCCGAGAATCGGAGATGTCCACGCGGGGCATGTGGTGGTTGTTGGGAATCCACACGACACCGCCGGAGACGGCTGCCGTGCCACCGAGCTTGTCGGTCTTCTCCACCACGACGACCCGGGCTCCGGCGTCGCTCGCGGTGAGCGCGGCCATCAGGCCCGCAGCGCCCGCGCCCACCACCACCACGTCAGCCTCCACCTCCGGAACCCCACCGTTCTCAAAGGACACGTGGCACCTCATGGCTATGCGTTCACGCAGCCTTTGCTCACCACCTTCGCGCCATGGACCACCCCGCCTGCTCTTCACGCACGCGTGGCAGCGCGCGCTACGCGGTCATTCCTCCATCAACCGCCACCGTCGCACCGTTGATGTACGCGGCGTCATCCGACGCCAGGAAGGCCAGCGTACCCGCGACCTCATCGGGCTTTCCGTAGCGCTCCAGCGGAGCAGTGCGCGCGAAGGCCGCCGGATGGACTCCCTCGGGAGGCTGGAAACGGGCGAGCAACGGTGTCTCGACCCCTCCTGGACAGAGGCAGTTGATGCGGACACCCTTGCGCGCGTACTCCACCGCGAGCGCCTTGGTGAGCATCACCACGCCTCCCTTCGAGGCACAGTAGGCCGCGGAGTACGGATGGGACTTGAGCCCGGCCACCGAGGCCGTGTTGATGATGACTCCACGTGTCTCGAGCAGGGCGGGAAGCGTGCGCTGGCACATGAGGAAGGTGCCCGTCAGATTGACCGCGAGGACACGGCTCCACTCCTCGAGCGTCACCTCCGCCGTGCGCCGGAACCCACCGACTCCCGCGACATTGGCCAGCACGTGCAATGCGCCGTAACGCCGCAGTGCCCCCTCCACGGCTCGCCCCACCGCCTCCGGGTCGGAGACATCACACCAGGCCGCGGTGGCCTCTCCCCCCTTGTCTCGAATGGCGGCGGCCGTCTCCGTGACGCCCGCCTCGTTCACGTCGACGCAATAGACACGCCCACCCTCGGAGCCCAGCCGCAGCGCGGCCGCGCGGCCGATGCCTGAACCGGCACCCGTCATCAGGATGCACCGACCCTCGAAGCGCCTCATGGCTAGCGCCCCTTGAACGTCGGCTTGCGCTTCTCCACGAAGGCACGAGGCCCTTCCTTCGCATCCTCCGTGGAGAGGATGGGCCAACCAATCTCCAGCTCCCTGCGAAGGGCCTCCTCCTCGGGCATCCCCTCCGTCTCCTGCACGGAGCGCTTGATGGCCTGCACTGCGAGCGGCCCGTTCTCCGCGATGCGCTCCGCGACCCGACGGGCCTCCAGGAGCGCCTGCCCATCCGGCACGACCCGGCCGATGAGGCCGATTCGAAGCGCCTCGCGCGCGGAGAGCATGGCGCCCGTCAGGAGCAACTCCATCGCCTGGGTATACGGAATCTGCCGGCGCAGGCGCACCGTGGACCCGCCCAGCGGGAACAACCCCCAGCGCGGCTCGGTGAGCCCCAGCTTCGCGGACTCACCCGCGATGCGGATGTCCGTCGCCTGGAGCAGCTCCGTCCCTCCCGCGACCGCGGCTCCCTCCACCGCGGCGATGAGCGGCTTCACCACGCGGTAGCCGCGCAGGAGCGCTTTCCAGTGCAGGTCCTTCTCGGCCTGGATTCGCGCGGTCCATGCGTCATCGCCATAGCCGCTCGCCATGGCCTTGAGGTCCGTGCCGGAACAGAAGTTTCCGCCCGCCCCCGTGAGGATGGCCACGCGGATGTCGGGGTCCTCGTTGATGAGTGCCCATGCATCCGCCAGGCGCACCAACATCTGCGCGCCCAATGCGTTGCATGACTCCGGCCGGTTCATGATGAGAGTGACGACGTGTCCTTCGCGTTGCACGACGAGGTGCGGGCTTTCTGACATCTTCGAGCGCCTCCTCTGCCGAAAGCACAACAGGTCTTCACATAACACTCACCCGACGCCTTGCGACTGCCGACAGGGCCATGCTCTGTTCAATACATGCACAAATCAGAGCTCGCCGACCTCGCAAGCCCAATCACGTACGGCAGGGCTATTCCTCACGAGACTTTTGAACACTTGCGCCGTGACGCCCCTGTCTACTTCCACGGAGAGCCCGACGGCGGTCCTGGGTTCTGGGCCATCACGCGCCATGAGGACATCATCGCCATCTCGAGGGACCCGGCGGGCTTCTCGTCATTCCGAGGGGGAACCTCCATCGAAGACTACTCACCGGAAGACCTCTCCCTCATCCGGTTCATGATGTTGAACATGGACCCGCCCCAGCACGTGAAATACCGCCGGCTGGTCAGCGCGGGTTTCACCCCCGTGGCCATCAATTACCTGGAACCCCGTATTCGGGCAGTCACCCAGGAAATCATCGACAAGGTGGTCCATGAGCGGGAGTTCGACTTCGTGACACGTGTCGCCGCGGAGCTGCCGCTCCAGGTGATTGCCGAGCTCGTGGGAATCCCTCACGAGGAGCGGCACCTGCTCTTCGGCTGGTCCAACCGGCTCATCGACTATGACGACTCGGGGAGGGCCAGGTCGTTCGACGACGCCAAGATGGCCGCCATGGAGATGTGGCAATACGCCAATGAGCTCGCGGCGAGGAACAAGGGACGTGAGGGCAAGGACCTGGTGTCTGTCCTGATGCAGGCGGAAGTGGACGGCGAGCGGCTCAGCGAGGCGGAGTTCGACGCCTTCTTCCTCTTGCTCATCGTCGCCGGGAACGAGACGACCCGGAACCTCATCTCCGGCGGGATGCTGGCGCTGATGGAGCACCCGGAAGAGCTGGAGCGGCTGCGCGCCAATCCGGCGCTGCTCCCCACCGCCGTGGAGGAGATGCTCCGCTGGGTGTCTCCCGTGGTGTGCTTCCGCCGCACCGTCACTCGAGACACCGTGCTGCGCGGGCAGCAGCTGCGAGAAGGCGACAAGGTGGTGCTGTTCTACCCTTCCGCCAATCGGGACGAGGCGGTGTTCGAGAATCCGAACCGCTTCGACATCTCCCGATTCCCGAACGAGCACATCGCCTTTGGCATCGGCCAGCACTACTGCCTGGGCGCGAGTCTGGCGCGGTTGGAGATTCGCGTGATGTTCGAGCAGTTGCTCAAGCGACTCGACGGGCTGGAGCTCGCGGGTCTCGTGGAGCGCCGACGCTCCAAGCTGGTCAATGCCATCCGCGCCATGCCGGTGCGCCGTCCGCCCAGCAGCCGGCCTCGGGATGGCGCTCGCGAGAGTCAGGGAGGGACCGCGTGCGAGCAATCGATGCGTGGGTGAGCGTGAACATGGGGTCGACCCAGCGCCCGGACTTTCTCGTCCGCGTCGCCGAGGACTACTTCAAGCGCGCCGAGCACATCTTCCGCGACATCTCCCAGGCGGAGCTGCTCGCTCTGATGGAACGCTCCGGCGTCCAGAAGGCCATCCTCACCGTCGACGCCGAGGCGCCGCAGCGAGAGGTGCTCGCGTTCGCGGAGGCGCATCCTGAACGCTTCGCGATCTCCGCCTACGTCGACCCTCGACGGGGAATGGCCGCGCTGAGGGAGGTGGAACAGCTCGCGCGAAACAGCCCGCTCGTGCTCGTGCGCGCAGTGCCCTTCATGATCGGCCTGCCTGCCGACGACCGGGCCTACTATCCGCTCTACACGCGCTGCATCGACCTGGGGCTGCCCATCTCCGTCAACACGGGCATCCCGGGGCCACCGATGCCGGGGAGATGCCAGGACCCCATGAACCTGGACGAGGTGTGCTTCTTCTTCCCCGAGCTCAAGCTCATCATGGCCCACGGGGCGGACCCGTGGTGGGCGGTGGCCATCCGCCTGATGATCAAATACCCCAACCTCTACTTGATGACCTCCGCCTTCGCGCCCGCGTACCTGCCCGCGGAGCTCATCCACTTCATGAACACTCGGGGCCGGGACAAGGTCCTCTACGCGAGCAATCACCCGGTGCTCCCCCTGGAGCGGTGTCTGCGCGAGGCGCAGGAGTTGGACCTTCGAGAGGGTGTGCTGGACCGATACCTGTACGCGAACGCGCACCGCCTCTTCTTCGAGGGCAGGGCATGAGGATCGCGGAACCGGACGGGCACCTCCGCCAGCACCTGCGCCACTGGCTGGAGGAGAACTGCCCGCCCGCGATGCGGATGCCCATGGCGGGCGAAGAGGACGAGGTCTGGGGTGGCACGCGCGCTGTCTTCAAGCATCCAGACTCGCGGCTGTGGTTGGAGCGAATGGCTTCGCGGGGGTTCACCGCGCCCACCTGGCCCGTGGAGTGCGGCGGCGCGGGGCTGTCTCCGGCTCAGGCCAACATCCTCGAGGAAGAGCTGCGGCACCTGGGCTGCCGCCCTCCCCTACACAGTCTGGGATTGTGGATGCTGGGCCCCGTGCTGCTGCGCTTTGGCAGTGAGGCGCAGAAACGCAGACATCTGCCTCCGATTGCTCGGGGCGCCTTGCGCTGGTGTCAGGGATACAGTGAGCCAGAGGCAGGCTCGGATCTGGCGGGAGTGAGGACTCGCGCCGTGCTCGACGGAGACCATTACATCGTCTCCGGGCAGAAGACCTGGACGTCGCACGCCGCCGTCTCCGATTGGATGTTCTGTCTGGTGCGGACGGGTGCGGAGTCGGCTCGGCATGAAGGGCTTGGGTTCCTCCTGGTGGACTTGTCCAGCCCTGGTGTGGACATCCGCCCCATCCGCCTCATCAGCGGCGAATCTCCATTCTGCGAGACGTTCTTCGACGACGTCCGAGTCCCCGCGGAGAACCTCGTGGGGCAGCCGGGCCAGGGATGGAAGATCGCCATGAGCCTGCTCGAACACGAGCGTGCGTGGATATCCCGGCTCGGTGATGCCGACTTCACACGAGAGGAGCCGCTGGCGGTGCTGGCTCGCCGGTATCTCGGCGATGAACCTGGACCGCTGCGCGACGCCGTCCAGCGGGACCGGATGGCGCAAGTGGA
This sequence comes from Myxococcus stipitatus, assembly GCF_037414475.1. Next base: position 8,680,789 of record NZ_CP147913.1, on the reverse strand, counting down.
CATGGACCGCCTCTGCAACGCCAGCGCGGTGCGACTGGCGGTCGAGTCCATGGAGGCCGGCCACGCCCTGGGGCCGGAGAGCTCCGTGCTCAAGCTCCAGGCGATGGAGCTCCGGCAGCGCTGGCGTGAGCTGAAGGTCGAGCTCGCGGGCTTCCAAGGGTTGGGATGGGAAGGTCCGGGGTTTTCCGCTGAGGAGCTTCGCATCACTCGCGACTGGCTTCGCTCACGAGCCCACTCCATCGAGGGCGGCACGAGCGAAATCCACCTCAACATCATCGCCAAGCGTGTCCTTGGCCTTCCGGACTGACACCGACCATGGGACTCCTCGAAACAACGGAACAGGAGTCCCTCCGGGAGACAGCTCGACGATTCATGCGCGAGCGGATGCCTCTGTCCCACCTGAGGCAGCTGCGTGACGGCAGGTCCTCGGATGGACTCTCGCGCGAGGTATGGCGAGAGCTCGCCGCCCTGGGACTTGCTGGCATCACGATTCCATCCAGGCACGGAGGCATGGGCCTCGGGTGGACGGAGTTGGGGGTTGTCTTGGAGGAATGCGGACGAACCCTCGCCCCGAGCCCGATGATGTCCACGGGGGTGCTCGGAACCACGGCCCTCATCCTGGGCGGCGCTCCCGCACAGCTCCGGGAATGGCTGCCCCTCATCGCGTCGGGCGAGAAGCTCCTGTCCCTGGCGCACGATGAAGGCTCTCGTCATGCCCCCTATGACGTCGGGACCCGCGCCAGCCTTGGGCCCGATGGATACCGGCTTCAGGGTGAAAAGGTCCTGGTCCTGGATGGACACATCGCGGATGCCTTCATCGTGGTGTCACGGACCTCGGGCTCTCTGGGGGATAGAGAAGGACTGACGCTCTTCCTCGTCCCAGCACAAGCTTCCGGGCTCCACGTGACACGTACATTGCTCGTGGACAGCCGCAACGCCGCACGCGTCCGCCTCGATGACGTGCTCGCGACGCCTCGGGACATCCTCGGCACACTCGACCGGGGCGCCGAAGTGCTGGACCCGCTGCTCGACCGGGCCCGGGTGGCACTCAGCGCGGAGATGCTCGGGAGCCTCTCGGAGGTCTTCGAGCGAACCCTCGCTCAACTCAAGACACGCAGACAGTTTGGCGCGCCCATCGGCTCGTTCCAGGCATTGAAGCACCGGGCCGCGCGGTTGCACTGCGAAGTGACGCGCACGCGGGCCATCGTCACGGAGGCACAACATGCCCTTGATGAAGACAGGGCAACCGTGCCGTTGCTGGCGAGCGCCACCAAGGCCAAGGCATCGGACACGTTCCTCCACGTGGCCAACGAGGCGGTCCAGTTGCACGGCGGAATGGGCGTCACCGACGCGTGTGACATCGGCCTGTTCCTGAAGCGGGCCCGCGTCGCGGCGATGACGTTCGGCGACGGGGCTTTCCATCGCGACCGATTCGCGCGACTTCGAGGCTACTGAGCCCGAGGTCTGCATCCCCGAAACAAGCAGTGGCATCGCCCGCACAGGGCTGCCGCAATGCCCAAGCGTCACGGATTGGGCGTCAAGAGCGTTGCTCGCCCTGGGGTGTGGCGCCTTGCTCCTTCGTCCACCAGAAGTTGACCGAGATGGATGGCGCCCACAGATGGACCTGGTGCCACCATCGCGTCGGGAGGTAGAGCACCTCCCCAGGCCCGAGGACACATCGCAGCCCTCGGGCACGCCCGAACCGAGGGAAGGCACGGCGGTCCACCCGCTCCACGTCAATACGAGAGAGGTGCTGCGCTCCGTCCTCTGCGTGAGGGTACATGAGCGGAGACTGGTCGGGCGCAAAGAGCAAGAATCGCTTATGCCCCCGCAGCAGCACGTGCAGATTGTCACGCGTGTCGTAGTGAAGCGGGGATGAAGCCCCGTGTGGACCACACCAGAGATAGGCATCCATCGGCGTCCCAGGCGCGAGCCCTGGTGGAGGACCGATACACTCTGCAAGAGCACGTGGCCATTCCGCCAATGGAACCTGCTGGAGATAACAAAGAGGCCAGGAGGGGAACGGGAGGATTCGTGGAATCAATTCGGAGATGCGGCACATCTCCTTCTCTGGCGAGAGTGCGCCGTGCCGGAATACCGAGACAGGAACAACCCAGTCGCCATGGTCTCTTAGCAGCCGCTCGAAGCTCCAGTGCGAAAGCGCGGGCCAGGCTCCGAGACCTCCAGCGATGATGACCGGCAGCCCTGTTCGGATGGCCTCCACCGCCATCTCGGCGGCCACGCGGTGGACCCGTGGAAAGTTCTGCATGGATTCCTCGGACAGGTGACTCGGGAGAACAGGGAGATGCTCGCAAGACCTCAGCCAGTTCGTGACAGGTCGCGCCGGAAGACCGGCATGGTCTGGACGATTCGGAAGCCGTGCCGCTGGTACAGCTTGAGCGCCGCCTCGTTGCGCGCCGCCACTTCCAGTTCGAACTTCGCGATGGGGGCCTCCTGTTGGAGGAGCGTGAGCGCCTGCTGAAGCGCATGTTCTCCCAACCCAGCACCTCGCAGGGCGGGTTCTCGCCCGATGCTTCTCACCTCACCGACCGCACCGCTTGCCCGCTCATGCACTCGAACGGTCGCGAAGCCACGGACGCGCCGCCCCTCGGACAAGACCCTCGGACGTCGGCCGCCGCGCCTCAACGCCCCCACCATCTCCTCCAATGGCGGCACGAACGCACCGGGTACCTTCGAGAAAGCCTCCGAGACGACGCGGTGATAGTCAGCGAGCTGGTCATCCTCTGCGTCCATCCAATGCCATCCCTCCGGCAAGAGCCCGCTGAGCCGCGGAAGTAGGACATCACCCGGACGCTCCATCAGGTACTGTGAATACGCACGCTCGTAACCACGCTCACGCAGCGCTGGCTCCCAGTGACTCCGCTCGGAAGTCAAGGTGATGTCCAGGAAGCCTCTGGGCCCCCGCCGGGTGACTTCCTCCGCATTCTCGAACAAGACCTGGAGCCCCGCTGGAGTCATTGGCTGCTCCCGAATCCCCAGGATGGCCAGGTCCGCGCTGTCATCCACGTTGACGCAGGTGTCCACGACAGCAGCCACCAGTAGACGACCCGCCTCGTCATGCAGGTCCAGCACCGCATCCAACCCACGCACCAGGCTGGTCATGATCCGACGCACATCATTCGCGCTCATCCCCCAAGAGGGATGGTCTCCCACAAATGCAAACACACCTTCCAACTCCTGCACCGACAGACGTTTGCACTGAATCCTGGACATTCGTGCGCTCGCTCCCCTGTTCACTCACCATCCCAGACATCGTAAGGCATTGCATCTCAGCATGAAGGCAACCTATCATGGAGTGAACAAGAACACACACTCAGTGAATGAGGGCATCCATGGCCGAGACCAAGAAGCAAGGAGTCCTATTCACCGCGCCAGACGGCTCCATCTACCATATCAGCCGGGAGGACCTGGCTCGGTACAAGGTAGCGCCTGACAAGGTGGAGAGCACAATCCTTGATGCGGAGGCCCAGGGTTTCGTCGAGTCAGCGGCGGAGAGCTTCTCGGGCTGCGAGTCGGGGGGCGAGGGCGTACCGCCCCAGACGGTTCCCATCGTGCAGTCAGGCCCCGTCGTCCACATCTACATCGGCTCCGCGCCGACTGTCCCCGTCCAGGTCATGGGGCCGGAGGCCACTGCCGAGCAGGCCGCGCCAGCGGGCGGCGGTTCGGCCATGTCCAAGTACGCGGCGGGCTCTGCCATGTCCAAGTACGCCGCTGGTTCGGCCATGTCCAAGTACGCGGCGGGCTCTGCCATGTCCAAGTACGCCGCCGGTTCGGCCATGTCCAAGTACGCGGCGGGCTCCACCATGGCGGGCCCTGCGCGTTCAGCACTCACTTTCTATGGCGACTGGAGCAAGGGCGAGTCCTAGGCGCATCGGCCATGTCCAACGCCAACGACATCCTCCTGGTCAGTCTACCTTGGGGCTCCCTCGAGCAGCCAAGCCTTGCCTTCGGCCTGATCAAGGCCCTGCTCGCACGCGAGGGAATGGGCGCGGACGTCCGCTATTGCAACTTGGAGTTCGCGACAGCCGTTGGCTTGGAGAACTACCGCTCACTCAAGGACCGCGACGTCCTGGCCTGCGATTGGATCTTCGCGGAGGCGGCGTTCGGCGCCTTCCGAAAACCTTCTGAGTTCTTGGGCTTCCTGGCACGGCGCGGCTACCCCGCAGAAGAGCTGCAACGGTGGGCCCGAGTGCAGGCCGCCGCGGCTCCTTTCATCGAGCAATGCGCTCAGAGGATCGACTGGAAGCGCTATCGCGTCGTGGGCTTCACCACCACCATGGTACAATCACTTGCCTCGTTGGCACTGGCACGGCGCGCGAAGGCGCTCAACCCTGAGCTGCGCATCGTCTTCGGTGGAGCCAACTGCGAAGGCGAGATGGGTGTGGCCATGCTCGAGAACTTCGAGTTCATCGACGTCGTCGCACGCCGGGACTGCGACGGACTCGTGGGGGAGCTGTTCTCACGTCTGAGAGAGGGACGCTCCCTTCAGGGACTCCCAGTCTGCTACCGGGAGCAAGGGGCCGTACACATCGCGGAGATGCCACCTATTTTCCACGATCTGGATCGCAATCCCTTCCCAGACTACGGCGACTACTTCGAGCAGCTTCAACACATGCCCTACGCGAAGGACGTCCGCGTCAACATCGTATTCGAGGGCTCGCGGGGCTGCTGGTATGGCCAGAAGATTCCCTGCACCTTCTGCGCGGTCAATGGCAGCTCCATGGAGTACCGGGCCAAGTCTCCGGCGCGGCTGGTGGATGAGCTGGCCCACCTGGCCGAGCGTCACGGAGTGAGCTGGTTCGGCGCCGCGGACAACATCCTGGACCACCGCTCCCAGTCCGAGCTGTGTCGCGCCATCGAGGAGCGGATCCCCAACGCGAAGATCTTCTTCGACGTGAAGTCGAATCTCACACGCAAGCAACTCGTCGCCATGAAGCGCGCCGGGATCGATGAAGTCCAACCAGGCATCGAGTCCTTCTCAACACACGTCTTGAAACTGATGCAGAAGGGCATCACCGGCATCCGCAACGTCCACGTCCTGCGAATGTTCGCGGAGGTCGGTATCTGGCCCATGTGGAACTACTTGTACGGGTTCCCTGGCGAGCGCCTCTCGGACTACACAAGCCTGATGGAGTTCGCCAACCCGGGGCTCTTCCATCTGCCAGCCCCCTACGTCGGCTTCGGGCTGAGCATGATGCGCTTCAGCGAGTACTTCAACAAGCCACAGGCCATGGGCGTCCGCATCCGGGGGCCCCTGCCGCATTACCAATACATCTTCAAGCTGGAGCCCGAGCAGGTCTCCCGCCTGGCGTACTACTTCGAGTACGACTACCTGGATGGCTATGAGCCCGCAGCGGTCGGCGACCTGGTGCTCTCCACCACAAAGGCCTGGAACCACGCCTACTACGTGCGGCAGGTGTCGTTGAAAGCAGCGGTGGAGGGGCGGGACGTCATCATCTCGGATGATCGATTTGGCAAGCGCCAGACACACCGGCTGACGGGACTGGCCGCCCACCTGTACCGGGTGCTTGAGCGCCCTCGCAAGCCCGAGGCCGCCGCGCCACTTCTGGCGGCCCGGTGCCCCGCGGACTACCTGCGCGAGGGGGGCGTGCGTGGGGTGCGGGAGATCCTCCAACAACTGCGCGCGGCGCGGCTGGTCTTCACGGAAGGGGAGCAGGATGTCGCGCTCTCCATCCCCGAGGCCCCTGATGCCTTCTGGTACCTCGACGGCCAGCCCAGCCTCGCCGAAGCCCTGCCCGCCACCGCGGGCGATGGCCGCCCCAAGCCCAGCCTGCTGCACTGGAAGGTCGACCACCTGTACCGCTAGCGGAGCCTGACATGCCGTTGCTGAAAGCCTCCCCTGGAGCTCAAATCCTGCTGGCATGCATGCCGTGGGCAAGCACCTCCCAACCTTCACTGGCGCTCGGGTTGATCAAGGCCCAGCTCGCGCAGGTCGGCATCCAGGCCGACGTGGCCTACTTCAACCTGCTGCTGGCCGACCTGGTGAGTCCCGAGACCTACGAGGCCACCAAGAACCGCAACGTGATGGCCTCCGAGTGGGTCTTCGCCGAGAGGCTCACGGAGACTCCCGCCCAGGAGGGATACCTGACCTATCTCGCATCGAGGGGCGCCGGGACTTCCGAGCTGGCCCTGTGGCAGGAGCTGTGCGCGGCCAGCCCGAAGTTCTTCGAGCGATGCCTCGAACTCGTCCCCTGGGAATCGTACCGGGTGGTGGGCTTCACCACGTCGATGATGCAGACGGTCGCCTCGCTCCGACTGGCCCTGCTCATCAAGCAGCGCTACCCGCACATCACGATTGTCTTTGGCGGTGCCAACTGCGAGGGGAGCATGGGGCAGACACTCCATCGCCTCTTTCCGCAGGTGGACGTGGTGGTGCGCGGGGAGGTGGATGACATCGTCCACGAACTGTTCCGACGCCTCTTGCTGAACGCGCCGCTCGAGGGGTTGCCGGGGCTCTGCTACCGCCAGGAAGAAAGGTCCGTGGTCGGCCCTCCCGCCGCGCTGGTAAAGGACCTCACCAAGAACCCTGTGCCTGAATATGGAGACTACTTCGAGCAGCTCGCCCGGCTGCCCATGCGCGAGACGACCGAGGTGCTCGTCATGTTCGAGTCCTCACGCGGCTGCTGGTGGGGCGAGCGCAGCCACTGCAAGTTCTGCGCGCTCAACGGGCAGGGAATGCTCTACCGCTCCAAGTCCGTGGAGCAGATCGTCCATGAGCTCCACACCCTCAAGGAACGCCATGGCATCAGCAACTTCGCCGCGGCCGACAACATCCTGGACAAGCGCGCCATCGACAAGCTGACCGCCGCGATGGAGGCCAAGGTCCCCAACATCCAGGTCTTCTACGATATCCGCGCGGACGTCTCACGACAGCAGATGCGATGCATGGCACGCGCCGGGATCCGCGAGCTCGAGGCGGGGCTGGAGAACCTCTCCACGCCCATCCTGAAGAGCATGGGCAAGGGGGCCACAGGCATCCACAACGTCCGGTTCCTGCGCCGCTGCAGCGAGTTCGGCATCGTCCCGCTCTGGAACTATCTCTATGCGTTCCCCGGCGAGAAGCTGGTGCACTACCAGGAATTGCAGCCGAGGATCGACCCCTGGCTGCACCATCTACCGCCGCCAGACGTTGCGTTCCCCCTCAGCCTCCAACGCTATGCGCCCTACCACTCCCAGCCCGAGAAGAACGGCATCGAGGTGACAGGGGCACTCGACGACTACAAGTACATCTACGGCTTCAAGGACGAAGACCTCGACGAGCTGGCCTACTACTTCAAGTTCCGTTACCTCGACGGGTACGAGCCCGAGCAGACCGCCCTCCTCCTCACCCACATGGTCAGCCGCTGGCAGGAGCGCTCCCGGAGCGGGTTGGCGCAACTCAGGGCGACGCTCCAAGGAGAAGAGGTCTTCCTCACAGACACGCGCAGCGGCATCGAACGGACCTACCGGTTGGACCCCATCGCCAGCCTGCTCTACCGCCTCGGCGAGTCGCCCCAGACAGCCGAACAGCTTGGAAAGGCCCTGCTGCGCATCTCGCCGCAGGCGTACCTGCACCTGCGAGGAAACACGCACGCGGTGCTGGAGCGTCTGGAGGCCGCGCACCTCTTCTTCCGTGAGGGAGAGAAGCTGGTGGCCCTGGCCGTCCCTGACGACGAGGCATTCTGGCTGGAGATGCCCCCCCGAATGATGGCCGCAGAGCCGGAACAGCTTCGGGTGACGGCATGAGCCGGCGCTCCGGGATCAGACCGGAGCCAGCCGAGGTCCTCCTCATCGACATGCCGTGGGCTGAGTTTCATCGCCCGTCGATGCAGCTCGGTCTGCTCCAGGCCCTGCTGGCCCGGGAAGCCATCCGAGTCCGTTCCTTCTATCCGACACTCTGGTACGCCGAGCTGCTCGGCCCCGCGCTCTACCGGGCAGCGGACGACTTCCACCGCCCGAGTTGTGAGTGGGTATTCACCCAGGCCGCGTTCGGACAAGATGACTCAGCAGCAGGGGCCTATCTCCACGACCTGCGGACACGCGGCGTCCCGACGGACCACCTGGCCCAGCTCCTCACCATGAGGCGCGCGGTGCGTCCGTTCCTGGAACAGTGTCTCGAGTACGTGCTCGAAGCCGCTCCGCGGGTGGTGGGGTTCACGACGGCGATGCTCCAGACCCTGCCGGCTGCGGCGCTGGCCCGGATGCTCCGTGCCGCAAGGCCCGATATCCGCATCGTCTTCGGAGGAGCCCCCTGCCAGGGCGTCATGGGTCCCGCGCTCATGCGTGCCCTGCCCGCGGTCGATGTGATGGTGCGCGAGGAGTGTGATGCCTGGGTCGGAGAGCTCTTCCGGCGGCTGCTGTCTGGCCGTGGCGTCGAGGATCTGAAGGGCATCATCTGTCGTCAGGGCGAAGCGGTGATCGTCAACGAGCGGGCTCCCACATTCCACGCGCTGGCGAGCAACCCCACCCCTGACTTCTCTGACTACTTTCAGCAGCTCGACGCATCCAGCCTGGGCGCCATCCTGCCACGCTCGGTTCCCTTCGAGGGCTCGCGCGGGTGCTGGTGGGGCGAGCGACGACACTGCGCGTTCTGCGGCCTCAATGGACAGACGATGACCTACCGCTCGCGCGGCGCACAGCAGATCGTGAGCGAGTTGGCGGAGCAGCGGCAGCGCCACGGAGTGAGCACCTTCGTGGCCGTAGACGAAATCATCCCTCAGCGATTCTTCCGCGAGCTGCCTCCACTGCTGGAGGAACAGCTGCCGGACGCAGCGCTCTTCTATGAGATGACACCCGCGGTGCCCCGGGAGTTGCTCGAGCCATTGGCCGCCAGCGTCACCTTTCACAGCCAGCCCGGCATCGAGAGCCTCATCACCCCCGTTCTGCATGCCATGAACAAACGCCTGCGGGGCATCGACAACGTCTGCCTCCTGCGGCGGGCGCAGGAGCTGGGCATCCATCTGCTGTGGAACATGTTGTTCGGGATTCCTGGCGAACGGTTCGAACACTATGAGCCAGTGCTCCGCCACTTCCCCGCCCTCTACCATCTGCGCCCCCCCAACCCTCTGCCGCTGACCCTGGCGCGATTCAGTCCATATCACTCGGAGCCCGGCCGGTTTGGAATCAGGATTACGCGTCCCCAGGAGGGACTCCAGTTCGCATATCCCGTGGCCCCAGAGCTCCTTGACGACATCGCGATGAACTTCGAGTTCGAGTATCTGGATGGGTACGATCCCAGACCGGTGGCGCAACTCCTATCCGAGGCGGTGCGGCGGTGGGAGTCCTTCCATCCAGCGGCCTCGCTGACGGTGGAGCTGCGGGGCGAACGAGCACGGATTGAAGACGGTCGCCATCCCCAGATGAGCACATACGAACTTGCGCCCCTGGACACACTGCTCTACCGGAACCTCGAGCGGACCATCGACCTGGGGGTGCTCGCGCAGCGGATACTGGATGATTCGCCACGAGCCTACCTGGGCCTGGGAGGGGCGCGGGGCATCCGGGCCCGAGTCGCCAGCTTCTACCGCAAGGGCCTGGTCTGGCGTGAAGAGGGGACCTTCGTCGCACTCGCGATTCCCAAGCAGAAAGGATTCTGGCTCCGCCCTGGGAGCAACCCTCTCGCCTTGAACCACCAGGGTGCTCCAGGCGAAGCCCGGGACTCAGCGGAGGCTCTGGGATGAGCCCGTCTCGCGCGGAGAGGTGGGCCTCGCCGGTGGTGATGGTGGCCATGCCCTGGGCCTCCGTCCGGCAACCCTCCCTGCAGCTTGGCATCCTGTGCGCGAGGCTTGAGCGCGCAGGCATCGCAGCGCGCGGGCTGTACGCGAACCTTGAGTTCGCTGAACGGCTCGGCCTTCCCACCTACGAGGAATACAGCTCATTCCATAACTTCATCGCGGACTGGCTCTTCTCAACCTTGCTCTTCCCCGGGCGTGACGGTGATGAACACACCGGAAGGACATCCACGAGCCAGTTCTATGCGTTCGCCACGAAGCAGGGGTGCAGCGCCGAGCAGCTCGCGGAGATTCGGCGGCTCAAGGACGTGGTGCCAAACTTCATCGAGTGGGTGCTCGAGGCGGTCGACTGGGCACACGTGCGTGTCGTCGGATTCTCCACGACGATGCTCCAGCCAGTCGCTTCCCTGGCGCTCGCGCGATTGCTGAAGGAGCGCCACCCGCACCTCAAGGTCCTCTTCGGCGGAGCGGGTTGCTCGGGGCCGATGGGGCGCGCACTGCACAGGAACTTCATCTTCGTGGACGGCGTCGTTGACGGAGAGGCGGATCTTACCATCGCCCCGCTCGTCCAGGCGCTGCTGCGAGATGAGGACCCCACGGAGATTCCCGGCTTGCTCTGGCGGGATGCGCACGGCACCTGCACCCGCCGTCCGCCCCAGCCCGTGGCCGAGCTCGACGACTACCCATTGCCGACCTATCAGGATTACTTCGATCAACTCCAGCACAGACGCTTCGCGCCAGGCATCGAGGTCCGGCTGCCATTCGAGGCCTCGCGGGGGTGCTGGTGGGCCGTCCAGAGCCACTGTCTGTTCTGCGGGCTCAACGGCGAAGTCACCCGACAGCGCGCCCGCCCCGTGGAGGCGGTCGTCCAGGAGCTGAAGACCCAGCGCGAGCAGCACCAGACCGCGCTCTTCGTTGCAACAGACAACATCATCGACCCCAGGCACCTCGTCTCCCTGCCCCGGCAGCTCGAGCAACGACTCTCCGGCGTGGAGCTCTTCTTCGAGGTCCGTGCGGTAATGACCCGGGCGCAGATGAGTGGCCTGGCACGGGGTGGCATCATCCACCTCCAACCTGGCCTGGAGAGCCTGGTACCAGAGGTGCTGGAGATGGTGAAGAAGGGCACCACCCCTATCATCAACCTCTGCTTCCTGCGCCGGACACGCGAGTTGGGAATCAACGTGTACTGGAACATGCTGCATGGTCTGCCAGGGGAGAGGGCCGAGTGGTACGAAGCCCTGCTGTCGCGCTTGCCCTGGTTCTTCCACCTGACCTGGCCAGACGTCGTCGAGTTCAGCCTGGAGCGGTTCAGCCCCTACTTCAATCACCCGGACAAGCATCAGGTCCACATCAAGGGGCCGCTCCCCGGGTATCGCTTCGTGTGGGATTTGCCGGATGCGGAGATAGAGGAGCTCTGCTTCGACCTGGACTTCGAGGCCCCTGGTGTCGCCAGACACGGGCCACTCGGAGCACGCCTGCGGGCAGGGGTGGCCGAGTGGGCACGGTCCAAGGCCATCTTCACGGCGACGAGGCTGCCCGGAGAGCATCTCCAGATCATCGACCACCGGCCCGTTCCCAATGCAGGCAGGCGGCTTCTCGATCCGCTCAGCGGGCTCATCCTGCGGACCTTCGAAGAGCCGCTGACGCTCCAGCGCGCGGGCAAGCGGCTCCTGACGCACCACCCCGAGGCCTACCTCCGAATGGGAGGCAAGGAGGGCGTCCGGCGGCTCGTCGAGGCACTCGTCCGAGAGCACCTGCTCTACTCGGAGGCGGGCCAATACCTGTTCCTCGCCATCCCCGAGTCGGAGGACTTCTGGGTGCTGCACGAGGGCAAGAGCCGTCCATCGGTCCAACCCAGGGCAAGACTCAAGGGAGTCGTGGGCAGGCCGCGAACCTCCGATGTCGAATAGGCGACCGCGCTGGGGAGAGAAGTGATGCTGTCCCCTGCTCAAATCGAGCGCTTCGAGCGCGAGGGATACCTCGAGCTTCGAGGGTTCCTCCCCCTCGGGAAGTAGAGGCGGCTCGCATCGAGCTGAATCGCTTGCTCCTGCAGCCTGCGTCCACCCACGCCAGGATGGAGTTCAAGCGGGAGCATTGCAGCACGTACCGCCCCGACAACCCCCAAGGAATCTGGCTGGTGACAAACACGCCGCTGGCAGGGCCCTGGTGGCTGGAGCAAACTCATGACCGGCGCATCTTGGAGGTCGTCTCGGACTGCTTGGGACACGATATCGACTTCCAGATGGGCTTTGCCCGGATCAGACCACCTGGACATCACAACTTCTGTTCCTGGCATCAGGACTGGACCTATGACCGCCACACAACGCCAGGGCTGGTCACGGCGCTGACCTATCTGGACGAGACCACCGCGGCCAGGGGCTCCACCTGGGTTGTCCCAAGCTCCCATCTCCAGGGCGAGTGGCACCATGAGGGTCCAGCCTTCATCGCCGAGGAGCGGCTCGCCGGCAGGGGAATGCCCGTGGAGGCCTCGCCTGGGGATGTGCTCCTCCTGCATGTCCTGACCGTCCACCGGGCCGGAGGCAACGCGGGCAACCACTCCATCCGGGTGCTGCTCAATCAGTACAAGAGCGCGAGCGCATACCCGCTGAGCAAGAGCCCCCATGCGCTGCGCGGGCTGCCGCTTCACCGCGCTGAATCCACACGGCACGCGAGCCGCCAGGAAGTGTCACCCGCGCAGAGGGCACTCGGTGCGGCGCTGGCGCTCGGAGGGCCGGCCACACCCGGACAGCTCGCGAAGACGCTGCTCCGCGACAACCCCATGCTGTATCTGCGCCTGGGCGGACTGGAGGGGGTGTGCCGAACGCTGACCCAGGCAGTCCGCTCTCAAGCGGTGTCCGTGGCCTGGGGACGGTACTTCGGAACGTCCCCGAGCACCTTTCGTTGAGGACGTAGCTCCAGGACCCCGTCCAGCGCCACGTCCTCAGCCAGGAGACGAAGGCACCCGCCAGTACCTCCGCCCATCGGGAGAGCGGTCCAGCCAGCGCGCATCGCACAGGTCCCTGCGAAGGAGTGCCCAGTCGCCAAAGGTCGCCAGTGACTTCAACTGCTCATTCAGCTCGCGCTCGCTCCACTCCACCCCAGTCGGCAGGCGGCCCGCCAGGTAGCGCAAGGCCTCGAGTTGGACGGAGCGCTTGGACGGCCAGCTCTTCAGCCGCCCCTCGGCATCCAGGTAGCGAGCAAGCTTCACGGACACTGCAGCCTTCGAATCGGCCATGAGACGTGCCCCCAAAAAGACAAAGGCCCGGAAGCGAGATAGCTTCCGGGCCTCTGACTTTGGTGGAGCCGACACCCAGATTTGAACTGGGGACCTACTGATTACGAATCAGTTGCTCTACCGACTGAGCTATGTCGGCGCAAGGCGGTGCGCGAAGTACCATGGGGTTTCCGGTAGGGCAAGGCAAAATGAAGCACCCGCTTGTTTCATTCCCATCACGCGTGGCTTGAACACCAACGAACCGGCACCCCCACCGTGACATCGATGACACGGTGCATCCGCCGTAGGTGACACAGTGCGTTGCCATAAGTCCCCGTCATCGCTCCGGTTTTCGGGAGGGAAAGCGGGCGCCGCGGCGGTTGAACTCCTGTAGCGCATATGCACATAAGGGCGCCGCTATCCCCAGAGTCCCCGGCCCTTCTTTGGCTGGGACCACAAGGAGCGAGTCGAGTCATGGCCAGCGAAGAGAACTTCATGCGCGCGCCGGCGCCCACGCCGAAGCGCACCGTCTACACCGAGGCGATGGAGATCTTCCATCGGGCGGCGGACCTCATCAAGCTGGACAAGCGCGTCCGCCTTGAGCTGGAGGAGCCCGACTACGAGCACATCTTCTATGTCACGGCGAAGCTGAAGGACCGCCTGGTCCCGCTCATCCCCGAGCGCGCCAAGCAGTTCTCCGATCTGCCGGAGACCCAGGTGCGCAACAAGGATGGCCTGGAGCTGCTGGCCAACGGCAGCATCATCCTCAATGGCCGCGCCCTGCTCGGCTCCGACGTGGCCATCCGCCAGGGTCACCTCCGTCTGCCGGACGGCAAGGTCTACCAGCTGGTCCCCGGCGAGTCCCAGCGCTTCAAGGCCTACCGCGTCCAGCACAACCAGGCCCGTGGCCCCTACAAGGGCGGCCTGCGCTACCACCGCGAAGTCTCCCTGGACCTCTTCAAGGCCCTGGCCGCGGAGATGACCTGGAAGACGGCCATCTCCGAGGTCCCCTTCGGCGGCGGCAAGGGCGGCATCCAGATCGACCCGCGCGAGTACGGCAAGGAGGAGCTGGAGGCCATCACCCTGCGCTTCATGTACCGGCTCAAGAGCCTCATCGGGCCGAACATCGACATCCCCGCGCCGGACGTGGGCACCAACCCGGAGATCATGGCGCTCTTGTACCGCCAGTTCTCCGACGGTGAGCGCGAGCGCCACAACCTGCGCGGCATCGTCACGGGCAAGGACGTGCGCATCGGCGGCTCCGAGGGCCGCGGCAAGGCCACCGGCCAGGGCGTCGCGTTCTGCATCGAGGACTACTACGCCGACCGCGGCGAGAGCGTGAAGGGCAAGACCTTCGTCCTCCAGGGCTTCGGCAACGTGGGCAGCCACGCCGCCAACATCCTGGCCGGCGCGGGCGCGCGCCTCTTGGCCGTGAATGACGCCGACGGCACCATCTACAACGGCGACGGCATCGACGTGCAGGCCCTCATGGCCTACGTCCAGGACCCGAAGAACCTCAAGCGCAGCGTGCTGGGCTTCCCCGGCGCGCAGAAGATCGAGAAGAAGGACCTGTGGGACGTCCAGGCGGACATCCTCGTCCCCGCGGCGCTGGGTGGCGAAATCACCGCCGACATCGCCGAGCGCCTCAAGGTCAAGCTCATCGCCGAGGGCGCCAACGGCCCCACCACCCCGGAGGCCGACCGCGTCCTGCAGAAGCGCGGCATCGAGCTCATCCCGGACATCATCGCCAACGCCGGTGGTGTGACGGTGAGCTACTACGAGTGGATCCAGAACAAGCGCATGGAGCGCTGGAGCGAGGCCGAGGTCGACCAGCGCCTCGAGCGCGCGATGAAGCGCAACTACCGCATCATCCGCGACATCTCCCGCAACCAGCCGCGCAAGACGGACATGCACGACAGCCGCCAGTACTGCATCGGCGAGCCCGTGGACACCCGCTGCGCCGCGATGATTCTCGCGCTCAAGCGCATCGAGGCCCACTACCTGCTCGAGGGCTTCTCGCAGTAGCCCGTTGAAAGCAGGCCCCTGAAACACCAAGGGCACGGCGCCTCCCAGCGAGGCCCGTGCCCTTGTCATGTGCCGTGGGTGCCGGGCCCACGCCCTAGCCTCTCAGTGCATCACCCGCTCGCGGTCCACCAGGAGCAGCGGCGCGTCGTCGTGCGTCTCGTACGCCACGATTCGCAGGCCCACCCCGCGGCTGGAGCCCTCGCGCCCGTCCTTGCGGCCGAACGCCAGCGCCACCTGGTAGCGGACCTCGCACAGGCACGTCATCTCCGTGCCGTCCTCGCCCGCGAAGGTGACCTTCAGCTTCTCTCCCAGTCCCACCGCGTCGCGGACCTCCACGAACATGCCCCGCGCGCTGATGTTGCGGCCAACGCCCCTCATCATCCCGTCATTGGTGGAGAGGTAGACGGTGAAGACCTTGTCGAAGCGAAGGTGACTGCGGCGCTCTTGCGGACGCTCGAACACGGAGGGTGCCTCCCGGCAACAGGTGGTGACAGGCACACCCTACATGGTAGCCACATGTAGGCAATTTATTCACCTACATCCACCCTCACTCACCTACGAGAAGGCATCCCCGGCCTCCAGGCAGGCATGGCACCATGGAAATTCCACCGTTCCCTGGAGCCCCCCGTCTTGAGCCGCTTCCTGGTCGCCCTCGCCGCCGTCCTCCTCCCCACCCTGGCCCTGGCCGACGTGGACCCCCGCTTCGCCAAGCTGCGAGACGAGTCCGAGCCCCTGGGGGGGCTGGGCGCGTTCCTGGAGAAGTACGTAGGGGCGTGTGAAGGGGCGCTGGTGGACCCGCAGTGCAAGTCCCAGGCGGAGGCCTTCCGCAAGAAGTACCAGGGCAAGCAGCTGTACATGATTGTGACGGAGGACGACGCCAACATGCTGGCGCCCGGCCCGTTCTCCCCCGCGTCGGGCGAGTACACCATCAACATCACCCCGTTCTTCCCCAGCGGCCGCTACGCGATGACGCACGGCACGCCCAAGAAGACGGACGCCAACGGCAACCCGGTGATGCCCCTGCTCACCGTCACCGGCACCCTGCCGGACGGGTGGAGCATCCAGCTCTTCTCCCGCATGTTCTCCATGCGCGGCGTGCGCGCCCAGGTAGTCTTCACCCCGCAGGCCGTGTGGTCCCTGCCCAAGAAGGGCGGCGGAAAGAACTATGGCGTGACGGCCCGGATTGAAGGCCTGCTCGTCAGCGAGGGCCGCACCGGCAACCAGCTGGGCCTGTGGCTCAACGGCAAGGACGCCAACGCGCGCCGCTGACGTCCGTCTGTCCCCGAGACTCCCTCAGCGAGAAATCGCCACGTACTGGAGGGAGTCTCCCCGCTTCACCCGGAGCAGGAGGCTGGCGCCGGAGCTGCCCTTGGCCAGCGCGGCACGGACCCCCGCCGCGTCCTTCACCCGCTTGCGGTTGACCTCCATCACCACGTCGCCCGAGCGGACCCCCGCCTCGTCCGCGGGGCTGCGGGGCGCCACCGCCGCCACCAGCGCCCCGGTCCACGCCTCCTGTCCCAGGGGCGAGGCCACCTCCGGCGTCAAATCCCGCAGCGTCAGCCCCAGGTCCTCGTCGCTGAGCGCGCGCCGGACCAGCCCCTCGGTGGCCTCTTGCGCGGGGCGCGCCACCAGCCGCACGGACACCTCCTGCGTGGCGCCCTGGCGAAGCAGCGTCAGCCGCGCCTCGGTGCCCGGCGCCAGGAGCGCCACCTTCCGGAGCAACTGCAGATAGGAGCCGATGGCCCGTCCATTCACGGCCACCAGCTTGTCCCCGGAGCGGATGCCCGCGGCGTCCGCGGGGCTGCCGCGAAAGACGTCCTTCACCATGGGCGCCCGGCGCTCGCCGCGGTCCCGGTCATCGTTGATGACCACGCCCAGCCAGCCGCGCTCCAGCTTCCCGTTCTCCCGCAGGTTGGGCAGCAGGTCCTTCACCAGGTTGATGGGCACCGCGAAGCCGATGCCCTGCCCCTGGCTGATGATGGCCGTGTTCACCCCCACCACCTCGCCCTTCATGTTGAACAGCGGCCCGCCCGAGTTGCCCGGGTTGATGAGCGCGTCCGTCTGGATGAAGTCGTCGAACTGGCCCACGCCCAGCACGCGCTCCTTGGCGGAAATCATCCCGTGCGACACGGAGTGGTCCAGGCCGAAGGGGTTGCCGATGGCCACCACCCAGTCCCCCACCTCCAGCCGGTCCGAATCCCCCAGGAACAGCGCGGGCAGGTTCCCCAGGTCCGAGCCGCTCAGCCGCAGCAGCGCCACGTCCGTGGACGCGTCCCGGCCCACCACCTCGGCGGAGAACTCGCGGCCATCCGACAGGCGCACCGCGATTTTGTTCGCCCCCGACACCACGTGGCTGTTGGTGACGACCAGGCCATCGGGCGTCAGCACGAAGCCCGAGCCCGTGGAGCGCTTCATGCCCGCGAGCCCGCTCTCCCGGGGGCTCACCGTGGTGATGTTGACGACGCCCGCCTCCACCGCGCGAATCAGCGGGGCCAGCGACGTGGGCGGCGTGAAGTTGGGCAGGCCCTGCTCACCCGCGGGGCGCTCCCGCCACAGGTCCATGGCCCCCGAGCGGCCCTCGCCCGCTCCTGAATAGGAGAACCAGGCGGCGTGCTCTCGCACGCGCGCCTGGAGCCAGGGCCCCACGGGGTCCTCATCGGCACGTGCCGACAGAGGGGTCAACGCCAGGGCGAGCAGGACGGTCAGCAGTCGGGAAGACACGAAGGGGCAGCTTATACGGCGTCGCATGGCGAACGGCGCAAACATCCCGCGCCGCCGCCGTCTTCCGGATTAATCAAACAACCCCGCCGTCACGCATTCGCGGGGGCCACGTACTTGGCCACCTTCACGCGCGCCGGACGGATGACGCGGTCCTTCATGCGGTAGGCCGCCCGGAACTCCTCCACCACCTTCTGGTCGTCATCCGGAGAAGGGGTGATTTCCATGTCCGTGGCCTCGGCCACGTTGGGGTCATAGGGGAGGCCCACGACCTTCACCCGCTCGATGCCCATGCCCTGGGCCTTGGCGAGCAGCGAGTCGCGAATCATCCGCACCCCGTGGCTCAGCGACGAGCCGTCCTGGCCGCTCATGGCCAGGGCGCGGTCCAACTCGTCGATGGCCTCCAGGAGCGCCACGGCGACGGTGCCGCGCTCGACGTCCAGCATGCGCTCACGCTCGCGCGTCAGCCGCTGCTTGAACTCCTCGCGGTCCTTGTTGAGGGCCTGGTAGGCCCGCGCCAGCTCATCCACCCGGCGGCGCGAGGACTCCAGCTCCGCGCGCAAGCGCTCCTTCTCCCCGTCGGCGGCCTCGGACACCACGTCGTCGACGGGCGGGCGGGCCTCGGCTTGCTCCGGGCGCGCACCCGCGGCACCGCCATCCTGGACGGGGGCCGCTCCGCCGTTGGAGGACTGGGCCTGCTGAACATCGGGGGTGGTGTCGGAGTGCGAATTGCCAGACATGTCGAACCTGAAGTCGAGGTGGATGAACGCGCTTTCGCGCGGGCCTGAACTGCTGGCCGCAACCTAACCGCGCGTGACAGCCTGTCAACGCGCGGAGCGCTAGTGCTCCTGGGGCGCGGGGGCCTCGGCCATGAACCCGTGGTCGACCCTCCCTGTCACCTCGTCAATGATTTCCACCTGCGCGGCCCGCAGCGAGTAGTAGAGGAGCCAGCGCTCCGCCGCCGTCAGCGTCCCCGCCGGCAGCGCTTCCTCGATTTCCTGAACCGACAGCCGCCCCTCCTTGAGCCCCTTGGCGAAGAGGGCCTTGCGAGCCATGTAGCTCTTGCCGATCCTGTTCTCCACGGCGACGCCTCCTTTACGGCACAAGATAATTTCGCCCCTCGGGCGCCGCAGGAATGCGCGGCGCCCGGAGGCGCGGGGCTGGCCGGAGGGCAGGCGCCCGGGCACCCGTCATCAATCCAGGGGCGACTCGGAGTGCTGGGTGGGAGGGGGCTGCTCGTCGGAGGACCCCACCGGGTGGGCGGAGATGACCTGGCGGGCCTCGGGGTGGAGCATCCCGCGCTGGGCCACCACCTTGGGGCCCAGGATGGCCACCATGGTGTCCTCCTCCACCACCTCCACGGCCAACAGCCGCGCCGCCAGCGCCTGCACCTTGTCCTTGTGGGTGGTGAGGACCTCGCGAGCCCGGTCCAACGCTTCACTGACGAGCTTGCGCACCTCTTCGTCAATCATCCGCGCGGTCTGCTCGGAGTACGTGCGCGACTCGGGCAGTCCCGCGGAGCGCAGGAAGTTGGGGCCATGGTCGGCGCTGAGCGCCACGGGCCCCAAGGTGCTCATGCCGTAGTCGCGCACCATCAGCCGCGCCACCTCCGTGGCCTGGCGGATGTCATTGGAGGCGCCGGTGGAGACCTCGCCGATGAAGATCTCCTCCGACGCGCGGCCGCCCATCATCCCCGCCATCTTGTCGCGCAGTTCGTCCAGCGACATGAGGTAGCGGTCCTCCAGCGGCAGGGACATGGTGTAGCCCAGCGCCGCGAGGCCACGGGGGATGATGGAGACCTTCGTCACCCGCTCCGCGTGCGGCATCATCCAGCCCACCACCGCGTGCCCTGCCTCGTGGTGCGCGACAATCTCCTTCTCGCGCTCGTTCATCCGGCGGTTCTTCTTCTCCAGGCCCGCGACCACCCGCTCGATGGCCTCCTCGAAGTCCGCGCGGGTCACCGCGTCGCGGTTGCGCCGCGCCGCCAAGAGCGCTGCTTCATTCACCACGTTGGCCAGGTCCGCGCCCGCGAAGCCCGGCGTGCGCGCGGCGATGGTCTTCAAGTCGACGTCCGGGCCCAGCTTCACGCCTCGGGCATGAATCTCCAGCACCCGCTCGCGGCCGCGCTTGTCGGGACGGTCCACCAGCACCTGCCGGTCGAACCGGCCCGGCCGCAACAGCGCGCTGTCCAGGATTTCCGGCCGGTTGGTGGCCGCCAGGATGATGAGCCCCGCGCGGCTGTCGAACCCGTCCATCTCCGCGAGCAGCTGGTTGAGCGTCTGCTCGCGCTCGTCATGGCCACCGGCGATGCCCGCGTTGCGGCTCTTGCCGATGGCATCCAGCTCGTCGATGAAGATGATGCAAGGCGCCTTCGCGGTGGCCTGCGCGAACAAGTCCCGCACGCGCGCCGCGCCCACGCCGACGAACATCTCCACGAACTCGGAGCCGGAGAGGCTGAAGAAGGGCACCCCCGCCTCGCCCGCCACCGCTCGCGCCAGCAGCGTCTTGCCCGTCCCCGGCGGCCCCACGAGCAGCACACCCTTGGGGATGCGGCCCCCCAGGCGGCGGAACTTCTCCGGCGTCTTGAGGAACTCGACGATTTCGCGCAGCTCGTCCACGGCCTCGTCCACGCCGGCCACGTCGTTGAAGCCCACGCCGGTGTCGGACTCCGCCTGCACCTTGGCGCGCGTCTTCCCGAAGCTCATGACGCTCTGCGGGCCCTGACCCATGCCGCCCGCGACCCGCCTCATCATGAAGCTCCAGAAGAGGAAGAACAGGCCCAGCGGCAGGAGCCATATCCACAGCGCCTCGCCCAGCCCCGACTGGGGCACCGCCTCGAATTGGACCCCCTTCTGCTCCAGGAGCGGCACGAGCGACTCGTCCCCCTGGACGCGGTAGGCCATCCACGGCAGCGCGCTGGGCTCTCCCCGCAGCGGACGCTCCCCTTGCGGCTGAGGGGGTGGCTGGGCCGTGTCCTTGAGGAAGCCCTTCACCCACTCATTGGAGATCTGCACCCGGCTGAAGTTGCCGGACTCCACCGCGTCGCGGAACTGGCTGTAGCTCACCCGGCGGACACCCGCGTCCTGGAAGACATTCCGGAACAGGAGGAAGCCCAGCACGAGCAACAGGATGTAGCCCAGGGGTGAGCCGAACTTGAACCCCTTGCCCGGCGTCCCTGGCTTGTCGGACTTCTTTCCGCGCGGACCCATCCCCGGCGGCAGCTCCTGTGGCTTCATCGTCGGCACGCTCGCCCTCCCCCTCCCCGCGCATTCGAGCCCCGTGCGCGAATGGCGTCACCCTCAACCGGCGAAAGATGTTCACCGACAAGAGAGCGTCAACCCGTGGGCCCGCCTTCGCGCCACCCGGTGACGGAGCAGTCGCGAGATCAGCGACACCCGACGTGCCACAAGGGTTGGCCGCTGAACTCCGTGCCCAGCAGATACCCTTCACCCTCGGGGAGATAGGACACGGCCTCCGCCTGAGCCTGGCTGGCGCCTGGCACCTCGACGAGCGAGCCCCGCAAGAGCGACTCCAGGTTCTCCGAGCCCGGCTGCCGCAGCTCCCACACCCGGGAGTAGGTGCGCACCAACATCCGCTCACCCGACGGGTGGAGCGACGCGGCCGTGGTGACGCGGTCCACGCCCCCAGGCGCGACCAGGGTGCCCAGCTTCGTCGCCTGGATGACGACCCCTGGCGCAAGCCCGTCCAGCGCGTACACATCCCCCAGCGAGCGGCGCGTCTTGGTGATGACCGCCAGCCGTCCGGAGCGAGGGTCCGCCACCAGCGCCTCCGCGTCGTGGGCCTCGTCCGGGTACTTGAAGGGCAGCTCCTCCACTCGCACCGAGACATCCCCCAGGGCGTCCGGCTCCGGCAGGCGGAACAGCCGCACCTGGTCGCGCAGCTCGAAGTTGTCGCCGATGTCCGCCAGGAAGACGCAGGTGCTGGGGCTACCTGGTGAACACGGCCCCACCGCCACGTCCTCCACGTCCCGAGGCTGCGCGCCGGTGAGCGTCAGGCGGGCTCGCACGCGGCCCGTTTCATCGATGGCGAACAGCTCGAAGTCGTTGCCCGAGTCGTTGTGCGCCCAATACACGCCCGGGTAGCGGGCGCTGGCGGCCAGGCCCGAAAGCTCCGGCAGCTCCCGAGGCACCGAGCCCGTCTGCCGGGGGACACCGTAGGCGGCGCAGCCCGGCATGCCCAGGGCGGGAGGTGCGCTCCCGGCATCCTGGACCTCCGCCTCCGGGGGCAAGGGCTTGGGGCGGGAACACGCCACGAGTCCCCAGCACAACAACACGACCCATGCCCGGCGCGGCCCCATGTCAGCCATCCAGCCCCAGCAGCTTCGCGAGCGTCTTGGCATCCGCGTCGGGGAAGCGGTACTGCGACATCTCCTCCAACGTCACCCACCGGTGGTCATGGACTCGCAGGTGGCGGATGTGGTGCTCCGCCTCCGCCAGACGGCAGCGGAACACCCGGAAGTCGATGTCATAGGTGGGATACTCGTGGCGGGTGTGCATGGCCTGGTCCAGCACCTCCACGGCGACGCCCATCTCCTCGCGAATCTCACGAATGAGGGCCTCCGGGTCGCTTTCGCCCTCCTCCACACGTCCGCCGGGGAACTCCCACAGCAGGGGGAGCGACGCGGTGGGGGGGCGCTGGGTGATGAGGTAGCGTCCCTGCTCGTTCTCGAGCATCGCACCGACGACGCGGACATGGCGACGGGCCATTCTTCGCTTCTCCTGTCTGCTGGGCAGGCCAAGGGGGAGGGGCGGCCTAACACAGGCCCTGTCCGGCGCCAATGCCGCTAGCCTCCGGCGGCCAGCGTGCGCACGGGCCCGCCGGGCGCCCACCCCACCTCCAGGGTCCCCCGTGTCCCTCCCGTCGCCGAGCGGCCGCCCTCCCGCCCCACCCACCTCCGACCCAAGCCCCTCCCCAGTGTTGGAGGCCATGCGTCGGAGCCCGGCCATGTGGTGAATTGGGTGACGAGCGGGCCGGATGGCGTCATGCTCGGGACCATGAAGACGAGTCGCGCGGAAAGGGCCGAGGTGCTCGGGGCAGCACTGAAGGCCGCCCGCCAGCAGGCGGGGCTCGGGATGGAAGAGGTCGCCGAGCGTCTGGAGATGCCCGTGGAGGTCCTCGCCCGGGTGGAGCGCGGGGTGATGGTCCCCACCATCTCCACGCTGACGCGGCTGTGCGTCATCCTCAAGCTGGACCCGGACACGCTGCCGGACTTGCCTGAGATGAGTGACTGAATCACCCAGGGGCCCGGCTACGCTGGGCGCATGGCCACCCTTCAATTCCTTGGCGCCGCTGGCACTGTCACGGGTTCGAAGTTCCTCCTCGAGCATGATGGTCAGCAGGTGCTCGTGGATTGTGGGCTCTTCCAGGGACAGAAGGAGCTGCGCCAGCGCAACTGGCAGCCCCTGCCCCTGCCCGCTCGAGACGTCGACGCGATTGTCCTGACGCACGCGCATATCGACCATACGGGCGGCCTTCCCCGGGTGATTCGGGATGGCTTCGACGGTCCCATCTACACCACGGCCGGCACGCGCGATTTGACGGCGCTGCTGTTGCCGGACTCCGCGCACCTGCAGGAGGAGGAAGCCCGCTACGCGAACAAGGAGGGCTATTCCAAGCATCACCCCGCGCTGCCGCTCTACACGGTGGCGGACGCGGAGCGCGCGGTGGGGATGATGGAGACCTTCGGGTATGGGCGGCCGAAGGAGATTGTCCCGGGCATCACCCTCACCTTCTATCGCGCGGGGCACATCCTGGGTTCAGCGGTGTGTGTGTTCGATTTGAAGAGCACGCGGCAGCGCGTGGTCTTCAGTGGGGATTTGGGGCGGTACAACGCGCCGATTCTGCGCGACCCGCAGAGTGTGGACTCAGCGACGACGCTGGTGGTCGAGAGCACGTACGGGGACCGACAGCATCGCGACTTGAATCCGATGGATGCGCTGTGCGAGGCGATTCAGGGCGCGTTCGACAGAGGCGGCGTGGTGGTGATTCCCGCGTTCGCGGTGGGGCGCACGCAGGAGCTGCTCTATCACCTGCGGCACCTGGAGGAGGCGGGGCGCATCCCGGTGGTGGATGTGTTCGTGGACTCGCCCATGGCGTGTGACGCGACGCCTGTCTATCTGGCGCACCCGGAGGAGCATGACCTGGTGATGAAGTCGCTGGTGGAGCGAGGGGTGTCTCCGCTCGCGACGCAGCGGACGCGGTTCATCACGTCCGCGAGGGAGAGCAAGGCCTTGAACGCGGTGCGGGGGCCCGCGGTCATCATCTCCGCGTCGGGGATGGCGACGGGTGGGCGCGTGCTGCATCACTTGAAGCACCGGCTTCCGGACCCACGCAACACGGTGTTGTTCGTGGGGTATCAGTCGGTGGGTTCGCGTGGCCGGAGGCTGCTGGATGGTGAGAAGGAAGCGCGCATCCATGGGCAGCTCGTGCCAGTGGAGGCGGAGATTCGCACGGTGAGCGGCTTCTCGGCGCACGCGGACTGGACGGAGACGATGCGCTGGATGGAGGGGTTTGATTCACCGCCGAGGCAGACCTTGTTGGTTCACGGTGAGCCGGATGCGCTGGAGGCCCTGCGCCGGCGCGTCGAGGCGCGGGGCTGGAGTGCCCATGTTCCCAGCTACATGGAGAAGGTGGAGTTGGAGCTCGCGGCCTGAGGTGGACTACGTGCGCCCCGGGCGTTCACCGGAGTGGAGCGACCACCGGACGACGAAGTCCGGTGCATCCGGGGCGTGACTGGAGACGTGGGCCAGGAGGGAGGCGCGGGTGTCTCCGGTCCACAGGCTGGCGAAGTCACCCAGCCACCACTGAGACAGGGAGCGCGCGGCGCGTGCGACGGCGTCCCGGGGAACAGTGGTGAGTGAGCGCTGAGTCTCCATCAGCTCGCGCACCAGTCGAGCGGGGAGCAACCAGCACTCAGCGCGAGGGACGGGTGGAACGAGGAACAGGCAGAAGGCGGAGTCGGTGCGCGAGAGCATCGTGTCGATGTGTTCACGGCCGATGCGGAAGTGGGGCAGCCACTGCCCTTCCCCGCGCTGCTCGAGCTTCACGACGTGCACGAGGGAGACGCGTTCGGTGTGCACGAAGCCGTCGACATTCGCTTCGAGGATGAAGGCGACTTCAGTGCCGGTGACGGAGTGTGCGGAGCCACGGCGGCGAGAGCCTCTTCCCTTCCCTCGCTTGTTCCGCGGAAGGGCTGGGGTGGATACGGATTCCAGTGGGGCTTCGTCAGGGAGGCGGGCATCGGCGCCGGAGGTGCTCGTCGGAGCGAGGAGAGGAGGCAGCACCTCGCCGTCATCCTGAACGGCCGACTCCGGAGCCGTGGGATGAACTGCGTCCACTGACGCTGCCGTGGGCAGAACCTCCGCCGCATCGCGCGGGACATCGCTGCTAGCAGAGGCATCCACAGGAGCGAGGAGTTGAGGCTGTTCGTCGCTACCCTTCGTCCCTGTTGGGAGGCGATCATCGGCAGATGCCGAAACGGTCGCTTCCGTGCCGCTCACAATGACATCGCCGACGGGGCCGTCCGCAACAGCGAGGGCTTGGGGTGGGAGGTGCTCGTCGGCAGACGCAGAAGCGGTCGCTTCCGTGCCGCTCGCAATGACATCGCTGACGGGTCCAGCCGCAAGAGCAAGACCTTGGGGCGGGAGGCGCTCATCGGTAGACGCCGAGATGGTCGCTTCCGTGCCGCTCGCGAAGACATCGCTGACGGGTCCGTCCGCAAGAGCGAAGGCTTGAGTTGGGGGGCGGTCATCGTCAGACGCCGAAACGGTCGCTTCCGTGCCGCTCGCGAAGACATCGCCGACGGGTCCGTCCGCAAGAGCGAAGGCTTGAGTTGGGGGGCGGTCATCGTCAGACGCCGAAACGGTCGCTTCCGTGCCGCTCGCGATGACATCGCCGACGGGTCCGTCCGCAAGAGCGAAGGCTTGAGTTGGGAGGCGATCATCGTCAGACGCCGAGACCGTCGCTTCCGTGCCGCTCGCGAAGACATCTCCGATGGGCTCGTCCGCAAGAGCGAGGGCTTGGGGTGGCCCTTCAATTCGTTCCGTGCTCGAAGGGAGGCCCCCATCGGCTGCTGCGGGCGTCGTCGATTCAGCGTCATGCGGAACAACGTCTGCGGCAGGGCCAGTCGCCAGCGCAGAGAGATGAGGCTGCCCCTCAATGTGCTCCGGGGGGATCTCCGTCGAGGACGCCAGGTTCGTAGGGCTGCTCTCGTCGCCTGACCGAGGCATCACCTCCGCAGCGTCGCTCGACGTGAAAGGCTGGCCCCCACCCGGGTTGCGCTCTGTCGAACGTTCCGACATCGAATGAGAACTCGCATCAACGGGCGCGGACACTTCGCCCCTCTCGAGATCGGGCTCGGTCGAATTGCCCAAGACAGCAGGGATGCCCACGTCGGAAGGCGTCCCAGCATCGGAGGAAACCGAAGGCTCATCCGAAAGCGCTACACCCGAGAACCCCAGGGAGACATCGGGAACGCCGCGTGCCGCATCATCGCGAACGCCCGAAGGAGAATTCGGGTCCAGCGCATCATCCGTACTCGATGACGCAGCCGCATCCGAAGCGGTGTCGTCCGTCGGGACCTCGTCGATAGACGTCACCGACGAGAAGCCCATATCCAGGCGAACCCACGCATCACCACCGGGCGAGGACTCATCCGCTTGCGGCGCATCCACGACCGCCTCTGCCGGCAACGAGGCTCCTGGCTCAAAGCCCCAACGCGCGCCAGCCCCCTCTCCACCCGACTCAGGCTCCGACGCACTCAGCGCATCGTCCCCTTCACCGAGATGCCCATCCGCAACGGGAACATCCTCCGCCGAAACAACCTCTCCCGCCTCGGCAACCGCGGCCGCTCCGAACAGGTCACCCTGGTCCGCCGCCTGAACCTCGCCCTCCGGTGAAGCCTGCTCCGCCTCGGGCTCGCCGCCTCTCCCACGACGAATCGTCAGCTCGAAGTCCAACGGCGGCGGCTGTCCCTGCGCCAGCAAGGTGAACAGGTCCGCTTTCACGCGGCCCATCTCCTCACGCAGCCCCTCCAGCAGCGTCCCGACCAACTCCACCGTGTCTTCGCGGAACCGCTCCGGATAACGCGCCGAGAAGTCCGCCTCCACTCGCGCCACCGCACCGAGCGCCAGTTCCTCCAGGTCGCGGTCCTTCAGCCACGTCCTGCCACCCATCGGCACCGCACGCGTCACATGCAGATGCCGGAGCGCCTCCGTGATGGACGCGGGCGCCACCGCGCCCGTCGGCGCAACCGGAGCCCCTTCCTTCCCCGCCCCCTGGAACCAGCGCTGCAACGTCCGGACTCGCAGCCGAACCCGCGACGATGGATGGTCCTTCAGCTTGCGCACCTGCCGCCGGTCCGTCTCCGTGCGCACCAGCGACAACACCGTGAGCTCCGCCTCGGACGAAGCCGCGTCGGGCGCGCACCACAGGAAGAACTCGATGGCCGCCTTGCGGAGCATGGGCTTGCGCCCCACGCGCTCCGCCACCTCGTCGCGCCACGCCGCCAGCTCATCCATGCCCGGCCGCGCATCCGCCTTCAACCGAGGCCACAGCTCCGCGCACTCCTCCGCCAACCAACACAGCTGCGCGAACGCCGGAGCCAACGGCTCCAACTTCGTCCGGATCCGCTTGCGCCGCTCGAACGCATCCGTGAGCCCCTTGCGCACCGAGGCCCGGAACAATCGCTCCTCCAGCCACACCAGGGTCAACACGAGCCCCGGCTCACCCTTGCGCAATGTCGCCAGGCAGTGGTCCACGACGAAGCGCGCTGGCCCCAGGTCCGAGGATGCCTCGAACTCGCTCCCGACCAGCGCCCCCAGCGCTCCGCGCAAGCCATCCACCGGCGGCGCATCGAAGCGCCCCAGCAACTCGCACAGGTTCTCCACCACCGCGGGAGAGCCCCCCACCTCCAATGTCCGCGCGAGCAACACACCCGCGCGCTCGCACCACTCCGGCTCCTTGCGCCCGTTCGGATAACACGCCAGGAACCCGCGCATCCCACCGCGGCCCTCGGGGGCCGTCGCCAGCGAGAACAACCGCTCCGCCAGAATCTCCGAAGCCTCCTGCCACGGAATGCGCGATGCACGGCTTCGGATGAACTCCGCGAGCTTGTCCCGTCCCCCCTCCGCCGTCGCCGGCAGCAACGCACGAAGCTGCTCCAACATCCCGATGGCCTTCGCGCCCGACGCCATCACCCGCTTGAGGTCCACCTCCACCGATTCCATGAAGCGCAGGACACTCCCGTTGAACGTGCACGGGACACGTCCCACCAGGGCGCCCAGCGAATCCGGATGACGCTTCACATAACGCGTGACCACCGCCGACACGCCGGCCTCGGTCTCACGCAGCAACCGCGTGGCGACCTCCATCTCCCCCACCGCCCGCAGCGCCGAAAGCATCGCCGCCTGCCGCGACAGCAAACGCTCCAGCAAACCCGAAGGCGCCACGGCATACGGCCAGAGCAGCTCGCCACACGAGCCCACCAGGAACATCAACTCCGCCAGCCCACGCTCCCCTTGCGCCAGCCGGGCCCACGCGGCGAGCTGCGCCAGGTTGCGCTCCTCCAACGAAGCCCCACGCACCCACTGCGCGAAGGACTCCGCCCACTGGACGGACGCCGCCACCGCCTCGGCATCGGGCGTGCTGGCGACTCCCTCATAGAGCGGCCGGAGCGACTCCGGCCATGCGGCCTCACCTGACGGGTGCATGCGCGCTCACGGACCTCATGAAGTCGAACCCTCGACGAGAGCAGCCGCCTCCACCGACGGCGCCACGGTGATGACCACGGACTTCGACGCGGGCGTCCGGCTCTTCTCCGCGTAGCTGTCCACCGGCACCAACACGTTCGTCTCGGGGAAGTACGTCGCCGCGCATCGGCGCGGAATGTTGTACGGCACCACCACGAACTTCCGAGCCACCCGCTGCTCACCCTGGAAGTGACTCGTCAGGTCGACCACCTGCCCCTCGGCGAGCCCTCGCTCCGAGATGTCCTTCGGGTGCATCAACACCACGCGCCGCCCGCCGCGAATCCCTCGGTAGCGGTCATCCAGCCCATACACCGTGGTGTTGAACTGGTCATGCGTGCGCAGCGTCATCATCATCAGCTGCCCGGGCTCCAGCTCCTCCCCTGGCATGGTGTGCACCGTGAAGTGCGCCTTGCCGCTCGCGGTGGTGAAGTTCCCCTCGCGCGGGCCATTCGGCAGGGAGAACCCACCCGGCTCGCGCACCCGGCGATTGAACTCCTCGAAGCCCGGGATGACCTTGGCGATCAAATCCCGCACGCGGTCGTAGTCCTCCACCAGCCATACCCACGGCACCTTCGAGCGCTCCCCCAGCACCGCCGCCGCCAACCGAGCGACAATCACCGGCTCGCTGAGCAGCTGCTCGGAAGCAGGAGCCACGGCGCCTCGCGTGGCGTGCACCACGCCCATCGAGTTCTCCACTGTGACGAACTGCGGCCCCCCCGCCTGCACATCGTGCTCGGTCCGCCCCAGGCACGGCAGGATGAGCGCTCGGCGGCCATGCACCAGATGCGCGCGGTTGAGCTTCGTCGAGACGTGCACCGTCAGCCGGGTCCGCCGCAAGGCCCGCGCGGTGAACTCCGTATCGGGCGTGGCCGAGAGGAAGTTCCCCCCGAGCGCGAAGAACACCCGGACGCGCCCCTCGTGCATTCCGTGGAGGGTGTCCACCACGTCCATGCCGTGATGACGCGGGGGCTCGAAGGCGAACTCCCGCGCGAGTGCATCCAGGAACGCGGCCTTGGGCCGCTCCCAGATGCCCATCGTGCGATCCCCTTGCACGTTGCTGTGGCCGCGCACGGGACACACGCCCGCGCCGGGCTTGCCCACGCTGCCTCGCAGCAACGTGAGGTTGACGATCTCCTGGATGTTCGCCACCGCGTTGCGGTGCTGCGTCAACCCCATCGCCCAGCAGAAGATGGTGCGCTCGGAGCGGGCCAGCAGATCCGCCGCCGCGAGGATCTGCTCGCGCGGGACACCGCTGCGCTCCACCACGTCCTCCCAGCGGACCGAGCGCAGGTTCTCCGCATAGGCCTCGAACCCGAGCGTCTTGTCCTCGATGAAGGAGCGCGCCACCACCGTGCCGGGCTTCTCCACCTCACGCTCGAGCAGCGCCTTGCCCAGCCCTTGGAGCAGCGCCACGTCGCCGTTGATACGCACCTGGAGGAACTGGGTGTTGAGCGCCGTCCCAGGCCCCATGAGCTGGAAGACTTCCTGCGGGTGCTTGAAGCGATTGAGCCCCGTCTCGGGCAGCGGGTTGATGCTGACGATTTCGCATCCCCTCCGCGCCGCCGCCTGAAGCGTGGTGAGCATGCGCGGGTGGTTGGTGCCCGGGTTCTGCCCGATGACGAAGATGGCCTGCGCCTGGTCGAAGTCCTCGAGCGTGACAGTGCCCTTGCCAATGCCCAGCGTCTCGTTGAGCGCCGTGCCGCTCGACTCGTGGCACATGTTCGAGCAGTCCGGCAGGTTGTTCGTCCCAAACTGCCGCACGAACAACTGGTACAGGAACGCGGCCTCGTTGCTGGTGCGCCCGGAGGTGTAGAAGCACGCGGCGTCGGGCGTCGGGAGCGACTGGAGCTCCTCGGCCACGAGCGCGAAGGCTTCATCCCAGGAGATGGGCGTGTAGTGCGTGGCGCCCTCGCGCAGCACCATCGGGTGCGTGAGCCGCCCCTGCTTCCCCAGCCAGTAATCCGATTGCGCGCACAGCTCCGCCACGCTCCACTGCCGGAAGAAGTCGGGTGTCACGCGCTCCGTCGTGCCCTCCTCCGCCACCGCCTTCGCGCCGTTCTCACAGAACTCCGCCACGGAGCGATGTCCGGGGTCCGGCCATGCACAACCCGGACAGTCGAAGCCGTCCTTCTGGTTCACCTTGAGCAAGAGCCGCGTCCCACGCACGAGCCCCATCTCGCCCCACGCGTGCTTCATCGTGGAGATGACCGCGGGGATGCCTCCCGCGACGTCCGACAGGCGTCCGACCAGGGGCGGCCGTGGCTCCTCGGGGGGCTGCACGGGTGGCAACACCGGCGTCAGCGCCAGGCCCGGCACGTCCTGCGTCTCCTCGTCGTCGCGCTGTGCTCTGGCCATGCCCCGCCCTCCGGGTGCCATGCGGACGGTCGCCCGTCCGTGGCGCGCCCGACTCTACCGCGTTGCCGCGAACGCTCGCGGTCAAAACCCTCAAGAGACAGGGACCCGAGCGAGCCGATACCACAGGAGGCACAGGACATGACTGGCAAGCGCCACGAAGACCCCCGCCGGAGGGAGCGACGCGGTCGCGGCCCCTCCCACCCGGAGCAGACCCAAGGGCGTCACCCGGACTCCGCGAGGTACGCCACGGAGCGTGGCGGCCCACCGCGCCACGAGTCCTCGGGAAGACCTCCTCGGGACTCGCACCGCTCGGACTGGGACGCTCGGCGCGACTTCGAGCACCCCTCCAGGGACCTCGCCAGGGACCGCGCGTACCGCTCGATGCGAGGCGACCGCGATACGCTCGACTACGAAATCGACCGGGACTTCGGCGACGCCGCGCGGGCCATGGAGCAGGCCCACGAGTACGGCCGGGGTTACAACCGCGAGCGTGAGCTGGACCGCCGCGCCCGCCACTTCGACCCGGAGCGAATCACGAGGCGCCCGGGGTACAGCCCCAGTGGGACGTTCCGCGACCTCGGCGACGACACGCCTCCGCGCCACATGTCCCGGCGGGGCGCATGGCGCATCGAACCCTCGGACCGGCTCCACCGCGATGACGCGGGCCCAGGCCACACGCGCTACGGCCAGCGCGGCATCGACGAATGGGATGAGCCCGATGCATGGATGGATGAGCTGCGCGAGCTGAGCCCCCGGGAGCGGCCAGCCGAAGCGGACGTGCGCCTGGGTGGCACCCAGCCCTCGGGACATGGCCCCGGCGTGGAGAACATGGCCCCGCCCCAGACGGGATTCTCCACCAGCAGGTCGCGCCCGGATGACCATGAGCTGGGTCACGGTGGCTACTCGGGTGCCACATTCCGGCCGCGCACTCAGGGACGAGGGCCCCGGGGCTACCAGCGCGCCGATGACCGCATCCGCGCGGACATCTGCGACCGGCTGATGCAGGACTGGATGGACGCCTCCGACGCGGAGGTCGAGGTCCGGGAGGGTGTCGTGACCCTGCGGGGAAGTGTGCGCAGCCGCGACGAGAAGCGCGCCATCGAGGACGCCGCGGAGGCCGTGTTGGGCGTCAAGGAGGTCCTCAACCACCTGCGCCTCCACCGCGAGGGAGTGTCACACCCACCCGCGTCCCAATCTCCCGTGCCCTCCGTGGAGGAAGGGTGGGAGGAGGACGGCGCGCTGCACTCGTGAGGCGTCGCCTCGGCTCCTCGCGTCAAGAACACTCCAGGGCACTGGCGGCGGGAGTTCCGGGCCTCCAGCGGACACTGCCGGAGAAGGGCCACATGGTGCTGGCCCCGCCCCGCGTGGGTTCGGCTAGTGTGCCGGGCCTTTCCGTCAGCCTTCCCCCAGGAGCCTGTTCATGTCCCGCGTCATCCGCGCCCCTCGTGGTTCCTCCCTCTCGTGCAAGGGTTGGGTCCAGGAGGCCGCGCTCCGGATGTTGATGAACAACCTCGACCCGGAGGTCGCAGAGCGCCCCGAGGACCTCGTCGTCTACGGCGGCACCGGCAAGGCCGCTCGCGACTGGCCGTCCTTCGACCGCATCGTCTCAAGCCTCCAGAGCCTCTCCGACGAGGAGACGCTGCTCGTGCAGAGCGGCAAGCCCGTGGGCATCTTCCGCACCCATCCGGATGCGCCCCGCGTGCTCATCGCCAACTCCAACCTCGTGGGCCGCTGGGCCAACTGGGAGCACTTCCACGAGCTGGAGAAGAAGGGCCTGATGATGTACGGCCAGATGACGGCCGGCTCGTGGATCTACATCGGCACCCAGGGCATCCTCCAAGGCACCTACGAGACGTTCGCCGCCGCGGGCCGCTTCCACTACGGCACCGATGACCTCTCCGGCCGGCTCGTGCTGTCCGGCGGTCTGGGCGGAATGGGCGGCGCGCAGCCTCTGGCCGCGACGATGAACAACGCCGTGTTCCTGGGCGTGGAGATCGACCCGTGGCGCGCGCAGCGCCGCGTGGAGACGCGCTACCTGGACGTGGTGGCCAAGGACCTCGACGAGGCGCTCGCCCTGGCGAAGGACGCCCAGAAGAAGCGCGTGGGCCGCTCCATCGGCATCATCGGCAACGCGGCCTCGGTGTTCCGCGAGCTGTACCGCCGGGGCATCAAGCCCGACCTCGTCACGGACCAGACGAGCGCGCACGACCCGCTCAACGGCTACGTCCCCGTGGACATGTCGCTGGAGGCCGCCGCGGAGATGCGCAAGAGGGACCCGGAGGGCTACGTCCGCCGCGCGCGTGAGTCGATGATCATGCACGTGGAGGCCATGAACGACTTCCAGCGCGCCGGCAGCCACGTCTTCGACTACGGCAACAACCTGCGCGGCCAGGCGCAGCTGGGCGGCATGGAGAACGCGTTCGAGTTCCCGGGCTTCGTGCCCGCGTACATCCGCCCGCTGTTCTGCGAGGGCATGGGCCCGTTCCGCTGGGTGGCCCTCTCCGGAGACCCGGAGGACATCCGCCGCACGGACCGCGCGGTGCGCGAGCTGTTCCCTCAGAAGGCCTCGCTGCAGCGCTGGCTGAACATGGCCGACGAGCGCGTCGCGTTCCAGGGCCTGCCCGCGCGCATCTGCTGGCTGGGCTACGGCGAGCGCGCCAAGGCGGGCCTCGCCTTCAACGAGCTGGTGCGCAAGGGCGAGGTGAAGGCGCCCATCGTCATCGGCCGAGACCACCTGGACTGCGGCTCGGTGGCGTCACCCAACCGCGAGACGGAGGCCATGAAGGACGGCACCGACGCGGTGGCAGACTGGCCCATCCTCAACGCGCTGGTGAACGCGGTGAACGGCGCATCGTGGGTGTCCTTCCACCACGGCGGCGGCGTGGGCATGGGCTACTCCCTGCACGCCGGCCAGGTCATCGTCGCGGACGGAACCCCCGAGGCCGCGCGCCGCATCGAGCGCGTGCTCACCAGCGACCCTGGCATGGGGGTCCTGCGCCACGCGGACGCCGGTTACCCGGAGGCCATCGACGTGGCCCGGGAGCGGGGCGTGAAGATTCCTGGCATCACCGTGTAGCCTTCAGGACGTCATGCACCTTCGCGCGCGCCCGAGAGTCCTCGCCTCCCTGCTCCTCGCTCTCGGAGCGCTCGCGGGGTGTGCCCCGTCCGCCGTCGGGCCCATGGTGATGCGCCTGGGCCCGGGCAACGCCGCGGAGCGAGTCCTCCAGGCCGGGATTCGCACCGGCCCTCGCCTCAGCGCCCCCATCTCCGGGAGCCGCGACGGCATCGGCGAGAACGCCATGTTCAACGGAGACACGGCGACGTTCGCCCTTCAGCAATGGGGGCTCGCGTTCGATGCCGCCATGACGTGGCCGCTCACCGAGCGGCTCCACCTGCACACCGGCATCCAGGGCGAGATGTTCCTCCCCCTGCCCTTGCCGGGCTACGGCGCCTACGCGGGTATGTCGTACTACATCGGCTCGCCGACGCTGGGCCTCGCGCCGTCCATCGCCCTGCGCGGGGCCTCGGATTTTGGAATCGGCTCGAGCATCGGAGGCCCGGGCAGCATGGCCGGCGCCGAGGCCACCTGTGCGTTGAGCTTCTCGCCGGAGCCCGGCGTGTCCGTGGGCGTCGTGCCGTTCCTCGCGCTCCACACCCTGTCGTCGCATGGGGTGAATGAGCGCTCGGTCTATTACGGCGGGGTCGTCGCCGCGCGACTGAGCTGGGGATGGCTGGACTCCGTGGAGCTGTCTGGAGGATTCGGCCGCGCGAAGGTCGGCAAGAGCGCGAGCTGGAACGTCCCCATCGTGGGCGTGCGTGGAGGTCGTTGACGCCATGGAAGCACTGGAGCTGTTGGTTCGGAACACGTCCGAGGTCCTCACCCTCGAAGGCTCGCACCGCGAGCGCGCGGAGACAGCGCTCACCCCGCGCCCTGGCGCCTGCGTGGGCATCCGCCACGGACGCATCGCCTTCGTCGGACAGGAGTCGGAGCTGCCGCCGAACGCCGTGAGCCTCCAGACGCAGGTGCTGGATGCCGAGGGCGGCTTCGTGGGCCCAGGCTTCGTGGACCCCCACACGCATCTGGTGTTCGCCGGAGAGCGCTCCGCGGAGTTCGACCTGCGCAACCAGGGCGCCACCTATCTGGAGATCGCCAAGGCCGGCGGCGGCATCGTGAGCACCGTGCGCGCCACGCGCGCCGCCAGCGAGGAGGACCTGGTACGCCTGGCCCTCCCGCGCGTCCAGCGCCTGCTGTCCCATGGCGTGACGGTGGCCGAGGTGAAGAGCGGCTACGGCCTGGATGTGGAGAACGAGCTGAAGATGCTGCGCGTGGTGCGCAGGCTGCGCGCGCTGGCGCCCGTGGAATTGGTGCCCACGCTCTTGTGCGCGCACGCAGTGCCCGAGGAGTACCGCGGCCGCCGCGAGGACTACGTCCGCCTCTGCATCGACGAGATTCTCCCCGCCGTCGCACGCGAGGGGCTGGCGCGCTTCTGCGACGTCTTCGTGGAGGACAGCGCCTTCACCGTGGATGAAGCCCGCCGCATCCTCACCGCGGGCCGCGCGCTGGGGCTCGTGCCGCGCCTCCACGCGGACCAACTCACCGCCTGCGGCGCCTCCGAGCTCGCCGCCGAGCTGGGCGCCGCCACCGCCGACCACCTGGAGCAAGTCACCGACGCGGGCCTGCGAGCACTCGCCGACGCCAACGTCACCGCGGTGCTCGTGCCTACCTCCACCCTCTTCCTGCGCATGCGCCCCTACGCCCCGGGGCGCCGCATTCGCGACGCGGGCCTCAACATCGCTTTGGGCACCAACGTGAATCCAGGCTCGGCGATGAGTGAAAACACAGCCTTGGCCCTGGGGTTGGCGTGTCTGGAGAATGGCCTCACCGCGGCGGAGGCCTACTGGGCGGCCACACGCGGAGCTGCTCTGTCATTGGGACTGCAACGAAATGGCAGGCTGGCTGTGGGTGATGCAGGCGACCTGGTGTTGTTCAGTTGTGCGTCCTACCGGCATCTGCCCTACCATCTGGGCGTAGGGCACGCGCGCACGGTCGTTAAGTCCGGGCGCGTGGTGCTCCGGCAGGAGCTCAACTCCTGCGGGTGAAGCGACGTCATCCGGTGACACGCACGTCGCACGGGAGGGCAGGTGAG
Organism: Myxococcus stipitatus; assembly: GCF_037414475.1. Next base: position 8,644,809 of record NZ_CP147913.1, on the reverse strand, counting down.
CTTCCCGCCAGGGCCGGGCGTTATAAGTACCAACTGCAGCCATGTGCCGACTTTTTGGATTCCGTTCGTCAGTCCCTTCCGCCGTGCACCGCTCGCTGGTGACGCAGAAGAACTCGCTCCTCATCCAGTCGCGTGAGCACAAGGATGGCTGGGGCATCGCCGCATATGGCGCCGCGGCGATGCCACTCGTCGCGCACGGTGTGGAGCCCGCCCACAGCGACCCTGATTTCGAGCGAGTGAGCAGCGGTGTTTCCGCGCACACGGTGGTGGCGCACATCCGGCTCGCGTCGGTGGGCGCGGTGGAGCTGCGCAACTCACACCCGTTCAACCATGGCCGGTGGACCTTCGTTCACAACGGCACGGTGCGCGACTTCGCCAAGCACCACGCGAGAATCGAAGCGCTCATCTGCCCCACCCTTCGCGCGGGCATCCAGGGCACCACGGACAGCGAGCGCTGCTTCTACCTCTTCCTCACGAGGCTGGCGGCGCGGCATCCCATCGGCCAGCCCGTCCCCGTGGAGGGAGTCGCCCGAGCGCTCGCGGAGACCATGAGCCTGGTCTCCGCCATCACCGACACCACGGAGACGAACCAGCGCTCCGCGATGAACTTCCTCGTCACGGACGGCGAGGTGATGGTGGCCTCGCGGCGCAACCGCACCCTCTTCGTCTCGCTGGGCGACACGTCCAGTGCGGCGGCGCTGCCCTCTCCGGGCACGAAGCTGGAGCAGCTCATCGTCTCCAGCGAGGCGCTGTGCGGCGGCCCGCATTGGACGCCCGTCGCCGAAGAGGACGTCATCGGCGTGGACGCAAGCCTCGTCTTCCACCACTGGCGCGTGCCGCAGCTGGCCGGAGATGTCGTTCCACCGCCGACGCCCGGCCCCACGCGCCACGCGGCCTGAGCGTCAGGGAAGCCACGCCGTCAGCAGCGCGGCGGCGCGCGCGCCAAAGGCCTCGGCCTTGAGCGTGCGCGCGTCTCCGCCCGCGTGGGCCAGGGTGACGCGCAGGTGCTCACGAGGCGCCGCCTCCGGCACCCGGTCCAGCCACTCCACCAGCAACGCGCCTTCTCCGCCCACCAGGTCCATGAAGCCCGTGGCGTAGAGGTCGTCGTAGCCCGTCAGGCGGTACAGGTCCGCGTGGTAGAGCGGAATCCGTCCCGAGTACGGGTACACAATCGCGAACGTGGGGCTCGCCACCTCGGACCTGGGCACATGCGCGCCCTCGGCGACTCCGCGAACCAGGTGCGTCTTGCCCGCGCCCAGGTCCCCAATCAACCCGACGAAGTCACCCGGCTCCAGGAGCCCGCCCAGGCGGATGCCCAGCCGGTGTGTCTCCTCGGGCGAGGCCAACGTCAGGGCCCGCGTCACGTGTTCCCCTACGGTCATCGTCCCCACCTCACCCACAGCTCGCAGAGGCCCTGTTCGATGAGGTCCCCCGCCACCAGACCCAGTTGTCCTCGCCGGGCCGCGGCCAGGTCTCCCGCGAGCCCATGCGCGAACACGGCCGTCCACACGGCATCCGGCACGGGGAAGCCCTGCGCCAGCATCGCGCCGCAGACACCGGACAACACGTCACCGGAGCCCCCCGTGGCCATGCCCGGGTTGCCCGTGGTGTTGATGAACACGCGGCCATCCGGGTGCGCCGTCAGCGTCCGGTCGCCCTTGAGCACCACCGTCGCCCCCGTCTCCGAGGCCATTCGACCCACCACCTCCATCCGATGGGCCTGGACCTCCCGGGTCGACTTGCCCGTCAGCCGCGCCATCTCTCCGGGGTGCGGCGTGAGCACGACGGGGGCCTTCGCGCGGCGAAGCACGGACAGGTCATCCGCCACGGCGTTGAGCGCATCCGCATCCAGGACGGCGGGAATCTCCAAGCGCGAGAGCAGCTCGCCGATGAGGGTCCCCGTCCCAGGGCCTCGGGGGATGCCCGGCCCCATGACCAGCGCGTCCTTGCCCTCGGCGGCGGTCAGCAGGGCCTCCAGGTCCCCCATTCCCAGCGGACCCGCGGCCTCCAAGGGGATGCCCATGATCTCCGCCGAGTGCGCCTGCACGGCCTCCAGCGCATCGCCCCGCGTGGCCACGGTGACCAGCCCCGCGCCCGTGCGAAGAGCGGCCTTCGCCACCAGCGCCGCGGCGCCCGTCTTGCCCCGGCCGCCAGCCACGACGAGGACATGGCCGTACGTGCCCTTGTGTGTGTCCGGCTTGCGCACCGGCAACGTGGCGCGTGCGTCCGACTCCTCCACCACGAAGAGCGCGGGGCCGGACACCTCGCGGGCCGACGCGCCCCCCATGCCGATGTCCACCCGCCGCACGCGGCCACACAAGGATGCGCCCGGCTCCAGCACCTGCCCTGGCTTGAGGAAGCCGAAGGCCACCGTGGCATCCGCCTCGACACAGGGCGAGAACGCCTCGCCCGTGTCGCTCTGGAGTCCGGAGGGCACGTCCGCGGCCACCACCTTGGCGCCCGCCTGCCGCCAGCGATGGATGGCGGAGATGGCCTCCGCGAACGCGCCCGCCGGAGCGCGGCTCAGCCCCGTGCCGAACAGCGCGTCCACCACCACGTCCCCCGCCCCGGGCGCCTCCAGCGACTCCAGCGTGCGGGACGTCCCACCAAAGCCCTTCAGCGCCTCCAGGTTGCGCCGGGCCTCCGGCGTCAGCTTCGCGGGGTCTCCCACCAGCGTCACTGAGACTCGCGCGCCGCCTTCGAGGAGGAACCGCGCGGCCACCAGTCCATCGCCGCCGTTGTTGCCCGGACCGCACACCACCACGAAGCGGCCCGATGGCCCCGCGAGGCTTCGCGCGACCTCCGCGAGTCCCCGCCCCGCGTTCTCCATCAGCAGGGCGGAAGGCATTCCATGGCGCTGCTCGGCGGCCTGTTCGGCCTGACGCATCTGGGCGGCGGTGAGGACGCGCAACATCGGCTCACTCCCCTTTCTTCTGAAGCACCACGGTGGCGGCGGCCACGTCCGCGTCGTGTGTCAACGCGAGGAACGCCTCCAGGCCCCGCGCCTCCATCACCTCCAACGCCACGCCGGAGAGCGCGAAGTACGGCGCGCCGTTGTCCCGGCGCACCTCCATGTCCTTCCAGCGGATGCCCGGCGGCGCGCCCAAGGCCTTCACCAGCGCCTCCTTCGCCGCGAAGCGCGCGGCATAGGCGCTGGCGGCGTCGTGGCGCTGGCCACACAGGGCCCGCTCCGCCTCGGTGTAGACGCGATTCAGGAATGCCTCGGCGCGAGGCCCATCCATGATGCGCTGGATGCGGGAGATGGAGCAGATGTCCAGGCCCAGGCCGCGGATTCCCATGGCGCGCTATCCCGGGTTGCGCATCAGGTCGAGCATCTCCCGCACGGCCCGGTCGAACCCCACCAGCACCGCGCGAGCGACGATGGAGTGGCCGATGTTGAGCTCGTCGATTTCGGAGATGCGCGCGATGGGCTGCACGTTGTCGTAGTTGAGCCCGTGGCCCGCGGCCACGCCCAGCCCCAGCTTGGTGCCCGCCTTCGCCGCGTCGACGATACGGGCCAGCTCCCGCGCGCGCTCCTTCTCGTTGCGCGCCTCGCAGTAGCGCCCCGTGTGCAGCTCGATTCGGTCCGCGTTCACCTTGTGCGCCGCGCGCACCTGGTCCAGGTCCGGGTCGATGAACAGCGAGACGGAGATTTCGCCGTCCTTGAGGTTCTTGATGATTTTCGCGACGTGCTCGCGCTGGCCCGCGACGTCCAGGCCGCCCTCGGTGGTGAGCTCCTCGCGGCGCTCGGGCACCAGCGTCACCACGTCCGGCTTGTGCTCGTAGGCGATCTTCACCATCTCCGTGGTGGCCGCCATCTCGAGATTCAGCAGCGTCTGCGTCGTCTCACGCAGGATGCGCAGGTCGCGGTCCTGGATGTGGCGCCGGTCCTCGCGCAGGTGAATGGTGATTTGCTGCGCGCCGGCCAGCTCCGCCAGGGCCGCGGCCGTCACCGGATCCGGATACGTGGTCCGCCGCGCCTGACGCAGCGTCGCCACATGGTCCACGTTGACACCCAGTCGCTGTCCCATCGACCGCACCTCGCTTGACGCGCGGTGCCGGGATTGTCGGGGGCCCCGGCACGCGCTGGCCCCTCTAATCGCGGCCAGCGTCCGGAAGTCAACCGTCCTCTACCGCGACTAGCGGTTGAGCGCCTTCGCCAGCACCTCGGCGATGTCCTTCGCGTAGGCCTCGTTGCGCGCGGCGTCCACGCCCTCGACGAGGACCCGCGCCTTGGGCTCCGTGCCGGAGAAGCGCACCAGCACCCGGCCGGACGTGCCCAACTTCTGCTCCACGCCCTTGATGACCTTCATCACGTCCGGCAGCTCGCCCAGCTCCTTCTTCTGCTTCACCACGACGTTGATCAACGTCTGGGGGACGGGCTCGAAGATGGAGGCCAGCTCGCTCAACGGCTTGCCCGCGCGGCACATCACCGCGAGCAGTTGGAGCGCCGCCAGCGTGCCGTCGCCCGTCGTGGTGTGGTCCAGGAAGATGAGGTGGCCGCTCTGCTCGCCGCCCAGGTTGTAGCCGTTGCGGCGCATCTCCTCGACGACGTTGCGGTCGCCCACGCGCGTGCGGACCACCTTCACGCCCCAGCGCGCCACCGCGCGCTCCAGGCCCACGTTGCTCATCACCGTGGAGACCAGCACCTTCTTCTTGAGCTGCTTGCGGGCCACCAGCTCACCGGTGCAGATGGCCATGATGGCGTCGCCGTCCACCACCTTGCCCTTCTCGTCCACGACGATGAGGCGGTCGGCGTCGCCGTCCAGCGCGATGCCCAGGTGCGCGCCGTGCTTGAGCACCGTGCGCGCCAGGTTCTCCGGGTGCAGCGCGCCACACTTGTGGTTGATGTTCTTGCCGTCCGGCGAGACGCCCAGCGTGATGACCTTCGCGCCCAGCTCCTCCAGCACCGCGGGCGCCGTCTTGTAGGCCGCGCCGTTGGCGCAGTCGACGACGATGGTCATCCCCTCCAGCGTCAGCTCGCGCGGGAAGGTCGCCTTGAGGAACACGATGTAGCGGCCCCGGGCGTCCTCCATGCGGAACGCGCGGCCAATCTTCGTCGCCGTGGGGCGGATGGAGTCGATGGCGCCCGTGGACAGGAGCTCTTCAATCTTGGCTTCCGTCTCATCCGGCAGCTTGAAGCCGTCGCGCCAGAAGAACTTGATGCCGTTGTCCTCGTACGGGTTGTGGGACGCGGAGATGACCGCGCCCGCGTCCGCGCGCATGGACGTGGTGATGTTGGAGATGCCCGGCGTCGGCAGCGGCCCGACCAGCTCCACGTCGACGCCCATGGACGTCAACCCCGCGGCCAGGGCCTGCTCCAGCATGTAGCCGGACAGCCGCGTGTCCTTGCCGACGATGACGCGGTGACGGTGGGGACCATTGCGGATGAGGTACGCGAGCGCCCGTCCGAGCTGCATCGCCACTTCGGCTGTCATCGGGTGGACGTTCGCCTTGCCGCGAACACCGTCCGTACCGAACAGCTTCTGCGATGCGCGCTCCTCCTTGGGAGCCATGTTCATCCTGTACGCCATGGTGCCGCTCCACCTTTCCCACGCCGGGCCTGTGCCGGTCTCTCGACGTCGGGGCTTATACCCCGCCCACCGCCGGGGCTCGAAGGTAGGGCCCCAATGCCCCCCTGGCAACGGCCCGGTCAGGCAGCCTGTATCACCTGAGGGCCCCCCCATCCATGGCGGTGCGAATCGCATCCGCGACCACCAGCGCGTCGCGGGCCTCCGCCACGTCGTGGACACGGACGACGTCCGCGCCCCCCAACACGGCCATCGCGGCCACGGAGCCCAGCGTCGCCGCCAGCCGCTCGCCCGCCGGTTTGCCCCCGGTCAGCGCCCCCAGGAAGCCCTTGCGGCTGGTCCCCACGAGCAGCGGCAGCCCCGGCACGCGCAGCTCCCCCAGGCGCCGAAGCAGGTAGAGGTTGTGGTCGAACGTCTTGCCGAAGCCAATCCCCGGGTCCAACAGGATGCGTTCCCGGGGAATGCCCGCCGCCGTGGCGAGCGCCACGGAGCCCTCCAGGAAGTCGAGCACCTCGTCCACCAGGTCCTCGTACCGAGGTGCCTGCTGCATCGTGCCCGGGGTCCCCTGGATGTGCATCAGGCAGCAGGCGGCGTTGGCCTCGGCCACCACCCGGGGCAGCTCCGGGTCCGAGCGGAAGCCGGTGATGTCGTTGATGAGCTGCACGCCCGCGCCCAGCACCTCGTGCGCGACAGCCGCCTTCGTCGTGTCCACGGACAGCGGGACGGAGGTCCTCGCGCGCAGGCCCTCGATGACGGGCAGCACCCGGGCCACCTCCTCCGCGGCGGACACGCCCGAGGAGCCCGGCCGCGTGGACTCACCACCGATGTCCAGGAAGTCCGCGCCCGCCTCCACCAACGCGAGGCCGTGCGCGATGGCCGCGTCCACGCCCAGGTAGCGGCCGCCATCGGAGAAGCTGTCCGGCGTCACGTTGACCACGCCCATCACATGGGTGCGTGAGCCCCAGTGGAAGACCCGGTCCCCCAGCACCCAAGGCTCCGGGGCCTTCCCCGCGTCCAGCACCCGGGTCAGCGCCTCCGCCAGCGCCACCAACGCCGCGTCGTGCTGCGAGCGCGCCAGGGCGATGAGCCGCTCGAACTGCTCACGGCGCCCGGACAGCAGCCCGGTGCCTGGACGCGAGCGGATATCCCCGGAGACCCACGCCGGATGCTCCTCCCGGCCGGGCACGAGCGCCCGCTCATGGAGCCCTTGGAGAAACGCGCCCACCTCCCGGGGAACCCCGGTGAGGAGCACCTGCGCGTGGGGCACCTTCTCCAGCAGGTACTCGCGTGCCGGCGTGGGCAGGCCCATGCGGCGCAGGGCCAGCGTCAGGTCCTCCGGACGGTCGACGCAGATGGGGCGGGCACGAATCATGGCCCCCTCATAACGCGAAAGGCCCTCCCCACGGATGGGAAGGGCCTTCGTTGAATCCACCGCGACAGAAGGAGGCGACTACGCCTTGTTCGGCTCCATCTTCGGGAGCCCCTCGAGCGCGTCGAGGATCTTCCGCTTGTCCTTCTTCTCCGTCGCCTTCGGGGGCGCATTCACGCGCGGGGGCGGACGCTCACGGGTGAGCTGGCCCCCCTGCAGGAGGATGTTCACGTCCTCGGCGTCGAGCGTCTCGTACTCGACCAGGGCGTCGGAGACGCGCTTGAGCGCCTCCATGTTCTCCGTGAGGAGGTTCTTGCCTCGCTCGTAGCAGCCCACGACGATGCTGCGGACCTCGGCGTCAATCTGCCGCGCGGTGTCCTCGGAGTAGTCCTTGGACGAGTTGAAGTCGCGGCCCAGGAACACCTCGCCGTCGCTCTTGCCGAACGCCAGGGGCCCCAGCTTCTCGCTCATGCCCCAGCGGCACACCATGGCGCGCGCCGTCTCGGTGGCCCGCTCGATGTCGTTCGCCGCGCCGCTGCTCATCTCGTTGAAGAGCAGCTCCTCGGCGATACGGCCACCCATGGCCATGGAGATCTGGTCCAGCATCTGCTTCTTGTACCCGTTGACCTTGTCCTCGGTGGGCAGGCTCCAGGTGACGCCCAGCGCCTGGCCACGCGGGATGATGGTGACCTTGTGGAGCGGGTCGCAGCCGGGCAACAGCTTGGCGAGCAGCGCGTGCCCCGCCTCGTGCACCGCCGTGTTCCGCTTCTCCTTCTCGGTCATGATCATGGACCGGCGCTCCGGCCCCATGAAGACCTTGTCCTTGGCGTTCTCGAAGTCGCTCAGGTCCACGCGCTCCTTGTTCTGCCGCGCGGCCATCAGCGCCGACTCGTTCACCAGGTTCTCCAGGTCCGCGCCCGTCATGCCCGGCGTTCCGCGGGCGATGACCTCCAGGTCGACTTCCGGCGCCAGCGGCACGCGGCGGGTGTGCACCTTCAGCACGCCCAGGCGGCCCTTCAGGTCCGGACGCGGCACCACGATGCGCCGGTCGAAGCGGCCAGGACGCTGCAGCGCGGGGTCCAGCACGTCCGGACGGTTCGTCGCCGCGATGAGGATGACGCCATCGTTGGACTCGAAGCCGTCCATCTCCACGAGCAGCTGGTTGAGCGTCTGCTCGCGCTCGTCGTGACCGCCGCCCAGGCCCGCGCCACGGTGGCGGCCCACGGCGTCAATCTCGTCGATGAAGATGATGCAGGGGGCGTTCTTCTTGCCCTGCTCGAACAGGTCGCGAACGCGGCTGGCGCCGACGCCCACGAACATCTCCACGAAGTCCGAGCCGGAGATGGAGAAGAACGGCACACCGGCCTCGCCGGCCACCGCGCGCGCCAGCAGCGTCTTGCCGGTCCCCGGCGGGCCCATCATCAGCACGCCCTTGGGGATGCGGCCGCCCAGCTTGGTGAACTTCTTGGGGTCCTTCAGGAAGGCGACGATCTCCTCGAGCTCTTCCTTGCACTCGTCCACGCCGGCCACGTCCGCGAAGGTGACCTTGTTGTGGCTCTCGCTCAGGAGCTTGGCCTTCGACTTGCCGAAGGTCATCGCCTTGCCGCTGCCGCCCTGGAGCTGGCGCATGAAGAAGATGAAGAAGAGGAACAGGAAGACCACGGGCATCCACTGGCCCAGGATGGTCAGCCATAGGCTGTTCTGCTCCTCCCGCTCGTACTTGACGTCCACTCCGTTGTTGCGGAGCTGGTTCAGCATCGCCGCGTCAGGCGCCGGCCCCGTCGTGCGAAACTTCTCGCTCGTGTCGACGAACTTGCCGGAATAGGTGTTGCCCTTGACCGCCACCTCCTTGACCTTCTTCTCCTCCACCTTGGTCAGGAGCTGCGTGAACGACGGCTCCTGGACCGGATCGTTGCTTTGCGAGAAGAAGTTGTAGAAGGCGACGAAGAGGACGATCAGGATGACCCAGAGCCCGATGGTCTTGTAAGTCGAACGCACGTGTCAGCTGCCCTTTCGGTACTCGGCGGGTTGAGGGCCGTGCCAGGGGAACCCCAGCGTTTTCAATCGTTTGCCCGACACCAGGCGAGCTCCCAGTCGTCGGACCGTATCAGCAACAGCAAAACGCCCTCAACTATTTAGGGGGGCACGGCCACCCCCCGACAACATTCCGTTCCAGTCTATAACGAAGGGGTCCGTTGAATGCTCGGACCCAAGGGTGTCGCCCACAAGTAGTGCTCGGATGACCCCACCGGCGACGGGGGAGTCCACAGTCCCGGAAGCCACACCACCGTGCCCTCGGCGTCCAGCACCACCGGCCGCGAATCCCTCGACTCCGCGGGCACTCGAAGATCCACCAACACATCCTGGAGCCGGCGTTGTCCCGCGCGGGTGCGGACCCGGTCCCCTGGCTTGCGCGTCCGCACGGTGAGCGGCCAGCACAGGTCCCGAGCCAACGCCAGGCCGTGCATCCCAGCCGGGGGCGCGTGGGACTCCACGCGAAAGACCCACCCCGTGCCCTCCAGCACGCCCTGAGCTCCCGCGCCCTCCAGGCACAGCTCCCTCCCTCCGCGTGGCGCCTGCACCGGGCCCGGCGCGACACAGCGGACCCGCCCACCCGTGGCCCGCAGCCTCGAGCCGCGCCCCACCGTGGCCGAGCCGCCCTGCTCCACCGCGCGCATCCCCCGCTCCACCGTCGCCGCGTCTGTCTCCACGCCATGCTCGGCCAGCAATCGGGCGAGCACCCTGCGGCGCAGCGGCACCTCCAGCGCGCGCACGGCCACCGCCTCCAGGCTCCCATCCTCCAGCCGCACGCGCCGCCACGCCGCGTCCGCCAGGTCCGTGAGCAGCGCATCATCCTCCGCGGCCAGCCGCGCGAAGGACGCCAACCGCGCCTCCACCGGGAAGCCCGCCGCCCGGCTGAGCGCGGGCAAAGCGTCCCTACGGACCCGGACCCGGAAGAACGCCGGGTCCGCGTTCATCGCATCCGTTGAGTACCCGACACCCTGTTCGGCGAGGAAGTCGACCAACTCCACGCGCGTCCGCTCGAGCAGCGGGCGGACGAGTCCTGTCCGTGCCTCCTGGATTCCGACCACGCCTCGCGTCGACGCGCCGCGCGCCAGGCGCATCAGCAGCGTCTCCGCCTGGTCCGTGGCCGAGTGAGCCGTCGCCACCACCGCCAGCCCTCGCTCCTGGCGCACGGACTCCAACGCCGCGTACCGGGCCTGCCGCGCGCGCGCTTCCAGACCAGGCCCCGGGCGCAGTGTCAGCTCCCGGACATGACATGGAAGGCCGAGTCGCGCGGCCAACTCCACCACCGAGCGCGTCTCCAGGGAGGCCTCCGGACGCAGGCCATGGTCCACCGTGGCGACCTCCACGCGCAGCCCCAGCCGCTCACGCACGCACGCCGTGCCGACGAGCAGCGCCACCGAATCCGCGCCTCCAGAGACGGCGCACAGCACAGAGCGGCCCTCGAGCCCCAGCCGCGCATACGCGTCCATCAACGTCCTCTGCAGAAGCTTCGTCGCGGGTCCAGTGAGAGCCATCTGACACGGGTGGAATGGAATGTCGGGTAACAGGGTTACACAGGCGCGCGCGGTTGAAGGCAGGGGGGCCGGTTCTTATGATCGTCACACCGGATGAGCGTGGCTGCGAAAGGGGAAATATGCGTGGCCGCGCACGATGTTGAGGGGACGGTCGAATTTTCCAGGTGTTGGGCCTAGGGGTCCCCCCCCTCCCCCTCTGGGCCCACGGGTCCGCTGGGAGATCAACTCCCGGCGGTCCCTCTTTCCGAAACGCCCCGGCGCCTCACTTTTCTGAGGCCCGGGGCGTTTCCTTTTTTCGCGCCCGGCTGGATACGTCAGGCGGGACTGAACATGGCTGGAAAACGGCCCGGCGAGCACTGAACGAGTCATCCGAAACCGTTGACCCTCTTGGGAGTCTGTCGGATAACGGCCCCGGTGTGTTCAGGTCGTCACCTCGAATCCGCCCCGGAGACTCAAGTATGGCAGGCACCGACAAGCGCAAGCAGTCGCTGTACTTCCCCGAGGAGATGCTGAAGGAGATTCAGGAGGAAGCAAACCGCCAAGACCGCTCTCTCTCCTGGGTTGTCCAGCAGGCGTGGAAGATCGCCCGCGAGCGCATCAAGTCGTTCCCCGCCGTCAATGACGTGACTGGCGACGAGCGCCAGGACCCGCGCGAGGAGTAGCGCCGGCATGGCCACCACCGACCACCGCAAGCAAAGCCTCTACTTCCCCGAGGACATGCTGGAGGAGATCCAGCGTGAGGCGACGCGGCAGGACCGTTCGTTGTCCTGGATAGTCCAGCAGGCATGGAAGGTGGCGCGTGCCGACATTCGGAAGATGCCGTCGGTCAACGACGTGCTGAGCTCGCCCCCGCGTCCCGCCGCAGTCACGGCGGGTCCGGTGGCGGCTCCCGCGGCTCCGTCCCTGGTGGCGGCCGCGGCTCCGAACTCGACCGAGCCCAAGTCCTGAAGAATGGCCCCGCGAACGGCCCACTGGCACTCACCTGCCAGCGGGCCGCGCGGGTAGCGCGCAGTTCTCGAAGGTGATGCGCGACTCCTCGATGAGCGGCTGCGCGGGCGTGGGGTGCTTCTCCCGCATGTACGCCGAGGCGATGTTCGCGTCCGTGCCGCCCAGCTTCCGCGCCTGCACGGGATTGCGGTCCGGGTCCTTCCCCGCGTTGCCGAACACCGCGTCGTAGCCGTCACCGCCCTCGAGCAGGAAGGTGGGAACGGCCACGCGGTAGCGGATGCTCGCATCCTCGCGAGGCGGCAGCGGGACGTTCACCCCACCCACCGTCAGCGTCCGCACGCGCTGCCCCTTCCTCTGCGCGCAGTCCACGTGCATCTTCGTCCCCTCGGACACGTGGAGGAACGCGCCGGACGGCGAGGCGATGAGCTGCCCTTCCGCGTAGAGGCTGCCCACGCTGGCCTCCATCATCTGCACCAGCTCGCTCTCGGTGAGGTCCAGCGTCACCACGAGGTTCTCGAAGAGGATGACCTCATGGAGCACGCCGTCGGTCAGCGGCCCCTTCTTCAGCGTCATGCGCGTGTAGCAGAGGCCCTCGGCGCGCAGCGAGCCGCCGTTGACGACGCCCAGCACGGCGGGGCGCGAGGAGCCATCCTCGGCGTGCCGGAAGGAATCGGCGACCAGTTGCGCCAGCGCGTTGTTGTCGTGCCGCGTGAAGGGCTTGTCGAGCTGCACGTCCTGCCCCAGGTAGCCGACGACGGCATCCGGGTCCGGGACGAGCGGCTGGCACGAGTCGTTGTAGGAGATGCACCCGGACAGCGGCGCCGTGAGGGCGCACGCGAGGGCGGCGAGGAAGGACTTGGTGGTCGGCATCAGAAGTGGGCCCTCACGGTGAGGTAACCGGACATGCCCTCGCGAGGGAGGTTCCCTGGGACGCGGTCCGGGCGGGGGACGTCATCGCGAAGGTCGTGGTCGAAGACGTTGTGCGCGACGAGCGTCACCTCCCAGATGTCGAAGATGGGCTCGGAGCGGATCTGCGCGGTGATGAGGCTGTAGGCGGGAATCTTGTAGCGGCGGAGGAGCTCCAGCACGGAGCGGCTGTTGTTGCGGCGCTCGGCGCCCGCGCGCACGACCAGGTCGAAGTTCACCCAAGCGCCGATGGGCATGGAGACACCCGCGTTGAAGCGGGCCTGCGGCGTGTCCGTCAGCAGGCGCGAGTGCGGCGGAAGCTCCATGTCCTGCGCGCGGGAGATGCTCGCGTTGAACCAGGCGTTGGCGCGCTTGGAGGCCTCGAGGCGGGCCTCGCCTTCGATGCCGTACACGCGCACGCCCAGCTCGCGGTTGCGCAGGGGGACGATGTTGCCGGAGGTGTCCACCGGGACGATGGGCGAGGCGAAGAGCTCCAGGTACGCGTTGGCGCGCAGCCGCACGCGGGCATCACCAGCGGACTGGATGAGGTCGGCGCCCAGTTCGAAGGTGTCCACGGTGGCGGGCTGAAGGCGCGGGTTTCCCTCGAAGCGGCCCTGGTTGTAGTCGGTGTTGGGGATTCGCTCGACGAGTTCCTGGAGCGTGGGCGCGCGGAAGGCCCGGCCGTAGAGCGCCTTGAGGACCAGCGCGTCCGTGGCCGCGAACACCAGCCCCACACGAGGGTTGATGCGGGGCACGAAGCTTGTGCCGGTGATGGTGCCACTGCCATCCACCGTGGGCAGCTGCGTGGCATCCACGCGCACGCCGAAAGTGAGCGTCAGCGGGCTGACGACGGTCCACTGGTCATGCGCGAAGAACCCCACGGTGAGCCGGCGCGCCGCGGCGCCGTCGGCGAGCTCCAGGGGGTTCGCGAGGCCCTCTGGCGCGGTGAAGCCCCCGGGCCGGAGGCGTGCGTCCAGCGAGTAGTTCGTCTCGTAGTCGTAATCGCCGAGCGACTGCTGTTCCACCACCGCGCCCAGGGACAGCCTGTTGCCCGGTGCCACGGTGATGTCCGCATCCACGCCGCCCATGAGGGTGCGCACGGAGATGCGGGTCTGCTCGCGGAGACCGTCGGTGAAGAGCTGGTTGGCGTCCGGCCCGGTGCGGAAGTCCTTGGGCGTCAGCTGGAAGAGCCGGTCGGTGGACTGCTGGTCGAACCCTGCGCGCGCGCGCAGGAGGACCGACGAGCCGAACTCCCGCTGCCAGTGGAGGTCCGCCATGAGGACATTCCACTTGAGCTTGGAGTCCTCGCCCACCGAGTCGAAGAGGCCCATGAGCGCGGTGCGGTCTTCGGTGAGGAACCGCACCGAGGCCCCCACCCGCCCCGCGTCGCCCATGGCGTACGTCACCCCACCGCCCACGTTGACGAGGAGGCGGTCATCGCGAGTCTTGCCCGCGGGGTCCTCCACCGTGCGAAGCCCCTGGGCAATGGATTCATCATCGAGGCCATCGTTCTCGATGATGTTCGAGTCTCCGGATTGGCTCCACACGTCCACATCCGCGAAGAGGCGCAGGTCACCGAAGGAGTGCCCCGCGGAGGCGTGCCCGTTGACGGTGACCGCCAGGCGGTCGTCCTGCTCCGGGAAGCCTCCAGCGGAGACGGCGGTGCGAACGCCATCCGAGGTGTCGGTGACGATGTTGACCACGCCCAGGAACGCGCCCGCGCCGTAGAGCGCGGAGCCTGGACCGCGGATGACCTCGATGCGCTCGAGGTTCTCCACGGGGAGGTTCATCAGCGCCTTGCCATCGAAGAAGTTGTTGAGGCGGTGACCGTTGAGGAGGAAGAGGACCTCGGCGTCATTGCGGAGGCCGCGCACCGCCGTGCGGTGGAAGCCCTGCACGTCCCGGCTGATGGTGAGACCGGGAACCACGTCCAACACGTCCGCGACGGTGCGGGCGCCCAACGCGCTGATCTGCTCGCGGCCAAACGAGGTGGCGATGGCGGGCACCGTCCGCACCTTCTCCTCGTGGCGAGTGGCCAGGGCCAGGGTGTCCTCGGCGCTGTAGAGGGCCATGTCCTCCTCCAGCTCCGAGCGGGGCTCGCTGGGGCCCACGGAGGTCTCCCGTCCTGCGGACTCGTCGCGCCTCGAAGGCTCCCGCGAGCTCACGGATTCGCGGGAGGAGGCATCGCGCGGCGACACCGAGTCTCTCGAGGCCGAGCCTCGCGTGGAGCCAGAGTCCCGTGACGAGGACTCCCTCGTGGCCACGGCGTCACGCGTGGGTGTATCTCGTGGGCCTGAATCGCGAGTCGTGGCCGGCTCGCGGGTGGACGTGTCCCGCGACGACACGGGCTCGCGCGTGGCGGCGTCCCGCGTGCCCGTGCCTCTCGAAGCACCTGACTCCCGCGAGGAGGTCGAGGGCACCGGGTCTCGCGACGACGACGGGCTTCCTCGCGAGGGCGGCGGAGGCTCGCGCGACGTCGAGGAGCGGGTGTCACGCAGCGTGCTTTTCGGAGGCGGTACGCCGTCGGCCAGGTCCGCGGTGAGGGCCGCCATGGAATCATCAGCGGACGCGCTCGTGGACGGAGAGGGAGGCTTGGTTCGCTCGGGAGGGGGCGCGGGCCGGGTGGAGGGGCGTTCGTCGGCGGAGATCGAGGGAGGAGGCGGGGAGGTCGCCGCGCGGCTCGTGTTGACGGGGACTTCCCCGGCGACGAGGACTCGGGCGGGACGTTCAGGGGACTGGAAGAGCGAGATGCGCTCGCCGTCGGCGGTGAGGCCCTCGACGTAGTATTCGACGCCCGGCGGCACCATGTGCTCGGCGGGGATGACGCCGCGATAGAGATCGCCGTACTGGCGTTCCATCTGGACCCGGGCGAAGGGCTCGCCGGGGCCTCGGTAGCGGACGAACATCTCGAGGATGCGCCCTCCCTCGACGAGTGTGCCGTCCAGTCGCAGCGGGCTGTGGGCCTGAGCGCGAGGGGGAGCGGAGTGAAGAAGTGAAGGCTCCTCGGCCTGGGCGGGTACGGCCGCGAAGAGCACGAGGCTGAGGAGGGTCGCGCGTGCGAGTGTGTTCTTCAAGCTGACGGCGATGGTCTATTGACGGGATCTCCGAGTCAAGGAACGGCCCCGGATGGCTTCCGAGCCGCCGATTTTTTGCCGGGTCTCCGAGGCCGTGCGAGGGATCTGCGCACCTCATGCGCGACTCGCTCGCCCTGCACCATGCCCTCTTCCGTCGACAGAGGGCACAAATCGCCCGCGTGGTGGACGGGCAGACAGATGCCTTCAGAGCCTACGAGGCTCGTTACCGTCGGCGCACCGCCAGCTATCGGCGCGTCCTGCCGCTGAGCGACGTGCACCAGCGCGTGCGCGCCTCGGACATCGTGTACGTGGGCGACTACCACACGCTCCCCCTGGCGCAGCAGACCTACGTCGAGCTGGCGGAGCACGCGCTCACCTCGGGCCGCCGTGTCGTGCTCGCCCTCGAGTGCATCGAGGGCCGGCACCAGGCCTCGCTCGATGCGTGGAACGCGGGACGCCTTTCGGAGCGCTCCCTCCTGGCGCGTCTGGGAGGTAGCACGGATGGTACGAGCTTCGGCCCCGGCAACTCGTTGCGCGCCCTGCTCTCCTTCGCCCGGCGGCATCGGCTGGAGGTGGTCGGGATTGATCGGCGGGCCCAAGGGGAGCGCTCACTCGCCTTGAGGGATGCCTACGCCGCGGAGCGCATCGCGCGGGTGGCTCGGGCCGAGGACCGTCCGCTGGTGTTGGTGCTGGTGGGCCAGTACCACGTGGCGCCCTGTCACCTTCCCGCGCAGGTGGAGCGCGCGCTGGGGGACGACACGCGCCGGGGGCTGGTCGTGTACCAGAACGCCGAAGGGGTCTGGTGGCGGCTGGCGCGTGATGGAGGCATGGGCTCGGCCGAAGCGGTGGAGCTCGCCGACGACACCGTGTGCCTTCTCAACGCCTCCCCTGTCGTCTGTCAGCAGAGCTTCCTGGACTACCTGGAGGCGGAAGCAGGAGACGCGCCCCTGGTGGACCGCGGTGCGTCTGAGCGCTTCCGGGAGATGGCGGCGCTGATCGGCCGCCTCGCGGGAGTTCCGGTGGTCCGTGCGCTGGAGTCGGTGGAGGTCACCACGGTCGCGGATGGCGATGTGATGGCGCGCATCCAGCGGCGGGGGCGCTTCACGCAGGCGGAGTTGTCGCAGCTGCGTCGGCACATCCTGTCGCGGGAGAGCAGCTACATCCCGCGTGCGCGGACGGCGTATCTGGCGTCGTTGTCGCTGAACCACGCGGCGGAGGAAGCGGCGCACTTCGTGCGGCACTGCGCGGTGGGTCCCGCGATGGAGGCGCCGCGCACGGCGTCCGAGGCGTTCTATGCGCGGTGCATGGAGGAGGCGCTGGGCTTCTTCGGCTCGCGGCTGGTGAACCCGCGGCGGACGTGCCTGGGGCTCGCCGAGTGGGCGAAGCGCTTTGGAGAGAGCCGGGGTCTGGACCGGCAGATCTCCGCCTTCGTGCTTGCGCACAAGGCCGCGGAGGTGGAGGCGCCCGAGGAGGCGGTGAAACTGCTGCCCCTGCGCAAGGACCGACTGTTCCACGGCGTCAGTCACGCGCTGGGGTATCTGCTGGGCGACAAGCTCTACCGGGCCTTCGACGAGGGGCACCTGGCGAAGACGGACGTGCGCGCCCTGTTCAGGGACCCGTTCGTGGATGCGCGAGCCGCCTACTTCGCCTGGACCGAGCGCCTGCGGGATTGAGTACCACGGCCATTCTCTCGCAATCCGCTAGCGATTGACCAAGGACAAGAACTCGGGCGGTAGTTCCGTGGAGAGATTCCGCGGGTGCTCCAGACTCGTCCTTGTGGGTCCCGATGGCATGAACGGCACGAGCAACCCCGATGACGAAGTCCACGGCCGCGGGCACTGGAAACCATTCACCTTCGCGCCAGCGGACTGCTTGACGCATCTCGTGAACCTCCACGCCATCCACTCATTCAGTCGCCGCGAAGCAATCGTCCTCCACCCGCCCGTGGTCCAACACTCGGATGATGTTGGGAGAGCCGCCTCACGATTTCATAGCGGCCGATGTGGGTCTTCTAGAGGTCGCCCATCCCCCCAAGACTATCGCACGCACCGCTAAACCCAACCAACCGCTGGGCATCCTTCACCCGCTGACGCAAAGAGCGACCTAACGTGCCCGCCCCGGCAAGACCCATCTCTTGATACGTTCGACGAGTGACGGAGCTTCAGGAGGCCGGATGGGAGGACGAGGGAGCCTCACCTCGACCCTTTCCGGATGGAACTCGGCCATCAGGGCCCTCCGCGCATCACTCGGGTCCTCCGAGTCCACCGAACACCGCCATTCATCCAAGGCCAGGGCGAAGGCTTCCGCACTGGGATAGCGGTCGTCGGGCGACACACTCAATGCCTTCTCAAGAATCTCCACGAGGGATGGGTCCAACGAAGGATTCAAGGCCCTGGCGGATTGCAGCCTTCCTTCCGACACTTGCATGATCCGCGCATGGTCATGCTCGCCATTGTTCGCGATCTCCCCGCACAACATCTGAAACAACAGGAGACCCAGGACATAGACATCCGAGCGCCCATCCAATGGCCTGCCACGCGCCTGTTCGGGAGAGAAGTACATGACCTTCCCTCGCAGGACACCCGCGGACCAGGCCGGATGTTCCTTGCGGTGCCAGCCCAAGGCATCCACCTTCACTTCCCCATTGAAGGACAGGAACACCGAACCACTGTAGATTTCACGCCGGACAAGCCCGAGGGGAACGTCGTGCTCGTCTCGCAGGAGATGGGTGGCATGAAGAGCGCGAGCAATCTCCGAGGCGATGCTCACGGCCACAGGGGCTGGGAACCCTTTCCGTCCCTTCCTCCGGGCAGCCCAGAGCACCCTGCATAGCGCTTCGCCATCAACCCACTCGGTCACCACGTAGGGCGTGTCCTGCACCTGTCCGAAGTCCAGTCCCCGAATGAGGTTCGCATGCCCGAAGCGCATGGCGATACGAGCATCGTCCAGGTAACCCGCGACGAACTCGGGGTACCGGAGCATGTGTGAGTAGGGCTGCCTCACGAACACCATCGACTCGGCACCAGACTCCGACGTCGTACGGGCCCGGTATCCAACGCTGGCGCCATCACAGATCACCGTCTTCAGAAGCGTGTACTTCCCAAAGGGAGTCGGCTCCATCACGCGCATGGCCCCAAAGGCTAACATGCGCGGTCATCCTCCCCCAGCGCCTGCCTCCCGCTCAGGTCCTCTGCGGCGCCGAGGCCTGCATGGCCTCCTTCACCTTCTGACGCAGCGCACGGACGCGCTCGCGGACCTGGAGGCGCTGGTCTTCCGAGAGCTGTCCACCCGCCGCCTCGCGCTGGGCCTTCAAATCCGCTTGAAGCTGCCGAGCCTCCGCCTTGAACGCATCCGCCTGCACCTGGCTCAACCGGCCATTCGCCACCGCCCGGTCCAACCGGTGCTCCATGCGGGCAAGCTTGTGCTCTCCCCTCATCCCCCAGCCACCATGGTGACCGCGATGAGCCTCCTTGCAGTCCTTGCCGGACGCGGCGTCCTCGGCGAGCACAGGGGTGGCCAGCAACAGCGAAGCCGCGACAAAGGAACGCAAAAGGAACGTCTGACGCATGTTGGAACTCTCCGTGGGTTCACCGGGCGCGAGCGGCCTGTCCACTCGCGCCCTGTTGATGAGAGAAACCCCATGCGCCGGCGGAGGTTAAATCCCGCGCTGACACGGCCCCAGCGCGGCTCCGCCGCTCGCTAGCCCGCCGTGCAGTCGCTCAACTCGTACGAGAAGTCGCGCCGAGGCGTCTGACCCGGGTCCTGGTTCACGACCCCGATGTCCATCAACTCCTGGGTCGCCTCCTGTCCCGAGCCTCCGATGACCAGCGACTGCCGCGTCACCTTCGTGGAGAACATCCCCATCTTCCCCGCCGTGCCGTTGGGCTCACGCCGCCAGCAACTCACGATGCGCGGGTCCGACGCCGCGAACTGGCAGAACGAGTACTGCCCCACCACCTCGCGCTTCAAATAGATGCAGCGGCAATCCCACGGGTCATAGACCTGCGTCGCCACCACTCCCTCGTACCCCGTCGCCGTCTGCTTCAGCTCGAAGTAGCTGCCGTCCTGCGGAATCTCGCAGAACAACTTCACATCCCCCACCGCGCGGTCCGTCCGCTGCTCCAACTCGACCCCCGCCCCAGTGGGCGGCGACGACGGGGCCTGCTCACACCCCGCGCCCAGCAGCGCGAGGCTCACGACACAGAACGAGGAGATACGCCAGGATGTACGCATTTGCGCTCCATGCGGGAAGTCCTGGGAAATCCAGGACACCCCGCATGGGAGTCTTCTCAGACCCTTCGCGCAATCAACTTCTGAGGAGAAATCTCAGGGCGAGACGGGCTTGAGGGCCCGCGTCGCGATGTAGCTGTCGAAGTACTCCGCGACCAGGTCCCCCTTCTCGAACTTGTCCTCGAAGTACCCCGCCAGGAGGAACCCCGCGTCGAGCTGCCCGCCAATCTGGTCCTGAAGCGTGTGCGCCACACAGAGCGGCTCATGCTTGTCCGTGTAGCGCCGGCGCTCGGCCTCCGTGAGGCTGGTGAAGTCCGAGTAGGGCATCTTGTACTTCAGTTGCAACACCCCCTTGTCCTGCAGCTCCGGGTCGAACAGGAAGATGACCGGGTTGCAGAAGCCCGACAGGAGCACGCCTCCGGGCCGCAGCACGCGGAACGCCTCGCGCCACACGGGCAGGATGGTGTCCACGAAGGAGTTCGAGCACGGATGGAAGATGAGGTCGAAGCTGCCGTCCTCGAACACGGAGAGGTCGCGCATGTCCCCCTCCACCAGCCGCAACTCCAACCCTTCCCGCTCCGCCACCAACCGGTCCTGCCCCAACTGCGCCGGCGAGTTGTCCAGCACCGTCACCTTCGCCCCCGCCGCGGCGAACACCGGCGCCTGCTGACCGCCGCCTCCCGCGAGACACAACACCCTCTTGCCAGCGATGTCGCCAAACCAGGCCTGGGGTACGGGCTTGGAGGGCGTGAGCACCACGCTCCACTCCCCTCTGCGCGCCGCCGCGATGACCTCCGGCCCCACGGGTTGGGTCCACCGGTTGCCCAGCGAGACCTGGCGGTCCCACGCCTCGCGGTTGTGCTTCCTCACGTCGATGGCATCAGTCGTCATGCAACACCCGTCCTTCCATGCCTCCGGCGACCGTCACGACCTCACCCGTCACGTGACCGGAGATGAAATCCGATGCGAGCGACACCACCACTCGCGCGACATCCTCGGGCTGCCCCACCTTGCGCAACGGCATGGTCCGGGTCACCCGCTTCACGAACCCTTCCCCGTCCAGCTTGTCGCGGTTGCGGTCCACCGCCGTCCACCCCGGGCACACCACGTTGACGCGGCCCAAGGGAGCAATGCGACCCAGCTCGTTCTTCAGGCTCCGCAGGAAGCCTCCCGCCAACGCGCCCTTCGCCGCCGCGTAGTCGGAGTGCCCCGCCTCGCCGAACAGCCCCGCCGTGGAGCTGATGATGACGATGTTCCCCACGCCCGTGGTCGCCACGTGCCGCAGGAAGCCACGGCAGCACAGGAAGACGCTGTCCAGGTTCTCAGCCAACGTGCGGCGCCAGCGCTCCAGCGACATCTCCCAGACGGGGACATCGGGGCTGGGCCACACGCCCGCGTTGCACACCAGCACATCCAACCGCCCCAGCGCGGCCACCGACGCGGGCACGAGGGCATCCACCTCCGCCTCCACCGTCAGGTCCGCGCCCACCGCCGCGCCGCCCACCTCCTGCGCGAGCCGTCTCGCCTGCTCCTCGCGGGAGCGGTAATGCACCGCCACCTTCGCGCCCTCGCCGGAGAACGCCCGGACCAGCGCCGTGCCAATCCCTCCCGCGCCCCCCGTCACCAGGACGCCCTTGCCCTTCAGCTCCGTGTCCATCGCATGGCTCCTCGGATTGCCTCGGGCCGCATCACCCACCGCGCTCTGGACGAGCACCGGCGACCGGCAGCCGCCGACGTGAAGGGCCCCGCGCTCCTGACGTGAAAAGAAAACCGCCGGCGCGAAAGCTTCGCGCCGGCGGGAGGTTCAGCTCAACCGGAGGAGCTTGCGCGCCTGGTCCGGTGTGGCCGGCTCTCGGCCATGGGCTCGGGCCCGCTTGGCGGCCTCGGCCACCAGCTCCCAGTTGCCCTTCGCGAGCACACCCTTGGACACGTAGATGTTGTCCTCCAGGCCCACCCGCGCGTTGCCACCGCGCTTCGCCGCCTCGTCCACGTAGGGGAGCTGGTGCCGGCCCACGCCCGCGACCGTCCAGGTGCTCCCCTCCGGCAGCGAGGCAATCATGAAGTCCAGCACCTCGGGCCGAGGCTGCAACGTGCCCGGCACCCCCAGCACGAAGTCGAAGTGCGCCGGCAGGTCGACCAGGCCCTCCTTCGCCAGGTAGCGGGCCTCGTCAATCATGCCCACATCGAAACACTCGAGCTCCGGCCGGAGGCCCAGCGCCCGGATGCGCTTGGCGATGTCCCGCACCAGCGGACGCGGGTTCCAGAACACCTCTTCGCCGAAGTTCACCGTGCCCGTGGTGAGGGTGGCCATGTCCGGCCGGTCCTCACCCGTCAGCGTCAGCGGCCCGCAGCGCTGGTCCACCGTCATGCCCACCGCGCCGCCCGTCGACGTCTGGATGAGCACGTCGGTGCGCTTGCGGATGGCGCGAATCGCGGCCCGGAACAGCTCCGCGTCCTGGGACGGCTTGCCGTCCGCGGTGCGCACGTGCAGGTGCACCATCGCCGCGCCCGCCTCGCGGCAGCGCGCGGCGTCCTCGGCGATCTCCTCGGCGGTGATGGGCAGGTGGGGCGTCTGCTCGCGTGTCGTCTCCGCGCCGACCATCGCCGCGGTGATGACCATGGGAGTGCTCATCGCTGACCTCGCTGCTTGTCCTTCGGAACCACGCAGGTGCCCGAAGCCCGGCACACCACGATGGGCTCCGGCAACAGGTCCGCCGCCGAATCGTTCACATCCGGCCGGGGGCGGATGACCTTGCGGGCCTCGAAGCGCATCTTGCGCGACGTGTTGCCCGCGCTGACGATTTCGCCCTCCGCCTCGATGAAGTCCCCGGCGTACACCGGCGCCAGGAACTCCACGGCGTCGTAGGCCCGGAACAGGCCCTCGTCACCATCCGCGCGGATGCACAGCTCCGTGGCCACGTCGCCAAAGAGCCCCAGCATGCGCGCGCCGTCCACCAGGTTGCCGCCGTAGTGAGCATCGTGGCTGCTCATGCGCAGGCGGATGATGGCCTTGGTTCCCGTGCTCACTGGGGCTCTCCCTGGTAGTGCATGTCCTGCGGCTCCTTGCCTTCCTTCTTCAGGAGCGCGTGGACGATGTAGTTGGCCACGTCGGACGGCTTGGTGCCCGGACCGAAGCCCGCGTCGAAGCCCAGCTCCAGCGCCAGCTTGTGGTCCACGCGGGGACCGCCCAGCAGCAGCTGCACCTTCCCGTGGATGCCCGCCGCCTTCGCCGCGTCGATGAAGTGCCGCGAGTTGTCCTTGTGCACGTCGCGCTGCGTGACGACCTGGCTCACCAGGATGGCGTCGGCGTTCTTCGCCATCGCCTTCTTGATGAGGTCCTCGTTGGGCACCTGGCTGCCCAGGTTGAACGCCTCGAACCCGGGATAGCGCTCCAGGCCGTAGTCGCCCGCGTAGCCCTTCATGTTCAGGATGGCGTCGATGCCCACCGTGTGCGTGTCCGTGCCGGTGCACGCGCCGAACACGACGATGCGACGGCCCACCTTCTCCTTGATGAAGGCGTTGAGGTCGTCGAAGGACATCTTCTTCACGACGACTTCCGGCACGTCGATTTCGGCGTAGTCCAACGTCACGTTCGACCGGGCGTACACGATGAAGAACGTGTAGCTGTCGGCGGCGCGTTCGGCGGCGGCCACCTTGACGTCGGTGTACCCCATCTTCCGCGTGAAGACGGCGGCGGCCTCCTTGGCCTTCTCCGACAGCGGCACCGGCAGGGTGAACGAAATCTGCACCACGCCGTCGTCGCGGCGGTCGCCGTAGGGGCGGATGATTTGTTTGCTCGGCTTCACCATCTGCTCACTTCCCCCCGGCCCGCACGATTTTCACGCTGGAGGCCACCTTCTCCGCCAGCGGAGCGAAGCGCTCCTTCTTGTTCTGCTCCATGTGGAAGACGACGGACCACGTCGTGCGGCCATCACAGCCGACGTACGTCACCGTCTCCACCACGCCACCGTTCGTCGACTGGTCCTGGTCCGCGCGCCGGGCCGCGGGCTGACCGCCCACCTTGAGGCGCTCCCAGTTGGTCGCGCCGCTGCCCTTGACGATCTTGTCCACGCAGACCGAGGCCTTCATCCCCGCCGTCTGCACGGCGCCCACGTCCACCAGGAAGTACGCGTCGCCGCTGGGCGCCAGGAACTTGGTCGTCCCGTCCTCCACTGAACGCGTCCACGCGGCCGGCACCTGCATCCCCACGTTCTTCACCTGGAACTGCGCCAGCGCGTCCGCCGTACCGCCAGCCGCCATCACCACCGTCAGGATGGTACCGAGCATCATGTTGCCTCCAGGATTTCCAGGAACGGGTTGAAGTAATCCGACGACTTCTCCATCACACCATCCAGGCCCTTGCCGCCGGTCTCCTCGCGCTTCACGTCGCCAAAGTGACCCTTGCCGATGGCCGCCACCATGCCCTCGTCCCGGCACTCCTGGAGCAGCTTCATCGCCTGGCCGAACACCTCGCGGGCGCGGTTGGCGATCTTCCCGTCCTCCCGGACGGTGAACTCCTGGTCGATGCCTCGCGCCGCGCGGTGGATATAGGACGCCGACTTGAGCGCCACGTAGCGGTCCGCGAGCAGCGGCGTGTGCATGGCCTCCGTCATCATGCCGAGCAGCTGGATGCCCTGATTCGTCCAGATGGCCACCAGGTCCGCCATCACGTCGTACGCGTGGCTGAAGAAGATGTCCGTCTCCTTGTGCTTGGTGGGCGGCATGTACTTGAGCGGCGCGTCCGGGAAGCAGCGGCGCACCAGCATGGCCTGCGACAGCTCCAACAGGAGCGTGTCGTCGCGGTACGGGTCGATTTCGTACGAGTGGCCGATGCCCAGCTGCCAGTCCTTGAGCCCCGCGCGCTTGGCGAAGCACTCGTTGATGAACTGGCTGGCGATGACGGTGTGCGCCGCGTCGTACGCGTCCGCCGTGGTGATGTAGTTGTCCTCGCCCGTGTTGATGATGATGCCGGCGAGCGCGCAGATGCGGCGGCTGAAGTACTGGTCGATGAAGGTGCGACGCATGTTGATGTCGCGGAAGAGGATTCCGTACATCGCGTCGTTGAGGAGCATGTCCAGCTTCTCGTAGGCCGCGCAGAAGGCGATCTCCGACATGCAGAGGCCAGACGAGTAGTTGGTGAGCTGGATGTAGCGCTTGAGCTTGCGGCTCTCCTCATCCAGGGCCTCGCGCATGATGCGGAAGTTCTCCTGGGTGGCGTAGGTGCCGCCGTAGCCCTCCGTCGTCGCGCCGTGAGGCACGTAGTCGAGCAGCGACTGCGCGGTGGAGCGGATGACGGCGATGACGTCCGCGCCCGCCTGGGCCGCGGCCCGGGCCTGGTCCACGTCGTCGTAGATGTTACCCGTCGCGACGATGACGTACTTGTGCGGGGCGGGAGACATGGGGAACTGCTTGCGGAGCTCATCGCGCGCGGCGATGCGGGCCTTCATCTCCTCGAACGCGGAGCGGGCCTCGGCGCGCACCTCGGCGCGAAGGTTCTCCTCCATCTCCGGAGACAAGGGACCGAGCTTGTCCGCCGGCAGCGCCGTCAGCCGCTCCACGGCCTCCAGCGGGCTCTTGGCGCCCAGTTGGAGCGCCCGGCCATACCAATAGGCGGCGCCCCGGTTGAGCACCCCGGCGGCCTTGAGCTTGTCGACCATCAGGTTGGCGAGAGGCACTCCTCGCGCGCCTGCTCCGGAAATCCCAAAGAAGCGCAACACGGTGCGCTCGATGGATACAGTGGTGTTACGGCGGATGAGGTCGAAGATCGGGTTGACGATCTCCTCCGCCAGAGTGCGCGCATGCGCAATCTGCGCGTCGTCAATGAACGGGCCTGGCATGGGCGCACCTTACCCGCCCAATCGCCTACAGGAAGCGCCGAAGCACACCGAGAACTCGCTGCCGCACCGCATTATCGGTTCCAGCCGGGTCACACCGAGGATTCGGTGATGCACCTCACCGGCGGACCGGTGTTTCCACCGAAATGGCGGTGGAGACGGGTGATGCGACAATCCAACCCATTGGATTCATTAGCAACCAAGGAGCGGCACGAGGCGTGCTCTGGGGCGGTGTGCCTCACCCCCAGAGGAGCTTTCGAATGAAGACGCGTTCGCTGTTGCTGACGGCGGCACTGTTGAGTGGTCCGGCCCTGGCCGCCAATCCCCCACCCCTCACCACGGACACCGGCTCCGCGGTGGGAACCAACCAGAACTCCAAGACGGCGGGCGCTCGTGGCGGCGTCCTGTTGGAGGACTTTCACCTCATCGAGAAGCTGGCCCGGTTTGATCGGGAGCGCATCCCGGAGCGCGTCGTCCATGCCCGCGGCACGGGCGCGTACGGCGTCTTTGAAAGCTACGGCAACTTCTCGAACCTGACGCGCGCGTCCCTCTTCGCGAGCAAGGGCAAGAAGACGCCCATGTTCGTGCGCTTCTCCACCGTCATCCATCCGTCCGGTTCGCCAGAGACGCTGAGAGACCCGCGCGGCTTCGCGCTGAAGTTCTACACGGACGATGGCAACTGGGACCTGGTGGGCAACAACCTGCCCGTCTTCTTCATCCGCGACGCCATCAAGTTCCCGGACATGGTGCACTCGCTGAAGCCGTCGCCCTTCAACAACAAGCAGGACCCGAACCGCTTCTTCGACTTCTTCTCCCACCTGCCTGAGTCCACGCACATGCTGACGCAGGTGTACTCGGACATCGGGATTCCGGCGAACTACCGCCAGATGAACGGGCATGGCGTCCACGCGTTCAAGTTCGTCAACGCGAAGGGCGAGGTCCGCTACGTGAAGTTCAACTGGGCCTCGCAACAGGGCGTCAAGAGCCTGACGGCCGAGGAGGCCGCGCGCACGGCGGGCGAGGACCACCAGCACGCCACCACGGACCTCTACGCTTCCATCGGCGCGGGCAAGTTCCCCGCGTGGGAGCTGTCCGTGCAGGTGCTGGACCCGAAGGACCTGGACAGCTTCACCTTCAACCCGCTGGACCCGACGAAGGTGTGGCCGGAGGACAAGGTTGCGTCCGTGAAGCTGGGCCGCTTCGTCCTCAACAAGATGCCGGACAACTTCTTCGAGGAGACCGAGCAGGCCGCGTTCTCCCCCGGCGTGCAGCCCCCCGGCATCGAGCCCTCCGAGGACCGCCTCCTCCAAGGCCGGCTCTTCTCCTACGCGGACACGCAGCGCTATCGCGTGGGCGCCAACTACCAGTCCCTTCCGGTCAACCGCGCCCGCGCCGCGGTGAACAGCAACAACCAGGCGGGCGGCATGAACTTCGCCAACACGAAGTCGGACGTGAACTACGAGCCCAGCGTCACCCGCGAGACGCAGGACGCGCCCGCGTACCTGCTGTCGAGTGCGCCGCTGTCCGGCACCACGCAGCAGCAGCCCATCGAGAAGACGGACAACTTCGCGCAGGCGGGCGCCTTCTACACGTCGCTGGACCCGGCCGCGCGGGAGCGGCTGGTGAAGAACCTGGCGGCGGACCTGGGCCAGGTCCGTGATGCCCGCGTCAAGGCGCGCATGGTGGGCCACTTCTACGTCGCCAACGCGGAGTACGGCACGAAGCTGGCCAACGCGGTGGGCGTGAAGGTCGACGACGCGCGCGCCGCCGTGGCCTCGCTCGCCTCGCGCTGAGCCTCGGGTGACTCATCGGGCTCCCGCACGTCACGCGCGGGAGCCCTCCCTTGATGGAAGGCCGGGGTGTGGAGCTCGAGTGCCACGTCTACCCCCTCGACGTGGCGCCCCACGCCCCGGCCTTCTCGTCGACTTCGTCTCGGAGGACGACCATGTTTCGCAAGCTGATGTTCGGAGCGCTGGGTCTGCTGGTGCTGGTGTGCGCGGTGCTGACGGCCGCGTGGTGGTCCCTGCGAGCGGAGCCCGCGCCTCAAGGCCGTCTCCTCGCCACCAGCGAGGCGGAGCGCTATCTGCTCGCCGCCGCCCGCGAGGGGGACTCGGAGGTCGTCTCCGGGTTGCTCAAGGCTGGCACCCCCGTGGAGGCGCGTGATGCTCGCGGCTTCTCGCCCCTCATCCTCGCGGCGTACCACGGACATCTCGACACCGTGCGGGTGCTGCTCTCG
This sequence comes from Myxococcus stipitatus, assembly GCF_037414475.1. Next base: position 8,617,139 of record NZ_CP147913.1, on the reverse strand, counting down.
GCGGGCGCGGATGCCTGCGCGGGCGACAAGCGGGGCAACACCGCGCTGATGGGCGCGGCCTTCAAGGGCCATGGCGACATCGTGGCGCTGCTCAATCAGCAGCCCTGCGCCGTGGACCAGACCAACAGCCTGGGCCAGACCGCCTTGATGTTCGCATCCCTCTTCGGAAGGCAGGAGGTCGTGGACCAGCTCCGCGCGAAGGGCGCCTCCCCCGAGGCCCGGGATGACAGCGGCCGCAGCGCGAACGATTGGGCTCGCACGCAGCACGAACCTCAAGCGCCCGTGTCTCCCGCACTCATGGCACCGGACACCTCGTCCGCGGCGATGAGGTAGCAGCGCGGCGACAGGTGCATCACGCACCGCGGGCGGATGGATTCACCGGGTGGCGATGGCCTCGAGGGTCAAGGCATCCCGCACACCCGCGCTCGTGCCCCCGCGCATGGAGGCACGAACGCGACGAAGCCTTCGCGGAGGCGTCTGCGCTCCGCGCGGCTCGACCTCAGACGTACCGCGTGGCGAAGAGCTGGAGGAGCGCCGGCTCGGTGCGCAAGAGCGCCAACGTCAGCGCCGCGTGGCCGGGCACATAGCCATTGCCCACCAGCATGGTGACGTCCTTGCCCACGCCCTCGGCGCCGAGCGCCGCCGTGGTGAAGCTGGTCGCCATGGAGAAGAAGATGGCCGTGCCGCCATCCTTCACCGAGAGGATGGTCGCCATCTCGGTGTTCCCCACGCTGGCGCAGTTCACCACCAGGTCGCAGAGCTGCCCCTGCGTCGCCTGGCTCACCGCCTCCATCACGTCCACGCCCTGCGTGGCATCCACCTTCAGCGCCACGTCACACAGGCCCATCGACGACAGCACATCCAGCGCGGACTGAGACACGTCCAACGCGATGAGCTTGCCCCGGCTCTCCAGGTTGCGCCGCGCCTGCGCCAGACACAGCGCTCCGCTCTTGCCCGCGCCCAACACCGCCACCGTCATCCCGGGTTTCACGTACCGGGCCACCAGCGCGGGAGCCCCACACACATCCAGCGCCGCCAGCGCCAGCGTGTCCGGGATGTCCGACGGCAGCTTCGCGTAGATGCCGCTGGAGAAGAGCAGCGCGTGCCCTCGGATGTCGACGCGGTCGATGTCCGCGTGGACCGCCTTCACCTCTTCAATCACCAGGGGCGTCAGCGTCAGGCTCACCAGTGTGGCGATGCGGTCGCCCACCTGGAGCTGCTCACGCGCCGGGTGCTTCGCGCCGATCTCCTTCACCCGGCCAATCAGCATGCCTCCCGAGCCGGTGACGGGGTTCTGCATCTTGCCCCGCTCGCGGACAATCTCCTGGATGCGCTCGCCGATGCGCGCGGGGTCGCCTCCCACCTCTCCCTTGATCTGCTTGAAGGAAGCGGCGTCGATGTTGAGGCTCTCCACGTCGATGAGCAGCTCCGAGTCCCGGCACGGCAGCGAGGGGTCCAGCTTCCGGGCGCGCTGCGGCAGCACCCCCTTCTCGCCGACGACGCGGGACAGCCCGTAGAGGTCGTTGCTCATGTTCTCGTCTCCCTGAAGCTGAAGGTCCTCCGCGCCCTCCACCCCATCACCGTGGCGCGCGGGTGCCATGCCTCTATCCGCTCCCGAGGGGGGATGGCCAGCGCCACGTCGCGCTTCCGTCGGATGGCATCGCTCGGAGGCCGGGGTCCACCCCACCCGGCCTCCCCTCGCCCGCTACTCCTGCGAGAGCTTCGGCAGGAGCACCGAGAGCGAGCGGGCGAAGCGATAGGACACACCCGAGTGGCCGTCCTCGAACTCCTCGTGCACCAGCTCCACGCCCGAGTTCTTCAGGTCCTCCGCCAGCATGCGAGTGCCCCAGCGGATGTTGAACTCGTCCCGCGTGCCGCAGTCCAGGAAGAGCGTCTTGAGCTTCCGATAGGCATCCAGGAACTTCGGCACGAAGCGCACCGGGTCATGCACCAGCCAGCGGTTCCACACGTCCAGCTTCAGCCGCCCCGTCTGCGCATCGAAGGGCAGCTCCAGGTTGAGCGGCTCACCCTTCTTGGGTGAATAGGCCGCCGCCATCGCCAGCGTGTTGACCACCGGAAAGTCATCGCCGCGCATCTTCGTCTCACGCACGCGCTGACGGAACTCGGCCTGCCACGTCTCGATTCCGCCGGACTTCAGCAGCGAGCCCACCGCCTTCGGCAGGTCCGGCAGGTAGCAGTACTCGAAATACGAGTCCGCCGAGTGGGCCCCCAGGTGCGAGAAGATCTCCGGGTGGTAGCGCCCCATCACCAGCGCGCCGTACCCACCCGAGCTGTGCCCCAGCACGGCCCGCGACGCCGCCTTGGGCAGCGTGCGGAAGTTGCGGTCCACGAAGCCCACCACGTCCTTGGCCAGGTAGTCGCGATAGCGCCCGATGGCGTCGCTGTTGATCCACTGGCTGCCGCCCAGGGACGTCCACCCATCCGGGAATACGCCCACCACGGGCGGCACCGCGCCGGACTCGATGAGCGCGTCCAGCCGCTCGGGCACCGTGGGCGCGAAGCCGGACGCGTTCGTCCACGAGCCCCCGCTGTTGCCAAACGCGTGCAGGAAGTACACGGCCGGATAGCGCCGGTCTCCCTCGCCGTAGCCCGGCGGCAGATACACCGTGAGCCGGCGCCGCGCCGGGTCGCCCAGCGGATTGGACTCCAGCGAGGGTGAGTGCACCTCGCGCGTCTCCAGCAATCCCTTCATCCGAATCTCCCCCCCGACGCCCCGCTACGTACGCGAGCCCGGGTTCTTTCCGAAAACCTTCATCACCGCTTGCAGGTCCTCCCACGCCTTGCGCTTCTCCGCGGGATTGCGGAGCAGGTACGCGGGGTGGAAGGTGGGCATGAGCTGAATGCCCTCGTAGACGCGCCACTGGCCTCGCATCCGGGTGATGGGCGTGGAGTCGCGCAGCAAGGTCTGCGCCGCGAACTTGCCCAGCGCCACCACGACGCGGGGCTGGATGGACGCCAGCTGCGAACGGAGGAACGGCTCACACGCGGCGATTTCATCCGGCTCCGGGTTGCGATTGCCCGGGGGACGGCACTTCACCACGTTGCAGATGTAGACATCGTCGCGACCGAAGCCCATGGCTTCGATCATCTTCGTCAACAGCGCCCCCGCCGCGCCGACGAAGGGCACGCCCTGCAAGTCCTCTTGCTCACCGGGTCCCTCGCCCACGAACACCAGCTCCGCGCGAGGGTTCCCCGTCCCGAACACGATGTTCTTGCGGCCCGAGCACAGCTTGCAGCGCTGGCAGTCCCCCAACTCGCGCCGCACCTGGTCCAACGTCGGACGCTCCCCGGCCACCACGCCCGGCAGCGCCCCTCCCGCGCCAGGCGAGGCGCGAGGCACATCCAGCAGCATCCCTGTCGAGGCGGGCTCCGGAGGACGGGAAACAGGTCCACGCGCCGCGAGCGGTTGACGCGGCGGCGCGGCCTCGGGAGGCGCCTGCCGCGGAGCCTCTCCTGCCTCGAGTGGACGAGGCGTGGCCATCGCGGGCCGCGAGCCGGACATCGGCGACGCCGAGGGGGCCTTCGACTCCGGGCCCACGGAGGGCACGGGACCCCGGCCGGGAATCGCGCCTGAAGCGGTGGGCCCCACGGGTGTCGGGCCAGGAACGGGGCGGCGCTCGGCGGGAGCTGGGGACTCGGCCATTCCCGTGGCTCGCGCCAGTCGCGAACGCAGGGACGGCGCGGAACGTTGCAGCTCCGCCGCCGCCTTGGCGTCAATCATCAGCACCCGGCCAGCCGCCTCCTCCTGCCAGAGCAGGTGGCGGCGGACATCCTCCAGCACGGCGCTCAGTTCCTGGGAGGCCTCGGGCGAGTCGTCGTTCACGGTGACTGATCGGTATCGGACGGAACGCCCGGGCGCAAGGAAGCGAACGCCCATCCCTCCAGCCCACCCGGCGCCAGGGCGGGCCAGCCATCCCCTCCCGGGTCGCCAAGGCCCGCACATCGCGTCACAGGCCTGTTGTTCGGCCCTCCCGCCCTCCAGGTCTTCCCCGCGATGCGGCTTCTCCCCTGGGTTCTCGCGGTGCGCGTCAGCCTCGGTCCCCGCCCTTGGCCGGACGGACGCTCACACCGCCGAGGAGCGCCGCTCCACCAGGAGCAGTTCGAGAATGCCCCGGGCCACGACGTCCTTGCCGCCCTGGAGCTCCCGAGTCACTCCCGCGCGCGTCAACACCGTGACGCGGTTGGTGTCCGTCCCGAACCCCGCGCCCGGCGCCGTCACGTCATTGGCGACAATCGCATCCAGCCCCTTGCGCTCCAGCTTCTCGCGAGCGTGCTCCAGCACCCGCTCCGTCTCCGCGGCGAAGCCCACCAGCACCGGGCGGCGAGTCTGCCCGGAGACCTTCCGGGACGCCTCGGCCAGCACGTCGGGCGTGCGCACCAGGCGCAGCGTCTCCGGCCCGTCCACGCTCCCCTTCTTCACCTTCTGCGCCGCGCGAGTCTCCGGCCGGAAGTCGCTCACCGCGGCCGTGGCGATGAACACGTCGGACTCCGCCACCCGGCCCAACACCTCGCGCGCCATCTCCTCCGCGGTGACGACGTCCACCACCTCCAGGCCCGAGCGGTCCACGCTCCCCACCGGCCCCAACACCACCGTCACCGAGGCCCCCAGTTGCCGCGCCGCATGAGCCAGCGCCAGGCCCATCTTCCCCGTGGACGGATTGGAGATGAAGCGCACGGGGTCCAGGTACTCGCGCGTGGGCCCCGCCGTCAGCAACACCCGCTTGCCCGCCAAGGGGCCGGGCGCAAGACGCGCCGCCACGGCCGCGGCGATGGCGGGCACATCCGCCAGCCGGCCCTCGCCCACGTCGCCACACGCCAGGAGGCCCGCGCCGGGCCCCACCTGGCTGAAACGCGAGTGCGACAGCAACGCCGCCACATTCTCCTGGGTCATCGCGTTGTCCCACATGGCCACGTTCATCGCCGGAGCCAGCACCACGGGGCCGCGGAACGCGAGCAGCGAGGTCGTCACCGCGTCGTTGGCCATGCCCGCGCGCAGCCGCGCCAACAGGTCCGCGGTGGCGGGCGCGACGACGAAGGCCTCCGCCCAGCGCGCCAGGTCCAGGTGACCGAAGTTCCCCTCTTGCGACGGGTCGAAATAGTCGGTGAGCACCGGGTGCCCGCTGAGCGCCTGGAAGGTGAGCGGCGTGACGAACTGCCGGGCGCCCTCCGTCATGGCCACCCGAACCTCCGCGCCGGCGCGCTGCAGCTCGCGCACGAGCTCACAGGCCTTGTACGCGGCGATTCCACCACCCACGCCCACCACGATGCGACGGCCCTTCAATGCCGATGCGTCCATGCGGCTTCCTAATGCGCACGCCCGTCGGCTCGCAACCCGCGCCGCGAGGTGACGCTCACTGCCCCAGCGTCACTTCACCTCGCGAGGGAACATCCACCACCCGCACCTCGGGGCCCCCAGGTGTCTGCACGTGGAAGGCGCCCCACACCAAGGTGTAGCGCCCCGGACGCAGCCCCGTTAACACCACCTGCTCGGAGCTCGGCTGATAGACGAGCTGCGCCCATCGCGAGCGCAGCAACTCCTGCGCGGAAGCGCCGGTCGACACCGAGACTTCTCCAGCCACCAACCACAGGGCCTTGCCCCTCTCGGGCGTCTTGAGCTGAATCGCGAGCGACGCGGTCCCCGGCGCCGGCCCCAGGTCGAGGCGCATCTCGGTGCCCTCCACCTGCGCCACCAAGGCCTGCTCACCGTTGGAGTCCCGCCCCAGGTTCATCATGAAGCGGTAGCTGCCGGGTGCCACTTCCACCGAGTAGCCACCATCCGGTCCGGTGACGATGTGGACCGGAGCGGACCTGTCTCCGCCCATCGCCTGGACCTCGACGCCCGCGGCGGGCTGGCCTCCGGGCAGAAACACCCGGCCGCTCAACCGCGTGGCCTGCTTCAAGGTCAACTCCACCGAGGTCTGGGTTCCTCGCGCGAGCGTCTCCGACCCGCTCAGACGGCCCTTGCGCGCGCTCACCGAGTACTCCGCGACGTACGGCGGAGCCACCAACGTGAAGCGGCCATCCGGGCCCGACATCACGGACTCATCACAAATCTCACAGGACACCACGGCATCCGCCACCGGCGAGCCATTCATGTCCCGCACGCGCCCGCTGATGGACGGGAGCCGCTCCAACACCAGGTCGCCCAGGTCCGGCGACGCGGGGCGGTCCACCGTCAAGGGCTCATATCCCGACGCATCGACCGCGAAGATGACGCGATCACCCATGGTGGAGAGCGGGAGCTCGAAGCGCCCATCGGGGCTGTCCACCACGTGCTCATCCATGCGGAAGTTGCGCACCGGGGCGCCATCGTTCCCCACCACGCGGCCCCGGAAGACATCGCGCTTCTTGAGCACCACCTTCACCGGCGGGCCACCCGCCTTGCCCTCGGCGCGAGCCACCTGGTCATACCCCGCGTGCCGCACCTCCAGGCGGTAGCCCCGGTCCGGTCGAAGCGAGCGGAACTCGAAGTGCCCGCGCGCGTCGCTCACGACGGGCTCCGCGCTCCGAGGCACCACCGACAGCGCCGCCCCCGTCACGGGAGCCCCCTCGGTGTCCACCACGTCTCCCGTCAGCGGAGCCCCGGGCTTCAGCTCCACCTCCAGCTTGAGCGTCTGCCCATCCACCACCGTCACCTTGCGCGCATCCGAAGGCAGGTAATCCGGATGGGAGGCCATCATCGTGTACGTGCCCGCGGGCAGGCCGCGCATGGGCACCACGCCGTCGGGTCCCGAGGAACGGTCGCTCCGGAAGATGCCCTCCTGGTCCACCCACAACACCACGTCCGCGCCTTCGACACGGCGGCCCTCGGACGACACCGTCACCTCCAGCGCCGCATGTCCCTCCAGCGAGAGCTCCACGTCGGACGCGGGCGCCGTCACCTTCAACTGGCCACCGCCCCACTCCGAATGGTGCGCGTGCAGTTCGTACAGGCCCGGCGTGGGGACCCGCGCGACGAAGCGCCCGTCCCCATCCGCCAGCACCGCCTCCCCTGTCGGCTGGACCAGCACGGACACACGAGGCGCGGGACGGCCGTACTCATCCATCACCCGGCCGGTGATCAGCGTGGCGCGCGCCAGCTCCAGCTCGAGCGACGTCTCGCCCTTTCCCACGCGGGCGGGAAGCTGCGCTTCGAGGAACCCCTCCGCCTTGCCCTCCACCTGGTAGTCACCCAACGCCAGGGGCCCCAGCTCCACCAGCGCCCCGGTGGCCACGCGTTCGCGCCGGATGAGCTCCCCGCGTGAGGTGAGCAGGAGCACCTCGGGATTGGGCACGGGCTGGCCGGCCTCATCCACCACGGAGACGAACAGCTTCCCCGCGTCCTCCAGCTCCAGCGTCACCTGCGTGACACGCTCGTTGAGCGTCAACGTGCGCGGAACGGAGCCCAACCCCGGCGCCTCCGCCGTCACCGTCAGCTCATCGGGGTACAGGTCCGTGAAGCGAACGACTTCGCCCTCCGTGCGCAGCTCTCGCGAGAGGTGGTCCGCTCGCACGCGCACCACCGCCGCCGCGGGCTTGCCCTTCCGGGTGACCTGGACCTCCAACGTGCGCGCGGGCGTCAGCCGCAGGCGCACGGGCTGAGGCCCCGCCTCCACCTGAGGCTCCACCGCGGGCACATACCCCGTGGCGGTGGCCAGCACGTAGAAGGGCCCCTCGCCCAGGCCTTCCACGGCGAAGGCGCCATCGCCCGTGGACTCGGCTTGAAAGGGCAACGGCACCCGGCGGGAGACGGCATACACACGCGCCCCCTGCACCGCCCGTCCCGCGTCATCGACCACCTGCCCACGAATGGAGCGCAGCGGCGGCAGGAACAGCTCCACCGGCTCGCCCGGTGCCGCGCGGTCCCTCAACGCCACGCCCCACCCCGGGGCACGCGCCCAGACGGAGAACGACACGCCCACCAGGTGCTCGAAACGGAAGCGGCCCTGGTCATCCGTCTGCACCGTGGCCCGCGCGCTCAAGAAGCCACGCTGCTGCTCGAGGAACGCCAGCGTATGGAGCGCGGACTCGCGCGCCGTGCAGGACAGGAGCGCCAGGTCACAGTCCTCGCAGCGGACATCCACCAGCGTCCGCTCGACGCTGGACGCCAGGGACACCTCCGCGCCCGCGACGGGCTTGCCCGACGCATCGAGCACACGGCCGGTGAGCGCCAGTCCCTCCTGCGCTCCCGAGGAGACGTCCACCGCCGAGAACTCCGGCAGTGGCTTCGTCACGGAGGCGGAGGGCACCGCGCCCTGGGGCCCGCTGTCCGAGCGGGACCACAGCCACGCGGCCCCGGCCACCACCAGGGCCGACAACACCCCTATGAGAATCCAGTTGCGCATGAACTCGTCACGCGGACCTTAACCCGCGGCCGGGCCGGCAACGGACGATTCCCACGGGAAATTCCGTGCGCGTCCTCTCCCGGACGCTCGCGCCGTCCCCCTGCCTCCGGGGCAAGACCGTCAGGTGCCCATCACTGCTTCGAGTCCGAGTCGTCCTCGAGCGCGTCCAGCCGCTTCTCCACGTTCTCAAGACGCGAGTGGGTGGATTCGGCCACCGTCCCCAACAACCGCGCCATGCGCCCCACATGCGTCTCCATGCGCTGGAGCCCGCCCGACAACCCACGGATCTGGCCCACCGCCGACTCCATGGTCGTCATCATCGCGTCCATGTTCTCCCGCATGGAGTTCATGTTCGCCTGCATGAGGTTCATGTTCGCCATCATGAGGTTCATGCTCTCCTGCATGGAGCCCATGCTCTCGCGCATCGACCCCATGTTCGTCAGCGTGGAGCTCATCGCCGACGCCAGGATTCGCGTGTGCATCCGCGTGGACTTCATCTCCTCGCGAAGCTCCGCCACCTCGCCCATCAACCGCACCATCACATCCCTGCCCGCCACCCGCGCCATCCGACCTCCCACCTGCATTCGGCGGGAACGTACCTGGGAGGTCTGACGTGGCCGGGTGTCCAGCGCGGACGAACGACGGATGCGCGTGCCCATGGTGTCCTCACTCCTCCGCGAACGGTTGGATGGCCTGCGCCACGGCCAGCTCCTGCCGGGCCTCGCTCAGCTCGGAGTTGGTCGCGCGCAGCCGGTCGCTCAGCACCTGCACGAAGCTCCAGAGCATCTTCACCGCGAGGATGGACTCGCGCTTCATCAAGCCCATCAGGTCGGGCCGGGAGATGACCATGGTGCGCGTGGGCTCCGTCGCGCGCACGGTCGCCGAGCGCGGCGCGTTGTCGATGAGCCCCATCTCGCCGAAGTGTCCGCCGGAGCGCAGCTCGGCGATCTCCACGCCGTTCTTCTCGATGGCCACCCGGCCCCGGATGACGACGAAGAGCTCCTCGCCCGGCTGGCCCTCCACGACGATTTCACGGCCCGCGGGATAGGTGCGCGTCGTGGCGATGGACAACACCGCCGTCTGCTCCTTGTACGTGAGGTGACGGAACAGCGGAATCTTGCGCAGCGCCTCCATCCGCGACTGCGCCTCGCTGGTCTCCTCGCTGGCCATGGCGCTGTCGCCGGCCACCTTCACCACCACCGCGGTGATGTTGTCCTTGCCGCCGCGCTCGTTGGCGATGTCGATGAGCCGCTTGGGCAGGTCCGCCGGCGCCATCCCCGAGACGAGCGGCAACATCTCCTCGTCCTCGACGTAGCCGTGCAGCCCGTCCGAGCACAGCACGAACATGTCCCCCGGCATCAGGTCCACGATGAGCGTGTCCACCTGGACAGACTCCTGGATGCCCACCGCGCGGGTGATGACGTTGCGGTACTGCGACGTCGCCGCCTGCTCCTTGGTGATGGTGCCCGCCTTGAGCTGCGCGGCCACCAGCGTGTGGTCCTCCGTGAGCCGGTGGCATTGACCATGCCGCACCAGATAGACGCGGCTGTCACCCACGTGCCCGATGACGCCCTTGTTGCCGCCCACCGCCAGGCACACGAAGGTCGTCCCCATGCCCCGCTTGGTGGAGTCCGTCATCGCGGTCCGGTAGATGTCCGCGCACGCGCGCTGGACGGCCACCTCCACCAATGCCGCCGCCGCCGACCGGCTGTCCGCCGTGGGGTTGATGCCCAGGTCCTTCAGCAGGTGCTTGTTCGCGGTGATGTGCTGCTTGACGACCTCCGTCGCCCGGTTGCTGGCAACCTCACCGGCCGCGTGCCCGCCCATGCCATCGGCCACCACGTAGAGCCCGAGCGGCGCGTCCACCAGCATCGCGTCTTCGTTGTGCTGCCGCTTGCGGCCGACGTCGGTCAGTCCGAAGGCTTCTGTGGTCAAGGCCACCGCGAACACTCCCGTGTGTGACTGTAGGCGACTCCGCACGTTACGCAGGCCGCTTGAGACGTGGCAAGGCTCAGGGAGCCATCCTCGCGGCGAGCATCCTGACAAAGCCGCTTGGCGTGTAGAACACGAGCTCCACCTGACCGAACCGCATCCGCGCGCCATCCTCCACGGAGACGGGCTTTCGGGGGGTGAGACGAACCCCGCCCAGCCACGAACCATTCTTGGAGCCGGCGTCCGTTAGCAAGTATTTTGCTTGCGACTCGTCCCGGGCGAACCAGGCGTGGAAGCGAGACACGCTGCTGTCATCCAGCACCACGTCGTTGTTGCCCGTGCGCCCCACGGTGATGCCTCGGCCGAACGCGTTCGTCTGGGACTTCACCACCGGGAAGACCACCGGCTCCGTCGCCCCCAGCGTCGGGGGGCCCGCGTTCGTCACCGTCTTCAGCCGGTACTCCTCCTGCTCCTCCACCCGCTCCCCTGCCGGAGCCGGGGTGAAGACAAGCAACCCCGGCGGCAGCCGCCGCTCGAGGTCGCCCCGATTGCGCAGATACCGCGAGACGTGGGCACTCAAGAGCTCGGTCATAGGGGGCGCGAGAAGGGGGAATCCCGCGAGCCCAGTCTACGCCGACTTCACCGCCAATCCACGAACATCCCGAGCGACGGGCCACCCACATAGCCGCGGCCCAGGAAGCGCCGCTTGAGTCCGAAGGGCTCGCCGTAGCCGGCCGAGAGTCCCACGGCCATCTTTTCGAACTGATAGCCGATCTGGATGCGGCCCTCGAGGATGCCCGCCACCTGCTTGTCCGCGGGCGAGCCGTCGAAGTGGGCGCCGTAGAAGACGGGTCCACCGGTGACCTGGAAGCCCCAGTGGATGCCGTGGGGGACGTGGTTCCGGTAGCCGACGCCCAGCTGCGCGGTGTGCTCGTAGTACGAGCCGAGGAGCGACTCCGGCTTGTCCGACACCGGATTCGGCATGGAGAGGCCCCACCCCATTCCACCCTCGAGCAGGAAGGCGAAGGCGTCCTTGCGATCCTGGAAGAAGGTCCACTGCCACTGCACCTTCAAGCGGGGGGTGATGAGGTCCTCCCGCAGCGACGCACCCAGCCACACGCCCCGAGGCAGCCAGGGAGACGTCGGAGAACGGTGCTCGCGGCGAGGGGGGGAGTCGCTCTGGGCCTGGGCGGTGGAAACAAGACCCAGGGTAAAAGCCAGCAGTACGAAGAGCTTGCGTTGCATAGGAGTCATCTTCCCGTCATGGAGCGGAGCGCTTGTCAACGAAGTGTTGGGTTGGCTATGACGCGTTCGTTACCTACGGATGGGCACGGGGCCGGGTCATGCCTGGAGCCACCCGCCGTGGGGCACAAGGAGCGGGACACCGCATGCCAGTCGTGACAGTCCGGGCCAGCAACAAGCAGAGCTCGGGAAAATTCGACACCCTGGTCCGCAAGGCCACGGAGAAAGCCTCCGACCTGCTGGAGCAGAGTGATCGAGTGCTCGTCGTCTACGAAAAGGGATGCGCGAGCATCTACTACGAGGGTGACAGCGCCCAGCCGCTCCCCTCTCCTGCGTCCCGCGCCTGACGAGGGAACGCTCATCCCCGCAGGCGCGTCCAGGCAGACACCTCTTCTCGAAGGACTTCCGTGGTGCGCCTGCTCCTGCTCGTTCCCGTCGTCGCTCTTGTCGCCTGCTCCACGAACCGCGCGCATGAACGCGCCTACAGCGCGAATGATGCGTTGGCGCAGGCTGCTCCGGGCTCCATCACGGAGAACCGGTCCATCATCCATCGTGCCACGGTGCAGTTGGAGCGCGATGAGCCCGAGCAAGGTCCCTCACAGGCCGTCGCGTTGGCGAAGGCCCACGGAGGTTACGCGGAACAGGTGATGACGCGAGGCGCGGTGGTGCGAATCCCCGCGGCCCGGCTGGAGAGCTTCCTGTCGGCCGTGCCCACCTTGGGCACCGTGGAGAACAAGAGTGTCTCCGCCGATGACGTGACGGACGCGCACCGGGACCTGAAGGTGCGGCTGGACAACGTCACGCGCGTCCGCGAGCGCTACCTGGAGCTGCTCCAGCGCGCCACCAGCGTCGAGGACACCCTCAAGGTGGAGAAGGAGCTGGAGCGCGTCACGGTGGAGTACGAGACGCTCAAGGCCCGCCTCCAAGGCCTGGAGGCGGACATCGCCCTGTCCACCGTGTACCTGAGCTTCGAGCGGCCCGTGCGTCCGGGCCCCGTGGGCTGGGTGTTCTATGGGCTGGGCAAGGCCGTGAAGTGGCTCATCGTCTGGGACTAGCTAAGGCACCAGCACCTTCCAACCCGGCGGTGGAGCGAACAGCGCCCGGTCCGGCTCTTCGCGGCGCAGGTTCATCAGCTTGTACGTGGTGGTGCCGAACCGAGGGTCCTCGTGCCGGCTCTCCACCGTCACCCCGAGCTCGGGCGAGAACCAGCGCTCGGTGACGATTCGCAGCGGGCGCTCGTTGCCGAGCAGTCCCGCCGCCACCGTGACGGTGGAGCGGGTCCCCTCGCAACGCACGCCTGAAATCTCGCGGGCCATCAAGGTCTCGATGACCGGCTTGGGCCATGGGTCCACCGTCGCGGGGAGGCGCGCGACGGGCGGCGACGCCTTCCGGGGCGTGGCCGAATCACGCGAGACATCGAGGCCGCCCGTGGGTGTTCCTCCCTCATCCCTGGCGGGCGTCCGCCAGCGCAGGTCCTTGGGTGGAGCGGCCACGACGACCACCTGGCGGGTGAAGTCCAGGAGGATGTTCGTCCCCACGACGGGGTCGTGAATCGATACCAGGCGCTGAGCACCTGTCCCCACCGCCAACCCCAGTGATGGGGCCTCGCTCTCGCGCCGCGCCCGTCCCTGGCCATCTCGCGCGAGCAGCCCCTTGGAGGCGTGGCGGATGCGGTTGCCATCGGCGAGCGTCTGCACGTGCTCGCTCACCGTCGAAGCGGAGAACGGTGCCCCCTCCTTCACGCGGCTCTCGGCGGCGGAGGTGAAGTCCAACCGGGGCCCCTCACCTGTCGCCATCTCCAGGCGCGAGCCGTCGCTGTTCATCACCTCCAACCGCGGGCCGTCGCTCGTCGGATCCGCGAGGAGCTGCTGCGCCCGCACGGCCCCCGGCAACACCAGGACGGCCGCCGCGAGCCACGTCGTCATGCCTCGGTTCCTGCTCATGGAATCTCCTGCGGCCAGCCCACGGGGTGCACGGCGAGAATCGAACCGTCCTCGCCCACCAGCGCGTCGGAGAGCACGGTGTCGCCCTCGGCCGCGGCGAGCGTCGGCCACCCCATCGACGCCAACATCACGGCGGGAACCCTCATGCGAAGAACACGCAGGTGCTCGGCTTCGCTGGCACGCTCCACCGGCCCCAGGGATACGAACGCCGCGATGGATTCCTCGGGTGGCACCCGTGCGTGCTCTTCGGTCCCCTTCGACGGTCCGCCCACGAGCCCTCCCTGACGCAGCAACATGAGCGTCACCCCGGCCGCCAGGCTTGCTCCCATGCCCATGAAGACGCGGCGTCGCAGCGTGCGCCTTCGCCGGCGCTGGAACTCACGGCGCAATGCGGCTTCGACCGATGGAGGCGCACTCCGGTGGGAGGTGGCCTCGGCCAGATTCCGCAGCGACTCCCTCAACTCACGCCGAGGGTCCTCCGCGGGGGGCTGATTCATCCGCGACATCAAGACACCTCACGTCTGGCGGGTGGAACATCCAGGAGCTCACCCAGCCGCCCATGGGCTCGGTGCAAGCGGGAGCGAACGGTCCCTATCGGGCACCCCAGGATTTCAGCGGTCTCCTCGTACGAGAAGCCAAGCAAGTCACTCAACACCACCACCTCGCGGTGCGCGTGGGCCAGTCCCGACACGGCTTCTCGGACATCCTCCAGCTCGGCCCGGACGACGGGGCGCGAGAGCGGGTCACTCACCGACTCGTTCATCTCCAGGTCCGCCGCGTCGACGCTCAGGGGCTGACGGCTGGTGCGCTCCAGCACGCGCAGCACCAGGTTGCGCGCCATCCCCAGCAGCCACGCGCGGAAGGACCCGAGCCTGGGATTCAACCGCCCCGCGGTCTCCAACAACGTGATGAACACGTCCTGCGTCACATCCGCGGCGGCCTGTTCTCCCACCCCCATGCTCAACGCGAAGCGGAACACGCATGACTGATGCCGTTGATAGAGCTGCACGAAAGCCTCCTCGTCTCCGGAGCTCACACGCCGACAGAGGTCGAGGTCGCTGGAAGGAGCCAGGGGTGTCCTCACGGAGATTCACGGGCGATGCCGCCCCCTCCATTCCGGCGACGCACGCGAAAAGTTCCATGGCCTCTCGAAATTTCGGAGGTGCCCCCGGCGCCCCCTCACGCGGGAACTATTCGGGCCCCCAGGCCGAAGTAGGCGCGTCACCCCGGAGGCAATTTCATGAGAGTCGACCGAGTCACCATCGCCACGAGCCTGATGGGCCTGTGGTGCTTGTCGGGCTGCAACGAAACAACGGAGCACGAGCCCCCCACGGCCACGGGAGGAAGCGTGGCCCTGAACTATCAACCGAGTCAGCCCACCGGATGCCCGCCCCAGTCACTCGGGCTCTTCGAGTCCGTGGGGAAGTCCGTGGGAGGGAACACCGCGTCGCAGGAGTTCCTCCGCGGAACCGACCGGTACCGCATCAGCCTGCTCAATCAGCACCCGGTCTTCGAGGGCATCCCCGAGGACCCCACCATCGAGTACCAGCGGAAGCTCGAAGAGGCGTTCGGCACCTACTACACCTTCAACTACGTGGGCGGCTTCTACGGCAAGGACGAGTTCAACGTCCGCTCGTACACCACGTTCATCCGCGAACCCACGGAGCGCTCCCCGCTCATCTACGGGGCCGACATCTTCGTCGTCTACACCCCGGACCTCGCCAAGGGCGACCCGGGCATCGAGCGCCACTTGAAGTGGATTCAAGTCGTCCACTCGAAGACGGTGGCCGCACCCGGAGGGCAGACACCCGAGAGGCCCCCCGTCGACAACCGGGGCAGCGCGCATCCCTTCTGGGGCTGCGAGGCGGTGACGTCGATCTACGGCAACCCCGTGGTCACCTTCACGGACACCCCACAAGAAGCGGCGATGACGCCACCCCCTGGAGGACCCGGCGGAGGGAACATCCCGCTCCCGGATGCGTCCGTGGTCTTCATGGCCGAGGTCTTCCTCGCGGAGGACACCTTGAAGAAGGACACGAACGGCAAGGAGATCATCAACATCTTCGGCGGGTTCAAATGGGGCTACCGGGTCGAGAAGCTGCCCTGACGATGCCAGGGGCTCGTGCGCGCGGCCGACACTCGGCCAGACGGCGCGCTGCCCCTTGAAGGAAACCGCGGAGCCCGCGTGTAACCGTGACAGTTACAGGGAAACCCACCCGGGTACTCCAAATCAGGGCTCCGCGGCGACAACCCCGCGTGAACAGGTACTCCAGGGGTCGGCATACGTTGTGCTCTAGCGAGGCGCACTCACAGGGTGCCGGGCGTCACCACGGCATCCTCACTCGTGGAGCAGCCGACCCATGATGAAGAGCCTGATGGGAATCCTCGCCGCCCTCCCCCTGCTTGCCGCGGCTCCGGCCCTCGCGAACTCGGAGCACGCGGCTCACGCCAAGAAGGGCGGGCACGCCGCGCAGGAAGGCACTGGCAAGGCCGCGCCAGCGGCGCAGAAGCCCGCCTCCGCTCCCGTCACGAAGAATGGCGTGCAGCTCGTGGACCTCATCGTGACGTCCAAGGGCTTCGAGCCCGCGAACGTGAAGGTCAAGGCGGGGCAGCCGGTCCGCCTCCTGGTCACTCGCAAGACGGACAAGACCTGCGCGACCGAGCTCGTCATGGAGGACCTGGGCATCAACCAGCCGCTGCCCCTGGACACGCCGGTGACCGTCGAGTTCACCCCCAGCGAGTCGGGCACGCTGCGCTACGCCTGCGCGATGGACCACATCAGCGGGCTGGTCACCGTCCAGTAAGCCCCAGGCCACGCGCCCCGACCGAGGAGCCTCTCGATGGAGCTCCTCTGACGCGGCGCTCCTGCCTGCTGCTGGGAGCAGGCCTCGCACATCCGCCCAGGTGTGATGTTCACGGTTACACCCTGGCGCTCCAGCCGGAACTCCGTGCGGTCCTCCCCGCTTGCCCCACGGCCCCGGCCCCGCTCCCCTCTCCAGTCGTGCCATCGACTCTCGACATGCCCCTGCCAGCCCCCTCTCCCGAGCGGCGACTCGACGCGCCGAGGCACCTCGTCTTCATGCTGGCGCTGCTCGCACCGCTGACGGCGTTCGCCCAAGCACCACACTCCGAACACGTGCCTCAGGCCCAGGCCGTGTCCTCGCTGGCGGCGGATGAGACGCTCTCCAAGCTCCTCGCGGAAGCACTCGCGGCGCGCCCGGAGCTGCGCCAGGTCGAGGCCCAGGAGAAAGCGGCCCAGGAGCGAGTCCCTCAAGCCGGTGCCCTGCCGGACCCCGTCCTCCAGGTGGGCATCCAGAACGACGGCTTCGGCGAGCTGATGATCGGCGAGATGGAGGGCAGCTACGTCAGCATCATGGCCTCGCAGGCCCTGCCCTTCCCGGGCAAGCGAGACCTGCGCACGGAGGTCGCGCGCTTCGGCGCCAAGGCCGTGTCGGCCCAAGTTCTTCGCGCGCGGCTCACCATCGAGGCGGAGCTGCGCCGGGCCTATCTCGACCTGTTGATGACCCGTGAGCGGCGGGGGTTGCTCGACCGGCTCGAGGCCATCTGGAAGCAGTCCGCCGACCTGGCGCGCATCCGCTATGAGACAGGAGATGGAGCCCAGTCCGACCTGCTGCGCGCGCAGCTCGAGCTCAATCGAATCCGCCAGCGCCGGGTGGCCCTCAACGCCGAGGAGCGCACCCGCATCCAGACACTGAACCGGCTGAGCGGCCGGAACCTCGATGAGCCCCTGCCCACCACGACGCGAGTGCGGGACCTCGGGGTGCCGGAGCTGGGTGAGCCGGAGGCCGCGGAGAAGGATGCCTTCGAGCGCAGCCCCGAGCTGGCCGAGGGCCGCGCCAACATCGCGCAGGCCCATCAGCAGATGGCGCTGGCCCGGCGCGAGCGCTGGCCCGACTTCACCGTCAGCGCCGGCGTGATGCCGCGCGGCGGAGACTTTCCGACGATGTGGCAGGCCAACGTGGGCGTCAACCTGCCCATCTTCTCCGGCAGCAAGCAGAACCGCGCGGTGGCGGAGAGCGTCGCCCAGGCCGACGCCACCACCCGCGCGACCGAGACGGTGGAGCAGACCCTGCGGCTGCGCGTGCGCGAGCGCCTCACGGCCCTGGCCGCCCTGCGCGAGACGGCGAGCCTCTATCGCAGTGGCCTGCTGATGCAGTCGGCGGCGACAGCCGAGAGCACGCTGACGCAGTACCGCGTGGGACGCGCCTCCTTCGCGTCGGTGCTCGAGGCGAACTCGGGCATCGTCCGCGACGAAGAAGACTTCCTCCTGACGCTCGTCGAAGCACAGCGGCTCGCCATCGCGCAGGCGGAAGTGAGCCTGGAGCCTGTCGCGGTCGTCGGCGGAGGCAGCGCGGGCTCGGGCGGAATGCCCGGCGCCGGCAGCTCACCGTCGGCTCCCGCGCGCGGCGCCGCATCGTCTGGTGGAGCCGCGGGCGCGGCGCCCGCCTCCGCCTCCTCCTCCATGTCCGGAATGTAGCTCCGAGGTCCGCATGTCCTCCGTCCCTCCGCCCCCGTCCTCCCAGGCTCCATCGGGCCGCCGCTTCGGAGCCGCCGCGCTCGCGTCGACGGCGCTGGCCAGCGCGCTGCTCGGCGGTGGCGCCGTGCATTGGCTGTCGTCGCATCGCGAGGACGCCGCTCACGCGCACGCGTCCCCGACGTCGACAGCCCCGGCACCGGAAGGCTCCGAGAAGGCCACCACCCGCTACCAATGCCCCATGCACCCCGCCATCGTGCAGGACCATCCGGGCAAGTGCCCCATCTGTGGCATGGACCTGGTGTCGATGACCGCCGCGCCCTCGGCCGCGGGGGGCTCCACGGTGGAGGGCCTCTCCACCGTCGCCATCGACCCGTCCCGTCAACAGCTCATCGGCCTGCGCACGGCACCTGTGATGGAGGGCAAGGTCGGCGGCACGTGGCGCACCAACGGCCGCATCGCCCAGGACGAGACACGCATCCGCCGCGTCCACATGAAGGTGCCCGCCTTCGTCGAGCGCGTGTACGCGGACTTCACCGGCAAGCCCGTGCGCCAGGGTGAGCCGCTCTTCGCCGTGTACAGCCCGGAGCTGCTCGCGGCCCAGGAGGAATACCTGCTGGCCCTGCGCACCCGCGAGGCCCTGAGTCAGGCGGGCGGGATGACCACGGACGGCGACGCGCTGGTGGCCGCGGCCCGGCGCAAGCTCGAGTTGTGGGACGTGCCGCAGGCGACGCTCGAGCGGCTCACGCGCACGGGTGAAGCCACGCGCACGCTCACGCTCGTCTCCCCCATCTCGGGGGTCATCACGAAGAAGGACGTCGTCGAGGGCGCGCGATTGGAGCTCGGCGCAACGCCGTACGAGGTCGTCGACCTGTCGCGCGTCTGGGTCCTCGCCGACGTGTACGAGAGCGAGCTTCGCCACGTGAAGGTGGGCATGCCCGCCACGCTCCAGCTCAAGGCCTTCCCCAACCGGGTGTTCGCGGGGAAGGTGTCCTTCCTCGACCCGGTGCTCGATTCGGCCACGCGCACGGTCAAGGTGCGCCTGGAGTTCCCCAACCCCGACGGAGACCTTCGCCCGGAGATGTTCGGCGAAGTCGTCCTGCGCGGTGCGTCCCGTGAAGCGCTGAAGATTCCCGCCGACGCGGTCGTCCCCACGGGCACCTCGCACGTCGTCTTCGTGGCGCTCGGCGATGGACACTTCGCGCCGCGCGAGGTCCGGCTCGGCGAGTCGGATGGGAAGAGCGTGGAGGTGACCTCGGGATTGAAGGCGGGAGACCAGGTCGTCACGGGCGCCAACTTCCTCGTCGACTCCGAGTCCCGCCTGCGTGCGTCGCTCTCCGCGCTCACGTCCTCGTCGTCGGGGAACACCGCCGCGCCACCTGCTCCAGCCTCGCCTTCCGCGGGCGCGACTCCGGCGTCCTCCGGCCACCACGGAGGGCACTGAGCCCATGATTCGAGCCATCATCCGCTTCTCCGCGGAGAACAAGTACCTGGTCATCGCGGCCACCGTGGTGGCGCTCATCGGCGCGTGGTGGACCATGCGCAACATTCCGTTGGACGCGCTGCCAGACCTGTCCGACACACAGGTCATCGTCTACGGCCGGTGGGACCGCAGCCCCGACATCATCGAGGACCAGGTCACCTATCCCATCACCACCGCGTTGCTCGGCGCCCCCAAGGTCAAGGCGGTGCGAGGCTTCAGCGACTTCGGCTTCAGCTACGTGTACGTCATCTTCGAGGACGGCACGGACATGTACTGGGCCCGCACACGCGTGCTCGAGTACCTGTCGAAAATCACGCCCCAGCTCCCGCAGGACGTCAAGGTGGAGCTGGGCCCCGACGCCACCAGCGTGGGTTGGGTGTTCCAGTACGCGCTGGTCGACAAGAGCGGCAAGCACCGGCTGGACGAGCTGCGCTCCTACCAAGACTGGTTCCTGCGCTACGCCATCCAGAGTGTGCCGGGAGTCTCCGAGGTCGCCACCGTGGGCGGCCAGGTGCGCCAGTACCAGGTGACGGTCAACCCCAACTCCCTCGCGGGGTACGGCTTGTCGCTGGACGCGGTGGTGCGCGCGGTGCGCCAGGGCAACAACGACGTGGGCGGACGGCTCGTGGAGGTGGCTGGCCGCGAGTACATGGTCCGTGGCCGCGGCTACGTGAAGAGCGTGGAGGACATCGAGAAGCTCATCCTCCGCACGCGGGGCGGCACCACCGTCACCATCAAGGACGTGGCCACCGTGGCGCTGGGCCCCGAGCTGCGCCGAGGCGTGGCCGACCTGGATGGCCAGGGCGACGCGGTGGGCGGCATCGTGGTGATGCGCCAGGGCGAGAACGCGCTCAACGTCATCGAGCGCGTCAAGGCGAAGCTGGAGGAGCTCAAGCCCTCGCTGCCCGAGGGCGTGGAGGTCATCACCACCTACGACCGCTCGCACCTCATCGAGCAGGCCATCGAGACCGTGTCACACAAGCTGGTGGAGGAGATCCTCATCGTCTCCCTCATCATCCTCATCTTCTTGTGGCACGTGCCGTCGGCCGTGGTGCCCATCGTCACCATCCCCGTGTCGGTGGCCCTGGCCTTCGTCCCCATGTACTTCATGGGGCAGAACGCCAACCTCATGTCCCTGGCGGGCATCGCCATCTCCATCGGCGTGCTCGTGGACGGCGCCATCGTCGAGGTGGAGAACGCGTACAACAAAATCCACCACTGGATGAAGGACGGCAAGAAGGGCGACTTCCATCAGGTGCGGCTGGAAGCGCTGATGGAGGTGGGGCCCGGCGTCTTCTTCAGCCTGCTGGTCATCGCCGTCGCCTTCATGCCCATCTTCACGCTGGTGGACCAGGAGGGCCGGCTCTTCCGCCCGCTGGCGTACTCGAAGAACCTGGCCATGGCCATCGCCGCGCTGCTGGCCATCACCCTGGACCCCGCCATGCGGATGCTCTTCGCCCGCGTGGAGCCCTTCCATTTCCGCCCCAGGTTCCTCGCGTGGGCCGCCACCCAGGCGCTCGTGGGCAAGTACTACTCCGAGGAGCGGCACCCCATCAGCCGGTTGATGCACCGGCTCTACGAGCGCCCCTGCCGCTTCGTCGTGCGCCACGCCAAGGCCACCATCCTGGTGAGCGTTGTGTTGGTCGCCACCACCATCCCCGTCTACCTGCACCTGGGCAGCGAGTTCATGCCCCCGCTCAACGAGGGCACCATCCTCTACATGCCCTCCGCGGTGGAGCCCGGCATGTCCGTCACCGAGGCCCAGCGCGTGCTTCAGGTGCAGGACAAGATCCTCATGCGCTTCCCCGAGGTGGAGCGCGTCTTCGGCAAGGCGGGCCGCGCCAACACGTCCACCGACCCCGCGCCCTTCACGATGATGGAGACCACGGTGCTCCTGCGCCCGGAGTCCGAGTGGCGCGAGGTTCCTCGCTGGTACAGCGGCTGGGCGCCCGACTGGGTGAAGAGCATGCTCCGCCCGTTCTGGCGCGACCGCATCACCCAGGCGGAGCTCGAGTCCGAGATGAACGCCGCGCTCCAGCTCCCCGGCATCTCCAACGCCTGGACGATGCCCATCAAGGGCCGCCTGGACATGCTCTCCACGGGCATCCGGACCCCCGTGGGCATCAAGATCATGGGCGCGGACCTGGCCACCGTGGAGCGCGTCGCGCGTGAGACGGAGGCCGCGGTGGCGAAGGTGGAAGGCACCCGCAGCGCGTTCGCCGAGCGCGTCGCCGGAGGCTACTTCCTGGACTTCGTGCTCAAGCGCGAGGAACTGGCGCGCCACGGACTGAGCGTGGACGACGCGAACATGATGGTGATGACCGCGGTGGGTGGTGACAACCAGTCCACCACGGTGGAGGGCCGCGAGCGCTACGGCATCAACGTGCGCTACGCCCGCGACTACCGCGAGGACCTCCAGGCGCTCAAGCGCGTGCTGCTGCCGCTCCCCGGCGGCGGACAGGTGCCCATGGAGGCCATCGCGGACGTGGTGCTCACGCATGGCCCGTCCATGATTCGCAACGAGAACGGCATGCTCACCGGTTACGTCTACGTGGACTTCGATACGTCCAAGTACGACGTGGGCGGCTTCGTGGAGCGAGCCAAGGAGGCCGTGGCGGCGGGCGTGAAGGTGCCCACGGGCTACTCGATGACGTGGAGCGGGCAGTACGAGAACATGCTGCGCGTGCGCGAGCGGCTCCAGTTTGTCATCCCGCTGACGCTCGTGCTCATCTTCGGGCTGCTGTACATGAACACGAAGTCCGCGTTCAAAGCGGGCCTGGTGATGCTCGCGGTGCCCTTCTCCGCCATCGGCGCGGTGTGGCTCTTGTGGGCGCTCGACTACAACATCTCCATCGCGGTCTGGGTGGGCATGATTGCCCTCATGGGGTTGGACGCGGAGACCGGCGCCTTCATGCTGCTCTTCCTCGACCTCTCGCATGACGAGGCCAAGAAGAAGGGGATGCTGCGCACCGAGGGAGACCTGGTGGAGGCCATCATCCACGGGGCCGTGAAGCGCGTGCGGCCCAAGGCGATGACGGTGCTGGCGGCGATGCTGGGGTTGCTCCCCATCATGTGGTCCACGGGCACGGGCGCGGATGTGATGAAGCGCATCGCGGCGCCGATGGTCGGCGGCCTCGCCACCAGCTTCCTCCTGGAGCTGCTCGTCTACCCGGCGGTCTATTTCCTGTGGAAGCGCCGCGAGGTGGTGCCCGGTCCCGCCACGCCCGAACCCGCGCAGGAGCCCGAGGCCACACCGCTCGCCGCGTGACCCAAGCGTGGGGCTCCCTGCCTTGTCCGAGTCTTGCCTGGATTCACCTCGGAGTACGCCGTGACGGACAGACCCAGTGTTCTCGTGGTCGATGACAAGGAGAACATGTGCCACCTCGTCGCCCGGATTCTCGGCGACGCCTATCAGGTGAAGACCGTCGAGGACGGAGCCCGTGCGCTGGCGCTCATCCAGACGCGGGAGTTCGACGTCGTGGTGACGGACATCCGCATGCCCGGCGCGGATGGCTTCGAGGTGCTCCGGGCCGTCAAGCAGCACACCCCCGACACCGAGGTCATCCTGATGACGGCCTACGCCACCGTCCCGAGGGCGGTGGAGGCCATCAAGCAAGGGGCGTACGACTACCTGTCGAAGCCGTTCGACCCGGATGAAGTCTCGCTCGTCGTGGCGCGAGCGCTGGAGCGCAGGCAGCTCAAGGCCCAGGCCGCGTCGCTGCGCCGGGAGCTGAACGGCGTCTACGGCTTCCAGAACCTCATCGGCAAGAGTGCGCCCATGCGAGGGCTGTACGGCTTGCTGGAGCGTGCCGCCGGGCTGGCCATCACCGTGCTCATCACCGGAGAGACGGGGACGGGCAAGGAGCTGGTGGCGCGGGCCATCCATCATCACGGCTCGAGGAAGGACCGGCCGTTCATCGCGGTCAACTGTGGGGCGCTCCCATCGGAGCTCATCGAGAGTGAGCTGTTCGGCCACGTCCGGGGAGCCTTCACGGGCGCGGTGGAGACCAAGGCGGGCCTCATCGAAGCCGCGTCGGGAGGAACACTCTTCCTGGATGAGATTGGAGAGCTGCCCCTGCCCGTCCAGGTGAAGCTCAACCGGATGCTCCAGGACAAGGAGGTGCGCCGGGTGGGTGACTCGGTGGTTCGCCGCGTCGACGCGCGGATCATCAGCGCCACGCATCGAGACCTCAAGGCCGAGGTGGCCGCGGGCCGCTTCCGCGAGGACCTCTACTATCGGCTCAACGTCTTTCCGGTGCAGCTACCGCCCCTGCGCGAGCGGCGCGAGGACATTCCCTTGCTGGCCATGCACTTCGTCCAGAAGGCGGCGAAGACCTATCGGCTGCCGGTGGATGGACTGGAGCCCGAGGCGCTGCGCGTCCTGGGTGGCTATTCGTGGCTCGGGAACGTGCGCCAGTTGGAGAACGCCATCGAGCGCGCGGTGGCCATCACCTCGGGCACGCGCGTGGGCACGAACGCGCTCCCCCCGGAGGTCCTGGGCGAATCCCAGCAACCCGCGCCGAACGACCCGCAGGTGAGTCTGCCGTTCCGAGAGGCCGTGGACCTCGCGAGGGACCGGGCGTCCCGCGACTACCTCATCGCGCTGCTGCGCGAGTTCGGAGGCAATGTGACTCGGGCGGCGGAGCGGGCGGGGATGGAGCGCGAGAGCCTCCACCGGCTGCTCAAGCGCTTCGGGCTGCGGTCCGATGACTTCAAGGAGCCGTGACGGCCTCCTCCTACTTGACGATGACGTGCTCGATGCCGCCGACTTTCAGGTAGTCGGAGATGCGCTGGACGATGACGTCCCGCTCCGCGTCGGTGACCTTCTCACCGGTGTCCCAGCGCCGGATGGACTTCTTGAGGATGACGCCATGGGCGGCGCTGAACTCGAAGAGCAGGGCCCTGTCGTTCTGCTGATAGAAACCCATCTCGCCACGGCCAAGCGTCAAGAGCTTGTAGACCTCCGTGTCGCTCACCCGCACGCGGAGCCCCCGGAAGGGCTCCGTGTTCTTGATGTTCGCGATGAAGTCGCGCTGAACCTTGTCCATCGAGCCCTCGCGGGGAACAGCCCGTTCACGCGCACCGCTTACCATTCCTGCGCCGGCGGACAATGCCCCTCACCCTCGGATTCGCCAACAGGGCCTTCCGCTCGACACGCCACCAGGTGCGCTCGCCAAAGGCGCCCATCCTCGTGGCCCCGGTGGAGAACACGTTCACCGTCCCCGAGGCCTCTTGAGCGAAGCGCAGCGAGGCGGCATCCCAGATTTGTGCCGCCTCGGCCTTCGTCACGGGGCTTCCTGGCTCGAAGAGATGGAGGTCGTCGAGGAACTTTCCTCCCGTGGTCTGCTCCAGGGTCGTCTTGCCGTTGGCTTTGGCCCATGCCTGCGCATACGGCATGTTCGGCGTCGCCCAGAACACCGCGCCGTTTCTCGCCGTGGAGAAGTCGAGCGTGTTCTGCGCCATGTGCAGCAACGTGGCGAAGTCGTAGCTGCTGAGGCCCAGCGGATCAATCCAGCCCGTGGGGTCGTGCGCGTACGCATACGGCGCGGGACCTCCGTCGAGCCCGATGGGGTCCTGACTCACGAACTGGCCGATGGCCGGGTCGTAGTACCGGAAGCGGTTGTAGTAGAGGCCCGTCTCCGCGTCCTCGTACTGGCCCGGGAAGCGGAACGGAACGGCCCCACGCACACCTGACAGGTGGCGCGGTTGACCGTGGATGTCGCACGTCGCGGACCACACCGCGCGCCCATCGCCGTCGTACATCGCGGTCGGCGTGCCGAGGTGGTCGGAGAGAATCGCATAGCGAGCCTCCCCCACGAGCTTGGCCATGGGGACGAAGCTCTCGGGTTCGAAGAGCCAGGTGATGGGCGCCTCACGCGTACCAGGCTCCGCGCCATCCTTCGCATCCGCCGGAGGCCCCCTCGAGGGCAGCGCCGCGAGCTCCGCGGACCGACGGCGAGCCGAGGCCTCCTCGAGCCGCACCGTGGGCACCGAAGCCTCGGCGGTGCCGAGCCCCACGACTTCGACCCATTCGTGGAGCGGCACGTTGCCGTCCCAGCACCACCGCGTCGTCTTCCCTCGGAAGGTCTTCGAGAGCCGACGGCCGAGCGGGTCGTACTCGAACTCAACCGCGTCGCCGTCGGGCCTCACCACCCGCGCGAGCAGGCCGAACGCATTCCAGACGTAGCTCCAGCTTCGTTCGCCGGAACCATCGCCCCGCGTCTCGACCTTCCGGAGGAGATTGCCCTCCGCGTCGTACTCGTAGCGGATGCGGCCCCCATTCTCTCCGGGCGATTCGAGCAACTGGCCCGCGGGGCCGTATCGGCGATCCTCCCGGTCCTGCGTCTTGAACAGGTTCCCGACCGCATCGGGCATCCGCAGGTCGACGCGGCCATCCTCGTAGACAGCCGCCGCCAGGTTGCCGATGGCGTCATGCACATACCGCGTGGGCCCTCGGGCCGCGTCCACTACGCCTCGCAGGCGATCATTCGCGTCCCAGGTGTAGTCCCGCGACGACTCTCGACGCGTGCCCGCCCAGACCTCATCCCGCACCGGACGCCCGAGCCGGTCTCGCCCCCAGCGACGTTGAATTCCTCCCGGTAGATTTCGCTCCAGCTCCGAGCCCAAGGCATCTCGCTGGAGCTGGGTCTCCCAGGCGCTGAGCTCGCCCTGGCTCGACGTGGTGGCGCGCACGCCGACCATCTGGCCCGCGGAGTCGCGCCGGATGACCTGATCGAGTCCCTTCGACGAACGGATGCGGACCCGAAAGCCCAGCGCGTCGTACTCGGACGAAACCCAGTCCTCTCCGGTGCGCTCCTTGAGCACTCGCCCGAGCGCATCCCGCTCGAAGGTCACCGTGGCGGTGGCGTTCCGGGCCTCGAGCAGCCCGCCGTCGGGACTGAAGGTGTACGCGGCCTCGCTGCCGTCGCTGTGCTTGATGACCGCCACCCGGCCGGCGGCGTCATACCCATATTCGGTGAACAGGTTCCCGGGGCGGAACATCTTCACCACCCGCCCCGCCTTGTCGTAGGCGTATTGTCGTCGCAGTCCGTCGAACCCACGCTCGACGACCACCTCACCCGAGGGGCCCAGCTCAAAACGGTACGCGTCACCGTGTTCGTTGCGGATGGCGGTGAGGCGCTCCTCCGTGTCGTAGAGGAAGTGGACCGTGGTGCCGGCCTCGGTCCGCGAGGCGAGCCGGCCCATCCCTTGGAACGTCTGGACGACGTCCTGCCCCGGGTCGCGGTGACGGACGACGTTGCCCTCCGCGTCGTAGCTGAACTCGATGCGGTTCCCGTTCGCCTCGACCAACCGCACCATCCGCCCGAGCACGTCGTACTCCCGCCGCTCGACGTTCCCGTTCGCGTCGATGAGCGACACGCAGCGGCCCAGCCGATCAAACTCCCGGCGGATGACACTCCCCTCCGGTCCACGCACGAGCAGGAGGTTCCCTTGCCCGTCGTACTCCGCGGTCGTCTGCCGGCCCGCGGGGTCGGTGAGCCCGACCAGTTGCCCCTTGTCCCAATGGAACTGCAGCCGCCGGTTCAGCGGGTCCACGCGCCCTATCAGCCGACCCAGATGGTCATAGCCCCAGCGCCACTCACCCTTCATCGCATCGAGCGAGCGCACCGGCCGGTTCTTCTCGTCGAACCGCCGCTCCACGCTGGCCCCGTCCGGGCCCGTCAACTTCGTGCAGTTGCCGCGCTCGTCGTACTCCCAGCACGTCTCACCACCGAGGGGAGAGGTCTCCTTCGTCTTCTGAAGCGTCCGCGGGTCATAGCCGTAGGCGGTCTCGGCCCCGACGGGGTCCACCACCTTGATGACCTGGCCCACCAGGTTCATCTGGTACTGCGTCGTATTGCCCAGCGAGTCCGTGACGAACGTCACCCGACCCTTCTTGTCGTAGCTGAGCCGGTGGTCGTAGATGCCGCCGTCGCCCCACGTCCGCACGCACCACGCATCCTCGCCCAGCCCGTCGTACTGGAAATAGAACGACAGCCCGTTGCGGTTCGTCTCGCGCACCAACAGGTGCATCGCGTACTCGAACGTCCACGACTGCCCGAGCGCGTCGGTGACCTTCACGAGGTCACCGTCCCGGTCATACTCGTACCGGGTATGCACGTACGCGCCCTCGCCCACCGGCTGCGGCAGGCGCAGTGCCACAAGCCGGTCCTCCTCGTCATGCGTCAAACCGATGAGCCGCCCCGCGGAGTCGCGGACCCGCTCCAGGCGCCCTCGCCGGTCGTAGTCGAAGCGGACCTCCGCGTCGCCCAGCGGCGCACGGATGCGTTGGATGGGCGAGCGGCCATCCTGGCGACCCGGGACTGGCGCGAACTCGCGCTCCGTGCCGTCAGCGGCGCGCACCATCCAGCGCCCGTTTCCCTGACAGCGAAGCAGGAGCCTGCTGATCGGATGCCAGAGCTCCTGCCCTGGCGACATGACGTGGTCGGCGAAGTCGAAGGTGTCGAACTCGATCTCCCGTCCGTCCTCCTCCAGCAACACCACCCTGCCCCGCTCGACCCAGACCGACTGGTCCAGGGAGAGACTCCAACCATGGCCGAGCATCCCCTTCCGCGAAGCGAAGGCCGAGGAGTAGACGCGCTCGATTCGCAGCGGAATGGGCCCAGGCAGCTCCGCGTCCACCTCCTCCGTCATCACCTTGCCACTGGCCACGTCCACGGGGTGTCCCGTGAAGAAGCACACCGACCGGTGCAGGAAGTTGCGCAAGCGGCCCGGCTTCATCCGGCTGACCAGCGCATGCAGCGAGTCACTCACGAACCGCGTCCGCAGCGAGGCGAAGATCGCGGACATCAGGTCGAGCGACGGCGGTCCCCCGATGAGGATGGGCCTGCCCTTGGGCACCGCCAACACCACGGAGGACGGCAACCGCACCGGCTCTCCGCAGGACAGGGCGATGTCTCCGAGCCGCACCGCGTTCGAGCCCATCACTGTCGTCGTCTTCGACCCGAACACACAGACGGCGTCGTTCTCCGGCTTGATGGGGAGCCCTGGGGTGGGGACCTCACCGGGCCGTATCGTCGGCTTGGGTGTCTTGGGGAACGGCGCCCAGGCGACTCCTGGCGGGATCAGGATGTGCCCTGGGATGTGCTTGGCCTCCGTTCCGGTGTTCGTCGCCGGAAAGGCACTCCAATACAGGACGGGTCCACCGGGCGAGCCCATCAGCGCGCCCAGCGCGAGTCCGGCCGCGAGTCCCACCGGGTCGAACACCATGCCCGTGAAGGGATTCGGGATGGGCGTGGGCACGGGCGCGGGCGTCGGCACCATCTCGAAATGGATGTCGATGCCCAGGACAGGGTCCATGAAGCTGCTGGCAATCATGCGGCACCTGCCCCGGCGACACGCGTCGGCGCGAGCGCTTCGCCTCGCTCCATCTGGTCCGCCTGGTTGAAGAGGGACGCCGCCTGCGCCGCGAGTCCCCGCTCACGACAGAGCGTGGCCAGCTTGCGCGCGGCCTCCGGGGCGCTCGAGAGCTGAACCTGCCGAGGCTCACTGCCCTGCGCGATGCCGATGGCTTGATTGAAACAGGAGACCGCCTGCGGCTCGGCGCCCGACTGCAAGGCAATCTGTCCCGCCAGGCGCCAGGCCTCGATGGCCAGCAGGGGCGCGTTCGCCGCGGTGGCGGCCTTCGCCGCCTGTGAGTAGGCCTTGACCGCCTCCGGGGGACGCTTGCCGAGCGCGTGCACGAGCCCCATCGCCAGATACGACTGGCTGGCCTGCTCCAGCAGGGAGTGCGCCTCGGAACACGCCGCGGCCTCCTCCAGCTCACGCAGGGCCTTCTCCCGCTGCCCGAGCCCGGAGAGATAGGACGCCAGGGCGATCTGACAGATGACCCTCACCTGATGCAGATCCAATCGCTCGGCCAGGTCCTTCGCCTCACGCTGGAGACGGATGGCATCCGGCCCCCGGCCCTGCTTCATCGCCAGCGCGGCGCCGAACACCAGCGTGCGCAGCTTCGGCGCATCCGCCAGGAACGCCGGGTTGATACCCACCGCCCGGAGCGCGGCCTCCCGCTCCGCCGGGGGCATCTCGGGAGGATCATCGATGCGCCGGGGAGGAGTCACGCCCTTCGGCCCCGCGAGGTAGGACTCCTGGGCCAACATCGCCTCGAGGTCCTGGTCCTGGCGTTGGGAATCGACGAGGCACTCACTGAGCAGTGCGCTGGTCCCCTGGTCCTTGAGGAGCATCTTGGGGATGGGGACATCCGCGTCGAGGAGCAGGACGAAGCGACAGCTCTTGAGCTCGGGGGAAGCCCACACTCGAGCCAGCTCCTCCTCCAGCGAGGACATGTCCTCGACGACGGTGGGTGCCAGCACAAGCACCAGCCCCTGTCGCGGCGGAGGAAGCGCGCGAAGCACCGCCGCCGCGAGCCGCCCGAAGCCCGCGAGCCGCTCCTCGGCCGAAGGGGCACGTCCCGGACGCCCGGAGGAGTTCGACGCGGCGCCCCCCGGCCCCCCGGGGCCGACAATCGCCGGGACCTGGAGTCCTTCCTCCGTGAGTTGCTGCCGTCGCGACTCCCACGCCGCCGCGAGCCGATTCGTTCTCGCCGCCCAACCGTCATCCTGTGCGGTGTGAGGGTCCTCGAGGATGACCCACGGGCTGCGATTGTCATAGTGGAGCTCCAGCGTCGGAAGCAGCTTGAGCAACGTCGACCGGAGATCGCCCGAGGTGTGGATGACCAGGAGTTTGAGCTCGCGGGCGCGAGCGAACCACGAGGCGTCCTGGTGAAAACGGTTGATGGCTTCCGAGATGGACTGCATGGCGATGTCTCACCTGGCTCGTGATGTCGCGTGCCGCTAGTTGATCTTCACCATCGCCCCGGTGATCTCCTGAATGCCCGTGGCCGAGGAGCTGATCTTCGGGCCCGAGCTCTCCACCCCCGTGGGAGACACCTTCAACGCGCTCGCGGCCGAGCCCAGCTTGACCTCCTTGACCCCAGACAACTCCACGGTGCCGTCGCTCTTGAGCGTGATGGACGCCGAGCCACACACGAGTGAAATCTCACTCTGGGCCTTCGTGGAGACCACTCCACCGTCGAACTTCATCTCGCCGGAGGAGTTCACCAGTTGGATCTTCTGCCCGCTGGCGTTGACGACGGCGCCACCCCGGTTGAGGACCATGCTCACGTCCCCCTGATTGGCCTTGACCTCCTTGTCGCCCGTCATCGCGTACTTGCCGGTGACGTGGTCCGTCTTGTCACCGTCGACGGTCAGGTCGTCATTGCCGCCGATGGTCTCCTGACGCTTGCCGGTGACGGTGAGCTTCTCCAGCGTGTTCACCGTCGCGTCACGCCCCGCCTTGAGCGTGAGCTTCTCCTGCCCCCTTACCTCCTCGGTGCGCGCTCCCGTGATGGTGATGGTCTCGTCCTTGTCCACCGTCTCGGTGCGTTTGCCGTGCACCGTCGTCGTCTCGTCCTTGTCCACCGTCTTGGTGCGCTTGCCGTGCACCGTCATCCCCTGGTCCCCTCCCACCGTCTCCGTCTGCGAACCATCCACCGTGTTCGTCTGGTTCGCCTTCACCGTCGTGCTGTGGTTGTTCAGCACCACCTCGTTGAAGTCCTTCTGCGCGTGCACGAAGATTTCTTCCGCGTCCTTCGCGTCCTCGAATCTCAGCTCGTTGAATCCATCGCTGTCCTTCGAGCTCGACGTCCGAATCGTGCTCCGCGTCTTGTGCTCCGGCAGCGCGTACGGCGGCGTGTTCTTCCCGTTGTACACCGTCCCCACCACTATCGGCCGGTCCGGGTCTCCCTCCAGGAAGTCCACCAACACCTCCATCCCGATTCGCGGCAGGAACACGAAGCCCCACCCCAGCCCCGCCCACGCCTGCACCACTCGCAAAAAGCACGAGCTCTTCTCGTCCTTCTTCCCCTGCCGGTCCCAGTGGAACTGCACCTTGATTCGCCCGTGCTCGTCCGTGTGTATCTCCTCGCTCGCCGGGCCCACCACCGTCGCCGTCTGCATCCCCGCCATTCGTGCTCGCGCTCGCCTCCGCTGCGCTCGGAATGACACGTCCAACGGGATGCACTCGAAGCTGTTGCGGTAGCGCTCCGACACCTCGCCCTCCGCCCTCCTCGCGTTCGAGTCGTCCGTGAGCTCCTCCGGCGCCCTCCCGTGGTGCTCCACGTGTGTCAGCAGGTACCACTGGTCCAACGCCGAGTGCCCGTGGCCCGTCAGCTCGAACATGTACCCCGGCGTGAATCCCGTCACGTACCCCACGCCCCGTCCACGCTTTCCTTCCGCGTGCAGCGCCTGCCGCCGCAGCTGCTCCTGCTTCTGCGCCGGCTCGTACTTGTACTTCTTCTCCCCCTTGTCATACGGCCCCAGCAGCGGCGCCGGGTACTCGTACGACTCTCTTTCCCTCCCCTGCACGTCCTCCGCTCTCGACTCTCTCGTCAAGTCGTAGTCCGGGTGCGTCCAGTTGAAGTCCCTCACCACCACGCTCGTCGTGTGCATCTGCTGCGAGTAGTCGAACGTCCGCAAACACTCGTCCGCCGCCGTCCCCGCCTCAGGCCCCCTCACCGTTATCGGCGTCCCCTTCACCGCCTCGCACGACGGGCACTGCTCGTTCTCCTCCTGCAGGACGAGCTCCTCCTTCTCTCCCGAGTGGTCGAAGTAGAAGAAGATTCCCTCCTCCTCCATCAGCCTCAGCACGAAGTCCAGGTCCGTCTCCTGGTACTGCACGCAGTACTCTCTCGGCAGGTACTCCCGGTTCAGCTCGATTCGGAACGGACGCTCGAAGGGCCCCAACCCCTCCTTCAGCACCGCCTCCAATATCTCCGGCACCTTCTTCTCCTGGAAGATGCGGTTGTCCTTGCGCTGCGACAGCGCCCACAGCGCCGGCGCTACATGCGCTCTCGCCAGCAGGTGCCCCGCCTGCGTCCCCGTGTGCTCCACCCGGTGGACAATTCCACACAACCGTCGCACCCCATCATCGTGCGAGATGAGCACCTCCGCCGACGAGCCCAACAGCCCGTCCACGTCCGCTCCCAGGTGCTCGTTCGCCAGGTCCACCGTGCAGGTGTAGAGCTCCGACAGTCCTTCCTTCGCGTGCAACTCCACCACTCGCCACGCGCCCGACGGGTCCGCGCTCGACGTGAAGGAGAAGCGCACCTTGTCCAACGGAGATTCGCCTGCGATGGCGTTGACCAGTCCAGACAGGGCACCCAACGCCCCTCCAGCGCCCGCGGCTCCCAGGACTTGATCAGCGACCTGTTCGACACGCCGAACCTGCTGCACCGCGTTCTGGACCTGGGGAATCTGTGACAGGGCATTCTCCAACGGCTGACGAACCTGTTGGATGGGAATGTCGCCCTCGCGCGCCTGCTTCACCATCTGACGGGTGTCTCGCGCCGCCTGCGCAGATTGCTGGACGTGGTGCAACACGTCGTCTGAGTCCGACACCTGGCATCCCCCTGGAAATCGAGATTGTTCCTGAAGCTCCGTCATATCGCATGACGCTCTTGGACAGGAAGGTGGGCAGGCATCGGTCGCGTGGACAGGTGGGTCATTCCGCTGTCATTTCAAACTCGGCCGAGGCAACCCCTTCCATCAAGACCAGGCACGGCGACTCAAAGCCAGAGGACTCTCAATCAGGGCCGGAATCGCTCCGTAACGCTCAGCGGCTCCATTCTTCGGAGAGAAGCGAAAACGAGCCCCTCTCTTTCAATTGATTTCAAGGAGCCGGTGCCCTGGCACGGGGCTGCGGTAGGCTGCGGCGATGACCTATCTCGATCATGCGGCTTCAACCCCCGTGGCCGAGGCAGCCCTCGCGGCCATGATGCACGCGGCACGCGAGGGGGGTGGCAATCCCGCCTCGGTGCACGGCGCGGGGCGGCGGACGCGAGCGGCGCTCGACCAGGCCCGCATCGAAGTGGCCCAGTACCTGGGCTGCATGCCCGCGGAGCTGCGCTGGGAGGCGAGTGGCACATCCGCGCTGAGGCGCGCGTTGAACACGGCCCTCGCCCTTTCCACGGGCCCTGTGGTCTCCAGCCGGTTGGAGCACCCGGCGGTGCGCACCGTCATCGAGTCCCTGGAAGCCACGGGCCGGGAGGTCCGCTGGTTACCTCAACCCGCGGGCACCCTGAACATGGAGCAAGTGTCTCCGATGCTTGAAGGCGCCGCGGTGGTGGCGCTCTCCGCGATGAACCATGAGCTGGGCACGGCCCCCACGCTTGAACCCCTCATGGCGCTCACTTCCGGGGCATGGTGGGTCGTGGACACGGTCCAAGCGGCTGCATGGATGAGCGTGTCATCACTGCTTGGCCCCAGGACGTTCCTCGCGTGTTCGTCACAGAAACTCGGTGGCCCCCCCGGAGTCGCGGTGCTGCGTGTCCCTCGAGAGCTCGCCTTCGCGGGGTCTGGACAGCGCGAGCCCCCGTTCCCCGAGTCAGCCGGAACACCGCCCTGGTTGGCGGCCATCGGAATGGGCGCCGCGTGCCACCTGCGAGGGCCCGCCTTGCACGAAGGACTGCCTCGAGCGCGCGCATTGTCGGAGCGGCTCCTCGCTGGCCTGCGGAGCGTCTGCCCCGAGCTCGTGCACAACACGGGGCCTGGGTGGGCGGGACCCATTCTCGACATCTCCGTGCCCGGTGTGGAGGCAAGGCGGATGGAGACCGCGTTGGACCTGCGAGGCGTCTGTGTGTCTCGCACGTCCGCGTGTCAGCAATCGCGGATGGTGGCATCTCCCGTTGTCGCCGCGGCCTTCCCAGACGAACCGTGGCGAGCGGATTCCGCGCTGCGGTTCAGCCTGGGGTTGAACACCACGCAGGAGGAGATTGACGAAGCGCTGGAGTCCTGGCGCTCGGCCATGGAGGAGCTGCGCCCCGACGGAGGCGCGGCCTGAGGCGCATCAAGGTTTCAGCAAGCCTCGCGCGGACAAAGACCGCTGAACGGCGTCGGCGAACCGAGCGTTGTGCGCGAGTTCGATGAGGCCCGAGGCTGAAGACCGGACCAGCACCTGCACGCCATCCAGTGCGCCGACGCGGTACGCACTTCCAGGCTCGATTCCCTCCAGAACCCTTCGCTCCGGAATGGCGGCGTCCACCTGTGCGAGGGAGGTTCCCTCCAATCGAGTGACTCGCCCGGGCAAGCGCGGAATCCGCACGGCCTCCAAGGCGACTGTGTTCGCGAGCCACTCGAGAAGGGCTTCGTAGCGGGAGTGGACGAAGGTCGTGCCGGGCGACTCGAAGAGGCTGTGGGTGGGGAGGACCCAGAGCGCATCCGAGAGCGCGACCACCCCTGGAGCCAGCAGCGGAAACGGGTGGACCGAGCCCGGCAGGTCCAGCACCCCAGGGCGGCACATCACGGTGGTGGAGTACCACCCCTGCACGGCCGCCATGAGCAACGAGGTCCCCACGAAGCGCAGATAGCTGGGCGCATGAGGGGTGATGGTCCCCTCATCGGCTGAGACCGCCAGGAGCGGAGGGTCCGCGACATCCGAGGCCGACTCATCCGTGATGCTGAAGCCCACACCTTGATGGTCCAGTTGCGCGAGGCGGAAGCGCCGAGGCAAGTCATCCAACGTGAGCCGGAAGGCCCCACCCCAGGAGCGCCATTCCTTCATGGAGCGCTCGGCCTGCGCGGGTGCTCGCGACAGCTCTGGGTCGCCTATCCAGCTTCCGAAGAACGGACACCAACCGACCACGCCCCAGAATGCGCGCAGGTGCGCGGACTCGTCCGGCGCCATCGACACTTCTCGGCGCGTGGCGGCGTAGCTCGGAACGTTGTCCTCGAGCATCGCGCGCAGCTTGTGCGCCTCCGCGCGGATGTCTTCAGGAACAGGCACGCTCACGGCGTCGCGGGCTCCGCCCAGATGTCCGCGGGCAGCGGGTCCGGCTCATGGATCAACGTGAGCTGGTTGCTCAGGAACCACTGCATCATCGCCTCTCGATTCTTCGGTTCGACGATGAACCCCACGGTGCGCACCGTGCTTTGCCGCTGAATCCAAACTCCCATTCCCTCGATTCGGCCCACGGCGTGGAACCAGTTCTGTTTGACGAGCCCGGCCATGCGGTTCGCGAAGCGCCGGAATCCCGGCACGGTCAGCGTCTCGGGATCGTATCCATGAGGGGAATTGACCAGGAACAGCTCCCCTTTCGGCCGGAAGAAATGAGGAAGCCGCTCATCGGACTGACCGAGGACGTAGGCGATGTACCGCTCGAAGCTGTCGTAGAAGAGATGCACCAGCACCTCGTCCTCCGCCGGCGTCGTCCCCAAGGGCGGCATGAGTCCCCAAATCCCCTCCGCGAGGGAGGAGAGCCCCGCGAAGACAGGCTCGAGGACCGCCTGGCCCTCCATCGGTAGATTGACGGCGCTCGCAGCCCGTTGGGACATCACCCGCGTCCACGTCGCACGGATGAGGCGCTCGGTCGCACGTTCTGGCCGCGGCAGCAGTTCCGCGGTCGCGAGCTTCAACTCCAGAAGCGGCGGATCCTCCGCGGACGAAGACTCATCCGTGATGAGCGGAATGCGCGAATCCGTCTGGAGGATGCGGAACGCGGAAGGCAACCGCTTCCAGGCCGCGCTGAAATCGTCCCGCTCCACGCCCCACGCGTCCCGAGCCTCGACACTCCCGCTGAACCACTCCTGGAAGGCCTGACGCATCCACTCGCGAGAAGCCTCCCGAGTAGGCCGCCAGGTCTGCGGCTTGGGGCCCCCTGCGCCAATGGCATCGCTGAAGCC
This sequence comes from Myxococcus stipitatus, assembly GCF_037414475.1. Next base: position 8,581,002 of record NZ_CP147913.1, on the reverse strand, counting down.
CACCGCCTCGAAGAAGGCGGCCAATGACCGGGGTGCATCCGCCTCGAGCGTGAACGGCTGTCTCCCCATCCGATAGCGAGGACAGACCGCCTCCAACAACCCAGCAAACCGCAGCATCGCCTGTGTGGTTTCGTAGCGCATGGTGGTTCAGGGTTCAGTTGCAACTGCCATGGGCATGCCCGGTGGCACCATCACTCTGCTTCTTCTTCTGGTAGTCATCCCAGCTGATGTAACCGGTTCCGTCGCCGTTCGGATACATGACCGTCACGTGCGGCTTGCCATCTTGATTGAAGTGCGCATCGAGGACACTCTGCAGGGTGCTCGCGCATTGGGGGCAGGGAGGCCGGTCGACGAAGACCGTGGTGCCGGAGATCTGGTTCGTGTGCAGAAAGTGAAGCGCCTGAATCTCTCCGTGACACCAGTTACCCATCTGCCCCATGTGGACGTTGAAGTCCCCCGGCTGGGGAGTGGGATGGGGGTGCCCGTGTCCGCTGATGAAGGCGGGAGTCTCTCCTGGCTGAAACCCTCGGTCCGCCAGAGATGGATGGCCCGGGGGAATGCCCGTGACGACGGTGAGGCACTTGCCATTGGAACTGTCCGTCATGGGCTTCGCGACGTAGATCTTGTCACCGTCCCGCACATAGCGCGAGCTGGGGGACATGAGGTCCGGATTGGAGAGGTCAATGGGCTCGCCTTGAGGCGCCCATGGGAAGGGCCCGCCGTTGCGGTAAGCCAGCCCCAGCACATCGCTCCAGTTCACCGGGCTGGGGACGTAGGTGTACTCGTTGAGGCCGCCCAGCACACCGATGGGGTCCGGGCTGATGTACCGGCCCAGCGTGGGGTCGTAGTACCGCGCGAAGTTGTAATAGAGGCCCGACTCCGCGTCGTATGACTGCCCGGGGAAGCCCGGCTCACCGTCCTGGACCTCGGGCCCCACTTCGCCCCAGGTGCCACGCTGGGATTGCCACACCACCGTGCCGTCCGCCGTCACTCGCTCACGCGCGCTGCCCACCACGTCCGTCAGCACGTAGGTCGTCGAGCCGCCCCGCTCCTCCATCACCGGCGTGGCCATCGACGGGTGACGGATGTACGTCACCACCTCGCCCGAAGGCGCCACCTCGTGCAGCAGTTGCTCGCCACTCCACACGTAACGGCGAGTCCCGGCCGGGCCGTGCTTCGCCACGCGCCGCCCGAGCACGTCGTAGTCATACGTCCAGCGCTCACCGTCCGGCCGGACCACCGCCACGAGCTGTCCGCGCACATTCCATTCATAGACCCAGACCTCCAGGCCCTCGACGCCCTGCCCCTCCTTGCGCAGCAGCTTCCCATCCGTGTCGTAGGTGTAGCGCCAGACGACTCCGTCGCGCTTCACCTCCGCCGTCCGGTTGCCATTCTCCGTCCGCGCCGAGGCCACCCAGGCGCCCCTCGCCTGGAGTTCGTCCACGTCCAGCCGGAGCGCTCCCTGCGGCTCGCGACGCAGCACCTGCTCCACCATGGGCGCATCCACGAGCGCGAGCTGCGCGGACACACGCCGGTTGCCCACCGCGTCGTACTCGTAGAACTCCGCCTCGCCGCCCGAGTGCAACACCGCTTGGAGCCGGCCGACGACGTTGTGGATGTAGTGCGTGCGCCCGCGCAGCGAGTCCTCGATGAAGGACACCTGCCCCACGTCGTCATAGCCATACGCTCGCCGGATGCCACCCGGGAGCTGCTGCGTACTCGCGGCGGTCCGTCGCGACTCCGTGGGCCGTGCTCCAGGGGGCAGGAAGTTCTGTTCGAGCAGGCGCCCCAACCTGTCGTAGTCCTGCTCGAGCACCGCGCCGCCCGGAAACTCCCTCCGCACCTCCTCGCCCAGCGGTCCATACCGGAACCGGAGGCTCCCCTCCTCACGGTGGATGGCCGCGCACAGATTGCCCGGCGTCCACTCGAAGCGCGTCGAAGGCGCCAGGTCCGAGCCCAGCTCCACCCGGCGTCCCTCGGCGTCAAACGCGTTCCGCACCGCGACGCCGTTGTGGGTCTCCGACAACACGCGCCCCATGAAGTCGCGCTCGAAGACGATCTCCGAACCCGGCATCGACACCTTCACCGGGAAGGACAGCGCGTCGTATTCGTAGCGCGTCTCCACGCCATCCGGCGTCGTGCGGGACACCAGGTTGTTCCATGCGTCGTACACGAATGTGTAGCGAGCACCGGTCGGCGACATCAGCGCCGTGAGGTTCGAGCCCAGGTCGAACTCGAAACGCACCTCGGTGCCATCCCAATTGCGCCGACAGAGAGGCCTCCCCTGCGCGTCGTAATCCCAGGACAGCTTGCGGCCGCGGCCATCCTCGATGGAGAGGATCCGGCCGGGCTCGGTGTCCCATTCGAGCGTGCACGGCGTCCCATCCGGATAGATGACTTCGATGAGCTGGCCACACGCGTTGTACCGCATGCGCGTGACGGAGCCATCCGGTCCCCGGTTGGAGATGCATTTGCCGCCGCTGTCGTAGGCAAAGCGCCAGCGTCGAGCATCAGGAGCCTCCAGCTCAGAGAGGTTGCCCGCCTTGTCATAGACCCGGCGGGTGATGCCTCCCGCCGGGTCGATCTGCACGATGGGCCGACTGTAGATGTCGTACTCCACGCGCCAGGATCGGCCATCTGGATTGATGAGCGTGGCCAGGTTCCCGTGTCCATCGTAGCTGCGACGGTCCTCGCTCCCTTCAGGCCCCCGGACGGACTCCAACTCTCCGTAGGAGGTGTAGCGGTAGCGCCACTCGCCCCCACGCGAGTCCACCGTGCGCACGCGGTGGCCCTCCGCGTCGAAGTCGAAGCGCCACTCCTTGCCATAGCCATCCGTCATCCGGACAGGCCGATGCTGCTCGTTGTACGAGAGGTGCTGCTTGCTCCCATCGGGCAGCGAGACAGCGCAGACGCGTCCCAGCGCGTCATACTCCGTCATGCTCCGGCGCTTGTTCGCGCTGACGCTGGTGGTGATGCGGCCCAGCTCGTCGAACTCGAACGCGGACTTGCCACCGAGCGGCGTGAGGATGCCCGTCACCTGCCCGGCCACGTTGTACTCATACGTGGTGATGTGGCCATGGCTGTCCGCGACGCGCGTCATGCGGCGCTGCGAGTCGTACTGAATCGAGCGCTCCTCGTGACGGTTGGCGCCCGACGCGTGGACACAGCGCCCCTCCGCGTCGTAGCGGAACGTGTACACCGAGCCGTTGCACCGGGCCTCGGAGAGCATGCGACCTCGAGGGTCGTACTCGAAGGCGGAGACCTCCCCGACGCGGTCCACCACACGGGAGAGGAAACCTCGAGGGTCGTAGCCGAAGCGCGCCACCAGCTCGGCGGGGTTGCCCTCGAAGCTGACACTCGTGAGGCGACGCGCGCTGTTGTAGCCCAGGCGCAGCGAGCGGCCCGAGCGGGTCTGGATGATGCGGGTCAATAGCCCATGCCCGTCGTAGTCCAGCTTCACCTTCACGCGAGGGTTGAGCTCGATGGACACCAACGTGTACCGCGTGTCCTTGGACCTGCGCTGGAAGCGCCACAGCCACTGCGGCGTGCTCGAGCCATAGAGCCGGAGCGTCAGCTCGTCGCGGTCACCTCGCAGCTCCATCTGGCACGCGGGGACCACCAGCAGGCCCGTGCTGTCGAAGGCACCCGCCGAGTCCTCCAGCGAGTACTCGGCCCCCGTGGCATCCACATACGCGAAGCCCTCGAGCGTCTGCCGCAACTCATGCATGAACGCATGACGCCAACCGGGCCCGAAGGGCTCCTGCGTCTGGTTCCCCAACAGCCCCGTGCTGTAGAAGCGCTGGAAGGTCAGCGGCAGCAGCCCCGGTATGGCGAAATCGGTGAAGACGTTGAAGAGCACTCCGGACGCAACATCCACCGGATGCCCAACGGCAACTCGACCTTGCATGCTCCCCCACCCCTCGTTGAACGGGCTTGGAACTCAGATACTCGAGTGGATACCCGTGTGACCGGGCATCAATGCAGCCGTAAGCAGCAACGGCGTCTGGAAGAATCGTTCAGCCCTCGCCCTCGCCCACGACCGGAAACCCCCTTTCGCGAATCCAGGTCAGCAACGCTTCGCGATGAGCCCGGTCCGTCGCGATCCCCACCAGGTCCGGGTAGTACGAGGTCCCGGCTGGCTGGACCCACACCGGAAGGTCATCCGCCAGGAACCCGAAGCGGTTCTTCACGGAGCCTTTTCCAGGAGCCATGGCCTCTACATTCATCTCGGAGGTCAGTGTCGGCGCTCCCGCTTCAAGTCCTCGAACGAGGACGATGACACCTGCTTGTCCCGTGAGGAGGGTCTGCACCTGTGAGCGGTGCTGCGCCATGAACTGGATGAAGGACGCGAACTGGTCGAACCGGGCTCTGCGCACCCCTTGGGTGGTTCCCGGAGACAGTGGGACCAGCCACAGGTGCTCATCCGCCCTGAGGACGCGGGGGGCGAGCGTCGGCAGAGGCATCTCGAGCGCCGGCTCTCCGTGAAGTTCGAGCGTCGTCGAGTGGAAACCGCGCAACACATACCCCACCAGGGCGGTCGCCACGTAGTCCAGGTAGCTCGAGCAGAAGGGCACGGTCTTCAAGGGCATGTCGACCGGCCCCTCGGGGGCCGCCAACATCACAACCGGGGGATCCGGCTCCCTGGCCGACTCATCCGTCAAGAGAAGCGCCTCGGGTGTGCGCGACACGAGCCGGAACGGCTTGGGCAGGTCGTCCACGGTCAGGTCGTATCCCCGCGAGGTGCGCCTCCAGGAGTTCAGCACCTTCTCTACCGTCTTCCTGCCACTCGCCACATCTTGGGGCGCGAGTTCATAGCCCTTCGAGAACGGCACTACCTCCCAGAAGGCACGAACGAGCTCCGGTGCGTCGGGTTCCAGCGACACCTTTCTCGAGCGAGCAAGGCTGGCATCCGAACGCACCAACCACTCACGAAGCACCTGGGCTTCGCGCTTCACCTTCTCCAGCTTTTCCGAATCAGCCGCCGCCATGGCCTTCTTGCCTCGTCTCCCTCAACACTTCTTGGAGGCCTGACTCCTGCGAGTCGGGTGTGCATCCCATGACACATCTGGGGTCACACCGTGCATCCTCAACAGCAGCAGGAGGGGGCCCTCAATCATTCTGCCGTCCTCTCCCATCCTCGCAACCGCGTTCGAGCAGCAAGGAGCGCCATTTCGAGTACAGGGAGGGCGGTCGATGTGGATATTGATGGTATGGCCCTGGTATCGGTCCAGGTTGTTCATCACGTGGTTGATGAGGTGGATCTCCGCGTGGGTCCAGTTGCCGTTCTGGGATGCCTCCACATGAGGGAGCACCTGGGCATGAAGCGGCGGCGAGGGATTCCCCCGGTAGTTCGCACGAACATCCGCCGGGAGACTCCGCCGGAAGTCATCGGGCATTCCACTGACGAACGCGTACCGGTCTCCGTTGGGGGCCGAGAGCGTCGCCATACACTTGCTGGTGGGAAGCGTGTGGGTACGCCCCCCCGTCTGCCCAGGAGACCGCGAGTAGCGCCGCCCTCCGCGCCAGGTGAACGGACCGCCGCCCAACAACCCGAACGGGTCCACCCATTGCAGCGGACTGGGCACGTACGCGTACTCGTTGAATCCCCCCGAGATGCCGATGGGGTCCGGGCTGATGTAACAAGCGGAGTCCGGCTCGTAGTAGCGAAAGCGGTTGTAGTGAAGTCCCGACTCGGCGTCATACCAATGCCCTTGGAACCGAGGACCTTCGATGGTCGAGTCCCCAGGCTCCCCCCATGGCCCTTCCCGCGACACCCAGACGAAACGGCCCTCGTCATCCACCCATTCGGAGGCGCTGCCCGCATGGTCCGACAAGACGGAGCAGGTCTGCGTGCTCTCGGTTCGCAGGAGTGGTACCACGCTGTCCGGTTCGTAGGCCCAGGAGCTCGATACCTGCCCGTTCTCCAAGATGTGGACCAGGCTCTCCCCATCCCAGACGTAGCGAAACTCTCGGGTGGGCCCCTTCTTGTGGACTCGTCGGCCAAGGCCGTCGTAGCCATAGGTCCAGACCGCACCATCCGGCCGAACCAGCGCTACGAGCTGCCCGAGTGAATCCCAGTGGTACTGCCACACCTCGTCGGTTTCGTTGTGCCGCTTGATGGTCCTCCGCGTGCGCCGTCCCTGCGGGTCGTGTGAATAGACGACGGAGTTCCCCTCCCGCATCTTGCTCGCCAATTGATTGCCCGGCGCATGGACCATGACTTCTTCGTGCGTCCCGTGGGCACGGATGACGTCCAGGGGCTCCGGGTCTGCCGGGGACCGCGTCACCGAGCCCAGCTGTGCCAGGCTCGTCTTGAAGACGCGGTTGCCCGCGCGGTCATAGGCGAAGAGTTCCGCGAGAGCACCAGAGCGGGCGATGCCCGTGAGCCTGCCCTCGCCGTCATGTGTGAAGGTGGCACGACCTCGGAGGCTGTCATCCCACTCGGACATGCGTCCGTTGGCGTCGTACTTGTAGCCACGCCGTAAGAGCCCCGCTTCGACATTCCCCCACGCCGCGGCCTCACGGCCAAGGACCTGGGAACTCAGACGGCCCACGGCGTCATAGGTCGTCTCCATCGCCAAGCCACCTGGCAGGGCGCGGCGGACCTCACGACCTATCGCATCTCGAGTGAACCCCAGTTCCACGCCGGCGAGCCGAACCCCCACGCAGTCACTGTTGCGGTTCCACTCGTATTGGACATCGAGTCCAAGCCCTGTCTTGAAACCGCGTCGGCGCCCCAGTTCATCGAACTGACTCTCGATGCGAATGCCGTCCTGCACCTCGCACACGATCTGCCCGTAGATATCCCGCTCGAAGTGCGTCTCACTATCCGGGCTCTGGACCGACGCCAGCTGCATGTTGGCGTCATAGGTGTACTGCGTCTCTTTTCCATCCGGCGTGCGCCGGGACACCATCTGCCCGAGCAAGTCGTAGGCGTACTCAGTCCTGCCACCTCCCGGGTCGACCAGCGCCGTGCAGAGGGACATGTCATCGTACGCGTACGTGTAGGCGCGGCCGTCCCAGAACACCTTTCGGACGGGCCGCCCCTCGGCGTCATAGTCGAGCTGGTAGGTATTGCCCCGCCCATCGCGAATCTCGAGCAGCCGGCTGGGCTCCGTGTCCCAACGGAAGGCGAAGGTCGAACCCGCGGCATCGGACATCATGAGCAGACGCCCGCAGGCACTGAACGACCGGGTGCTCTCGCGCCCATCCGGAAGCCGCTCGCTGATGAGCCGCCCGAAGGCGTCGTACCCATAGCGCCACGTCCGCCCATCGGGAGCGTGAACGGCGACCAGATCGTCCGCATCGTTGTATTCGTAGCGGGTGCGCAGCCCGAGCGGATTGCACTCCTCGACCACGCGGTCACGCGAGTCAAACTCGGTGCGCCACACGCCCCCTTCCCAGTCACCGCGCGCGACGTTGCGCCCCAGTGTGTCCCAATCCAGTTGGAATCGGGCACCCATCGCATTGGTGACGGAGACCAGCTCGCCGTATTTGTTGTACGTGTAGTGCCACGGCGCCCCCTGAGGGTCCGACGTGGTGATGAGGTTGCCGTCCTCATCGTGGACGTACCCCCAACGAATTCCCTTCCAGTCAACGAGTTCGACCTGACGATGCTCATCGTCGAAGCGAACCTGGATGCGGCGCTGGTCCGGTAGGCTCACGCCACACAGGTGGCCCTGGGCATCATAGGCATAGGTGAGGACGCCCTTGTTCGGCATCACCTGAGCCACCATCTGCCCATCGTCGTTATACTGGAAGCACTCCTTCGCGTTCAGCGGAGAGCGAACCTCCGTCACCTGCCCGCGCTCGTTGTATTCAAAGACGGTGATGTCGCCGTGGCTGTTGATGACTTCCGTGCGCCGCTTCTCGGGTGCGTAGCGCAGCCACCGGTCCTGAAAGCCGTCGGCCCCCGTGGCGCGGACACATCGTCCCTGCGCATCGTAGGAGAAGGTGAACTGCCCGCCGGTGGGTTTCACCTCGCTTCGCATCCGGCCACTGGCGTCATACTCGTAGGCGGTTACCAGCCCTGCCTTGTCCACCACTCGGACCAGACGCTGCCTGGCATCAAACGCGTAGCGGACGACGACGCGCGCGGGAAGGCCAGCGACGGAGACCTCCACCAGCCGCCCGGCTGGCGAGTACTTCAAGTCCACCGCGCGCGAGGTACGCGTCTGCACCATGCGCTTGGGACGCCACGCGGCGTCGTATTCGAAGTCGACGCGGTTGTGTGGATTTCGCGCCAGCGAAGCCAGGATGAACTCGGTGCTGCTCCCTGGCTTGCGGCGGAAGATGGCACGAATGACATGAGCGGAGGAGTCGAACTGGATGAGCGTCAGGGTGCCGTCCGGATTGCGGCGAAGCTCCATGCCCGCGGAAGGAACGAGCAACCGCCCCGTTCGCGCGAGCATCCCCTGGAGGTCATCGAGCGGTATCTCAACGCCCTCATGCGTCGTGTAGGCGTAACCGTCGAGCGTCTGGCGGAGTTCTCGCTGGAAGCCCGCTCGCCACCCGGGACCGAATGGCTCGAAGTCCGAGCGCACCGAGAGCAACGCGGTGCTGTAGAAACGTCGAACCTCGACCGGCACGCCTCCTGGCAGGAGGAAGTCCTCCCAGTCGTCAAACATGGCCCCGCTCGCGACATCCACGGGGTGACCGACGGCTGCCTTTCCTGTCGATGGGCGCATGTCAGTTGATCTTGATGAGCGCTCCGGTGATTTCGTGGATGCCCACGGCCGACGACGTCAGCTTGGGCGCGGAGAGCGTGCCACCCGCGGCCTCCAGCTTGAGAGTGCTCTGCTGAGCCCCCAGGCTCACTTCCTTGGCGCCGTTGACCTCCACCGAGCCATCGCTCTTGAGCTTGATGCTCGCCTTGCCACAAACCAGGGACAGCTCTGCGACAGCCGTCACCTCGATCTTGTTCCCGTCGAACACCATCTGGCCGGAGTTGTTGTGGAGCGCCACCTTCTTACTGGTGCCCTCGACGGTGATGCTGTCCTTGAGGGTGACGGTGCACTCGCCCTGCTTGGCCTGGAGCTGGACGTCTCCCGTCATCATGAAGTTCTTCGTCGCGTGCTGGGCCTTGTCCCCGGTGACCTCCAGCGTGTCGTTCCCGCCGATGGTCTCCTGGCGCTTGCCCGTGACGGTGAGCTTCTCCAGCGTGTTCACCGTCGCGTCGCGCCCTGCCTTGAGCGTGAGCTTCTCCTGCCCCGTCACCTCCTCGGTGCGCGCTCCCGTGATGGTGATGGTCTCGTCCTTGTCCACCGTCTCGGTGCGCTTGCCGTGCACCGTCGTCGTCTCGTCCTTGTCCACCGTCTTGGTGCGCTTGCCGTGCACCGTCATCCCCTGGTCCCCTCCCACCGTCTCCGTCTGCGAACCATCCACCGTGTTCGTCTGGTTCGCCTTCACCGTCGTGCTGTGGTTGTTCAGCACCACCTCGTTGAAGTCCTTCTGCGCGTGCACGAAGATTTCTTCCGCGTCCTTCGCGTCCTCGAATCTCAGCTCGTTGAATCCATCGCTGTCCTTCGAGCTCGACGTCCGAATCGTACTCCGCGTCTTGTGCTCCGGCAGCGCGTACGGCGGCGTGTTCTTCCCGTTGTAGACGGTCCCCACCACTATCGGCCGGTCCGGGTCTCCCTCCAGGAAGTCCACCAGCACCTCCATCCCGATTCGCGGCAGGAACACGAAGCCCCACCCCAGCCCCGCCCACGCCTGCACCACTCGCAAAAAGCACGAGCTCTTCTCGTCCTTCTTCCCCTGCCGGTCCCAGTGGAACTGCACCTTGATTCGCCCGTGCTCGTCCGTGTGTATCTCCTCGCTCGCCGGGCCTACCACCGTCGCCGTCTGCATCCCCGCCATTCGCGCTCGCGCTCGCCTCCGCTGCGCTCGGAATGACACGTCCAGCGGGATGCACTCGAAGCTGTTGCGGTAGCGCTCCGACACCTCGCCCTCCGCCCTCCTCGCGTTCGAGTCGTCCGTCAGCTCCTCCGGCGCCCTCCCGTGGTGCTCCACGTGTGTCAGCAGGTACCACTGGTCCAACGCCGAGTGCCCGTGGCCCGTCAGCTCGAACATGTACCCCGGCGTGAATCCCGTCACGTACCCCACGCCCCGTCCACGCTTTCCTTCTGCGTGCAGCGCCTGCCGCCGCAGCTGCTCCTGCTTCTGCGCCGGCTCGTACTTGTACTTCTTCTCCCCCTTGTCATACGGCCCCAGCAGCGGCGCCGGGTACTCGTACGACTCTCTTTCCCTCCCCTGCACGTCCTCCGCTCTCGACTCTCTCGTCAAGTCGTAGTCCGGGTGCGTCCAGTTGAAGTCCCTCACCACCACGCTCGTCGTGTGCAGCTGCTGCGAGTAGTCGAACGTCCGCAAACACTCGTCCGCCGCCGTCCCCGCCTCAGGCCCCCTCACCGTTATCGGCGTCCCCTTCACCGCCTCACACGACGGGCACTGCTCATTCTCCTCCTGCAGGACGAGCTCCTCCTTCTCTCCCGAGTGGTCGAAGTAGAAGAAGATTCCCTCCTCCTCCATCAGCCTCAGCACGAAGTCCAGGTCCGTCTCCTGGTACTGCACGCAGTACTCTCTTGGCAGGTACTCCCGGTTCAGCTCGATTCGGAATGGCCTCTCAAAGGGCCCCAACCCCTCCTTCAGCACCGCCTCCAATATCTCCGGCACCTTCTTCTCCTGGAAGATGCGGTTGTCCTTGCGCTGCGACAGCGCCCACAGCGCCGGCGCTACATGCGCTCTCGCCAGCAGGTGCCCCGCCTGCGTCCCCGTGTGCTCCACCCGGTGGACAATTCCACACAACCGCCGCACTCCATCATCGTGCGAGATGAGCACCTCCGCCGACGAGCCCAACATCCCGTCCACGTCCGCTCCCAGGTGCTCGTTCGCCAGGTCCACCGTGCAGGTGTAGAGCTCCGACAGTCCTTCCTTCGCGTGCAACTCCACCACTCGCCACGCGCCCGACGGGTCCGCGCTCGACGTGAAGGAGAAGCGCACCTTGTCCAGCGGAGATTCGCCTGCGATGGCGTTGACCAGTCCAGACAGGGCACCCAACGCCCCTCCAGCGCCCGCGGCTCCCAGGACTTGATTGGCCACACCTGAGACCTGATTGGCGGCCTGTTCGACGCGCCGCGCCTGCTGCACCGCGTTCTGGACCTGGGGAATCTGCGACAGGGCATTCTCCAACGGCTGACGGACCTGTTGGATGGGAACATTCCCCTCGCGAGCCTGCTGCACCACCTGGCCGGTGTCTCTCGCCACCTGCGCAGATTGCTGGACGTGGTGCAGCACGTCGTCTGAGTCCGACACGTGGCCTCCCCCTGGAAGTCGAGATTCTTCCTGGCGGGCAGTCATATCGCATGACGCTCATGGACAGGAAGACGGTTCGATTGAATCGCTCGCCGGATGTCACACAGACCGGTTACACTCACCAACGCCATGCGGCGCAAGCTCCAGGAACTTCAGGACACGCTCAGCGGCTTTGTCGACCAACGCGACCACTTGCTGCTCGTGGTGGGCAGCACCGAGGGGGAAGCCGCGTGGGTCCTCAAGACGCTTCAGGGGCTCGATCAAGAGACCCCGTCGGACCTCTTCCTCCTCTTCGCCCACGAAGCCCAGACCGCGGCGCAGTACGTCACGGCCCTGGTGGCCAACCTGGAAGCCCAGCTGGAGGCAGCCAACCTCGCGCGTCAGGAGAAAGGCGACGAGCGCTGGGCCCCTCTTCCGACGGGATGCCAGGACATGCGCCAGTCCCCCGCAGCGCGCCTGCGGGCCGCCATCGAGCACATGCGGGGTCTGCTTCCCCCGGACGGAGATCACCGGCTCGTGTGGGCAATGATGCCCCTCAAGATTGAAGACCGCGTGAGCTACTCGCAGCTGGTGGGTCAATTGTTGCCTCACGACGGCTTCCAGCCGTGGATGCGCTCGCTGCGCATCGTCGTGCGGGATGACCGCGAGGCGCCCTTCCTCGTGCCCGCACTGCGAAAGCTCGGGGTGACAGGGGCGCTCGTCTACGAGCCCGACCTCAGCACGGCGGCCTTGACGGACAGCCTGGCCCAGGACGCGGTGGACCCCGCGACGCCCGTCCCCGAGCGGATGCAGGCGCTGCTTCAATTGGCCGCATTGGACTTCTCATACAAGCGCTATCCAGCGGCGGCGGAGAAGTATGCCTTGCTCCACGCGTACTACGCCGAGCAGGGGCAGAAGGAGATGCAAGCCCTCTGCTTGCAAGGCGCGGGGGATGTCTTGCGCGCCGTGGGCAGGTTCGAGCAGGCCAAGGAGCGGTATCAGCAGGGGCTCGCGGTGGCGGTGAATACCCTGGCCCTGCCGGTCCTCATCAACCTCTCCATGGCGGCGGGGGATGTGAGTCTGGAGCTGAAGCAGTACACGGACGCCGAAGGATACTTCGACATCACGGATCGCGTCGCCATGAAGGCTCTCAATCCCTATCCCAAGGCGGATGCGATGGAGAAGATCGGCATCTCACGCCATCTGCGCAAGGACTTGGGCAAGGCCGTGGTGGCGTGGAAGGACGCGGCGGCGTTCTGCCGCTCCGTGGAGTACAACGTGCGGCTTCGTTCGGTGCTCGAGCGTCTGGAGAAAGTCTATGGGGAGGCGGGGATGGTGATTGAGCAGCGGGCGTGCAAGAAAGAGTTGCAGGGATTGCCTCGGGAGAATCTCGCGTGAGCGCTACTCCAGGATCCACCTCGGCCCATGGCGCGCGTCAGGCGGACAGACCGCCCGCGCCGGTGCCTCCCCTCATCCAGCCCACGGGTGAGAACGTCGCGGTCGACTCGTTCGCCAGCGTCGTCAACCGGACGACAGACCCCTTCCGCCAGGCGCCTCCCGCGCACCAGGGCACGGTGGGCGCCGTCAATCAGGTGCTGGGTGGAGTGCTGGGGGTCATCAACGCGCCGGTGGAGCTGCTCAACACCGGCTTCGCCCTGGCGACGGCGCCGCTCGCCGCCCTCTTTCCCGCGCTGCCGGCCGCCACGCTCACCGCGCTGCATGTCGGGCTGCCGCATCCGCACGCCCATCCGCCGAGCCTCATTCCTCCGGCGCCTCCCATTCCGTTGCCCAGCCTGGGCGCGGTGATGCTCAGCGGCTGCGTGTCCGTGCTCATCAACGGGTTGCCCGCGGCGCGCGCGGGGGACGTGGGGCTGGCGGTGACGTGCGGCAGCTTCATGCCTCCGCTGGAGATCTTCACGGGCTCCAGCAAGGTCTTCATCGGCGGCTCCCGGGCCGCGCGCATGGGGGACATCACCAAACACTGCACCCCCTCGGCGGGGGGCGGGGCCATGTCGAAGATGCAGAAGGTGATGGCGGTGGCGGGCAAGGTGATGGCGGGCGCCGGCATGGTCGCGGGGGCGCTCGGCGTGGCGACAGCCGCCATGGACTCGGCGAACTCGAGCGCGGAGGCCGCAGCGGCCGCTGCCGCCGATGACGCCAATGCGGCGGCCGCCAGCTCCGCGGCCGCGGCGGGTCAGGCCATCGGAGCCGGAGTGGCCGCCGCGCAGCTCGCCGCGGATGCCGCGGCCATGGCCATGGGCATGATGGTGGGCAAGGACCCAGGGCTCGTCCCGGACTTTGGCGCCATCGTCTTGGGCCACCCGAACGTGCTCATCGGTGGATTCCCGATGCCTTCCTGGAGCGATGTCGCGGACGGGCTCAAGAAGGTCGTGAAGGGCCTGCGCCGCGGCGTCCGAGGCGGACGCAAACAGGGCCGGCTCTTCTGCGCGAGCTGCATGTAGCGGGCTCCTGCCGCATTTGGGTCCTGACGGCTCGCGTGTTGCCCTCGCGAGCTGGCCGCTTGAAACCGGACGGTGGGCGCGTCCTTCCGCCCATATCGAGCCGACTCGACGACTTCGTCTCGAAGGCTCTCCAGCGCTTCGGCGCACCTCGCATCGGGCGCCTTCACATCAAGGACAGGAAGCTCGCCTGGTGAAAGCGGCGGGCCCACCAAGTGCACAGTGGATGCGACCACCTGGTGCATCCGTCCGGGAGGGGCTGTCCCGAGGAGAATGCCGGCAGGCGATGCCCCAAACCCAGACATCGCCCGGACTGGTGGAGGGGTGCTCGTCCCTGGGCCTCGACGTCTTTTGGTTGCCTATTGAACACTCCGCCCTGCATGGTCCGAATGACATGCGGTCTCGATGCACCGAGGACCGCGGAACGGGTGCTCCCTCAGGGCCACATCAGGCTTGATGTCATTGAGCGGAAATCCCTGGCACAGTAGCGTTCCGCCGCCGAGCAGGAGACTCATTGCCGGGGGGACGTCAGGGCCATGCGAAGGATTCTTCAGGAGGTCCACCAGCGCCTCGAGGAGTTCATCGAGCAGCGCGAGGACCTGATGCTGCTGGCCTCGTGCACCGAGAACGACACGGCCATCTTCCTCAAGGTGCTGCGCGACCTGGAGCAGTCCTCGGACGTAGATGTCTTCCTCCTTTTCGGGCATTCGTTCCATGAGCCACGCGCTTTCGTTGACGAAGCCATCAAGCAGCTCCAGGAGCAGCACAAGCTCGCTTCTCAAGCACTCGTCGAGGCCGGGAAGTCACCCATGGCGCCATTCCCCCTGGAACTCCAGTCCCCATCCCGCCCAGCCCTGGAGCGACTCCACGATGCCATCTCCTTCGCACGCACGCTGTTCCCCTTTGAAGGTGGCCATCGGCTGATATGGGCGATGGTTCCCGAGCAGATTGCGGATCTGCGCCGGGTATGAAGCCCTCGTCTCATCCTTTGTTCCGAAGAAAAGCATCCAGCCCTGGATGAAGGGACTGCGTCTCATCTTCCGGCAGCCCCCTCCCAGGGCGGGAGCGCCTCAGGAGGCGCCTCGATGGCCGCGCGTGCGCCCGCTCTACATCGACCTCGGCCCCAGCGCCGTTCAGGCCAGCTTTCAGCAAGAGATGGCGGATCCAGAGCGGCCCCTGGCGGATCGCATGCAGGCGCTGTTGTCATTGGCCGCCCTCAACTACTCACAGGGCCAGTTCACCGAGGCCGCCGAGAAGTACAAGGTGCTGCTGGGCTACTATCAGCAGACGGAGAACCACTCGATGCAGGCGCTGGTCATGCAAGGCATTGGGGACGCGTTCCGCCGCTCGGGGGCGACCGAACAAGCCTTGCACTGGTACGAGTGCGCGCTGGTCCCAGCGGTGGCCTCCAAGGCTCCCGTGGTCCTGGCCATCGTGGTGAAGTGTTTGGGCGAAGTCGCCTTTGAGCGCAAGCGCTACGCCGAGGCCGAGCGCTACTTCGAGGGCCTGGACCAGATTGCGGCGCGCATGCTGGATCCCGAAGGCAAGGCTCGGGCACTCGAATGGCTCGGCCTCTGCCAGGAGAAGCAAGGAACGCTGAACAAAGCAGTGTTGAACTGGGAGGCAGCGGCCAACCTGAGAACGCTCACCCAACGGCAACCTCCTCGCGGTCATCGACGGAGAGACGCAGACCTCCTACTTCTGGGACGCCCGGGATCAGCTCATCCGGGTGGAACACCCGGACGGAGGGGTGACGACGTACGGCTATGACGGGTTGGGCCGCCGCGTCTTCAAGGAGCACAACGGACAGCGGACCCTCTTCTACTGGGCGGGCAACGACCTGCTCAGTGAACACGGGCCTCACGGGGTGGTGGACTACGCCATCGACTGCTTCTGGCCTCACGCGCTCTGGGAAGACGGACAGCTTCGCCACGTCGTCGTGTCCGACATGGGCATCCCCCATGAGCTGCTCGACGAGAACGGGCAGCAGGTCTGGTGGGGGGAGTATGACGCGTGGGTGGGCGTGATCCGATTCGGTGGACAGGTTGACTATGCCGCTGCCCGTTCGAACTCGGCCGGCGCAGCATAGCCGATTGCCGAGTGCATGCGTTGCTGGTTGTAGAAGACCTCGATGTAGTCGAACAGCTTTACCTTCGCGGCATTGGGGCTCTCGAAAACCTCTCCCAACTCATTCTTGAGCGTGCTGAACCAACTCTCCATGGCTGCGTTGTCGTAGCAATTGCCGCGTCGGCTCATGCTGCAGACGATGCCGTGTCGCTCGAGGACGCGTTGGTAGTCCTCACTCGCGTACGTGCTCCCCTGGTCGGTGTGGTGCAAGAGACCTGCGGCCGGGCATCGACGGCGCAGCGCCATGTCGAGCGCCTTGAGCGTCAAGTGCCTGTCGTTCACCGCGCTGAGAGCCCAACCCACGACGAAGCGTGAATAGAGGTCGATGATGGCCGCCAGGAAGAGCCTGCCTCCGGGGATGGACAGCTCCGTGGTGTCTCCCACCCAGCGCTCATTCGCGCGGTGCGCGGTGAACCGCCTGTCGAGCAGATTGCCCGCCACCGGCTGCTGGTGGTCGCTCATCGTCGTGCCGCGGTAGCGTCGACGCATTCGGCCCACCAACTTCTCCTCGCGCATGAGACGGATGACACGGTTGCGGCCGACGCGGACTCCTTGGTTGTGCAGGGCACGGTGGATCCGCGGGCTTCCGTAGGTACAGCGGCCCTTCTGGTGGGCCTCATACACCAGCACCTTCAGCCGGGAGTCCTCCCTCTGTCGCGCACTCTTCGGTCTCCGGCTCCATGCGTAGAAGCCAGAACGCGACACCTCCAGCATGCGGCACAGCCAACTGACGGAGAAGTGGGCCTGCTCCGCACGGATGAACTCGAACTTCACCCGTTCTCCTTCGCGGTGTAGGCCACCCATTTTTTTAGCAGCGTCCGCTCCATTTCCAGCTCGCGCACCTGCTTGCGCAGCTTCGTGAGCTCCTGCCGCTCCGCACTCGTCAGCGCCCCTGGCTTGCCCTGGCCTTTGTCCGCCCGGGCCTGGTCCACCCACATCCTCAGTGCCGACAGCGTCAAGTCCAGGTCCCTTGCCACCTGAGACGTCGTCTTTCCTTCCTCCAGCACCAGCCTCACGGCCCCGGCCTTGAACTCCTCCGTGTAGCTACGCCGGGGCCGTCTCGGCTTCTTCGCTTCCGTCATGTCGGACACCGTACCTGCCTCTTCCTTGGTGTCCACTGAGGCGGATCACGCCCAGGGGGACGCTGGTCCGGCAGCAGGGCAGCGCCCAAGCTCCCCGGCTGAGGCTCCCGGGGCAGTTCTGGGATGAGGAGACCAGACTCCATTACAACCGCTTCCGCTATTACGACCCCGCGGCCGGCCAGTTCATCTCCCCGGATCCCATTGGCTATCTGGGAGGCCCTCACCTCTTCCGCTACGCCCCGAACCCGCTGAGCTGGGAGGATCCCTTCGGGCTCGCGTGCGGCGCCAAGACCAGCGGCTGGAGCGTCTACGTGCTCACCCAGGGCGAACCGCCCAAGATCGTCTACGTGGGCATTACCGAGCAGCATCCCCATGCCCGATTGAGCGACCACCGCAACAACAAGGCCCCCGGGAGCTTCGACAATATGCGCGTCATCGCGACAGGTCTCTCCAGCCGACGGAAGGCGCGCAACATCGAGGGGTCGGCGCTCTTCCGCATCTCGAAGGGTCAAATTCCTGGCATTCCTCGAGGCTCTCTCCTCAACAAGAAACGAGTGAACAACGGTGGCTACTGGCATGCCTACCGTGACAACGGTGATCCCGTCCGCCGGCCCATGAGCACCAGCGCCACCCGAACGGCACTGGAACAGAACGTCATCACCCTGCCGAGATAGAGTCCCCGGCAACGACCAACTCGGCGGCGTAGAGGTGCGCATGGCAGCGTCAAAGATTCTTGGGCAGGCGAAGAAGCTCCTCGAGGATGGCGAGGCATGGAAGGCGCGAGATCTTCTGCTGAAGGAAGCCTATGGCCCCGAATTGGCCCCCACTCTGCAGGACTCCTTCGAAGCGCTCTTCCCTGTCCAAGGGATCCTGAAGAAGCAACTCGAGGGGCCCCTGAAACAGCTCAAGGCCAAGGATGCGGCCACCCGGCGAAAAGCCGCATCACTCATCGACAAGGCGGCGCTGGATGAGGTCTCAACCGAACTCGATGCGTGGCTCAAGGATCCCAGAACCACCCATGAGTTGACGGCGGCCCTGGCGGATGAGGACCCCAAGGTCGTGGAGAAGGCCCTCGAAGCATTGGGTGCCATCTCGGAGCGGTACTTTGTGGACTTCCGCGCCTTCCCGGCCGTCGTGCGTCACCTTGGAAGCGCGAAGAAGGAAATCCGGCTCCACGCCGTCATCACCGCTTGGGCGCTGGGCGGTCCCGCGGCTGTCGAGCCCGTCGTCCCCCTCTTCCAAGACAAGGCCGAGCCAGTACGCGCCGCCGCGGTCCTGGGGCCCTCGTCCTTCGTCCGGGAGCGAAAGCTGACCGCGCCCACCAAGAAGCTCCTCCTGGATGCGCTGACCCTGGCGCTGAAGGACACATCAGCCACGGTCCGGGAGCAGGCTTCCAGCTCCTTGCGAGAGCTCGGAGATGCGGCGGCAATACCTCACCTGCGCAAAGCCGTGGCCGCGGAGAAAAACGAGGACGCACTGGACGTCATGAAGCTCAACCTCGAGTATTTGCAGAAAGGCGGGTCCTGAACCGAGGCCATCTCCACGGTTGAGTGGATTCGCGCACTGTGCGGCCCCGCATAACGGCGTGGATTCCCAGGCCCAGACCAAGGACTTTCTTGGCCCCCAGGCGCGGGGCGGCCTCCGTCGGCCTGCCCGGTCCTGCGGTGAGCGTCAAGGTCGTTGTCGCGTGAGAGGGTTCAGCCGACGGACCGCACTTCCTGCAGAAGCGGGGTGAGGTTGGGAGTGGGATTGAGGCGCACGGGGCCCACCTGCGTCGTCGCTTCTTCGAGGCACTGCCCACCGCGCCTGAAGCCCGGGAGGCGATGGACTTCATCCTGAAGCTCTACCGGGTGGAGGCCCAGGCGCGGGACGCGGGCGTCGTGGGCACCGCCGCACATCGAGCGCTACGTCAACAACTCTAACGCTACCTCAAACCCGTCGTCCGCCCAAACGCCCATCACAATGTCACATTATTTCGACCAAGAGTGAGGTGAGATTGGATCCGCCCCTACAGCCCGAAGACGATATGCCTGTCTTTCGTATCGCAGAGCCAGCACCCCTCTCAACCCTTCCCTTTCGAGCAAAGCATGCCAGCCTCATCTTCCAATAACCCAGGACATGCAGCTCAACAACGAATGCATATTGCCAGACCCTTCCACTCAATGCACGATTCACACCGGGTGAAAACAACTCCATGACTGCGCGATAAAGCGCCCCGAGAGGCCCACCCGGAGGAAGTTCAGCAATGAACATGCATTGGATTGCGGCAGCGCTGCTGTTGGTCGCAGTGGGTTGCGGCAACGTAACGCAGGAAGAAACGACGCTCTCACCCGAGTTGATGACCCAGGAAGCAGGACTCGGGGACCGCCCATGCGTGACCGGCCTGGATTGCGCGTCCGGATGCCAATGCCTGGCTGGCCACTGCGAGCCAGACGACTTTGGCCCCCCTACCCCGCCGGAGCTCTGCGAACTATCTCCCGTGCGAGCCTGCAGCACAGGGGCGGACTGTCTCTCTGGCTGCAACTGTGTGGGCAACGTCTGTATCGACGATGGGTTCGGCCCCCCCGTCAATTGCCTGCTGGCGCCCGCGGATGCATATGAGAGCGACAACACGCACGCTACCGCCTCATCCTACCCCGGCTCGCCCCAGCTCAATCACTCGTTCCACCGCCAGGGCGACATCGACTGGGTCATCGTCTTCGTGCCGGCCGCTCAGTTGCTGACCGTGGAGACCTACAATCTGCGCAATGGCCCCGCGATGCGGCTTGACCTCTATTCGTACAACTATGCCACCCGCACGCTGGGGACGCTGCTCGGCAGCACTCAGAGCCGTATTTGCAGTCAGCCCATCTCGTTGTGTGACAAGTACCGGGTCTCAACCAACGCCCAGGCAAACAACGTCTACGCAATCAAGGTAACAGACATGCGTGGTATGCCCGCCGGGAGCGACTGGACCGCCACTCCGAAGTACGACCTGAAGATGTACTAAGCGCAGCAGTCATCAGGAAGGCAGAGACGCTTTTCTGCTCGCCGATGACGCATTCGGCTCACAACGAGAGAGGCTCGCCAGGACAAGCGCCACGAGGACCTCCTGGTGGCGCTTGTCCTGGCTTCGGATGCAGTCTCCTGCATCCAGAACGCAGCCGTCCCAACAACTCTCGCGCCAAGGTGACGATGACGCGCCCCAATCAGCGCGGGTGCCGCTCTACCTCATGAATGAACTGGGTGAGCGAATACTCCAGCAACAGAGGGCGGAACCGTGGTGGACATCGGCGCGAACAGGGCCCCCCACCCGAGCAACTCTCGTCGCCGGTCAGGCCAGGGCCGCTCTGCGGCTCGCCGCAGACAGCGACCGTCGGCGTGTCGATGGGCGCCGGGCCCTGCCCCGTTCTCGGCGCCATCGTCGTTGCCTACACAAGGCCCTCGTCGATGATGTCCCCGCGCCCCTCCTGAAGGACCGCAGCCCCCCCCCATCAAGAAGGATGCGAAGGGCCTGTGTCACTGGCCGGATGCCCCCTGGCCCATCTGAACCCGAGACCTGTGGCTGAGAGGCCCTGCTTTTCACATGGAGTGGAGGCCGCCCCTGCTCGTGATGCTCATCCCCGCGTCCCCCCACGAGATACGGCGTCGCCCCCGCCCCGTCCTCCCGCCAACACCGAACCTGTTCGACGACTTCGTCCTGTTCGACGACTTCGTGTCGAAGTCCTTGCAGTGACGCGTCGCACCCGGTATAGGGGGCCGGTACTTCACGGCCAGGTAGCTCACCTGGTTAGAGCGGCGGTCTCATAATCCGCAGGTAGTCAGTTCAAGTCTGACCCTGGCCACATAAGAGCCCTCGGAATCGTCAAGATTCCGGGGGCTTTTTGTTGTCCACGCGTGTCCGCGGATGGCCACGAGAGTGGGTATGAGGTGGCTACCCACGAGGCGCGTGTAGCCGAGGGTCGCTGAAACGCCACCCCACCGGGCTGTTCAGCAGGCGTACAGCCCCCCTCGCCCCCAAGCCATCCCAACGCCGCCCTGCCCTCCTATGCCTGTTTCCACCGCCCGGACCGAGTGACCCGGCCCGGGAAGCTCAAACGGGAGCCCAGGTTCTGCTCGACCTGGAGCAGGACCGCCAGTGTCAGGCACTACCGGGCGCAAGCAATGGCTGAGCTCCTTGACCACGCTCCGCGCCCCCCAAGAGTTTGAGGTCAGGTCTACCCGGGCGCTCGACGCGATCAGCTGGACAGCCTCCGGCCTCCTGTCGGGCCGCCGACGCGGAGAGACCTGGACTTGGATGGGTCCGCTGCCATTGCTGCCTCTGCTCCAAGAGCGCATCGGCCTGACGCTGCTCCTCACGGCGCCGCTCCTCCGTTCCCAGGTCAGCGAATCGGGCTGCGTGTAGCCACGCCCGCGCCGCCCCGCTCGCCTGCGGGCCATTGCGATAGACCACGCCTGACCCTAACCCTAGATGAAGGCGGAAGTCGTCCATGCATCGGGACCAGGACGGTGACGGGACACAACGAACCGTGTGCCTCGAGCGCTGCCGTCGATGAGGAGGTGTGGGTCATGCAAGAGCAGCCGAGGCCGACCGATGCAGACGTGACACGAAAGACCGACGCCGCGGGCAGACGGACGGGTCTGCGCCGCCTGATCCCATGGGGTCGCGGGTCGGATGCCGGTACAGGTACAGAAGAGAAGGCCCGCTCCATGACAGAGAAGGCCCGTTCCATGACTCGGAGAGCACGCGGTGCCAGCTCGAGCATGAGGAAGCAGATACGCCCTTCTTGGAAAGTCAGCGTCGGCGCGCGCGTGGCCCAGCGCTGGGCCAGGCATCAGCTCAAGGAACACGCGGTGCCGCTGGGCCTCAGCGCCCTCACGGTGGGGGTGCTCGCGGCAGCGCTCCTGCCCATCCCCACTTCCGGTGAACGCCACACACCCTCCGAGCCCAGCACGCGCCAGCCCCAGAAGGAGGCACGGACACGCAGCAAGGCCCACGCCCGCGGCGGAAAACCCCAGACCCGTGAGGCGGCCTCCACGAAGTCCGAGGCGCACGGCGAACGCCCCCGAGATGCCCGGCGCAGGCCCCGCACCTCCTCCTCCGACTCCGTCAAGCCATCGTGAGCCGCATGAGCGCTCGCGACACCCGGCTCAGGGGTGCGCGCCAACGGTGAGGTCGATGTCCCTGGCAGCCCCGGCGCGCAGCACCTTGGCGTGCACGGTCTGGCCCACACTTTCCGGAGGCAGCCGCGCGACCAGGTCATCCACCTCTCGCAAGGGCTGACCCTCGAGCGTGAGCAGCGTGTCACCCGGATGCAGCCCCGCCTCCTCGGCCGGGCCATCCGGCTCCACGCTCGCGATCTTGAGGCCGCTCTGGGTGCCATGGGCCTTCGCAAGACTCCCCGGCAGCCGGACGGGGAAGGCCCCCATGCCGAGGTAGCCGCCCGACTCTTGCGCGGGCGCCTTCGTGGACGTGGCCTCGGTGCTGGGCGGCGACTTCTTCCCCCCTGGCTTCGCGGCCCCTCGAGCGACCTCGCGCGTTGTGTCCTTCATCGCCTTGCGTGCGCCGCTCGCAACCTTGCCGCCCTCGCGCGCCGCCCCCCGGGTCGCCTCCGCGAACGAGCGTGTTGCCCCCTGGGCGCGCTTGGTGACCTCGTCAAAGGCGCGTGTTGCGTCCTGGGTGCCCTCGGCGACGTCTCGCGCCACTTCCTTCGCCCTCACCGCGGGCTCTCGCGGCTCTCGCTCCTTCACGTCCACGTCGCGCTTGCGTGGCGGCCCCTGCTTCGGCCCTCCAGCTTTCTGCAGGCGCAGGCGCGTCGCGGCCGGGGGCCGCCCCACTCCACCACCATGGGTCGCCATGGACATGCCTTCGCGCAATCGCTCCTTGAAGCCCTCGGCCACTCCTCCCTGCGTCGACGATCCACCCGCGCCACCCCTCATCAACCGCTGACGTGTGGCGGCAGGGGGCCGCCCCACTCCACCGTGGGTCGCCAGGAACATGCTCTCGCGCACGTGTTCTCGGAAGGCCTCGGCCCCGCCCTTCTTGCCCCCCTTCTCCGCCATCTTGCGGAGCAGCCGCCCGGCGAGCAGTCCAATGCCCAGGAGCCCGAGGATGGAGCTCCCCGGCCTCTCCTTCAGCTTTTTTTGAGCGTCGTGGAGCCACTCCTCCATCGACCCTTCCTGGAGGTAGAGGGCCGTGTCCTGGAGAATGCGGCTTCCCCCCTCGAGCACGGGCCGCGTCAGCACGGTCGGCAACCGCCTGGCCGCGACCGTGAGGAGCCTCGCTCCGGACTGCGCAACGTCGGCGATGAGCGCCTCGCGTTGCGAGTGGAACCGTTCCATCTCCTGCGCCTGTCCATCCTGGGGGAACGTCTCTTGCTGGGCGCGCTTGCGCGTGTTCCCCTCGTTCGCGTTTCCTTTGACCAAGGCCATGGGTGCTCACACCGCTGACGCATACGCGCACCGGACGCGCATGCGTTGTCCATGGAGAACGTAGACACGACAGGCGGCGAAGTTCAGGGAGGTGAGGCGGCCCCGTCCCTCCCAAGGTCGATATGCCACCTCCCGGGCGATGGGCAGGGGGTCGCCATGACTGCCGAGCCCCCTCAGGCGATGCGCCGATACCCGCCGACCAGGCATCACCAGCCGGCCCCTCTCCGTGCCGCTCCTCGCTGGGCGTGGGGCGGGCGGAATCCCCGCGCTCGAGTCTTGCCGCTGGGCATGGCGGGGGGGATGCCACAGCGTTGAATCACGGCAGGTGAATCAATGACAGAGAAGACCGGCATCAGCGGTGGAGGGTTCCTCGAAGGAATCACCACCCTCGTCACGAAACTGGCGGAGCTCGCGGAGAAGGGCGAACAGCTCCAACGCTCCGGAGAGTTCGGAGCCTCCGACCAGGGGCTCAGGGGCGTGTATGGCTTCAACGTGCGGTTCGGGGGAGGCACACCCGGTCAACCGAGCAGCATCCCGCGCGTGGAGCCCTTCGGGAACATCCGCCAGGACCACCAGACCGGCAAGGCGGTCGTCCACCCCATCCGAGAGCCCCTGGTGGATGTCTTCGAAGAGGGGCCGGACGTGCTGGTGGTGGCCGAGCTGCCAGGTGTCGACCGCAAGGACATCACGCTGGAGCTCCGCGAAGACATCCTGACCCTGCACGCCGAGCATGGGGCGCTCAAGTACCACAAGGAGGTCCTGCTCCCCAGGCGCTCCACCCGCCAGCAGATGCACACCCTCTGCCGCAACGGCGTGCTCGAGATCCGCCTCACCGCCCAGGAGGAGAGCCGCTCGTGAGCGTGGCGACACGGGAACATCCGCGGACGCTGCGTGCCGCCGAGGCCCTCGGCAAGGACCTGGGCCGAGGCCTCGCGCGCATGGACCCCGCCGACATGCAGCGGCTGGGGGCGCAGATCGGCGACATCGTCACGCTGTCCGGCAAGCGCCGCAGCGCGGCTAGGGTGATGCCCGCCTACCCGGACGTCCGGGGGCGAGGAATCCTCCAGATTGACGGGGTGACGCGGGCCAACACCGGGGTGCAGTTGGACGAGCCCGTGAAGTTGACCCTGGCCCCTGCCCGACACGCCGAGAAGGTCGTGCTGGCGCCCCTGGAGTTCACCCCCACGCAGCGTGACCTGGCCTACATCGGCACGCTGCTGGATGGACTGCCGGTGGTGAAGGGAGACCGGGTCCGGGCGCTGCTGTTCGGCAGCCGCACGGCTGACTTCCGCGTCGTCGAGACCGCTCCCGTGGGGGCGGTGGTGATTCAGCCCAACACCTCGCTGGAGGTCGCCAAGGCGCCGGAGAAGGAGAAGGTGGCGCACGAGCGGGCGCGCGCCGTCAGCTACGAGGACGTGGGTGGGCTGAAGCGGGAGCTGGGCCGCATCCGGGAGATCGTGGAGCTGCCGCTGCGGTATCCGGAGGTGTTCGAGCGGCTCGGCATCGACGCGCCCAAGGGGGTGCTGCTGTATGGCCCGCCGGGCTGCGGCAAGACGCTGATCGCCCGGGCGGTGGCCAACGAGACGGCGGCGGCGTTCTTCACCATCACCGGCCCTGAGATCATGCACAAGTTCTACGGAGAGAGTGAGGCCCACCTCCGGCAGATCTTCGACGAGGCCCAGCGCAAGGCCCCGGCCATCATCTTCGTGGACGAGATAGACGCCATCGCGCCCCGGCGCGAGAACGTGCAGGGCGAGGTGGAGAAGCGCGTGGTCGCGCAGCTGCTGTCGCTGATGGATGGCCTGGCCCAACGCCGGCACGTCATCGTGCTGGCCGCCACCAACATCCCCAACGTGCTGGACCCGGCGCTGCGCCGCCCAGGGCGGTTCGACCGGGAGATCGCCATCTCCATCCCGGACCGCACGGCGCGCAATGAAATCCTCGCCATCCACAGCCGGGGCATGCCGCTGGCGGAGGACGTGGACCTGGACCATCTGGCGGCCGTGACACATGGCTTCGTCGGCGCAGACCTCCAGGCCCTGTGCCGCGAGGCGGCGATGCTCTGCCTGCGCCGGCTGATTCCCCACATCGACTTCGCCTCGGCCGAGATTCCCTATGACGAGCTGATGCAGGTCCAGGTGACGATGGCCGACTTCCAGGCGGCGCTGCACGAGGTGGGGCCCTCGGCGATCCGCGAGGTGTTCGTGGAGACCCCGGACGTGGGCTGGAAGGACGTGGGCGGACTGGGGCAGCTCAAACAGCGGCTCATCGAGGCGGTGGAGTGGCCGCTGCGGTACCCCGAGGAGTTCGCGCGGGCCAAGGTCCGGCCTCCCAAGGGCGTGCTGCTGAGCGGCCCTCCCGGCTGCGGCAAGACGCTGATGGCCAAGGCCGCCGCCCACGAGAGTCAGGTCAACTTCATCTCGGTCAAGGGCCCGGCGCTGCTCAGCAAGTTCGTGGGGGAGTCCGAGAAGGGGGTGCGCGAGCTCTTCCAGAAGGCCCGTCAGGCGGCCCCCTGCATCATCTTCTTCGACGAGATCGACTCGCTCGTGCCGACGCGCTCCTCCGGGGGGATGGACGAGCGCGTCACGGAGAGGGTCGTCAGCCAGTTCCTGTCCGAGATGGATGGCATCGAGGAGCTGACCGGCGTGCTGGTGCTCGCGGCCACCAACCGCGCGGACCTGCTCGACCCCGCGCTGCTGCGCCCGGGACGCTTCGACCTGCTCGTCGACGTGCCGCTCCCGGACCGCGAGGCGCGGCGCGAAATCTTCCAGGTCCACCTGCGCGACAAACCCGTGGCGAAGGACCTCGACCTGGACGTGCTCGCCGCACGCAGCGACTCCTTCTCCGGCGCCGACATCCAGGCCGTGTGCAACCAGGCCGCCTGGGATGCCGTGCGTCACATCATCAGCGGCAAGGGAAAGCGCCTCGTCATCACCTCCGAGAGCCTGCTCAAGGCAATCCGTGGTCACAAGGGGGCACGCCGGCCATGAGAGCCCACGGTCATCCCGAGGTGCAGAGGCGGCGCAAGGGCCAGCAAGCCCTGTACGTCTATGGCTTCACGCGGGCGGGCGCGGTGGAGCGATTCTCTGCTCCCGGAGTCAGCGGCGCCGCCGACGTGCGGACGCTGAAGCTGGGGAACCTTGCCGCCATCTACAGTCCTCTCTCGATGGAGGAGTTCCTGGGGCCGGAGGGCGCGGAACACACCCAGGACCTGGAGTGGGTGGCCCCTCGGGCCGTCAGGCACGAGCACGTGCTCGAGGAGGTGATGCAGTCCTCGCCGGTGCTTCCGGTGAGCTTCGGGGCCATCTTCTCCTCACCACGAGCGCTGTCCGAGGTGGTCGACGCCCACCGGCAGCAGATCTCCAGCTTCCTCGACGACATCGCCAACAAGGAGGAATGGGCCGTCAAGGTCTACGCCAACGCCCAGCGCCTGCGCGCGCATCTGGAGCAGGCGCCCGAGTTCCGCCAGCGCCTCCAGCACCTCCCCGAGACTCCCGGCGCGCGCTACTTCCACGAGAAGAAGCTGCAGCGCGAGCTCGACGAGCGCGGCCGCAACGAAGGACAGAGACTGGCGGCCCACATCCGCGAGGAACTCACCCCGGAAGCAATCTCGGTGAAACCCCTGCGCCTGGCGGATCGCGGGCTCTCGGGCCGGCAGGACGACATGGTGCTGAACTCCGCGTTCCTGGTGCGCTCCGGACAGGTGCAGCGGTTCACCCAGCACGTGCGGCGGCTCGCGGCCCGCCACCAGCCTCAGGGGTTGACGGTGGAGGTGACCGGCCCCTGGCCCCCCTACAGCTTCTGCCCCAGTCTGGAGGAGCGGCCGTGAAGTCCATTGTGTACGGCATCCTGGACGCACGGCAGGCCGCGAAGGAGGCACTGCCACCAGGGCTGGACCAGGCGCCGCTGATGGCGGTGAAGCACGGCAACCTGGCAGCGGCCATCTCGCCGGTGGAGGAGGAGCTGGCCTCCTCGGCCGGCATCGAGCAAGCGCTGGAGTACGCCCGGGTGGTCGAGCAGCTGCACCGCCAACGGACGGTGTTGCCCATGCGCTACGGCTGCTTCGTCCATCACCCCGAACAGGTGGTGGAGTTCCTGCGCCGCTACGAGCGGCAGTTCTCGGACGCGCTGGTCCAGGTGGAGGGCTGTGAGGAGATGGGTCTGCGCATCCTGTTCCAGGAGTCGGACATGGCCGAGCCCCCGGAGCAGACAGGGGCACCCACCGAGGCGGACGCCCAGACCCGCGGACGGGCCTACCTGGACAACCGGCGTCGCTTCTACGCGCAGCAGACACGTGTGGACCGCGCTGCCCGGCGCCTGGCGGAGCGGGCGCAGGCGGCCTTCTCTGAGCTGTTCGTCCGCTGCACCTGGGACCATGCCGCGCGCCCAGACGGGCAGCTGCTCTCCATGGCCTTCCTGGTGGAGCGCCCCAAACTCGCCGAGTTCCGGCAGACCTTCCATCGCATCCAGAAAGACTTCCCCGGCAAGGTGATGTGCAGCGGCCCGTGGCCCCCCTACGGCTTCGTGGCGGACCTGGCAAAGCCAGCCGTCGCGGCCCTCGCCGAGCTGGAGCACCTCCAAGAGAAAGGATGAATACGTCATGGCCAATGTCTCAACTTCTACCGGGACGTCCTCGTTGGGCGACGTCATCGACCGGATCCTCGACAAGGGAATCGTGGTCGATGCCTGGGTGAAGGTCTCGCTGGTCGGCATCGAAGTGCTCTCGATCGAGGCACGCGTCGTGATCGCTTCGGTCGAGACCTACCTCAAGTACGCCGACGCCATCGGACTCACCGCCGCCGCGGCCGCGCCTGCCGCGGTCTGAATCCCCACTTGAATGGGAAAGGACAACGTCATGCCACGCGCCAAGACTCGACACGAGAAGTCCACCCCAGACGGACGCTACCTGTACGCGGTGGTTCCGATGGAGGTGGTCGACTCACTCGACCTCGACATTCCCGGCATCGAGGATACAGACCTGCACCCGGTGACCTCCGGACAACTGGCGGCCATCGTCAGCGATATCGAGCAGCAGACGCTTCGGCCGGAGCGCAAACTCCTCAGCACCCACAGCAAGGTGCTGGGCCACGTGATGGACCAGGCGCCGATGCTGCCGGTCGCGTTCGGCATCATTGCCGGCAGCGAGCGGGAGGTCCGGAACCTCCTGGCAGAGCACGAGAATGACTTCCTCACGCAGCTCCGTGCGGTGAGCGGGAACGTGGAGCTGGGCCTTCGAATCCGGCTGAGCGACCCCAATGCGTTCGGGTACTACGTCAACGCCTTCCCCGAGCTCGAGGCGATGCGGGACGACCTCTACCGCGAGGGGGAACCGTCGCGCGAAGAGAAGATCGAGCTGGGCAAGCGCTTCGTCGACATGCTCAACGGCTTCCGTGAGGAGACCGCCGACAGGGTGCTCGCTGGAATCAAGTCCGTGGCCAGCCAGACCCTGGTCAACGAGCCGCGCAATGAGTCGGAGGTGGTGAATCTGGCCGCGCTGGTGCCACAAAAGAAGGTCAACGCCTTCAACGCGGCCGTGGAAAAGCTGGCCGCGACGCTGCCCGAGAACTTCCAGGTGGACGTGACCGGCCCCTGGCCGCCGTACAACTTCACCCATCTGCGAATCCACTTCGAGCAGGAGGAGGAGGAGGCAGCACAGGGGGCGCCTTGATCATCCTGGACGACATCCTGATGGCCCCTGTCCGGAGCATCGCGTGGATCTTCCGCTCGGTGCACAAGGCCGTACAGGACGAACAGGCCAAGGAGCAGACCGACCTCCGCGCCCGCCTGAGCGACCTGTACCGGGAGCTCGAGCGCGGCGAGATAACGGAGGAGCAGTTCGACGAGCAGGAGTCGCAGCTGCTCGACCGCCTGGACGCGTTGAAGGAGGCGCGGAAGGGGCAAGGGCCTGCGCCTCCTGAAACAGGCCCTGGAGGTGAGAACAGATGAACGGACCGGCGCAGACACCCGAGGCACAGCAGGAGCGCGCCTCGGTGTTGGAGCTGCTGGACCGGGTGCTCAACAAGGGCGTGGTCATCAGCGGTGACCTGGTGATTTCGGTGGCCGACGTGGACCTCATCTACCTGGGCCTGCGGCTGCTGTTGACCTCGGTGGAGACGGCGCTGGAGGTGGGCACCCTTTCCGAACCTCCGCAGCACCTGCAGTGAGGCGGGAGGAGGACCCGCCCAAACGCGAGATGAATGACGGGGTGAACGATGGCGGTCGAGGGCGCACCACAGGCGGTGGAGGAGCTTGCCCGGGCGTTGGAGCCGACGAAGCCGCCCAAGCTGGAGCTGGACGAGGAGAACGTCCAGGCCGGGCTGGTGCGGCTGGTGCTCGCCGTCGTCGAGCTCATCCGCCAGTTGCTGGAGAGGCAGGCGCTGCGCCGGATCGACGGCGGCTCACTGAGCGAGGAGCAGATTGAAAGGCTGGGCGTCACCTTCCTGCGCCTGCAGGAGCAGATGGATGCCTTGAAGAAGCAATTCCACCTGACGGACGAGGACCTGAATCTGGACCTCGGGCCGCTCGGCACGACGCTGTGAGGCTGGCCGCGCAGCGGACAGGGAGCGAGGAGCCATGGCCCAAATCGATGATCGCGCGACGGAGTCCCCTCAGCGACACTACCCGCCCACCTCGACCCGCAGCAGCTCCGTGGCCGACATCCTCGAGCGCGTGTTGGACAAGGGCATCGTCATCACCGGGGACATCAAGATCAATCTGACGAACGTCGAGCTGCTGACCATCCAGATCCGACTCATCATCTGCTCGGTGGAGCGGGCGCAGGAGATGGGCCTGGACTGGTGGACGACCAACCCCAACTTCAGCTCCCGTGCGCGACAGCAGCTCTTGGCGGCGCAGGCGCCCGCGGCGGCTCCGGGAGGTGCCTCGACCGAACCGGCGGCCGTGGCCCCACGGGCTGCGCCCAAGCCCTCCCCCTCGTCCAGGCGCGCGCCCAAGGCCAAGAAGGTATAGCGAAGGGGCCGCCCATGTGCGCCCAGCCCACCCAGGCAGGAAGCCGGACTCGCTTCCCACCCGGGCCCCAGCGTCACCTCACGAGTCGTAACCCGTGTACCCCTGGAGCACGATGACCGTGCGGGTGGCCGGGTAGTAGAGCACCGCGAACCGGTTGAACTCGTGGCAGTTGTGGCACGGCACCTCACTGGTGGCGAACCATGCCTGGACCTCGCCCCCACCCGCGTAGGCGTCCAGCGCCGACAGCAGCGCGACGCCATTGCCGTAGCCGCTGTTCCCCAGGAACACGCTCTGCGCCAGGCCCTCCCGGTTGGTGACAGTGCCGCTCTCGAAGCCGGGCATGTCCCGGTACTCCGCGGACCACTGGAGCTTCTCGAAGATGCCCTGGAGCGTCGGCGGCGACTGCGGGCACTGCGGCGTGGAGTACGCCTCGATGGGCTTCAGCCCATACCACACACCCCCATTGGACCCCACGTTCCACGCCAACCGCGCCGGCTCCAGCGAGGCCGCGTCACGCGGCTCCAGCGAGAGGGCCTGCGGCGTCGTCGCGCCACAGATGTCGTTCACGTACCAGCAACGCTGCACCTGCCGGAACGTCCCACACGCCGCGTAGTCCGTCGTCCCCTGCGGCTGCGCGTGGATGCAGTTGTACACGGGCAGCTGGCACTCCGGCGTCGGCCAGACCTCGTAGGCATCCCCCGTGGTGAGCGCCAGGCTCGTCACCCTCGGAACCAGCCGCGCCGTCTTCTGCACCGTCGACCCGTCCACCAGGCTCGCCGTGAAGGTCAGCGGCACCGTGTGCGGATCCATCGCCTCATGCGCCGTCACATAGGACCAGTCCAGTCGGTACGAATTCGCCCCCGAGGCCGACACCGTCGGCACCCCGTCCGCCGCCGTCACCGCGAGCGACTGGAGCGGCCCATCCACCCGCCCCCGGTACACGACGTTGCCCGTCCCGGTCTGCACGAAGTACGGGTCCACCTTCTCGTCGACCCACATCCCCTCCGAGCCACGGAAGTCGAAGAACCGGGGGAACACCTCGATCTTCGCCGTGTAGTGCGTCGGCGTGCCCGTGAAGGTGCTCACCCCGACAAAGAGCGGCAGGCCCGACAACACCGCGTTGAGCTCGTTCTCCACATCCAGCACCACTTCGAACCGGCGCTCGCTGATGACGTTCGCCTCGCCGTAGATATCATCCGGGATGAAGCTGAACACATCCTGGAGATAGCGATTGGCCGTCGCCCGGAGGACCATGACCCGCCTGCCATTGCGCGTCTCGAAGGTCCCCATCGTCTCGAAGCTCAACTCCAGGGACGCCTCCGTCGCATAGATGCGCGTGGCCGTCGCCGCCGCCTCGGAGACCCCCGTCTCCTGCTCCGTCACCGGCTCCGGCTGCGTCGCCCCACAGCCCGCAACACCCCAAGCCACACACAACGCCATCAATCCATTGCGAAGACTCATCCGTCCGCTCCAGGTGGGTCACTCCAGGATAATCACAATAACGTGACCACCTGACAAACGGACGTATCAATCCCGTCACACCGCGAACGCCGAAGCCCCTCTGAGTTGATACATGTAATACAAACGGCGCCGGCCCCAGAACAGGGACCGGCGCCGCGCTCACTTCGGATTCACTCAGGAATCGTAGCCGGTGTAGCCCTGCAGCACGATGACCTTGCGGGTCGCCGGGTAGTACAGCACCGCGTACTCCTGGAACTCGTGGCAGTTGTGGCAAGGCACTTCCTGGTTCGCAATCCAGGCCTGGACCTCGCCACCACCCGCGAACGCGTCAATGGCCGCCAGCACCGCAAGGCCGTTGCCGTAGTAGTTCGAGGACAGGAAGACACTCTGCGACAGACCCGCCCGGTTGGTGAACGTCCCATCTTCGGAGGCCGGCATGCCCTGGTGCATCCACGACACCTCGTCCACCACGGCCTGCATCGTCACGGGCGTCGCGGGGCACTCCGGGGTGACGTAGGCGGAGATGGTGTCCATGTAGTGCCACGCGCCCCAGTTGGAGCCCTGGTTCCACGTCAGCCGCGTGGGCTCCAGGGAGGAGGCGTTGATGGCCGTCAGGGAGAACGGCTTCGGCTGACACGACTGCGCGACGACGGAGCCAGTCGCCACGGACAGGGGGGCACGAACCCCATCCGCGAAGGCAGAGGACGCAAGAACAGCGACAGCGGAAACAATCAATCCACGAAAGTTCATCAGTCGGCTCCAGGTGAGAAGGGCGCGCAATAGCACACCAATCTGAGAAAACAGATAACAAAGGGGTCAGACATGCCCCTTGGCTCCCGGGCCGTTTTTTTGACGAGTCCTCGGACCACCCTCCTAATGCCCGGACAGGCCGGTAGCGGCCTGTAGCGCCACGCCAGGAGGAACCCCCGATGCAAGATGGAAACCCCAGCACCCTGAGTCCCGAGCTTGCCCCTTCCCCGGCGGCCGCCGAGGTGTCCGTCGACGCACGTGGGCCCGACGCCGACATCGTCTCCACGCACGTGCTGGTGCCGGAGGAGCAGGTCCAGAAGCTGCGCGAGCTGGCGCGGCGCACCCGCATCCACCAGAGCGAGTACCTGCGCGAGGCCGTGGATGACCTGCTCGGCAAGTACGGGCGCGGCGCGGCCAAGGAAGAAGGCCAGTCGTGAGAGGGCCTCACCTCGCGTGGGCGCCCCTGCCCACGCGGGTTTCGAAGGGCGCCGAGCGCCCCTCGTCCATCCGCGAGGCCATCATCCGCTGGTTGGAACAGGAGCTGTAGTCCCTGGGGGGACTAAGCCGTGGACGCCGGAGCTTCGCCTTCCTTCTCCAGCTTGCCCGCGATGTCCTTGAAGGACATGTGTCCCATGGACATGAGGATGAGCCCGAAGCCCACCGTCTGTGCCGTCTGCGCGAGCCACATCACGTTCGCGTAGGCCAGGCCGCCGGCGTTCACCACGCCCGCCGGCAGGAAGAGGCTCAGGCCCACCTTGCAGGCCGCCTGGAACGTTCCCACCATGCCCGGCGCCGCGGGAATCATCACCCCCACCACCAGCACACACAGCACCACGTAGGCCTGGAAGAGCGACAGCTCCATCGGCTGGCAGGCGCTTCCCGCCGCCGCGCCCGTGCAGTCGAAGGCGTTGGCCAGGAGCATCATCCCCAGGCCGTTCACCCCCCAGTACCCCACGGTGAAGAGGAAGAAGAGGACCACCTGCTTCGCGTCCGGGAGCTGCCGCATGGCCCCCACGAAGGTGTCCACGACGTCCGCCACCTTGTCCGCGAGCCCCGGCGCGAAGCGGCCCACCGTCGAGCGGACCAGGCGCACCGTGCGCTCCTGCTGCCACAGGCCGAAGAGCAGGAAGAGCAGCCCGCCTCCGAACACGGCGAACATCAGCCACGAGCCCAGCTTGACGTAGCGGACCTCGGGCGTCTCGTTCGGGACGAAGAAGAGCAGCACCCGCATCGACGCGGCGACGAAGAGGCCATCGACGATTCGCTCCAGCACCACGGACGTCATCGCCGCGCTGCGACGGATGGAGCTGCGCTGGGCGATGAGGAAGGGCCGCGCGAACTCCCCCAGCCGGAACGGGAGCACCAGGAGCATCATGAACCCGATGCCGGAGGCCTCGTTCAGCTTGCGGAAGGGAATCTTCTCCATCCCCGACAACAGGCTGCCCCAACGCAACGTGCGGAACACGTGGATGGCCACGAGGCACAGGAAGTACGGCACCAACCAGAGGTAGTTGGCCGACTTCATGCTGGCCAACTGCGTCCCCCAGTCGGTGTCCCGGAAGGCCCACCAGAGGAAGAGGAGAGTGACGAGAATGCTGGCCGAGAGCTTGACTGCGCGTTTCACGGCGGCCGGGTATACCGTCAGTCCTGGTCGGACTCCAGCGACTCGCCGCTCAGCAGGCGGAAAGGATTGTCGCGAAGAAGGCGGACGTACGCCTGCACCCCCACCCTCCCCTTGAGCTCGTCCAGGGAGCGGCCGACCCAGTCCCGAGCCCCCACCGGGCCGTGCAGGTCCGTGGCGGCGACGGCGTAGAGCCCCTCCTCCAGGAACGCCCGGGCGAGCTTCCTCGCCGTGGGTCCATAGCGGCCGATGAGCGCCCCCACGTCCAGTTGGAGGTGGGCCCCCGCGCGCACGGCCTCGGCGGCGCGGCCCTTGCGCTCGAACTCCATGCAACGCTCCGGATGCGCGATGAGCGGCACCACGCCCTTGGTGCGGATGCGGAACAGGATGTCCGGCAGCGCGGGGACGGGCGCCGTATAGGGCAGCTCCACCAGGGCCACCCGGCCTGCGCCCAGCATGCGCGCCGAGGGAGTCCCCAGGCCTCGCAGGAACGCATCATCCAGCACGTTCTCCGCGTTGCGTCCCAGCTTCAACGCAATGCGCTCGCGAGCCAGCGCGGCCTGGAGCTCCGCCAGCCGGGCCTCCACCACCTCCACGGGGGCGTACTCCGGGCGGGCATGGGGGCTGGGTGCCACGGTGGAGAAGCCCAGGTCGACCAGGGCCCGAGCCATCTCCAGCGCGTCCTCCAACGTGCGCGCGCCGTCATCCACCGCGGGCAGCAGATGACAGTGCAGGTCGACGAAGCCGCTCACGCGTCCTCGCGCTGACGCTCGGGGTGGCTGCCGGAGGGCAGCTCATCCTCCGACTCCTCGGCCTGGCGGTCGGGCATCCGGTACTCCTCCCCCAACCACCGGCCCAGGTCCACCGCGCGGCAGCGCCGGGAGCAGAAAGGAAAGGACGTGTTCTCCGGACGCGGAGGCGACGGCTTCTTGCAGATGGGACAGTTGGCGACACTCATGTTGAACCCAGCATTAGATAAACCTTGACGCTCTCGCGGGCCAGGACGTTTCGTGGCCGCGCGTCCAAGAGAGAGGTCGCCGCCATGAAAGTCGTCCGCATCACCGAGCCCGGAGGTCCCGAGGTCCTCGAGGAGGCTGACCGCCCCGAGCCCGTGCCAGGCCCTGGCGAGCTGAAGGTGCGCGTGCGAGCCACCGCGCTCAATCGCGCGGACCTGCTGCAGATTCGCGGGCTCTATCCCGCCCCACTCGACGCGCCGCCCGACGTGCCGGGCCTGGAGTACGCGGGCGAGGTGGTGGCCGTCGGTCCTCGGACGCATCGCTTCAAGGTCGGCGACCGGGTGATGGGGCTGGTGGGTGGCGGGGCCTGGTCGGACCTTCTGCTCACCCACGAGCGCGAGGCGCTGCCCATCCCCGAAGGCATGGACTTCACCGACGCGGCGGCGCTCCCGGAGGTGTACCTCACCGCGTACGACGCGCTGGTGCTCCAGGGCGGCATGAAGCCCGGCGAGACGGTGCTGGTGCACGCGGTGGCCAGCGGCGTGGGCTCGGCGGCGGCGCTCTTGTGCAAGGCCTCGGGAGCCCGTGTGGTGGGCACGGGGCGCAACGCCGCCAAGCTCGCTCGCGCCTCCGAGTGGGGCGTGACGACCACGGTGCTGTGCGAGTCCTCCCCTCCCCGCTTCGCGGACGCGGTGCACGCGGCGACAGGAGGAATCGGCGCGGACCTGTGCCTGGACCTGGTGGGCGGTGACTATGTGCCGGAGTCGATGCGGGCCCTGGCGCCTCGCGGCCGGATGATGCTGGTGGGACTGGTCGCGGGAGCCCACACCGAGGTGAACCTGGGCCTGCTGCTGTCTCGGCGATTGAGCGTGACGGGCACCGTGCTGCGCAGCCGCCAGCTCGAGGAGAAGATGGCCCTCACCCAGAGCGCCGAGCGCCACCTGCTGCCCTTGTTCCGCTCCGGCGCGCTGCGTCCAGTCGTGGACGCGGTCCTCCCCCAAGCCGAGCTGCGTCAGGGATTGGAGCGGATGGCGCGCAACGACCTGGTGGGAAAGCTGGTCGTGCGCTGGAAGTAAGTCATTGGCCCGCATGCGGGCCGCATGCGTCCTGTAGCCAACACAGACATGCCCTTGCGTTCACATAGGCAAGCAGCCTGTTCCGCTCAAGATTGGCAACGAAAGCTCTCTCTGGATAACCAGACCTCCCCTCAAGAGCTTTCAGTACTGGCGCCAGTCTCCGCGAACAGAGGCGCAGTCGCAGCCACGTCCCTGTCGGCCAGCTCCATTCAGACTCGCTGAAGCACGGCCCGTATCCTGCGCGGAGGCGCTGGGCTGCTCGTTTTTATCCGAGGCGGATGCCTCGACGAGAACGGTCATGAACCCAGAGCCCTCGTTGTCCGCCCGCAGTCCGACGTCCGCCAGCGCGCCGCCCACCGGTGGCCTGGGAAGCACCCTGGGTCCCGGCGGACGCATCCAGCACTACGAGCTCATCCGCCCGCTCGGCAGCGGCGGCATGGGGACCGTCTTCCTCGCGCGGGACACCCGGCTGGGGCGCCGCGTCGCCATCAAGCTGCTGCTCACGGAGGACGCGCAGTTCGCGCAGCGCTTCCTGCTGGAGGCCCGCACCACCGCGCGCTGCAGCCACGAGAACATCGTCATCATCCACGAGGTGGGCGAGGTCCAAGGCAGCCCCTACATGGTGCTGGAGTACCTGCAGGGCCAGCCGCTCAACAAGCTGCTCAAGAGCAGCCCCCGCCTCCCGCCGCCTCGCGCCGTGGAGCTGATGAGCCCGGTCCTCCGCGCCCTCTCCTGCGCGCACGCGCACCAGATCGTCCACCGGGACCTCAAGCCCGAGAACATCATCGTGACGGACTCGGGCACCATCAAGGTGCTGGACTTCGGCATCGCCAAGGTCATCCAGGGCGACGAGCCGCGCGGAGAGATGGCGCCGCGCTCCCTGCTGGAGGGGCTGCGCCTCCTGCCGTCTCAAGGAAAGCAGGACGACGCGCCCCAGCTGACGCGGCAGGGCGCGCTGATGGGGACGCTCCCGTACATGTCCCCGGAGCAGTGGGGCAACGGCATCCCGGTGGATCACCGCACGGACATCTGGGCGGTGGGCATCATGCTGTTCCGGATGCTCACGGGCCGCCACCCGCTGGAGCCCCTGCGGGGTCCCCAGCTGATGGTCACCGCGCACCTCGACGAGCCCATGCCCTTGATTCGCTCGGTGCTGCCCGACGTGCCCGTGGAGCTCGCGTCCGCCATCGACCGGTGCCTGCTCAAGCACAAGGAGCAGCGCTTCCCGGACGCCGTCTCCGTGCTGCGCGCGCTGGAGCCCTTCCTGCCGGGCCGCTACACGCCCGATGCCGGTCTGGATGAGAGCCCGTACGCGGGGCTCGGCTCGTTCCAGGAGTCCGACTCGGCCCGGTTCTTCGGCCGCACGCGTGAGACAGCGGCGCTGGTCAACCGGCTCCAGGACCAGCCGCTGGTCGCCGTCGTCGGCCCCTCCGGCGCGGGCAAGTCCTCCTTCGTGCGCGCGGGCGTGGTTCCCGTGCTCAAGCGCTCGGGGGTGCCCTGGGAGTCACTCATCATCCGCCCGGGGAGAGACCCGCTCGGCGCCCTGGCCACCATGGTGGCGCCGCTCGTCACGTCGTCGCCGACGCTCGAGGAGGACCTGCGCAAGCAGCAGCAGATCGCCGCGCACCTGCGCTCACAGCCGGGCTACGTCGGCGCCGTCCTGCGCGCCCGCGCCCGCCGCGAGCGCCGGCGCATCGTGCTGTTCATCGACCAGTTCGAGGAGCTCTACACGCTGGTGCCGGACGTCCGCGAGCGCCGCGCCTTCACCGCGTGCCTCTCGGGCATCGCCGACGACGCCACGTCGCCCATCCGCGTCGTGCTCTCCGTGCGCTCGGACTTCCTGGACCGGGTGCAGGAGGACGAGCGCTTCATGTCGGAGCTCGCGCCGGGGCTCTTCTTCCTCACCACGCCGCAGAAGGAAGGGCTCCGCGACGCGCTGGTGCAGCCCGCGGAGATGGCGGGCTACCGCTTCGAGTCCCCCGCCATGGTCGACCAGATGATTCAGCACCTGGAGACGACCCCGGGCGCGCTGCCCCTGCTCCAGTTCGCGGCCATGCGGCTGTGGGAGGCACGAGACCCTTCCCGGCGGCTCCTGACGGAGAGCGCGTATCAGCAGCTCGGTGGTATCTCCGGCGCGCTCGCCACACACGCGGACAGCGTGCTGGCCGGGATGTCTCTCCAGGAGCGGGCGCTGGCTCGGGGGGCGTTCCTCCGGCTCGTCACGCCGGAGCGCACGCGCGCCATCGTGTCCCTGGAAGAGCTGCGCGAGCTGACCCGGGATGGAGACGAGCTCCAGCGCATCATCGACAGCCTCGTGCAGGCGCGACTGTTGGTCATCCAGACCGGACAAGGCACCACCGGCTCCTCGGTGGAGCTGGTGCACGAGTCCCTCATCTCGGGCTGGCCCACGCTCAAGCGCTGGCTCGACGAGGGGCAGGAGGACGCGGCCTTCCTGGAGCAACTGCGCAGCGCCGCGCGTCAGTGGCAGGCCAAGTCGCGAGACAGCGGGCTCCTGTGGCGAGGGGAGATGGCGGATGAGGCCCGCCGCTTCCAGCGCAGATTCCGGGGCGAGCTTCCCGCGACGCAGCGCGCGTTCCTCGACGCGGTGTCGGCGCAGGCGACGCGGCTGGCCCGGCTCAAGCGGGCGTTCATCGTGGGCGCGGTGGCGCTGCTGACGTTGCTGTTCACCGCGGCCGCCGTGGCGCTGGTGTTCATCCGCGAGGCGCAACAGGAGGCGGAGAACCAGGCCGTCATCGCCCTGCGCGCGGAGGCCGCGGCGCGCAACGCGGAGTTCCTGGCGCGCCGCTCGGCGGCGGAGGCCGAGGAGCGGCTGGCCGAGGTGCGCGCGAAAGAGGTGGACCGGCAGGAGGCGCAGCTTCGGGCGGAGCAGGCCAGCGCCGAGGTCGAGTCCACCAACGCGACGCTGCTGCTCCGGAACACCGAGCTCATCGACGCGCTGAAGCGCGCCCGGTGGGCCCGGTTCCACGCCAACCAGGCCATGGTGCGCGCCGAGCAGAGCGCCCAGGTGGCCCGGCAGGCACGTGCCCAGGCCGAGCACCTCCTCCAGCGCGAGCAGGAGCGGACGCTGCGCCTCCAATCCGCGCTGGGAAGCCCCTTCATCGAGACCCTGAAGTGAGATGCTCATGACCCCCATGCAGAGACGAGGCCCGCGGGTATCCGCGCTGGCCGCGGTGTGGCTAGCGCTGTGGGCTTGCGTGGCTTCGGCGCAGCGGGTGGATGTGCCGCTGGAGATCGGCGGCAACCGCCCCTGGGCCGTGGGTGTGCCACGGGCACAGCAGCAGCAGGCTCAGGCCTTCTTCTACGAAGGCAACGAGCGGCTGCGAGAGTCGGTCTTCGTGGACGCCGCGCGGAGCTACAAGCGCGCGCTCCAGCACTGGAACCACCCGGCGATTCACTACAACCTCGCGCTGGCGTTGATGAACCTCGACCAGCCCATCGAGGTCTACAAGCACTTGCAGCAGGCGATGAGTCATGGCCCCGAGCCGCTCGACAGCGGCCGGTACGAGCATGCTCGGGCCTACAAGGCACTCCTCGAGAAGCAGCTCGCGTGGGTGGACATCCGGTGCGAGGCGGAGGGCGCGGTCGTGACGCTGAATGGACAGCCCCTGTTCACGGCGCCCGGACGGTACCAGGGGCTCATCCGTCCAGGGGTCCACAGCATCATCGCGTTCAAGGATGGGTTTCTCCCCACGGAGAAGCGGCGGCCGATGATGCCAGGAGAGAAGGCGGAACTCGCGCTGGAGCTGTACACGGAAGACGACGTCATCCGATACCGGCGGCGGTGGTCGGCGTGGGTTCCTTGGACCGTGTTAGGCACGGGCCTGGCGGTGGCGGGCGGCAGCGGCGTCTTGCATTGGAAGGCCCGTGAGTCCTTCCGCGACTTCGACTCACGCCTTCGTCCCAACGGGATGCACCTGACCCCTGAGATGAAATCGCTCCGCCAGAGGGGTTCGGCGCTCCAGGTAGGCGCCATCAGCGGGTACTCCGTGGGTGGAGCAGCGGTGGTGACAGGGGCCGTCCTCCTCTATCTCAATCGACAGCAGCCCTATCGCATCAACATCGAAGACAGCGCCCCAGGCGTGGTCATTGCGCCCGTGGTCGGAACCTCCTCCCATGGAATCGTGGGCACGGTCCGTTTCTAGGAGACGCGACATGAATCGAACCCATTGGAGTCCGGGCGTCACGGCCCTGTCCTGCGTCCTCTTCGTCCTTCCATGGCTGAGCGCCTGCACGGGTTCCGAGAGCACCACCTGCGAGTCCGGGCTCGTGTGTCCCGGGGACCAGAAGTGCTCCCCCAGCGGGGACAAGTGCATCCTCAAGACCTGCGGCAATGGCATCCAGGAGGCGCCCGAAGCCTGTGACGATGGCAA
Organism: Myxococcus stipitatus; assembly: GCF_037414475.1. The sequence goes on along the minus strand of NZ_CP147913.1, from coordinate 8,540,410 downwards.
CAACGACAGCACCGATGGGTGCACCATCGAGTGCACCGTGGAGTCATGCGGCGACGGCACCGTTCAGCCCTGGCGCAACGAAGTATGCGACGACGGGAACATCGCCGATGGCGACGGGTGTAGCGCCAACTGCCGCTCCACCGAGCGCTGCGGCAACGGAATCACAGACCTCTCCAAGGGGGAGGTTTGCGATGACGGCAACACCCTGAGCGGCGATGGATGCAGCGCGGACTGCCGCTCGAACGAGCGCTGTGGGAACGGGGTGACCGAACCGGCCTTGGGCGAGGACTGCGATGACGGCAACCGGCAGGACGGAGACAAGTGCAGCCGGAACTGTCGCTTCGAGGAATGTGGCAACGGCATCGTGGATCGAGCCGCCAACGAGGTGTGTGACGATGGAAACCACGAGAGCGGGGACGGATGCAGCGCGGACTGCAAGTCCAACGAGAGCTGTGGCAACCAAATCATAGACACCGCCGCGGGCGAGGTCTGTGACAACGGAAACAAGCTCGATGGGGACGGATGCAGCGCGGACTGCCGCTCGAACGAGACGTGTGGGAATGGGGTCCGCGACGCGAAGTTGGGCGAAGTCTGTGACGACGGCAACACCGTGGATGGCGACGGATGCAGCGCGAACTGCAAGTCCACCGAAGTCTGCGGCAATCGAATCGTGGACTCCAGCACGGGGGAGGTCTGCGACGACGGAAGCAGGGGCGCGGGAGGAGACTGCAGCGCGGACTGTCGCTCGTTCGCGGGGTGTGGGAACAGAGTCGTCGAATCCCAACGGGATGAGGTCTGCGATGACGGCAACACCCAGAGCGGCGATGGGTGCAGCGCGGACTGTCGCTCCACCGAGCGCTGCGGCAACAGCATTGTCGACGCACACGTCGGCGAGGTCTGCGACGACGGAAACACCCGAGGCAAGGACGGATGCAGCTCGGACTGCCGCTCCACCGACGTCTGTGGAAACAAGGTCCTCGATACTGGGGAGCAGTGCGACGATGGCAACAAGGATGACAACGACGACTGCCTCTCGAATTGCACCCGCGCCGTTTGCGGAGACGGCATCATCAACACGCACGGCAACTCCGCTGAAGACTGTGATGACGGAAACACCAGCGAATGCGGCACCTGCAACCACGACTGCACCCAAGCGCAACCGCTCAGCAGGGCACGGGGCTCCATCACGATAGGAGACACCATCCAAGACGGAGATCTCGTCTCCGTCGCGGCGGGTGCGGTTCGCCATTGGTTTGAGTTCGACAACGACAGCAACTCGCGGCCATTCCATGTCCAGGTCAACGTCCAAGGGCTCACCACCCCCCAGGAGATTGCCGGACGACTCCTCGAGCGAATCCGATACGTCGCCAGCCCGAGCTGGCCCAATCGACTGCCCGTTGTCGCGACGCGGACGCCTTCTGGCGGATCCACGGTGGTGCTGGAGGCCGAAGCCCTCGGTGCCTCTGGCAACCAGCCCATCGTCGAATCTGTCGACGATGAGGATTTCCGGGTGGAGACGATGCAGGGGGGCCACGGTCTGGATTGCCCCATCACGATGGGCTGCACGTCGAATGACGACTGCGCCCCCACGTTGCTGGGACCGGGCCGATGCGTGAAATCTGGAGGACGCCCCACGGGCCAGTGTCAAGCGCTCTAGCACGGGACAGTTGCACCGCACGCCCGGGTCCGTATCCTCCGCCGCCATGGCCACCCAATTCGACCCCAGCGCCGCCGCACAGCCGGGCTCCGGCGTCTTCGGACTCCCCCACACTCCCGATGAGGCGCACGTCGTCCTCATCCCCGTCCCCTTCGAGGCCACCACCAGCTACGGCGGCGGCACGTCCGACGGCCCCGCCGCCGTCCTCGATGCCAGCCGCCAGGTGGACCTCTTCGACGTCGAGACGGGCCGCCCCTACGAGCGGGGCATCGCCATGCTCCCCGAGTCCCAGGAGCTGCGCGACTGGAACACCCGCGCCAAGGAGCGCGCCCAGGTCGTCATCGACGCAGGCGGCATCCACTCCGGCGAGGCCGAGTTGCTCGCCGCCGCCAAGGACGTCAACGCCCTCTGCGACCAGATGAACGACTACGTCTACCGCACCACCCGGCACTGGCTGGAGCAGGGCAAGCGCGTGGCCGCCGTCGGCGGAGACCACTCCATCTCCTTCGGCATCATCCGCGCCCACGCCGAGAAGTACCCCGGCCTCGGCGTGTTGCACCTGGATGCCCACGCCGACCTGCGCGTCGCCTATGAGGGCTTCACCTGGTCCCACGCCTCCATCATGTACAACGTCGCCGAGCGCATCCCCGGCGTGAAGACGCTGGTCCAGGTCGGCCTGCGCGACATGAGCCAGGAAGAGCACCGCTACATCGAGGACTCCAAGGGCCGCGTCCACGGCTTCTTCGACGCCACCCTCCAGAACAAGCGGTTCGACGGCGTCCCCTGGAACCGGCAGGTCGATGAAATGGTCGCCCTCCTGCCCCAGCACGTCTACCTGTCGTTCGACATCGACGGCCTGGACCCCGTCCTCTGCCCCCACACCGGCACGCCCGTGCCCGGCGGCCTCTCCTTCCCCGAGGCCATCGCCCTCCTGTCCGGCGTCGTCCGCTCCGGCCGCACCATCGTCGGCTTCGACCTCACGGAAGTCGCCCCCGACCCCGAGGGCGGGGAGTGGGATGGCAACGTGGGCGCTCGCCTGCTCTACAAGATGATTGGCTGGATGCTGAAATCCCAGAAGGCCTGAGCCTCAGCTCACGCTTCCCTTCGTCAGCCGCAAGCCGAACGCAGCCCCCCGGACCACCGGGGGCTCCACGGGGAGCGCGCGCCCCTGTGGACGCGCCAGCTCCGAGGCCACCAGGTCCATGGACTCGAGCTGCACCCGGAGCGCCTCCAGCGCCGAGCGGTCCACGGGAGCCCCCGCCTCCAGGCGCCGCAGCTGCCGCCGCGCCTCTTCCAACGGCCCCTGGAGCGCTCGCGCCGCCCACTGTCCCCAGGGAGTCCCCGGGACGTGCCCGCTGTCTGGCGGGGACTTGGGAGCGCCCACCAGGGACTTATGGATCAGCGCCTCGAAGTCCGTGATTTCAAATGGCTTGTGAAGGAAGGCATCCGCCTCTGGCGCACCCTGTGGGAGCACGGCGCTCAGGAGGATGACCGGCACGCTCTTGAGCTCCGCGTCGCGCTTCAAGCGGCGGCACAGCTCCACCCCGCTCAACCGAGGCATCATGTGGTCCGTCACCACCAGATGGGGGCGACAGGCCCGAGCCATGGCCAGGGCTTCCTCTCCATCCCGGGCCTTCACCACTTCGTGACCCAGGTCCTCCACCACATGGCTGAGGACTTCCAGCACCGCGGGCTCGTCGTCCGCGACCAGGACAAGACTCATGCTTCCGCTCCTCTGCTCCAACGCGGCCCCCAAGCCACGCCGCCAGGACTTCGGCCTGCCCCTGGAATGACGCCAAAATTCAGGGCCCAGCCACCTCCCGGTGATGCAATCGTTCACGGACGTGGGGAGTGATCTATGAAAGGCGACGCAGCGCCTCCAGCGAATCGTGGGAATGACGCCAGCTTCCCGACAGTCGGGCTGTCATTCCGTCAACAATCCGCGGAGGGTGCACGGAGGGCAGACATGAAGGCTGGAGTCATGAGGTGGGGGCTGATGGTGGTGCTGCTCGCGTCCAGCGGTGCCAGCGCGGATCTGGCCCGGCGGCGCGACGCCATCGTGGAAGTGGTGCAGAAGGTCTCCCCGGCCGTCGTCTACATCGGCACCGAGCAGGAGGTGGAGTCACGCTTCCGCCGCCGCTCCCCGCTGGAAGAGTTCTTCGGGGGACCCGGTGGCGAACCCGACCGCCAGAAGATCGAGGGCCTGGGCAGCGGCGTCATCATCGACCCGACGGGCACCATCGTCACCAATGACCACGTCATCCGGGGCGCCTCGGCCATCCACGTCGTGCTCGCGGATGGCCGCTCCTACGACGCGGAGGTCATCGGCAGTGACGCGCGCAATGACCTGGCCGTCCTCAAGGTGGCCGCGAAGGAAGCGCTGCCCATCGCCAAGCTGGGCACCAGCTCCGACCTGATGATTGGCGAGACGGTGGTGGCCATCGGCAGTCCGTTCGGCTTGAGCAAGACGGTGACGGCGGGGGTGGTGTCCGCCATCGGACGCACCTTCCGCGCCGACAACCGCGTGTACAACGACTTCGTCCAGACGGACGCGGCCATCAACCCGGGCAACTCGGGCGGACCGCTGCTCAACGTGGATGGGGAAATCATCGGCATCAACACCGCCATCTTCGGCGGCGGCGCGCAGGGCATCGGCTTCGCCATCCCCGCGGACAAGGTGCGCCGCATCGTCGATGAGCTCACCCGCTTCGGAAAGATGCGTCCCTCCTGGGTGGGCATGGATGCGGTGGACCTGCCGCCGCGCGTGGCCCGGCAGTTGGGCTGGGACCGCTCCTATGGCGCGCTGGTGACGTCCGTCGAAGCAGGCAGCCCCGCCGCCCAGGCAGGCGTGCAGCGCGGAGATATCGTCGCGGAGCTGGGGGGCTCCCGCATCCAGGACGCGGAGGACTTCGACACCCGCGTGCGCGGCTATCCGGCCCGCTCCGCCTTCCCGCTCGCCCTCTTCCGGGATGGCAACATGCGCACCCTCCAAGTCACCCCGTCCGAGTTCCCGGCGCGAATGGTGGAGTCACTCGCCTGGGACCGGCTGGGACTCAAAGTGAAGGACGCGAGGATGGGGTTGGCGGTGTCGGGCATCCGGGCGGGCTCCGTGGCGGCGGAGGTGGGGTTGGCCCCCGGCGACATCATTCTTCGAGTGAACAACCAGCCGGTGGCCACGGCCGAGGCATTCAAGGAAGCACTGCTCACGGCCCGACGAAATCCCAGTGTCCTGTTGCTCGTGAGACGGGGCCGATACGGCTACCACGTCACCTTGGCCTTCGAGCAGGGCTCCGGGCAAAACCTGTAGCACGACGTATTTGAGGGGTGACGACGGGTTCCTCGGATTCCAGAGGGCACGCCTCTCGCACTAGCATGCGTGCCCATGAGCACCGTGCGTTACCTCTCACTTGGTCCCCTGCTCTCCGGAGCAGGCTCGCGAGCGTTCCTGGGGCTCGCGCTGGAGGATGGGTCTCCCCCTCGACCCGTCGTTCTCATCTGGGCGCCGCAAGAGGTGGTTCAGAGCCCGGAGCTGACGGCGAAGCTGACGCGAGAGACGGGCCGCGCGCTCGTCTTCGAGCATCCCAACATCCTCCGCGTGCACAGCCTGGCGGCCCAGGACGGAGGACTCGCGCGTGTCACGGAGTTCGCCGACGGAGAGCCCCTGCGCCGCGTGCTGGAGGCGAGCCCCAAGCTGCCGCCCTCGCTGGCCGCGCTGGTGGCCGCCGATGCCGCAACCGGGTTGCACTACGCGCACATGGCGGGCAACGACGACGGCACGCCGTTGGTGCACGGCGACGTGAGGCCCGAGACGCTGATGGTGTCCTTCAGCGGGCTGACGAAGGTGACGGGTTACGGCGCGCTGAGCGTGGCGCCTCGGGAGCGCGACGGAAAGCGCGTGAAGAACCGGCGCGCGTACAGCGCCCCGGAGCAGCTGCTGGGTGGACGCGAGGCCGTCAACGTCCAGTCGGACGTGTTCCTCCTCGGGCTGGTGCTGCACGAGTGCCTGTCCGGAAAGATGCCGTTCAAGGACAACGCGGACCCCGACAAGGCGACGCTCACGCGCACGCTGCCGACGATGTCGCAGGACGTGCCGCTCAAGCTGGACGCGGTGGTGCGCAAGGCGACGGCGAAGCGCGCGTATGACCGGTATCCCTCCGCGCATGCCTTCCGCGAGGCCATCGTCGAGGCCGTGGGCACGCTGCCCGCGCACACGGTGCTGGCGGACTACCTGGCCAAGCTGTTCCCGCCGGAGAACGAAGCCCGCGCCGCGCGCCGCCGCGTGATTGAAGCTGGCATCGCGGACGTGCTGCAGAAGGTCGGCGTTCCGCCTCCCGCCGTGGCCGAGTTCCTCGTCTCGGGCACCCTGCCCCCATCGGCCATTCCCAAGACGTGGCCCGCGTTGCAGGGGCAGCTCTCCATCCTCGCGGCAGTGTCCGGTGGCACCAGCGGTATCCAGGTGGCAGAGACCGCGCCCACGACATCGGAGGCCGCGAGCGCCGGAGCCGCCGCTCCGCCCGCGACGTCTCCCGAGACTCCGGCCGCGAACGCCTCGTCCGCGCCTGGGATTGCGCCTTCCGCGTCGCCCGCTTCAGGGCCCTCGGCCACGGTGTCGGCTCCCAGCACGGCTGCATCATCCGTGGGGACAGCTTCCAGCGCGGGGACTTCGTCCACGGTGCCAGCTCCCGGCATCGCGGCCTCGTCCATGGGGACAGCTTCCAGCGCGGGGAACGCATCCACGGCGAATGCGTTCGGCATGGTGGCCTCATCCGCGGGGACTGCCCCCAGCGCGGGGAGCACCTCCACGGCGCATGCTCCCAGCATGCCGGCATCGTCCGTGGCGTCGGGCGCGGACACCTCGGCATCGTCCACGACGACGGCTTCTGGAACGGGCACGCCGGCATCGTCATCGGTGCCAGTCCCCGGATTGGGTTCGTCGGCATCGCCTGCTCCCGGCGCGATTGGAACAGGGACGCCCGGTGGCGCGGCACCAGCGAGCGCCACGTCCCCGGTCCCAGTGCCTCCAGGGACGGCTCCAGCGAAGTCTTCGCGTGGATGGCTCGCCGTCGTCGGAGTGGGCGCGGCGCTCGCGATTGCCGGGGCCGCGGTCGTCCTCCAGCGACTTCCTTCGCGAATCGAAGCGGAGCTGGAGGATGCAGGACCTCTTTCCGTTGCATCCGCCACCGCGTTGCCTGATGGAGGAGCGGCTTCGGATGCCGGCGCGGACGCGGGCGTCGAGGCGATTGCCACCGGGTATCTGGACCTCACCGTCGACCCGCGCGTGGACGTGTCGTATCCCGGTGGATTCCTCGGCCGCACTCCGCTCAGCGTGGCCCTGCCCGCCGGCCGCCATGTGCTCACGCTCAGCAACTCCGTGCTGGGCATCCAGATCGCACGCACCGTCACCATCACCGCGGGCGGTCGCAACGCGCAGCAGATCTATCTCAACAAGGCCTTCGTCAACGTGCGCGCGCCCAAGGACGCCATCGTGACGCTCGACGGAAGGCTCGTTGGCGCGGCCCCCGTCGAAGAGCAGGACATCTACGAGGGAACCCACCAGCTCCTCGTCATCGCCAATGGCGCACGCTGGCAGAAGACCTTCAAGGTCGAGGGCGGACAGCGCATCTCGTTCGACGTCGACTTCGAAGCGCCCCCGGAGGAGTAACCCTCACGGCGGAGGACTCAGGTCCTCCGCCGTTCGACGGCAGCCGCCATCTACCGGGAAGCTTCGCTCCGCTTCCCGGCGCGGCCACCCCCGCCAAGCAGCTCGATGACGCGGTCGATGTCCACGGGCCGCGACACACAATCGCTGGCCCCCGCTTCGAGGCACCTGATTCGGTCCTCGTCTCGCGCTGGCGCCAGGACGACCACGATGGGCAGGTCGCCGAACCTCGCATCCCTTCGAATCGACCGGAGGACCTCGTAGTCCGCCTCCCCCACCGAGGTGAGCCACAGCAGGCCATCGACCTCGGGAGTGTCCCAGAGCATCCGCAGGGCCTCGCCCGCCGCCTCCGCGTGGCGGCTCTCCAGCCCCCGCGACTCCAGGACGCTGATGAGCGAGAAGGCTTCCCGGATGTTGTCGTCCACGACGAGCACGCGCCGCTTCCCACCCCTCTCGCTCGAGGGCATGTCTTCGAGCGACTTCACGCGTGACGAGGTCTGCGTCGCGTCGGGCGGAGCCACCCTCCCGTCGGTCGCGTTCGACTCGAGCGCCGCGGGAGTTGCCCGGGCGAACACGGGAATGTCCGCGCTATCCACCTCGACGGGGGCACCCAAGCGCTCGGCCGCGCGTGCACCGGAGGCCGAGGACTCCTCGTAGACGTCCGGCAGGTAGAGCGTGAAGGTGCTGCCCCGTCCCAGCTCGCTGGCGACGTGAAGCTCTCCTCCCAACAAGCGCGCCAGCTCGCGGCTGATGGACAGGCCCAGGCCTGTGCCGCCGTACTGCCGGCTCGTGCTCATTTCCGCCTGCTGGAAGGCGTCGAAGATGCGCTGAAGGCTGTCCTGCGCGATGCCGATGCCCGTGTCCACCACGCTGAACGCCAGCACGCTGTTGGCCCGGTTGAGGACCTCGTTCTCGAAGTGGAACAGTCCCGGATTCACCTGGGAGATGCGCAGCTCCACCCGGCCCAGGTGCGTGAACTTGAACGCGTTGGCGAGCAGGTTCTTGAGCACCTGCCGCAGCCGCAGAGAGTCTGTGCGCACCATCGGCGGCAACGCGCCCACGAGCGTGACGGAGAACCCCAGTCCCTTCTGCTCCGCCACATGTTGGAAGTCTCGCTCGAGGAGCGACTTCGTCTCCGCGAGCGCCACCTCCGCGGGTTCGATTCGAAGCTGTCCCGCTTCCACCTTGGACAGGTCGAGCAAATCATTGATGAGGCTGAGCAGGTCGACACCCGAGGCGTGAATCGTCCTCGCGTACTCCGCCTCCTTCGGCCCCAACCGATGCGCCGAGTCCTCCGAGAGCATCTTCGCCAGGATGAGCAGGCTGTTGAGCGGCGTGCGCAGCTCGTGGCTGATGTTCGCCAGGAATTCGCTCTTGTGCCTCGACGCGAGCGCCAGCTTCTCCGTGAAGCCCACGTTGTCGTTGAGGTCCTTCCACACGCCCAGGGGTCCATTGGGAGCCCCCACGTCCTCGGATGAACCTTCGACGCCCACCTGCCTCGCGACGCGAGTCACCTCGCGAGCGAACGCCGTCAACCGCTCCACCATCGTGTTGACGATGGTCTTGAGCTCCAGCGATTCGCCGCGAACCTCCACGGCGAGCGTCTGCGACAGGTCTCCTCGCGCCACCGCGCCGCTCACCCGGATGAGGTCTCGGATTTGGGCCGTGAGGCTGTTCGCGAGGACGTTCACTCCGTCCGCCAGCTCCCTCCACGCCCCCGAGGTCTCCTCCACCTCGACCTGGGCTCCGAGCCGCCCCTCCACGCCCACCTCACGTGCGACACGGGAGACTGAGTGCGTGAGCGACGTGAGGCGGACGGCCCCGGCGTTGAATGTCTCCGCCAGCTGGTCCAGCAGCGGATGGTTTCCGAGGACAGGCACGCGCCGCGAGAAGTCGCCCCGGTTGGCGGCCTCCATCGCGGACAGGAGGTCTCGAAGCCGTGCCTCCTCGGCTCGCGTCCATGGATGGTTGCCATCGTCTTCCAAGGCTCGCTCCCGTGAACCCGCGCCCATCTGGCCGATGGGTCGCACCCGGTCCCACGACGTGACCTCGTCCCGCATCCACCGGGCGTCTCGAATACAGCCTACGTGCCCTTGCGACGCTTCATCATCGCCTCGTACGAGCGACCCACGCTCTGCGACAGAATCAGCAATTCGCCGACGTCCGGCGGCGTGAGTTGATCCGGCCCATTGTCCACGTAGAGCAGGTGGACCACCTTGCCTCGAACCAGCAGAGGCAGGATGACGGCCGTCGTCGGGAAGCCGCCACCCAGCAGCTTGTAGAACACGCCCATCGCCGCATCCCTGCGGATGGGGCCCACGTAGTGCGAGCGCGTGTCACGCACCAGCCGGAACGTGCTCTGCTCCCGAAGCGCCACACCGATGCGCCGCACGGAGGACTCGCGAACACCCGAGCCCATGCCGTGCCAGCCCGTCACCAGACTGCCTTGGACGGACAGGAGCAGGTTGCGGCGCCACTTGCCCGCGGCGAAGCGCAGCACCGTCCGCGCCACGTCCTCGCGGTCCAAGCTGCGGGCCAACTCCGCCTGCGCCTCGGAGAAGGACAGCGGAGAAAGCGGAGGCGGCGGTGGAGCCGCGGGAGGCACCGGGACCTCCGCACTCCCCTGCGCTGAAGGGGGCGCCACCGGGCCGCCACCGAAGGGCTGCGCGGAGAGCGGCGGAGGTGGCGGAGCCTGTAGCCCCGAAGGGGCCTGACCTGCGACCGGCCGAGCACCGCCCATCGGAGGCGGGGCCCGCACACCGGGCGGCACTCCATGCACGGCGGGCCCATGCGCATGTCCCGCGCCAGGAGGAACCTGTGCGCCGGGCGGCACTCCATGCACGGCGGGCCCATGCGCATGTCCCGCGCCAGGAGGAACCTGCGCCGCCGGATGCGGAGCCTGCCCCGCCACTGGATGCATCTGCGCGACCGGACGCGGAGCCTGCGCACCGGGCTGCGCCGCGTGCCCGGCACCCGCGGGCATCTGCGCGGGCGGAATGGGTGCGGGACCTCGTGGTGGAGCATGGCCCGCCTGCGGAGCGTGCGGCGGCCCACCCAACGCGGGTCCATGCCCGACATGTGACTGCGCATGAACCGGCGGAGGCTGCGCGGCGGGAGTCGGCACGTGAACCGCGGGCGGAGGCATCTGCCCCGCGAACGGCGCCGACGGCGGAGCGGAAGCAGTCCTCCCAGCACCAGCGGACGGCTGCCCGTGCAGCGGCTGCGGCTGAGTACGCACCGGCGCGGCGTGTCCCAGGGGCGCGTCCGAGACCTCGATCCCCGTGATGATTTCTTCCGCCCCCAGCTCGGCGTCGTCGTCGGCCCCGCCACTCAGGGCCTGCGCGTAGAGCGACTGGAACTCCTCCTCGCTCATCAGGTCGGGGGGCTTCTCCCGCGACTTCGCCAGCTCCACGTCCTCCCGCGAGCCCGGCTTCGGACGCGGCCGCACCGCGTTCATGTCGATGGCCCGCAGCGGGCGGAACGCCTTCGCGTACCGCCGCAGCAGCTGGTTCATCCGGAACTCGGGGATGAGCACCGGCACCACGCGCTTGCCCGTCTTGAAGGCAATCGCATCCAGCGTCGTGAAGTCATGCGGGTTCACCACCGCGACGCTCAACCGCGTCGCATCCACCCGCATCGGCAACAGCTCCTTGTCATCCGCCTGATTCGTGGGCACCAGCTCCAGCGCCTTGGGATCCGGCACCATCTCTCCGGATGCGAATGCGCAGTTGAGCAACGTGCCGAGCGTCCGGGCCAGGTCCACCTCGGACACGAGCCCCAGCTCCACCAGGTTCGTCCCGAGCCGACCTCCGTGCACCACCTGCGCCTCGAGCGCCTCCTCGAGCCCTTCAGCGGTGACGAGTCCGTCCTTCAGGAGCTGTTCGCCCAGACGCATGCCCGGCTTGTAGCCGCGCCCCTCCCACTCCGCAAGCACACCCCCGGCCCCTAGTCCTCCGGATGGTGGCTGAGCGCCACCCGATTCCCCTCGGGATCTCTCACGTACACCGTCCATCGTGTCTCGTGCTCCAGCGGAACACCCACCCGAGCAAATTCGGACACCACGGTGTCTCGCTCCGATTTCGCAATCCGGAACGCCAGCATCAACAAGCCAGGCCGCTCGTGCTTGAAGGGCCCCCTGTCCGGCTCGCCGCCCACCGCCTCGATGGCCAGGAAACCACCCCCAGGCACGCCCACCCAGATGCTCCGCAGGGAGCCATCCGGCCTCGTGTGTCGGGTCAGCTCGGGAAAGCCCAGCAAGTCCCTGTAGAACGCCGTCACCCTCTCGACGTCGCGTGCCTGGATTGCCACATGGTGGAAGCCCTGAACGTTCATGGGGGCGATGGTATGGTCCGCCCGCCCATGGCGCGACTGCTCATCGTCGAGGACAACCACGAGCTGGCCTCTCTCATCGTCTCCACCGCCCAAGGCCGGGGTCATGACGCACGCGCCGTCCACACGGGCGAGGCCGCGCTGGAGGCCCTGCATCCCAGCTCGAAGTGGGACGCGGCGCTGGTGGACCTGCTGCTGCCAGACATCCGAGGCAGCGAGGTGCTCAGTGCCCTGCGCGCCCACGGCATCCCCGCCATCGCGGTGAGCGGTGTCTACAAGGGCGACCGCTTCGCCCAGGAGGCCGTGCAGGTCCACGGAGCCCGAGGCTTCTTCGAGAAGCCCTTCGAGCTGATTCAGGTGCTGGAGGCCCTCGAGCAGGCGGGGGGCGTGGCGCCCGCGCCTCGAGCGCCCCCACCCGTGGAGGAGGCAGAGACTCCGAACGAGCTGCTCGACGACGAGGACCTCATCGTCCTCGAGGAGCTGATGCCGGACCCCGAGGAGTCCCCGGACGCGGGAGCCCCCATGCAGGCCATCCCCGACTCCGCACCGCTCCCTGGGCTGGAGAACGAGGAGGCCGCGCTTCCCCTCCCCTTCGCCCACCGCGAGAAGGTGTGGTCCGGCGCCGCGCCGTCCGCAACAGGCAAGGGGCGGCGCGCGCTCCCCGAATGGTCCCTGGCGGGCAACCTGAGGGACACCTCCGTCGCGCGGCTCCTCAACGCCTACTACGAGTCGCGTCACCACGGAGAGCTCAAGCTCCAGCAGGGCTCCATCCTCAAGGTCGTCTACTTCGAGTCCGGCCACATCGTGTACGCGGCCTCCAACCTGGCCCATGAGCGCTTCGGACGCTTCTGCGTCCGCCGAGGTGTCCTCACGGAGGAGCGGCTCGCGGACGTGGCGGCGTTCGCCAAGCGAGAGGGGCTGCGCACGGGCGAGGCGATGATTCGGCAGGGTGTGCTGGATGCCGCGCGGCGCAAGCAGCTGCTGGAGGACCAGGTCCGCGAGATGCTCTGGTCCACCTTCACGTGGATGGACGGAGCCTATGGCTTCAGCGCCATGCGGCCCCGGCGCTCGGACCTGGTGAAGCTGTCCGTCTTCCCAGGCAATCTGATTCTCGAGGGCGTGGAGAAGACAGAGACACTCATGGCCCTGCGCCAACGCATGGGCCACGGGCGCCGCTTGTTCCCCACCGCGGACCCGCCCTACGGCCTGCACGAGCTGAAACTGCAAGGCCCCCAGGCCCTGCTCCTGGCCTACGCGGACGGGAGCAAGACGGTGGAGGACCTCCTCGCGCTCACGGATGTGTCGGAGCGGCAGGCCCTGGCCACGCTTCGTGGACTCGAGCTGCTCGGGGTGTTGGAGGAGCGGCCGGAGACGCCCAGCCGCCGCCATCGCATCTCGTTCGGACTCTGACTCAGCCCCGCGCGCCGCCACCGCGACGACGGCGCAGCAGCTGGGCCACCGCCAGCAGACCCAACAGGGCCGCGCCCGAGCTGCCCTGTGAGCATCCACACGACGACGACGGCTCGCGCCTGCCTGGCCCCGCCACCGGAACACCGTTGAGGAACACCTCGCCGCTGAAGCGCGGAGAGGACAACAGCCGGGGCCGAGCCACGTACGTCAACGTGCTCCCAGCGTGGGCGGGCAACACCATGCCCTCCACCTGGAAGCCGCCCTCGACGAGGTGCTCCACCACGGACTGCCCCGCCAGCTTCACGCTGCCGGGCACCAGGTCCATGCCCTCGAGCTGCTCCACGAAGCGAAGTCCCGACACCGGGCAGGCCGTGGTGTTGTTCAGCTCGACCACCACTCCGACCAGGCCCGTCTCCTGACCCGACACGGCCTCCGTGGAGTGCGCCACGTCGACGAAGGGCTCCGCGACAATCGGCACCGTGTGCACCCTCACAGCGTGGTTGCCACGGCCTCCGTCGGCGAGGACCCGCAGCGCCACGGACTCACCCACCAGCTCCTGCAAGCCCGTCTCGCGCGTCTCCAACGTCACCCGCAGGCCCTCGAGTTCGGAGTGCTCGAGCGCCGGTCCCGCCTCTTGTGCCCAGGAGACCTTCACATCGGCGCAGGCCTCGGCGGGAATCAGCTGGGTGAGCGTGGCCGTCGCGCCCTCGCCACAGCGAGCCACGAGCGCCTCGCCGTCCAGCCCGCCCAGGGCCACCGCACGCGCCTCCGAGGTGAGCGTCTGCCGCGCGCGCCCCGCCTCGATGGGCGGAGCGCCCTCCGCGAACAACTCCCCGCGCACCGTGAACGGCGTCGCCGAGCACACCGCGGGCAACTGGAAGCGCCACGCGCCAGGCACGGGCACCACGTCGGAGGAGATGAGCACGCCGTCGGAGGACTCCAGGAACATGCGGGCCTTGAGCGCGTGTGCGCCCGGGCACCGCAACGACGTGTCCAGGTTCGCCTCCACGTCCTGGTTGTTCGAGGTGTGCATGGCCATGTCGAGCCGCGCGGTGGAGATATCCTCCGGCGCGAACTCCACCTCCACGCGCACCAGCGACTCCGGCCCCTCCAGGATGCCTCCGCCGGTGATGGCGAGCCGGTTGCGGACACTCAACATCACGGTGCCTCCGGAACAAGCCGCCGAGGACACCTGGAGCGAGGGAGAGGACACCGGGGACGACAAGTCCACGGCGCCACCCGAAGCGTTCTTCACCGTGATTCCCGAGGGGAGCCCCGCGGCCCCTTGGGCCAGTTGCCACACCGTCTCCACCACGGGCAGCCCCTGGGTTCCATCACAGGGGTGAAGCGACTCGGGACGAAGCTCCAGGCTGCCCCCCGAAGGCAGGCGCCGCACGGTATCCGGAACGAACGGCGCGGAAGGCTTCCCCCAGGGACGCACGTCCACGCTCACCGTCGCGGGCACGGACGGCTGCTGTCCCCGGTCGAGCGCCCTGACCTCGTAGGTGTAGCGCGCGCCCGTGGGTGAGCAGACAAAGGCCGGCGGCTCGAACGATGCGCGCCCGTTGGCCCCCTTCTGCAACGGAGGCTGCCCGGGTGCGTTGCTCCACTGGTAGTCCACCGGCGCGCAGGGGCCGGCCCCCGGTGACGCGGTGAACTCGACCAGCGCGCCACCAGCGGACGTGGTGGCGGTGAGCGGTGTCACGACGGGAGGCCGCGGCCCCTCTGTGTTCTCGATGCGCACGGACACCGTGGCCCGCTGGTCATGCGCGCCCAGTCCATCCGACGCGTGCACGAAGAACTGCGCGGTCGTCGGCTCGCAGACCTCGGGCGCCGAGAGCGAGAGTGTCACGCCATCCACTCGCAGCGTGGCGTTGACGCTCAACAACGACGGGGGTGTCTCCACCGAGACTCGCACCGCGTCGAAGTCCGCGTCGGTCGCGGCGATGTCCAGGGTGCGCAGCGTCCCTTCGTTGAGGGTGACCGGCTCGGGAATGGCCGCGAACTGGGGCGCCGCCCGGTTGTAGTAATAGAGGACGTTCTGCCCCTGGTTCTTCAGGGTGATGACGCAGAAGCCCGAGTCCACGCAGGACACCTGGTCGAACGGGTCCGTCACCGGCAGCGATGCGTTCTCGAACGCCGGATGCACCCGCCACTGCGTCCCCGCCTCCGACGCGCTCGCCGCGGGCACCGCGCCCAGCACCACGGGCTCTCCCCCGTTGCGTGAGCCGACGGCGAGGCCAAAGCCCGTGCCTCGGCTGCTGCCCAGCTCCGTGTTCACGTCCACCGACCGGATGTTCACCACCCCCATGTTGTCCAACGGCACCTTCGTGAAGGGCATGATGGGTGAGCCGATAGGCGCCGGTTGGAGCTGTCCCCGAAACAGTCCGTCCGCGTTGCCCATGAGCACGATGGGATGGGGGCCACTCGTGGGGATGAGGTCCACCGTCTGCGCGACGCGAGTGGTCAGCGCCGCGGAGATGTTGACCTCCGCTTCAATCTTGTCGTCGCGGAACCAGTACATGTTGGGTGGGCCGATGACCGCGATGAGGGCGTGCGGGACGTTCCCCGCGGTCTCCGTCACTCCCATCACGGACGTCGCCCTCAAGAAACCCGGCGAGTCCAGGACGAGGCGGCTCCACGGAAACATCGGCGTGCCCGAAGGCGTCGCGCTCACCACCCGGAGCCCGATGGGGTCGGTGCCAATCACCGCGTAGCTGGTGCCCGACGCGGTCTGCATCAATCGCCGAATCCGGGCGCCACTGGGCGCATCCACGAAGAGCGGACCGACGGGAAGGCACGCATCCTGGCCGTAGACGTCACCTTCCGGCCCCACCCCCGCGAAGCAAGCCGACGACAACAGCAACGAGCCGACCCCTGGAGAGAACGGCACCTGGGCCTGCAACTGCTCGTTGACGTGGAGCTCCGCGCCAGTGGAGTGCGCGATGGTGACTGTGTTGGGGCTCCAGGCCCTCACGTCATAGGGCTCTCCGGTGACGGTGAGCCCCACCTTCCATTCCGCGGACGCCACCGTGGACAGACCCACACAGAGGCAGATGACGATGCCGGCGCGCACGCAAGACTCCTAGTAGGCGAGCTCCGCCCTCAGATAGAGCCGGTCCTCATTGTCGGACGACTCGGGAGCCAGACCCAAACCGCTGAAGCCCAGCAGTGTGTACCCCACGGCCATTCGGAGTGTCTCATTCATCCGATATGCCACTTCCGCCCGGACCGCTGTCAGCCGCTCCCCCTCGGGAGACGACGTCCGGCGAGCCAGCTCCGCCGCGACCTCCAGCCCGCCCACCAGTCGGACGGACGGGCGCACCGTGCCGGTCCACACCCAACGCGCCGAGTCCTTCAAGCTGCTGCGCCCCGCGTGCAGTCCCCCACTCACGGCGAACCTGTCGCCCAGCCGCACCGCCGGCATCAGCGACAGAATCTGCAACGCCCGGTCACCAAACGCGGCGCGTGTTCCCGGCAGCAGCTCGCGCGTGACGGCATAACGCGCCATCACCAGCCACGGCCCGGGCCTCCACGCCACCGCCGCGTAACCTTCCAGCATCCGCGCTTCCAACAGTCCTTCATTGACGGTGCGGGCGAAGTCCACGCGGCCCGAGGCCGTCACATCTCGCATCAACCGCGCCTCGGCGGCCAGGGCCACCACGGTCTGGAGGCGATCCACCTCCACGGCGGAGCCACGCTCCGGCGTGCCCTTCTCCTTGCGCAGCTCCACCCGCCCTTCCACGCGCAACCGCTCGGAGAGCCACTGGCCGAAGACGCCCCCCGTGTCCCGCCGCAGCGGAGGATTCACATCCAGGAGGCTGCGCACACCGCGCTCGTAACGAGCCCCCACGGTGAAGCCCCCCGGCACCGTCTTCTGGAATCCCACGGCCCGCGACAGGCGCACGGAGTTGGCGTCATGCAGGCCCACCTCCTCGACGAAGATCGCCGTGCCGCTGTCGGGCAGCTCCGTCCTCGCGCCCGTGAGCGTCCGCCCGGCGCCGAAGTCCGGCCCGTCCACGTCCACGGAGTAGCCGCCGTAGAACACGTCCGCCCCGCGCCGCGACTCCACGTTCGCCCACGCGCGAGGCCCCAGCGTCGGCCCCCACCCACCTCGAGCCACCACGCGCGTATCCCGGTCCAGCTCCACGTCCACGCCCGCCGCCGTGAACGTGTCGTTCATGCGCCCCGGTCCCGCGCCATGCAGGGCCAGCTTCTGCCGATGCGAGGCCTGCAACCAGAGTCCGTCGAGCAATCGGTAGCCGCCCGCGACACCCGCGGAGGTGCGCCCTCCCGAGAGCGCGGCGCCCTGCCCGACAACCTCCGCCGCCTTCAGCCGTGAGTCTCGGGCATCGAGGCTCACGCTCCAGGTGGGCTCCTCCCATCCGACGCTCACGCCCACCGTGCTCGCGGAGAAGGGGTTGTCCACGAAGGGCTCGCGAGGGTCCACCGAGTGACGCCCATCCGCGAGCAGCGACAGCCGCAGCTTGCCCACGGGCTGACGCACGCGCAGCGAGAGTTGCTGGAAGCGGGCCGCGTCCAGGTGCGCGCCGTCCGAGAAGCCTCGCTCGCGCCAGCGATACGACGCATCCACGGAGCCCTCACCCCAGGCCCCGGGTCCACGAACCCGCAGGCCCAGCGCCTCGCCCCCGGTCCCCAGCCCCGCGCCAGGACGCAGGAAGCTCAAGCCACCATCATCGGAGACGCCGAACACGCCCACGTCCACCGCCGTGCCACGACTCGACGCGGCCTCCGCCTCCAGCGCGTACGCGCCCACCTGCGCCGACGCCCGGCCGGAGTAGAGCGTGTACGGACGGCCCTCGCGCCCCTCGCGGACACCCGCGAGCCCCAGGTGGACACCCGCCCATTCGGCCCACACCTCGCCGCCACCCGAGTCGTGCGTGCTCGCCGAGCGCAGCGCCGCGTAGTCCGCCACCAGCACGGGCTCCGGCGCCTGGGTCACCAGGTCCGTGCGAAAGAAGGTGTCCGACGCGAGGAAGGACAACGGACGCGAGAGGAGGATGCGGCCGGCGAAGTAGTCGATGTCATAGTCGCGGCCCCGCACCAGATGCCGCTCCGCCAGGGGCAAGCCGGTGACGCCGTCGCGCACCTCCACGCGCAAGAGCTCCGACCCCTCGGCCACCGACACCGCGCCCAGGTAGTAGAGACTGCCGCCCGTGGCGCGAAGCTCCTCGTGTGCGGGAACGGCCGCCAGTCCACGCGTCGGGTCCGCGAGCGCCCCGCCGAACGCCTCAACCCCCACGCGCGGATGTGCCTTGTCCGAGCCTTCCGGCGAGGACCGCAGCTCCGCGTAGGGACCGAAGAGGGGCCGGTGGTAGCGCCCCACCTCCCGGTCCTGGATCAGCGCACGGTACGTGCCCAGACCCGCGCGTCCGAACTCCGCATGGCGAGCCTCCACGCGCAGCCGCGCCTCCGTGGGATTGGGCGTGAGCGACACCGAGTCATCGCCCCACTCCTCGGGAGAGAAGTCCGGGTCCGCGACACGCTCGAATCGCTCGGGGACACGGGGGCGCAACCAATCCGGAAGCTCCGCGCCCCGCAGCGTGCGACCATCGGTGTCGCGAAGGTCCACCTCGCCCACGAGATCCACGGGCCCCAGGCGCGCTTCGGCGTGCGCGGAGCCTCGGCCTCGGAGCTGGAAGTCGCCGCCTTCGAGCACATACGCCAGCTCGACATCCAGCAGCCCCACGGCGAAGGGCCTGGGCTCCGCGAGAATCTCCAACGCCAGGGTCCGCTCGCTCGTCCCCGGCGGCGTCAACGCCAACGACACGGGGTTCACCCCCGCGCTCAGCGTCACGGGAAGGTCCACGCGGCCCTCGGGACCGATGACCACGGTCTCCGCGTCAGGCCCTCGCACCGACGTTCCTTGCGCCGCCTCCACCGTCAGCCGGGTGACGCCCGTCGCCGTGGCCTCATCGCGCGCGGCCGGAAGCCGCAGCGAGGCCACGAACTCCATGGCCCTGGGCACCACCAACCAGCCCTCCGTCCGGTGCACCACGTCGATGTGCTGGCGATACAGGCGCACCGTGCCATCGCGCGCGGTGGCGGTGATGGCCAGCATGTTCTCACCGGCGATGAGCGGCACGAGCGCGCTCCATCCTCCACTCGCGTCCACGTCCGCGCTCACGTCGCCGACTCGGACGTGGTCACCCTCGCCCGCCTGTCCCGCGACCCGGAAGCGCACCGCGTCCTGACCGGACACCACATCCGCCACGGGAGGCTGACGCGCGTAGGAAGACTCCAACGGCCGAGCCTCCATCGCGAGCGTCCGCACCGCGAAGTCCTGAAGCACCACCGCGCCCCACGGCACCTCCACCGTGGCGGCCTCCGGAGTCACGCGGCTCGCACGCGGCAAGGTCCGCACATCCACCTTGAGGCGGTGACGCCCTGGCCGCAGATGGAGTCCGCGCGTGAGGTCCGGGGTCCGGGAGTCCACGCCCGTGAGGTGGAAGAGTCCTCGTGCGTCGCTGAGCACCTCGCGTCCCGTCGACAAGACCAGCCTCACGCCGGCGGCGCCGGGCTCGTCCGCGCCGCACAGCCCGTCACCATTCGTGTCGTGACACACGCGGCCCGCGATGGTGGACGCAAGCGAGGGCACGTCCATGGGCACACCCTGGCCCCGCGCCATTCCCGTCCACAACAAGGGCCCCAGCACCAACACCCACGCACCCGAGAGCCTCATGGGCGCACCTCGGCCAGCGCGGTGACCCCCGTGGCCACGTCCGCCACGGAGACACTCACCGGACGCTCCGCGCGCACCGTGAAGGACGTGCGTCCGCCATGAACCTCCTGGGCCTCGCGAGCGCCTTCCGACAGCGCGACATGCACCTGACGTCCCTCGATCAACTGCCCGTTCGCGTCCTCCACCCAGTACGTCACGCGAGCACCGTCCACGCGAAGCCGCACGTTGACGGGAACCGCAGGCGCCACTTGCACCTGCCGCGAGACATCGTCGGGAATCGCGGGCGCATCGAGCGGATACGCAAGCCCCGCGTCACCCAGGACATGAAGCGTCCGGGCCAGCCCCGTCCACACGCCGTGCGCCACCAGATGGGTCCCCGGGGCCAACCGGCCCAATGACACCGTGCCGTCCGGCCCCGTCATGACCGGGTGCC
Organism: Myxococcus stipitatus; assembly: GCF_037414475.1. The sequence goes on along the minus strand of NZ_CP147913.1, from coordinate 8,520,219 downwards.
CATCCACGCGCAGCGGCTGCGACGGCACGGGCAGCCCCGCGAGGTCCGACACGCCGACGTGCAGCACACCCTTCCGAGGCCACACGGAGATGCGCGCGGGCTCGCCACCCGCCGGGCCCCAGGCCCGAGCACTCAAGTCCACCCGCTCCGCGCCTCCTGAATCCGGTGGATGCCACTGGCTGGTGAGCTCGCCGGGAGTGGACTCCACGGGCGACGTGAAGCGCCCTTCGGGAGCCTCCAGGGACAGCACGGCGCCGGGGCGCGGATGGCCCAGCGCATCCCGCGTCCGCACCGTCACCCCCACCCTTCCACCGCGATGCACCAGCGAGTCGGACACCGCCAGCGCCACGTCGGCCACTGGCCCCTGGACGAGTTGGAGCGAGAGCACCTCGCGAGAGCCCGCGCCGCGTTGAGGCCACGCCGCTTCGATGTGCTCATCACCCGTCAACGAGCGAGGCGCGGTGTAGAGCCACTCCAACATGCCGCCCACCGCGCGCGACGGGCCCTTGAGGACGCCGTGCCGCGCCTGCGCCGTCACCTTCGCGTCCTCCACGGGCTTGCCCATGGGGTCGCTCGTCGCGCACAGCAGCCGGGCCCGGGACACGCCATCCGCCGGAAGCCGCTGCGGCTGAAGCACACAGGCCAGCCCGTCCGTCGGAGGCAACATCAGGTCGATGCGCTCCCGGCGCAGGTTGCCCACGCGGTCCATCACGTGGCCCTGTCCGAAGCGATGCCCCGGCGGCACGACGATGGGCAGGCGGAACCGGCCATCCGGCCCGGCCGTCACCGGACCGAAGCGCTCCCCCGCGATGTCGATGGAGATGCGTGCGTCCGGCTCCGTCGTCCCCGGCAGATTCACCGAGGCCGCCAGCGGCACGAGCACCCGCCCATACGCACCATGCACCGACTGGGGACTGGGCCACGCGGAGAACGCGACCAGGATGGCCACCTCCGGGTGCCGCGTGTCCGGAAGGACGTAGCGCGCCCGGTACGTGCCCGGCGCCACGCGCTCCAGTCCCTCCACGCGCCCGGTGCTGGCGCGAACCACCGGCGGCGCCCCGCTGTCATCGGCCGTGCCGTCCGGCCGCAGCAGGCTCACCGTGAGCACCGCCTCCTTGTCCCGGCCCTTCACCGGCGCCGCGGGCTCCAGCCCCAGCTTCACCTCGGTGGCTGGAGGACCGAGCACGAAACGAGCCTGGGCCTCCAGCCCATCCACCCGCGCCCGCACCACCACATCGCGAGAGCCCGCGCGCGGCACGACGACGAAGCCGTGCAGAGGTGGCTGCGCCTGCCCTGGGCGCACGTCCGCGCCCTCGGCCACGAGCGTGGGCGCACCCAACAAGGGCACGGGTGCGCCGGACGCGTCCTTGCGCACGACGGCCACGGGGAAGCCATCGGGCGCCACGGCGGACGAAGGGCCAAGGACTTCGAGCGTGTCGGCCCACGCCGAGACGGCACACACGCACAGCAGCAGCAGGGCTGGGGGAGGAGGAAAACGTTTCAGGACGGCGCGGAGTCTACAGGGCCCTTCCGCTCCGCCGAAGTTTGTTCCGCCTCACCATCACGAACCCGTGCCGGGGACGCCCAAGCCACAGCGCCACCAGCACCAATCCCGCCGCCGCCAACGAACTCCCACCCGTGCTACAGCCCCCGCCCCGCTCCGACTCCTCTGGGACAAAGGTCATGGGTGACACCCCACCGAAATCCAGGGACATGGGCGCCACATGCTGCCCCGGGATGCGCTGCAAGCCCTCTTCGCTCGAGGGCGCCGCGCCGCTCGCGCTGCACTGCGACGCGTTGCCGTAGACACGAATGCGGAACGAGCTTCCTGCATTTCCTGAGATGAGCGCCGCCAGCCAGGAGTTGCCTTTCAGGGTGACGTTGCGCGCCACGAGCGACACGGTGGGCTTGAAACTGGACGGGTCGACGATTTCAGCGCCATCCAGCCAAACCCAACCAGACGTGGCGCGCTCGCCGCTGTAGCCGTTGTCGACACACAACACACCGGGGCCGCGGCCGAAGAATCCCAGGGACACGGCGTTGGGCTGTCCCGTGGTGCGAGCCACCTCCAGCGCCGCGAGCAACGGCGTCTTGCCCGGTTGCAAGCACACGGCTTCCGGCGTGGGAGCCGCCTCGCCTTCCATCGCCGCCGCGTCCATGCACGGGTTTCGTCCCGGCAACTTGAAGGAGAAGGCGTGCACGTTGTAGTCGCCGTTCTCCCGCGCGGTCCACACCACGCGCACGGTGCCGTCCTCGCTCACGCTCAAGTCATTGAGGCTCTCGTCTCCCGGCGCGTCGGTGAGCCGGTAGAGCGTCTGGGTGTCCAGGTTGTAGAGCGCGATGTCGAAGTCGCCCTTGGCGGGGTCCTTGCGCTCGAAGGCGATCAACGAGCCGCTGATGCTCGGGTTCGCATCGAGCCCCGGGAGGGCCAGGCGCTGCTCGGTGCCGCCGTTGACGGACTTCCAGTAGATGTCCCGGTCCGTCACACCATCCACGGTGCGCGTGCTCGCGTAGACGACGATGTCCCCGTTGGTGTCCGGCTGGGACTCCTCGCCCTCGCTGCCGGTGAGCGCCTGCGAGTAGAACCCCGAGCCGCCCCAGCGCGCCTGCCAGACATCGCAGGCCTGTCCCTGCGCATCACACTTGACCCAGACCACCGTCTTGCCGTCGGGGGAGACCGCGGGGGTGCGGTCCAGCATCCGGTCATTCGTGAGCCGGGTGAGCGTGGCCTTGTCCAGGTCGTAGATGGCGATCTCCGGCTCCAGCGTGCTGCCGGTGTAGCCGAAGTCCTGCCAGGCCACGGTGCGGCCTCCCACCACCGCGGACCTGCGGCTGCTGCCCTCCTGCGGGGCCAGCTCCACCGGGGCCTGCTCCGTGGACACGTCGTACGTGTAGATGGCGCTGGAGGCGCTGACCCGGGTGAACACCACCGTCTTCCCGCTGACGTCCGACACGAAGTCGAACGCGCCGCCGTTGGGGATGGCCCGGTCCGTTCCAGCCACCAGGTCGTGGTAGCGAATCTCGCTCTGGCCTCCGGATTCGCTCGTGTAGGCGACCAGAGAGCCGCTCACGTGCGGATCCGTCTGGTCACCCGGCCCGCCATTCACGAGCTTGGAGATTCCCGAGAGTTCACCGACCTCGGGAGTGGCGCCCGACAGTGCGGGAAGCAGACACGTCACAAGGGCGAGAGCACGTGGCATCGGCGACCACCTTCCGAGGGGGGATTCCACAACGACAGACCCATGGCCCGCACAAGGCGCAGTGGGCCCGGAGTCCACCCCGGAGCGTGCTTCCCACGGCAACCACGGCCGGCCAGACTGCGGGCCCCGCGGCTTTGCGCACCAGAGCTTTCGCCCTGGATTGCCCTTGAACAGGAACGACTGTGGGGACGAAGTCTAGGAAGCCCCTCCCTCAGGGGTCAAGCCGCTCGCCCGCACGCTCGCTCTTCAGTGCGCGCCGTCGCTGGCTTGATTCCAGATATCCGGGTCTGTCTTCAGCGAAGGGGGCCGCGTGTCGACGATGAGCTCCGCCTTGTCGCGTTGTTCGACGCGGCTGACGCCCACTGCCCGGACATCGATGGTGTTGGAGCCTTCCTTGAGCTTCACCTTGCGCTCGAAGCGCCCATCCGCGTCGGCGGTGACACGCACGTCGTTCACCTGCACCCGGCTGCCAGGAGATGTCTGCCCGCGAACAATCAGGTCCTTCTCGCGGCGCGTGCGCTCCGCGGGCCAGTCCACCTTGAGCAACAGGCTGGTGGGGACCGGAGACGGCTCCGACGGGGCCTGGCCGGGGCGAATCACGGACTGCTGACCGGCGCGGACGATGACGACCTTGCCCTGCCCCACCAACGTCACCTCACCCTCGCGAGTGCCCACCGCCACCGTGCCCTCGCCGTTGTTGGTCATGGTGAAGGCACCGGCCTCTTGCAGCTTCGCCACCGCGTCGCTCTTCGCGGCCTTCACCTCGAAGGTGTGCCGCTTGCCGGAGCGAACGATGGCGGTGGCCATACCGTTGGCGAGCCGCACGCGCGAGAGGGTCGGCTTCAGGTCCTCGACGGACACCTCGGTGCCGGGGTCCATGCGGAACTCCACCACTTCTCCGCCGACGAGCACCGCGTACGAGCCATCGTCCGTGCGCACCTTGTCATTGCGCCTGAGCGCGGTGCCGACCGAGGCCTTGCGCCAGGAGCCATCGCCCTCCTTCACCTCGACGGTGCCCGTCACCTCGGTGAGCTCCAGCTCCAGGGCCTTCTCCTCCTCGGGGAGACTCACCGGCGCCGCGGGCGGCTTGGGCGGAGGAGGAGGCGGGGGTGGCTGGTGGAGGAACACGAACCAACCCAGCGGCAACGCCGCGAGAATCAGCACGAGGCCGACGTAGAAGGGCGTCTGGCGCCGGGAGGGGCGGGGCTCGGCCATGCGGCTTCCTAGGTATCACAGCCCGCGTGGGAAGCTCAGACTCTCGGCAGCTCCACGGTGAAGCAGGCCCCCTGCCCCACCTCCGAGCGGACGGTGAGCGTGCCGCCCGCCTCCGTCACGACACGCCAGGCCACGCTCAGTCCCAACCCCACGTTGGACCACACGTCCTTCGTGGTGAAGAAGGGCTCGAAGATGCGGGGGCGGATGTCGGGAGAGATGCCCTTCCCCGTGTCCTCCACCTCCAGGAACGTGCACCCGTCGCGCTGCCCCGTGCGCAGCGTGAGCCGCCGGGTGGGCGACTTCTGCATCGCCGTGCGCGCGTTGGACAGCAGGGCCAGCACCACCTGGGAAAGGTGCCCCGGGTCCGCGCGGACGCGGCTCAAGCCTGGCGCCAACTGAGTGACAAGAGTCACTCCGTCACTGAGGACCTGATGTTCGGTGAGGCTGAGCGCGTCGCGCACCACGGCGTTGAGGTCCACCGGGCGCAGGTCCGCGCGCTCGCGCTGCTGGGAGAAGCGCAGGAGGTTCTGGGTGATTTCCTTGCAGCGCTTGGCGCTCTGCTCGATTTTGCGCAGCGTCCCCAGGTCCGGGTCCGCCGCGCCACGGTCCAGCATGAGCAACTGCACGTTGCCGAGGATGCCGGCCAGGGGGTTGTTGATTTCGTGCGCCACACCCGCGCCCAACTGGCCCACCGCCGCCAGCTTCTGCGCCTCGAGCAGCTGGGCCTGGGCGCTGCGTAGCTCCTGGGTGGCCTCGTCCACGCGCACGCGCAGCTCGTCGTTCCAGCTCAGCATCCGCGCGCGGGCCGCCTCCAGCTCCTCGCCCATGCGGTTGAAGGTGGTGGCCAACTCGCTCAGCTCATCCTGCCCGCGCACCGCGACGCGCCGGTCCAGCTCTCCGCGCCCGTACGCCTCCGCGCCCTGGACGACCTCCGCCAGCCGCTGGTTCAAGCGCCGGGTGAAGAGGGCCCCCAATCCCAGGAGCACCACGAGCGCCCCGCCGATGGAGACGAGCACCGTCCGCCGCATGGCCCGCACGGGCGCCAGGGCCGTGGCCTCGTCCACCTCCACCACGACGTCGAAGCGCGGCCCCCGGGAGACCCGCGCCACGCTCACGCGCCGGGGAGGCGCCTCCACGCGGAAGCTGCGCACCACGTCCGGCTCCGCGGAGACCGGGGCCAGCAGGTGCGCGACCAGCTCCGGGGCCAGCGTCGTCATCCGCCGCTCGGGCTCGGAGCTGGCCAGGATGCGCCGCTCCTCGTCCACCAGGTCCACCCGCCCCAGCGCCCCTTGAGGGCGGCGGCGCAGGGTGGCCTCCAAGGGCGCGAAGACAACCTCGGCCAGCGCGAAGGGCGCGTCCTCGCCCTCCGCCAGCTTCACGGCCACCGTCACCGCCGCGCGGCCGCTCTCCGGGTGGGCATACGCGCTTCCCAGCGCCGCCTGCCCCTTGCCTCCCGCGCGAAGCTGCTGCACGGGCACCGAGCTCAGCATCTGCTCCACGCCTTCCGCGTCGAAGCCCGGGTGGCCCTCCGAGCCCTGCGTGCGGAACACGGGCGACCCCACGGGCCGCCCGTGCGAGTCCAGCTTCAGGACCGCGCTGACCGCGGGGGATTGGCCATACAGCAGGCGCAGCCCTCCCACCGTCTCCGCCTCCGTGGCGGCCTGCCAGTCGATGAGCTCCGCCGAGCGGGCCAGGGCATCCACCACCTCCATGAGCGAGGCCCCCACGGCCTCCGCGATGGCGGACGCCTGCGTGCGCTGCTCCGCGTCGATGCGCGCGGCGAGCTCCGCCTCGGCGCGTGAGAGCAACAAGAAGCCGACCGCGGCGAGCGGAAGCACCGTCGCCGCGAGCATGAACAGGACCAGCTGCTGGTAGAGCCTCACCCGGCGACGGAGCGTACCACCTGCTCCCGGTCGCTGCGCAGGTAGACCGAGCCCTGAATCGCCTTGGCGCGCTTCTTCATGTCCGCCGCACGACGCGCCAGCTCCGCGTGGTCCTGGGTGCCGTCGGTCATCACCGCGACAATGGACACGCTCATGATGGGGAAGCGGCGGCGCTCTCCGAAGCGGTCCTCGGCCTCGATGTGGCCCCGCTCCCGGTCCTGCCGGTCGTAGTAGAGCGGGATGATGCGGTCAAAGGTCTCGATGGCCGTCTGGCAGACGCGGTCCACCGACTCCGGCGACGCGATGAAGACGAAGTCGTCTCCGGCGACGTGGCCCAGGAAGTCTCCGGGCACCCCTTCCTGCGCGAAGATTTCACGCATCAGGTCGCCCGTCTGACGCACGACGCCGTCCGCCTTCGCGAAGCCGTAGTAGTCGTTGTAGGCCTTGAGGTTGTCCAGGTCCAGGTAACAGAACGCGAAGGGACGCCGCGCCACCAGCCGCCGCTGCACCTCGCGCTCGATGGCGGTGGAGCCCGGCAGCTGCGTCGTGGGCGAGGCCGACAGCTCCTGCTCCTTGCGGCGCAGCACGCTCTCCACCCGGGCCCCCAGCTCCAGCGCGTCGAAGGGCTTGGTGAGGTAGTCATCGCCGCCCAGCTTGAGGGCGCGAACCTTCGACGACGTCTCGGCGCGCGCGGAGATGAAGATGACGGAGATGTGGCCGCTGGCGCGCTCGGCCTTGATCTCCTCCAGGAACAGGAAGCCGTCCCCGTCCGGCAGCGTCACGTCCAGCAGGATGACGTCCGGCCGGCGCTCGCGCAGGGAGCGGCGCCCCTCGTCCAGCGAGCCCGCCACCATCACGTCGAAGCCGATGTTCTCCAGCACCTCGCGGCAGATGGCGGCGATCTTCTGGTCGTCGTCCACCACCAGCACGCGCCCATGCGCGGGGCCCGCCCGGCCGCGCACCAGCGAGTCCACCGTCGCCAGGAGCTTGTCCGGCGTCAGCGGCCGCACCAGGAACGCATCCGCGCCGGCGCGGAAGGCGCGCTGACGCTCGTCGAAGGCGGACGTCAACAGCAGCGGCGCGCGGCGCGTCTCCGGGTCATGCCGGAGGATCTCCGCCAGCCGCAGCCCGTCCACGTCCGGCAGCCGCACGGACACCAGCACCATGTCCGGATGGTGCTTGCGGGCGCTCGCCAGGCCCTCCTCGGCGTTGAAGGCCAGCCGCACTTCGTAGCCGCGCGCGGACATCAGGGCCTTGGCGATGTAGCCCACCTCCGCCTCGCCCTCGATGACCAGCACCCGCCCCCGGCTCTCGCGCCTGCGAGGGCCCGGCACGTCCGCCGAGTCGTCCGTCTGCCGCAGCTCCGGCGGCGGCTCGGTGGGCAGCACCGCCATGAAGCGCACGCCGTCCGTACACGGCTCGCACCAGATGCGCCCGCCGTGGGCCTCGACGATGTTGCGGCAGATGGCCAGCCCCAGGCCCGTACCACGCACGGTGCGGTTGGCCTTGGTGCGCGCCTGCTCGAAGCGGTCGAAGATGCGCTCCAGGCTGTCCTCGGCGATGGGGTCTCCGCTGTTCCAGCAGGAGAGCACCACGTAGCCGGGGAGGCTGGACGTGGCGTGCAGCTCCACGCGCACCTCGCCGCCCTCCGGGGTGAACTTCACCGCGTTGTTGAGCAGGTTGTTGAGGACCTGGTTGAGCCGGTTCGGGTCCGCGATGCAGCGCAGCGGATGGCGCGGCAGGCGCGACGTCACCAACACGCGCTTCTCACCAAAGGCCGGGCCGTACTTCTCCACCACGCGCTGGACGAGCTCGTCCAGGTAGGCCACCTCGAAGTTCATCCGCAGGCGGCCCTTGGCGAACTTCGACAGGTCCAGCAGGTCATCGACGATGGTGTTGAGCTTCTCCGTCGAGTCCCTCGCGAGCGACAGGTAGCGGCGCTGCCGCTCGTTGATGTCGCCCGCCATGAAGTTGAGCACCAGGTCCAGCGCGCCGGAGATGGACGTGAGCGGCGTGCGCAGCTCGTGGCTCACCATGGAGACGAACTCGTCCTTGCGCTCCTCCAGGCGCTTCTGGTCGGTGATGTCGCGCAGCACCACGCACACGCCGCGCAGCGTCCCGCGCGCGTCGCTCACCGGGGTGGTGGTCGTCTGCACGTGGCGGTCGAAGAGCTTCACCTCCTCGCGCAGCACCTGCGTGCCGCTGTACTCCCAGCCTCGCACCAGGTGGAAGGGCTGGAAGCCCAGCCGCTCCTCCATCATCCGGCTGGTGTGGTCGGCCGGGTCGTCCCCCACGCGCAACAGGCGCCGCGCCGCGGGGTTCATCACCACGATGTCGTTCTTCTCGTCGGTGAGCACCACGCCGTCGGCCATGGACTCCACCATCCGCTCCATGCGGTGGCGGGCCTCTTCCTCCGCCGAGCGCAGGGACTGGATGGCATCCGCCGTCTGGTTGGCGAGCACATCCAGCAGCACACCGTCGTCCTCGGTGAAGGCGTCCGCGCGCTGGCTGAAGAGCGACAACATGCCCACCGGGCGGCCTCCGGCCACCAGGTTCACCGTGAGCTGGCTGGGGTACACCGCCGGCGCCGCCGCGTCCTGCGTCGTCGTCCCGGCCACGCGGGTGATGACCCGGTCCTCCGGCAACAACAGGCCGCTGCTCTTGCGGTACGCGCCGAGCATCGACTCCTTCACGCCCAACAGCGCCTGCTCGCCCACGGTGCCATGGCAGCGAAGCCGCAACGTCGCGCTGCGGGACTCGTCCGGGGCGATGAGCGCCGCGCCGCAGTCGTACGGCAGCACGCGCGCCACCGCGATGAGCACGCGGTCGATGATGTTGTCGTAGCTGGCCGGGTCGTTCGCGCTCGCCCGGCTCACCTCGTACAACACGAACAGCGCTTCCACGCGCTGATGGAGCTGGCGGATGAGCCGCTCCTTGTCGCGCCGCAGCTGCGTGTACTCCACCGCGTTCTTCACGGTGATGAGCAGGTCGTTCACGTCCCAGGGCTTGGTGATGTACCGGTACACCTGCCCCTGGTTGATGGCCGCGATGAGGTCGTCGGGGTCCGTGAACCCCGTCAACAACAGCGTCGTGACATCGAAGCCCTCGGCGCGCGCCGTCGCCGCCAGCTCGATGCCCGTCATCTCAGGCATCCGCTGGTCCGTGACGAGCACGTCCACCTGCTCGCGGCGGAGGACTTCCAATGCGGCCTGACCACTCAGGGCCGTGAGGACGCGATACCGGCGCTGAAACATCCGCGACAGGATGTCCAGGACGTCGGCCTCATCGTCGACGAAGAGCAGCGTGTGGCGGAGCTCGGACAAAGCAGGCGGAATTGTACGTCGAGATCGTCTCCTGCCCTCAAGAACTGAGAATGCCGAAAAGTTCGGCACGCACTCGCAGTGCGCAGTGGGACACTGAACGCATTGACTCTACACGTATGTTCAGGGAAAGTGGACACTGAAAGCCTGTTGCCTGGGGAACTGTCCCAAGGGAATCAGGCCGGCCGAGCGAGGGAGCGCATGGAAGAGCTGACGGACCGCCAGCGCGAGATTCTCAGCTTCATCGTCAAGGAGACCGAGACTCGCGGTTTCCCGCCGACGATTCGGGAGATTGGCGAGCACATGGACATCCGCTCCACCAACGGGGTGAACGACCACCTCAAGGCGCTGGAGCGCAAGGGCTACCTGAACCGCGGCGAGCAGCAGAGCCGCTCGCTGGTGCCCACCAAGCGAGCCCGGCTGCTGCTGGGGCTGGGGGCCAAGCGGGATGCGGGGATGATTGAGGTGCCCCTGCTGGGCAAGGTGGCGGCGGGCGCCCCCCTGCTCGCGCAGGAGCACATGGAGGACTCGGTCAAGATTGACAGCTTCCTCCTGGGAGGCGTCAACGGCCGGGAGGTCTTCGCCCTGAGGGTGAAGGGCCAGTCGATGATTGACGACGGCATCCACGACGGCGACTACCTCTTCGTGAAGAAGACGCCGGCGGCCCAACCGGGCGACATCGTGGTGGCGCTCATCGAGGACGAGGCCACGGTGAAGCGCTACTACCCGGAAGGCGACCGCATCCGCTTCCAGCCGGCGAACGCCACCATGCAGCCCATCTACGTGAGCCGGACGGAGTTCCGCTCGACGATGATTCTGGGCCTCGTGGTGGGCGTGTACCGCAAGATGCAGGGCGGCCGCGCGTAGCCGCCCTCCGCCCCTGGGCCCGCGTGGCTCAGGGGCACTTCTTCACGCGAGGGTCCGCGGCGGCGGCGCGAGCACACGCGGCGGTCTGCAGGGCCACGTCCTTCAGCTCGTGGGCGAGCTTCGCCGTGGCGAGCTGGAGGTCGACGTCCTTCACCAGGTCGTGCTCGGCGCTCAGGTTGGCCAGGATGCGCAGCGCGTCCGCCTTGCGCCCCATGGTGACGAGCAGGTCGGCCAGCTCTCGCAGCTCGCGCACGTCGTTGCCCTGCACGGACTCCAGGGCCGCCGCGAGTTCCTGCTCCGCGCCCAGTTGGCTCTTCATGGCGAGCTGGATTCGCGCCAGCGCCACGTGGACGACGGCGCGGTCCTTCACGCGCAGGGACTCCTTGAAGGCGGCGATGGCATCCCCAGGCTTGTCCCGCTGCAGGTGGATGGTGCCCACCAACTCCCAGAGCGTCGGGTCCCTGGGCGACAGGCTCGCGGCCTCCTGATAGGCGGCGGCGGCCTCGGCGAGCTTGCCGGCGCGCACCAGTGAATCTCCCAGCGCGGTGAACACCCCGGAGGAGCGCACGCCTTCGTTCACGGACTTCTGCGAGAGCGCGAGCAGCTCCGCGTGCCGCCCCTGCTTGCCGAGCACGTCGAACGCGCGCAGGAGGAGCTCGGACTTCGCCTCGCTCGAGGCGGCGGCCCCGGCGGCCAGGGTGAAGTGACGGATGGCCTCGTCCTGCTCCCCCTTCTTGAGGTGGATTTCGGCCAACTGTTCCAGCGCGTTGGAGTCGTTGGGATAGAGGGCCACGGCCTTGCGCAAGGACCCCATGGCCTCCTCGGTGCGGCCGAGCTGGGCCTGGACGAAGCCCAACCGGCTCCAGTTCGTGGAGCGCTTGGGCTCCAGCTTGAGGGCGGCCTCGAACTCGGCGGCGGCCTCGGCGAGCTTGCCGGTGGAGAGGAAGACCTCGCCCCGGGCAGCGGGCAGGCGCGGGTCATTGGGGGCCAGGGCGCGCATCTGCTCGTACGAGGCGAGCGCGGCCTCGAACTGGCCCTGGAGGTACTCGGAGGTGCCTTTGACGTAGAGACCCTCCGCGTGGTCCTTCGGCGTCACCTTGGGACGGTCGTCACACGCGGCGGAGGCGAGCAGGGCAATCAGCGGCAAGGCGCGCAGGCGCGGGTTCATGGCAGCTCCAAATCCTAGAAGTGGTACGCGATGCCCAGGTTGAGGTCCAGATTGAGACCATCCCCCAGCTTGGAATCCGCGAGGCCCAGCACCGCCTGGGCCACGTTCGTTCCGGCCTCCAACTGGACGCCCACGTGGCCGGCGATGAGGTACTCCAGTCCGATGAAGCCGACGACGGTGGGCAAGGCCCCCGTGGACTGGAAGATGCCGAAGTCTCCGAAGGAGAGCTGCACGCCCAGGCCAAAGCCCCAGTAGGGGCGCAGCGAGCTCTCCACGTTGTGGTAGTGCCGCGCGCCGACGACGCTGGGGAGGACGTTGAGGCCGCCCTTCGCGCCCTCGGTGGTGGAGTGCACGTAGGAGAAGCCCACCTGGATGAAGCCCAGCCACTCGGGGTGGAACCAGTAGCCCACCTCGAGGTCACCGCCGGGATTGAGGGCGGACAGCTTCTCGACGAAGTTGTTGTTGATGCGCAGGCCCAGCGAGAGGCCTCCCCCGCCTACCCGAGGCGCCCCCCCGATGAGCGGACGCGCCCCCTGCCCCGAACCCGGCTGGAGGAGCTCGACGACCAGCGCGTCCGCGACGGCGTACACGGCGGGGAACAACGAGTCCGCCTGGGGTGCCTCGGCGCGAGGGGTCGACAGGCTCTGTCCCCTCTCCGTGTCCACCAGGTTGGCGCTGAGCAGGTACGTGTCGCCGAAGCGGTCCACGCGGCCGGTGACGACGAAGCGCGCGCCCGTGAGCGCGGCGAGTTCCTTGAGGCACTCACCTCGCTCACACGACTTGAGCTCCGCGAGCAGATGCCGCTTCGTTTCATCGAGCGATGCGTCGACATCCCGCTGCGAGACGACCCACAAGCGCGGGGACTCCGCCATCCGCGAGGTGACGAGCGAGGTGACGCCCACCACCGAATCCCGCGCGGAAGGATTGGCGTCGAAGGCGAGCACCGCGACGCTGAGCGGCGCCTCTTCAGGCGTGGGCGTCGGCGCGGGAGACGTCCCACTCCCCTCGGCGGGAGGCGCGGAGTCGGGCGATGCAGGAGACGTCCTGTTCCCCTCGGCGGGAGTGGAGACGGACGGGGCGGACGGCGCGGGGGGCGTCCCGTTCCCCTCGGCGGGAGTGGAGACGGACGGGGCGGACGGTGCTGGGGCCGGCGACACCTGGGCCCATGCGGATGGGGCCAGGAACACGAGCGGGACGGCGAACAACGTGAAGAAGCGCGGCACGGCGCGGGACTCTACCCTTCCCTGCCCGAAGCTCGGAGGCCGCTGAACCTCGCTTCCCCGCTCGCCCTCTTACGTGGACGGCATCGGCCCCAGATAGTCGAGCGGATCCACGGGCTTGCCATCCAGGCGCACCTCGAAATGCAGGTGAGGACCGGACGTCTTGCCAGACTCACCCACGGTGGCGATGACCTGCTCCCTGCGGACCTTCTGCCCGGTGCGCACGCGCAGGTCGCGGTTGTGGGCGTAGAGCGTGATGAGCCGGTTGGAGTGCTCGACGATGACGATGTTGCCGTAGCCGCGCTGCTCGCCGGCGTAGAGCACCGTGCCCTCCTGGGCCGTCTTCACGGGAGTTCCGGAGGGGGCGGCCAGGTCGATGCCGTCATGGGGCTCGCGGCCCTTCTTCCCGAAGCGGCCGTAGAGGACGCCCTTGAGGGGCCAGTCAATCATCCCCTGCGTGGCCAGCCGGGGCCTCGCGGCGCCGGGACGGGACGCGGGCCGGCGAGGGGGCTCCTCACGACGGGCGACGACCGGCCCCCCGCGCCGGGGAGGAGCATCGCGGGAGGTGCGCACGGGCTCGGGGTCCGCCTCGGCGGCCAACGCCTCCGGGGCGTCCACCGGCACGCTGCGCTCCACGCCGGGAATCGTCAGCTCCTGCCCCACGGACAGGGTCCGCACGTCCTTGATGCCGTTGGCGTCCTTGAGCTCCTCCACCGTGAGGCCGTACGTCTTGGCGATGCGGTACACCGTTTCGCCGGGCGCGACGCGGTGGCGCACGGACACCAGCTCCGGCTCCGCGTGCGCCGACCTCAGCGCGAAGGGGAAGGTGCCGCCAGGCGTGGCCGAGGGCGCCTCACCTGCCCGCGCGGATTGCGAACTCACCGCGCGGGAGGAGGTGGGGGTCCGTGAGTCCTCCAGGGTGAGCTCGGGCTCGGGAGCGGATGCTCGGGTGACCGCGCAGCCCGCGAACAACGCGGACAAGAGCACCACCTGGAGCGAGCGGAACGCTCGGCTGGAGGTCCCCGGACTCAACGCTAGGCACCATCCGGCTCATGTCGAGCGTAGCCCTGGAGGCTCCAGCCTCCCAGGTCCTCGAGTCGGCCATGGTCCGTGAGGTCCAGGTGGAGCGGCGTCACCGACACCCGCCGGCCCAGATGCACGGCGTTGCAATCGCTGCCTGGAATGTCCTCGTGCTGATACTCGCTGCCGCCAATCCAGTAGTACTTCCGGCCGCGCGGGTCCTCTTTCTCCACCACGCTGTACCCGTACGAGTGGCGTCCGAGCCGGGTGACGCTGTAGCCGTCCGGCTCCACCCCGCCGGGGATGTTCACGTTGAGCAACATCCGAGGGGGCAGCGGGCGCTCCAGGGCGGTCGTCACGATGGACCGGGCGAACCGGGCGGCGGGCGCGAAATCGAACGTCCCCCGGGCCACGAGGCTGAAGGCGATGGCGGGAATCCCCAACAGGGCCCCCTCCATCGCCGCCGCCACCGTCCCCGAGTAGGTGACGTCTTCGGCCAGATTCGAACCGTGGTTGATGCCGGACACCATGAGCGTGGGGCGAGCATCCTTCAGGAGATGGACGATGGCCAGATAAGCGCAGTCGGTCGGCGTCCCATCCACGGCGAACCACCGCTCCCGGACCTCCTTGATGCGCAGGGGCCGGTGCAGGGAGATGGCATGGGACGCGGCGCTCTGCTCCCGGTCCGGCGCCACCACCCAGACTTCTCCCAGGGGACTCACCGCCTCCACCAGTGCCTGAAGTCCTTCGGAGAAATAGCCGTCGTCGTTGGACACGAGGATGCGCGGTTTCGGCATAGCGCGCGGTTGTAGAAGAGGCCCCCGGAGTGGGCAAGCACGCTCGCGGGCGGCGCTGCTACAGTGTCCACCCGCCGAATGCCGCCGCCCCGCCGACGCAACGCCCCTCAAGGGCCCGACCCCCTCCTCGCCCAACGACGCCGGGGCGCCCTGCTGGGACTCGCCGTGGGCAACGCGCTCTCGGTGCCCACCGCGCACCGGCCGTTGATATCCACACCCTTCCCCACGATGGCGGACGGACCCTTCTCGCGCATGACGGGAGGCGGCCCTCACGGGCTGCGCAAGGGCCAGGTGACAGAGGAGGTGCAGCTCGCCTGCTGCCTGGGACACAGTCTGCGGGACCTCAAGCGCTACGACGGCGCGGATGCCTTGCGGCGATATCGCGCCTGGCAGCCCCACGCCTTCGAGGTCAGCGAGGCCCTGAAGGAAGTCTTCGATGAGTGCAACGCCGGACTGCCGCCCCTGGGCGCCGCGCGGCGAGTCTGGCTGCGAGGCCTCCGCAAGAGCGCGGGCGCAGGCAGCCTGGCGAGAAGCGCCCCGTTGGGTGTGTACCTGGCGAACGACCCCAAGGCCCGCACCCTCGCAGCGCTGGAAGATTCCGCGCTCACCCACTTCGATCCGCGCAGCCAGCTCGCATGCGCCGCCTTCACCGCCGCGCTCGCCAAGGCGGTGACCAGCGGCGCCGACCTCAAGCCCGACGAGCTCATCACCGCCGCCGAGTCAGGCATCCTGGTCGCCGGCGCGGCGCTCGGACGCTCCGCGCCCGACTACGTCCAGGAGGTCGCCATCGCCTCCGCGCTGCTGCGCGAGGACCTGGCGCGTGCCCGGGACGAGGACCCGCGCCTGTACGGGCCGGAGCTGCACCTTCACCGCGCGCAGCACGCCATCCACGTCGCCTTCCGGCTGGCCTTCTGGGAATTGCTCCACGCCCCCACCGCCGAGGCGGCCCTCCTCGACGTCGTCCATCGAGGCGGAGACACGGAGGTCCACGCGGCGGTGACGGGCGCGCTGGTGGGGGCCTTCCACGGCGAGGAAGCCCTTCCCGCGGAGTGGCGCAAGCACGTCTTGGAGGCCCTCGCCACGACGAAGGGGCCGCTCTGGGACGTCTACCACCCGAGGCACCTGCTGAGCCTCGTGGCCCCCTGAGCCCCTGGCGGCGGGCCTTCTGGATGGACGAAGCCCGCGGGGGTCCGTCCTCACTGGGGACGCCCACCGCGGGCTCGGTGCCACGGGACGCGGCCAGGGGGCCGCGCCTGTTTTTTCAGCCCAGCAGGTCGATGACCACCACGCCCCGCTGGGGCTTCTCGTCCTCGGTCTCCGTCCGGCGACGCGGGCGGTCCTCGGGCATGGGCAGCGGCAGCTCCACCACGGGCCTCTCTCGCTCCTCCCGGCGGCGCTCCCGGCGCTTGATTTCTTCGATGATGAAGGCGTCGAGCATGGGTTTTCCGTCTCCCCTCAGCCTACGTACCCCGATGTACGCCCGCCGTCCCGCCCATAAAGCACTTCGACAACTCTTGGATGCAAATTAAGAACCCTGGTTCCGCACTGGGGATGCTGCCGTCATCTCGTACGGTTGCTCGTCCGCCATCCGACATCCGAGCCAGGGGAACCGTGGCGTAGATGTCATGGAGAGCCGAAACTTCCGGTCGGGATGGTGTTGATTCTAATGCCCTCGCGACGGCCCGCAAGCGGACCCGTTCCCTGGAAGACTCCGGGGATATCGAGCGGCAGGCCACCAGGCTCAAGGGGTTGCCCGCCTGCTTCCTCCAGGCGGGCCGGGTCGACACCAGGCTCGAGGTCCAAACAGACCCTGAAACGATTGCTTCAGAGGGACTCGGCGCGGCGCTTGAACGACTCGAGCATCTTCGGCAGCGACGTTTCAACCAAGGCGTTGACGATGGTCTTCGGCACCAGCAGGCCCAGGGCCATCTCCACGTTGTAGGTGGCGCGCGTCTTCCCCTCGCCTTCGGGCTCCAGTACCCAGCTGCCCTTGTTGTCCTTCATCACTTCACCCTCGATGAAGGACCAGGCCATGCGGTGCGGGCGCTCCTCCACCACGCGGATGGAGTAGCGCACCGTCTTCATCACCTCGACGGTGTAGTGCACGTCGACGGTGTTGCCCTTGCGGTTGGCGGTGCGGATGGCCTTCACCTCGGAGAGGAACTCCGGGTAGCGCTCGTACTGGGTGATGACGTCGAACACCTTTTCGATGGGGGCGTTGATGACGATGGTCCGCGTGGCGCCAGGCATGGTGTCGGTCTCCGAGTGGGTCGGTGGAACGGCCTAGAAGGCAGCGTACCCCGGCTTCTTGTCGAACTTGTGCAGGGACTGGATGAAGCGCACGGTGCTCGTCTTGCTGCGCATGACCACCGAGTGCGTCTCGCAGCCGCCGCCGAAGAAGCGCACGCCCTTGAGGAAGTCGCCGCTGGTGACCCCCGTGGCGGCGAACATCACCTCGCCCTGGGCCAGCTCCTCCGCCGTGTAGATCTTGGACATGTCGGTGATGCCCATCTTCTTGGCGCGGTCGATTTCGCCCTGGTTGCGGGGCACCAGCCGGCCCTGCATGTCGCCGCCCGTCGCGCGGATGGCCGCGGCGGAGATGACGCCTTCGGGCGCGCCGCCAATGCCCATCAGCACGTCCACGCCCGTGCCCTCGAAACAGGTGGCGATGGCGCCAGCGACGTCACCGTCCTCGATGAGCCGGATGCGAGCGCCCGCGGCGCGGACCTCCTTGATGAGGTCCTGGTGACGCTCGCGGTCCAGCACCACCACGGTGAGGTCCTCCACGTAGACCTTCATCTTCTCCGCGACGGAGCGCAGGTTCTCCGTGGGGGACTTGCGCAGGTCGATGGCGCCGCGGGCGCGAGGGCCCACCGCCAGCTTCTCCATGTACGTGTCCGGCGCGTTGAGCAGCCCGCCCCGGCTGGACATGGCCACCACGGAGATGGAGCCCGGACGGCCGTAGGCGCACAGGTTGGTGCCCTCCAGCGGGTCCAGGGCGATGTCCACGCCCGGGTCACCCTCCGCGCGGCGGCCCACCTTCTCGCCGATGTAGAGCATGGGCGCCTCGTCGCGCTCGCCCTCGCCGATGACGACCTCGCCGTCGATGTTCAGCGAGTCGAACGCGCGGCGCATGGCGTCCACCGCGGCCTGGTCCGACTCGTTCTTGTCACCGCGGCCCATCAGACGGGCGGAGGCGATGGCCGCCATCTCGGTGACGCGCACGACCTCCATTGCCAGGTTGCGATCCATCTTCTGTGCTCCTTCAGGGTTCTGCGTTCGGATGTTCCAGCAGCCGGGCCACGGACTCCGGCAACCGAGTGGGCTTGCCATCGCGGCCCACGCACGCGTGCAGGGTACGACCGGTGCACAGCAACGTGCGCGGCTCGCCCTCGCGGAAAAGCTCGTAGGTGAACACGACCGACGCCCGGCGCAACTCGCTCACTGTCGCGCGGATGACCAGGACGTCGTCGTAGCGGGCCGGGGCCTTGTAGACACAGCTCGCCTCCGCCACCGGCAGCATCAACCCGGAGCTCTCCATCTCCCGGTAGCTGCCGCCGCGCGCCCGGAAGTACTCGCTGCGCGCGAACTCGAAGTAGCGAAAGTAGTTCGCGTAGTAGACGACACCCATCTGATCCGTGTCGCCGTAGATGACGCGAAGTCGGGCCTCGACCATGAGGGCGCGGACCGTAGCAGGGGCTGGGCGCCTGCGTCCAAGTCACGAAGTCTCATGGAGGTTGCATCCGCCCCACCGGGCAGTGCAGCTTCTTGGACGTATGATTCGTGCCCTTGCCCTGATGGCCGCGCTGGCCACCCTCCCCGCCGCCGCGCGTCCGCCGCGACTCACCCTGTTCATCACCGTCGACGCGCTTGGCAGCGACGTCCTTTTGCGCAACCGCCCCCGGCTCCAGGGCGCGCTGGGGCGGCTGCTCGACACGGGCGCCTACTTTCCGTATGCGAGGTATGCCTACGCGAAGTGCCGCACCGCGCCGGGCCACACCACGCTGTCCACGGGCGCCAATCCGTGGCGGCACGGCATCGTCGACAACCGGTGGGTGGACGCCGCCACGGGCAAGCTGGTCTACGCGTACGTCGACGCGGCGCACCCCGTGCTGGAGGCGGCCCAGAAGCCCGGGGCCGACTCAGGTCCCGCCAACCTCATGGCGGAGACGTTGGCGGACCGGCTGCGCCTGGCCACGCAGGAGCGAGGCAAGACGGTGTCGGTGTCGTTCAAGTCCCGCTCGGCCATCGCCATGGCGGGCCGCCTGGGTCAGCCGTGGTGGTTCGACACCAGCGTGGGGAAGTTCGTCACGGGCACCTGGTACACGAAGGAGTTCCCCGCGTGGATGAAGCAGTTCAACGAGCGCAAGCTCGCCGACGCCGCCTTTGGCACGAAGTGGGAGCTCATGCGGCCCCAAGCGGAGTACGTGGGCGAGGATGACCGGAGCTACGAGGCGGACTCGTACGGGCTGGGCCGCACCTTCCCGCATCCCCTGACCGGAGGCCTCACCGCGCCCGGGACGGACTTCTACAAGGCGTTCGCCGTCTCGCCCGATTCACACACCCTGCTCGTGGAGGCGGCCAAGGCGGCCATCACGGGTGAGGGCCTGGGACAGGACGCCGTGCCCGACCTGCTCGCGGTGAGCTTCAGCGGAACGGATGAGGTGTTTCACGAGTACGGCCCCTACTCGTGGGAGATGCAGGACACGATGCTGCGGCTGGACCAGGCGCTGGGCGCCCTCTTCACCGCCGCCGAGCGCGCCGCGGGAGGCCGCGCCAACCTGGCCATCGTGCTGGTGGCGGACCATGGCGGAGCCACGCCCCCCGAGCAGTGGGCCGCGGCGGGACTGCCCGCGCAGCGCATCCAGCCCAAGACCGTCCTCCAGGACCTCTCGGCGATGGTGAAGGAGCGCTTCGGGCCGGACGTCACCGTCCAGATGGAGGAAGTGGAAGTGTACCTGCGAGGCCCCGCGTTGGAGTCGGGCAAGGTGGACGGTGCGCTGGTGCGGCGCGCGGTGGCGGACTGGCTGACGAAGCAGCCTCACGTGCTGACGGCGGTGACACGCGACGAGCTCTTCACCGCGCCGGACCCCATGGGCTACCTGGCCGCGGTGAGGAAGGGCTACTTCCCGGGCCGCAGCGGAGACGTGATGTACGTGCCCCGCCCCTTCCACGTCCTGTACTACGCGCCGGACGGCAGCAACCACGGCACGCCACACTCGTATGACGCCCAGGTGCCCGTGGTGTTCGCGGGCAAGGGCATCAAGCCCGGCATGTACCTGACGGAGACGGACCCGGTGAATGTCGCGCCCACCATCGCGGCGCTGCTGGAGATGGGGATGCCCGCCTCGGCGGAAGGCAAGCCCCTCTCGGAGATCCTCACCGGGAAGTGAGCACCTCGCCGCACACCGTTTCACCGGACGCTGGCGAGGAAGCGGTCGAGCGCGGCATTGACCCACTCGGGTGCATCGAGCTGCACCCAGTGGCCCGTCACGGGTTCCACCTTCTGGGACGGCAGCTCGGGCACCAGGTTCTGGTATGCGTCGGGCCCCTGGTTGTACTCGGTCACGAGGGACAGCTTGGGGCCCGGATAGCTCCGCAGCGCGGCAACCGGGTCGAACGTCAAGAGCGAGCCCAACCCCGAGCGGACAGCGGCCTGAGCCGTGACGCGCAGTCCCCCAAGCACCTGCTCCCGCACCTCGGGGCTCGAGGGCGCGAGCATCGGCGCCCAGTACTCCTCGACCACCTGGAGCCACGCCTCGGAGGCGAGCACCGTCATCAGTCCCTGGGCCTGCTCCGCCGGAATCTGGCGGCCGTCCGACGCCGGGTCCAGCAGCAGCAGCCCCGCGACTCGCGAGGGATGCGCCGCCGCGTAGGCCGTGCTGACCGCGCCACCCAGGCTGTGCCCCACGAGCACGAAGCGCTCCAGGCCCAGCCCATCCACCACGGCCGCCACATCCGCCGCGAAGTCCTCGACGGAGGACGCGTCAGATGACGGGACGGTGGACCGGCCATGCCCCCGCAGGTCCAACGCGACGGCCCGACGCGTCTTGCGCACGTGCGCGAGCTGCGACGCCCAGTGCTTCGTGCTCCCGGCGCTCGAGTGGATGAACACCACCGGAAGTCCTCCCACGCCACCATCATCCACGAACAGCTCTCCAGCAGGGCCCTTCATGACAACCTCTTCGGATTCGAGGGCGCGTCCGTCCGCGCCATGAATCCTTGAGTACGTCCCATCCCTGTCAGAATCTGTCAGGAAATGGCACGCGTCAGCCGAATCATGCAGTTGGTGGACTTCTTGCGCGGGCGCGAGGCCACCACCATCGCGGAGATCTCCTCGGCGTTGGGGGTGAGCCCTCGCACGGTGCATCGCGATATCGCCACGCTGCGCGAGCAGGGTCTGCCCATTGCCAGTGATACAGGGCCCGGAGGGGGCGTGAGGCTGGAGCGGGACCGAGGCGTCACCGCCGTCCACCTGGCCGTCGAGGAGGTCGTCGCGCTCTGGCTGGCCGCGAGCCTGTCCTCGACGGGAAGCTCGTTGCCGTGGGGGAGCGCGGCGCGTTCGGGGTTGGACAAGCTCTTCGCCAGCGTGCCGCGTGAGCGCTCACGAAGCATGCGCGAGCTCTGTCAGCGGGTGGTGGTGGGCCGCGCGGCGAGCCCCCGGGTGCTGGCGGAACTGGGCGCGCCCCCCGCGGAGCTGCTCGCCATCTTCGAGCAGGCGTTCCGCGAACAGGTGTGCCTCTCGTTCGACTACGAGGACCGGAACGGCAAGCGCACCCGGCGGTGCGTGGAGCCGCATGGGCTGCTGGTGGAGTCCCCGGTCTGGTACATCCTCGCGCGCGACGTGGAGAAGGAAGCCGCGCGCATGTTCCGGATGGACCGCGTCCGCCGGCCCCGGCTCGTGCCCGAGCGGAGCTTCACTCCCGACATGGAGGGGCTCAAGGCACAGGCCCTCGCTCAGAGGAGCGAGGGCCCGAGGTGAGGCTCAGCCCTGCGAAGGCGTGGCGCGCGGACGGCGCGTCTTCTTCGCGGTGATTTCCAGCGAGAGGTCCATGGCCCTCGCCGAGTGCGTCAGCGCGCCCATGGATACGAAGTCCACGCCCATCTTCGCGAGCCGGGGCAGCCGGTCCAACGTGACGCCGCCGGAGACCTCGAGCGGAACACGTCCCGCCGTCAGCTTCACGGCCTCGCGAATCTGCGCGTCGTCCATGTTGTCCAGCATCACCACGTCGGCGCCGCTCTCGAGCGCCTCGGCGAGCTGCTTGAGGTTGGTGACCTCGATCTCGATCTTGCACAAGCGGGGACCGTTGGCCTTGGCGCGACGGAGCGCCTCGGAGATGGAGCCCCCGACGGCCGCGATGTGGTTGTCCTTGATGAGGACACCATCGAAGAGGCCGAAGCGGTGGTTGGTGGCACCGCCCATGCGGACAGCGTCCTTGGCGAGCACCCGCATGCCCGGAGGCGTCTTGCGCGTGTCGAGGACCTGCATCTTCGAACCGCGCACCGACGTCATCGCCTGCTGGGCCAACGTGGCGATTCCGGCGGCGCGCTGAACGAGGTTGAGCGCGGTGCGCTCGGCCGCGAGCAGGGAGCGCAGCCGCCCATGACACCGGGCGGCCACGACCTTGGGCTTGACCTCCTGGCCGTCCTGGCGGAGCAGCTCCACCTCCACGTCCGGGTCCACCTTGTGGAAGACCCGGATGAAGGCGTCGAGCCCCGCGAGGACCAACTGCTCCTTGGCGACCAACTCCGCGCTGCCCTCCGCGTCAGGCGGAATGAGGGCCTGCGAGGTGACATCTCCCGCCGCCCCCAGGTCTTCGTCGAGGGCGAGGTCGATGAGTCGATCAAGGTAATCCTGCTGCACGTCTCCTCCTGCTACCGCCGGGCCTTCGCCCGTGCCGAGGGCTTCGCCCGGGTGACCTTCTTCGCCGCCGCCTTCCGCGCGGAGACCTTCTTCGCTGGAGCCTTGCCGCCGGCCTTCTTGCCCACCTTCACGGGGGCCTTCTTCGCCGCGCCCTTGGCGCCAAACTTCTTCGCAACCGCCTTGCCGCTGGAGGCCTTCCCGGCCGCCTTCTTCGCCGAGGCCTTGCCGCCCGCCTTCGTGCCAGCGCCCTTCTTCGCGGAGCCCTTCGCACCGGCGCCCGACTTCATGGCGGACTTGCTTCCGGCCTTCGCGCCAGCGCCCAGCTTCGCAGCGCCCTTGCCACCGGCCTTCGCGCCAGCGCCCAGCTTCGCAGCGCCCTTGCCACCGGCCTTCGCGCCGGCACCCGACTTCGTGGCGCTCTTGCCACCGGCCTTCGCACCGGCACCCGCCGTCGCAGCGCCCTTGCCACCGGCCTTCGCGCCAGCCCCCGCCGTCGTGGCGCCCTTGCCACCGGCCTTCGCACCGGCGCCCGCCGTCGTGGTGACATTGCCACTCGCCTTCGCGCCGGCGCCCAGCTTCGCAGCAGCCTTGCCACTGGACTTCGCGCCGCCGCCCGACTTCGCGGGGGTCTCGGCAACCGCCGCTTCGGCCTTCGTGGCCGCGGCACCGGAGTCCTCGGCGGAAGCCTTCTTCGCGGCAGCCTTCGTCACCGTCGCGGGCGACTCAGCGGCCTCGGCAACCACCGGCTTCGTCTTCTTCTTGGCGGGACGCTCGGACTTGGACGGCGCGGCGCTTCCGGCGGGAACCTCGCGGGCGTCTCCGCCCTCCTTCGCCTTGCCGAACTCGCGCATCGCGTCGTCCACGAGCCCCATGCTCATGTACGCCACGCCCAGGTCATGGTGGTCCGAGGGAGACAGCCCCTCCTTCGTCCCTTCCCTCAGCTTCTCGAGCGCGGCCTGGACCTGCGGGTCCTCCTCGGGCACGCGCCCCTCGTCTCCCAGCTCACCCTTGAGTTCCTGGCCCAGGTCAACGCCGCCCTTTTCTTCCTTCGTCGGGGCGACCTTCACCTGGGCCGGTTCGGAGGGGGAGACACTCTCCTCGGTGGACGTGCTGCTCTCGGACGGCAGGTTCTCGGGCATGGAGGGCTCCGGGGCGATCCGCTGCAGGTGATCTTCGAGCTTGGCCTTGCGCTCTTTCAACTCCGCCACCCGAGCGCGGTCCTTTTCCACCACGTCGGGCGGAGCCTTGGCCACGAAATTGGGGTTCTCCAGCTTGCGCAACACGCTGGCCGCTTCCTGCTCGGCGCGAGCAATCTCCTTGCGCAACCGGTCCCGCTCCGCGTCCAGGTCGATGAGCCCCGCGAGCGGAACGTAGATCTCCAGGTTCGTCGCCACGAACGCGGCGGCCTGCGGAGGCTTCGCCCCCGGCGGGCCCACCTGCACGTCGGACAGACCCGCGAGCGGCAGCAGGTATCCCCGCCAGCGCTCCAGGAGTTCCCGCGTGCGAGCGTCCGGGCTCTGCACCACCGCCTTCAGCTTGGTCGCGGGCGGCAGGTTGCTCTCGCCACGGATGGTGCGAAGCCCCTCGATGGCCGCGATGACCGGCGCCATCTCGGACTCAGCCGCCTCGTCCAGGAGCGCCAGGTCCGGCTCCGGGTACGAAGCAATCATGATGCTCTCCGTCGGCCGGGACATCGGCAGCTTCTGCCAGATCTCCTCGGTGATGAAGGGCATGAACGGGTGCATCAGCCGCAGCACGCGGTCCAGCGCGTACACCAACACCGCGCGCGTGGTGTCCTTCGCCGCCGGGTCGTCACCGTAGAGGGCGGGCTTGGCCAGCTCGATGTACCAATCGCAGAGCTCCGCCCAGAGGAACTGGTACAGCGTGGAGGCGGCCTCCGCGAAGCTGTACGTCTCCAGCGACGCCTGCGCATCCCGCGTCGCGCGCTGGAGCCGGGAGAGAATCCACCGGTCCGCCAGCGTGAGCGGAAGGTCCTTCGGCGAGCGCCCGTCGTACTGGAACTCGCCCATGTTCATCAGGGCGAAGCGGCTGGCGTTCCACAGCTTGTTGCAGAACGCCTTGTAGCCGGCGAGCCGGTCCATCGACAGCTTGATGTCGCGGCCCTGCTGCGTGAGCGACGCCAACGTGAAGCGCAGCGCGTCCGCGCCGAAGGCGGGCATGCCCTGCGGGAACTTGTTCTTCAGCGTCGCGGAGAGGTTCTCCGGCTTCGCGCCGAGGATGACGTCCAAGGGGTCGATGACGTTCCCCTTCGTCTTGGACATCTTGTCGCCCTTCTCGTCTCGCACCATCGCGTGCAGGTAGACGGTGTGGAAGGGCACATCCCCCATGAAGTGCAGGCCCATCATCATCATCCGGGCGACCCAGAAGAAGATGATGTCGTGGCCCGTCTCCATGACGGACGTCGGGTAGAAGGTCTTCAGCTCCGCCGTGTCGCGGGGCCAGCCCAACGTCGAGAACGGCCAGAGCGCGGACGAGAACCACGTGTCCAGCACGTCCGGGTCCTGGATGAAGCTCTTGCCGCCGCACTTCGCACACGCCTCGGGCGCGGTGCGCGCGACCACGGGCTCCGCGCGAGCGAAGTCCACGCCGCCCACCTTCACCGTCGGGGCATCCAGCGGCAGGTCCGTGTCATCCCCCAACCGAGGGCTGCAGGACGTGCAGTAGTACGCGGGAATCTGGTGGCCCCACCACAGCTGGCGGCTGACGCACCAGTCGTGGATGTTGCGCATCCAGTGGAAGTACGTCTGCGTCCACGACTCGGGGACGAACTTCGTGCGGCCCTGCTCCACCGCTTCAATCGCCGGGCGCGCGAGCGGCTCGATCTTCACGAACCACTGCGGAGACAGCCGCGGCTCCACCACCGTGCTGGAGCGCTGGCAGGTGCCCACGTTCAACTTGTGCGGCTCCTCTTTCTCCAGGAGCCCCTGCTCCTGCAGGTCCGCGAGCACCGCCTTGCGCGCCTCGAAGCGGTCCATGCCGGCGTACTTGCCAGTGTCCTTCGTCATCCGCGCCGACTCGTCCAGGATGGACATCATCGGCAGCTTGTGGCGCAGGCCCGTCTGGTAGTCGTTGAAGTCGTGCGCGGGCGTCACCTTCACCACGCCCGTGCCGAACTTCGGGTCCACCAGCTCCGCGTCCGCGATGATGGGAATCTCACGGCCCGACAGCGGCAACACCACGAACTTGCCCACGAGCCCCTGGTAGCGCTCGTCGTCGGGGTGGATGGCCACCGCGGTGTCGCCCAGCATCGTCTCCGGGCGCGTCGTCGCCACGGTGAGCGTGCGGTCGCTGTCCTTGATGGGATAGCGGATGTGCCAGATGGTGCCGGCCTTCTCCTCGTGCTCGACCTCCAGGTCGCTCAGCGCCGTGCGGCAGGAGGGGCACCAGTTGATGAGCTTCTGGGCCCGGTACATCAGGCCCTCTTCGTACAGCCGGACGAAGACCTCTCGCACCGCGGCGGAGGACTGCTCGTCCATCGTGAAGCGCTCGCGGCTCCAGTCCAGCGACGCCCCCAGGTAGCGGTGCTGCTCACCGATGCGCGCGCCGTACTTGCCCTTCCACGTCCAGACGCGCTCGAGGAACGCCTCGCGGCCCAGGTCGTGGCGGCTCTTGCCTTCGGCCTTCTTCAGCTCCTTCTCCACCACCATCTGCGTGGCGATGCCGGCGTGGTCCGTGCCGGGGAGCCAGAGGGCGTTGAAGCCGCTCATCCGCTTCCAGCGGGTGAGGATGTCCTGGATGGTCGCGGTGAGCGCGTGGCCAATGTGCAGGCTGCCCGTCACGTTGGGCGGCGGCAGGACGATGGAGAACGCGGGCTTGTCGGAGGTCGCCTCGGCGCGGAAGTAGCCGCGCTCCAGCCAGAAGGCGTAGCGGCGGGCCTCGACCTCGGTGGGCTCGTAGGCCTTGGACAGTTCGGTCGTATCGGTCATTGCGGACGAGCCAGCCCCTTGTCGGGGCCGGCGGAAGGTTCAGGAGGTTACGGCGAACCGAAGCTCGCCTCAGTGCTGGGTCTCTCGGTCCTTGATGAGCCGCTCGAGCTCCTCACGGATGATGGTCTCCGCGAGCTGCGGTACGACCTCCCAGGCAATCTTCTCGATGACCTCGCGGGAGGCCTTCGACAGCGCCTCGCGCAAGAGGGCCTCGCCCCCATCCGAGGATACCGGGCGGCCCGCCGGCGAAGCGGGCTTCGCTACAACAGGCGTCGCGGGCCCACCGATGTCGAGGGAGATCTCCTCGGCGCCGCTGGTGTCCGGCAGCGAGTCCTCGATGCTGATGGCCGGCTGAGCGGCCACCGCCGCGGACTGCCCCGCGGGAGCACCCAGGCCAAAGGGATCCCTGCCCCGGGCCGCGGGCTGCGGCGCGGCGGTGGGCATGGGAGGAAGCGGCGTGGCGCCCGGCGGACGCGGCAGGCCCCCCGGCATTCCCGGCGCGGGAGCACCCGGACGCGCGGCCATTCCCGGAGCCCCAGGCCCCGGAGGCATCCCCGGGCGCGGAGGCATGCCCGGAGCCGGAGCCCCCGGCGGAGGCGGTACACCCGGACGCGCCATGCCCGGCGGCGGCATGCCCGGCCCCGGAGGACGCGGCGCACCCGCGCCCGGAGGAGGCATGCCCGGCCCCGGAGGACGCGCCATGCCCGGCGGCGGCATGCCCGGCCCCGGAGGACGCGGCGCACCCGCGCCCGGAGGAGGCATGCCCGGCCCTGGAGGACGCGCCATGCCCGGCCCCGGC
This sequence comes from Myxococcus stipitatus, assembly GCF_037414475.1. The sequence goes on along the minus strand of NZ_CP147913.1, from coordinate 8,492,919 downwards.
GGCATGCCCGGCCCCGGAGGACGCGGCGCACCCGCGCCAGGAGGCATCCCCGCCCCGGGAGGACGCGCGCCTGGCGCCTGCGGCACACCCGGACGGGCGCCCACGGGAGCCGCGGCGGGAGCAGCCTGCGGGGCCGGAGCGACAGCAGGCGTCGCCGCGGGACGAATCACCTGCGTGGCGATGGAGGCCGGCAGGGTGTTGGACTTCTGCCCCACCAGGGCCTTCACCTTGTCCAGCAGGACCTGGCTCTCGAAGGGCTTGGTGATGTGGTCGTCCGCGCGGGCGGCGCGGGCGCGGTTCTCATCGAAGGCCTCGAAGGTGCCCGCCAGCAGCATCACCGGGATGCCCTGGGTGGCCGGGTCGTTCTTGAGCGCCTCGCAGACCTCGTAGCCGCTCTTGCCCGGCATCATCACGTCGGCCAGGACGACGTCCGGGCGCAGCTCGCGGCTGCGCGAGATGGCGTCCAGCCCGTTGTCCACCGCGGTCACCTGAAAGTCCTCGGTCGCGAAGATCATGCCGATCACCTTGCGGATGGTGAGCGAGTCATCGGCGACCAGCAGATTCTTGGGCATCGGTATCGGGCCTCGGGGAGCGTGAACCCCCCTGAATTCGTTGAAGAAACCGGTCGTGAAAACCTACCTCACGACACGTTATCAAGCCTGGCAGCTTACGGTTCGCGCTCCGGGACGATCAAGAAAACATGCGCTGCAGGTCCAGGAACAGCACAGGCTCCGGCAGACCTGGAACCCGAAAGGTGCCGGCCGTCTCGTCCGGCTCGAAGCGCTGGAGGACGCCAAGCACCCGCGTGGCCGTCAGCCCCACGTTCCTCCCCGCCAGCTCCGCCAGGAGGAAGAAGGGCTCCGCCAGCGCGGGCGCCCCCAGGAGGGCGGGGACGGAGCAGATGGGCCACAGGACCTGAGCATGGGGAAAGATACCCGCCACCGGTCCGCTCTGCACGGGCAGGACGCTGAAGGCATCCCCCCGCGCCACCACCTGGGACACGAAGGCCAGGGGGACTCCGAACAGGCGCCCCTGGGACTCGAAGACGAGCGCCCGCTCGGGCACGGACTCGGCCCAGTGCACGGGACGCGGGGGTGCAGGCGCGGTGCGAGGCCCCACGCGATGTGGCAGCGCCTCCGCGATGAGCTCCAGGTACAGCCGCTCCTTGTGGAGCACCGCCCCGCGGCTCAGCGGAGCCAATGAGTCCGCCAACCCCGGAGGCAACAGGAAGAACGGCGCGCGCGCCACGTCCGCCACCTCCACCACCGAGCGCACCCTCACCGCGAGCGTGGGGCTCACATCCAGCACCACCACCATGCCCGCTTCCGGCTCCGGCGCACCGCCGAGCAACGCGGACAGGTCCTTCACTTCGAGCACGCCTCGCAGGCTGCTCCCATGCGCACCTGGCATCGCCACTTCCATGACGGACGTGGCTTCCACGGCGTAATGGGTCTCCCCGGCTTCCACGAGCAAGCAGAGTCGGCGACCGCTTTCAAAGGGCGACACAGGGGGCGACCCTAGCAGCGTTCCGTTGGATGGTGCTAAGCCATGCGGGAGATGGCGCGCATCCTCCTCGTCGACGACGAAAAGATCGCCCGCACCCTCTACGGCGACTACCTCACGGCCGTCGGCCACACCGTCACGGCGGTGGCCACGCTTCAGGACGCTCGACAGGCGCTCGCGGCGGACCGCTTCGACGCGGTGGTGACGGACCTCATCCTCCCCGGCGGCGACGGCATGGAGGTCCTCCGGCACGTGAGGGAGCGGCACCCCGGCGTGGAGGTGGTCGTCATCACCGCGCTGGACAAGGTGGACCCCGCGGTGCGCGCCATCAAGAGCGGCGCGGCGGAGTATCTGGTCAAGCCCGTGGCCCCGGAGGCACTCCAACACGCGGTGCGCCGCGCGCTCACCACGCGCGACCTCCTGCAGGAGAACGCCTCGCTCCGCCGCCATGTCGCGCTGCTCGAGGCGGGACAGCGGCTGGCCACCACGTTGGACCGCGAGAAGCTGGCCACCGCCACCACGAGCGCGCTGGAGGCCATGGCCGCCGCGGGCGCCGTGGTCCTCCTGGAGCGCGACGCCAACCTGGGCCTGCGAGCCCAAGGCACCCGCGGACTTCCCAAGGGCGCCGAGGACACGCTGGTGGCGTGGTTGCGCGACCAGCTCCTGGACGCGAGGGCGCCTCGGGCGCTCGATGTCCTGGACCTGCCCTTCGAGCGCATCCTCACCTTCCCCGCCGTGGAGGGCGACGCGGTGCTGGGCCACGCGGTGCTCTTCTATGCGAACGCGCAGTCCGCCGATGGAGCCTCCGAGGCCGCGGGCTACCTGGTGCGCAACTGGGCACTGGCCCTGCGCAACCTGGGCCGGTTCGCGGCGGTGGAGGACCTGGCGTACATCGACGACCTGACGCGGCTGTTCAACACGCGATACCTGCACCTGGTGTTGGACCGCGAAGTCCAGGACGCCGTCCAGACCCAGCGAGCCTTCAGCCTCCTCTTCCTGGACCTGGACCACTTCAAGTCCATCAACGACACGCACGGCCACCTCGTCGGCTCCAAGCTGCTCGTCGAGACGGCGCGCGTGGTGAAGGGCTGCGTGAGAGACCACGACGTCGTGGCGCGCTTTGGCGGCGACGAGTACGTGGTGATGTTGCGCAACACCGACTCGGGCGGCGCGCTCAAGGTGGCCGAGCGCATCCGCCGCACCATGGAGACCCACCAGTTCCTCGCACACGAGGGACTGTCGCTGAAGCTCTCCACGTGTATCGGCGTGGCCAGCTTCCCGGAGCACGCGCGGGACAAGGCCACGCTGTTGGACCTGTCGGACCGGGCCATGTATCGCGGCAAGCGAGGCACCCGGAACGTCGTCTACATGGCGGCGCAGGACCTGGAAGCGCCACCGGCCGAGCGGCGCCAGGCCTCCACCGGCACTTGAGCGTCAGGGCCGCATGTTCCCCACGGTGAGGCGCTTGGCGAGGCCAGGCTCCATCACCTCGGTGCTCCCGCCCTCCTTGCCCACCGCCTCCACGGACTCGTGCGGGGCGCCCGAAATGATGAGCTTGAACTTCTCCACCGCCTCCTGCGCGTGCTGGGCCTGCTCCGGATCCAACCGGGCGATGAGTTGCCAGAAGAGGGCCGCGTGCTCGCGCTCCTCGTCCATGACGTGGCGGAGGACGGCCTTGGCCTCCTCGTTGTCGGTGGCGTCGATGTGGGCGGCGTAGAGGTTGATGGCGTCCAGCTCCGCCTCGATGTTGAGCCGGATGGCGCGCGCGAGCTCCGTGTCGGTCAGCTTCCGGGGAACGATGGAGTGGAACGGGTCGGTCTGCGGCATGAAGCCCTCCGATACGGGGCGGCGCCTGGCGGCGGCATGAACACGGGGAGCATCCGCGCCCCCAGCGAGCCGGTCAACGGATTCCCTCAGGCGCGTTGCGTGACGTGGCCCCCTCCGTCATGCTCCATGCCATGGAGACTCCCGCGCCGCTCGCCCAACTGCTCCAGGCCCTGGACGCGGGGGACGTGCCAGCCGCGCGCGCGGCCGCGGCGGCGCTTCAGCGCTCCGGGCTCCATGCCACGCAGCTGGCCGCGGAGGTCCTCCACGAGCTGCGTCAGCCCCTGCTCGGAGTGAAGGCCTACGCGCAGCTCCTCGCCGAGGACGGCGGCTCCACCGGCCCCTTGCGCCTGCTGATGGCCCAGGTGGAGCGGATGGAGCAGATTGTCTCCGACTTCATCCGGCTCGCCAGCGAGCGCCCCGCGCCGCAGCAACGCCTGTCCCTGGCCGCGCCCATCTGGGCCGCCGCGAAGCTCTTCAGCGTCAACCCGGATTCGGCGCGGATGTCGCTCGAGGTCGAGGCCCCCGAGGACATCTTCGTCCAGGGCAACGCGCGGCTCATCGAGCAGCTCACGCTGAACCTGCTCAACAACGCGCGCGACGCCATGTCCGGACGTGGGCGCGTCAAGGTGGTGCTCACCGTCGAGGGCTCGGCGCCCGTGCTGTACGTGGCGGACTGGGGGCCCGGCATCCCCGACGAGCTGCGCGAGAAGATCTTCGAGCCGTACGTCACCGCGAGCAAGCGAGGCACGGGCCTGGGCCTGTCCGTGTGCCGGCGCATCGCGCAGGAGCACGATGCACGCATCGACCTGGCGCCGCAGGGAGCGCTGCGCGACGTGCCTCCTCCGGCCACGGTGTTCCGTGTGCTCTTCCCTGCTTCCGGGGTGGCGCCCGGGCGTCGCAAGCGGCTGCTCGTGGTGGATGACGAGACCATCATCCGCATGGTGTTCCGCGACCTGATGGGCAAGGAATGCGAGGTCATCGAAGCGGCGAGCGGCGAGGAGGCGCTGGACCTCCTGCGCGACGCGCCCGTGGACCTCATCGTCACGGACAAGAACCTGCCGGGCCTGTCCGGCCTGGAGCTCGCGCAACAGGCGCGCAGGCTGTCCGCCTCGTCACGCGTCATCCTGATGACGGGCTATCCCTCGCTGGTGACGACGCAGCAGGCGCTGGAGCTGGGCGTGGTGGACTACCTGCTCAAGCCCTTCGACGACATCCGCGAGGTGCGCTCCCTCATCCGCTCCACGTTGGCCGCGCCGCCTCCGCAGCCGAGTGTGGTGGCCCAGGTCAAACGGGTGGACGTGTTGGAGGACAACCCGGCCACCGCGGCGCAGATTGTCGAGGCGTTGGAGCTGGCCGGACTGGAAGCCCGCGTGCTGCCGACCTCGGAGCTCATCGCGTTGGAGCCTCCCGCGGGCGTGGTGGTGAGCTGGGACTTCACGCCGGCCTATGGGCGCAAGGCGTTGGAGCTGGGCAAGGCCCTGGCCCAGGGCGCGCCCTTCGTGGTGCTCGCCGAGCACCTCACCATGGAGACCGCGCTGGAGTCGCTGCGCGCGGGGGCGGCGGCGTGCCTGCCCAAGCTGCTGTCCGACACCACGGCGCTCAGTCGAGAGCTGACCCGCGCATTCAAGAAAGGCGTCCCATGAGACTCGCGCTCCTGTTCGTCCTGGTGCTGGGTGTGGCGTGTTCCTCGGACAGGCCCCCCAAACAGGGCGAACCGGACGCGAGTGGCCCGGTGGACTCGGGCTCCCCCCCGGATGGCGGACCGCAGGAGGACGGCGGAGGCGACACGGGGGATGGTGGCTCGGACGGCGGCGGTGGAACCCCGGAAGACGGTGGCACGTCCGAGGACGGCGGCACCGGAGAACAAGACGCCGGGAGCTGTGAGCCGCCCACGTCGGTGCGAGAGACGCTCCTCGTTCCCGGCCTGAACACCCCGAGGCGGCTCGCGGTGGACTCGACGGACGTCTACATCTCCGAGTCCCATTCGCTGCGGCCGTTGCCGGTCGACGGAGACGGGCAGTTGCTCCGGCTGCCTCGCGCGGGGGGAGACGTGGTCTCCGTCGCCAAGGGCTTCCGCTCACCGGATGCCATCGCCGTGGATGCGAAGAACATCTACGTGCTGGACCAGGTGGGACTGTGGCGGGTGGACAAGGCCACGGGTGAGCGCGGGACGGTGCCCATCGAGGCGTCGGTGAACAACGTCATCACGGGAGGCACGGATGTCCGCGTCGCCCAGCTGAACGGCCGAGGTGTCGTCGTGGTCGCGACGGGCGCGCGGCGGCTCGTCCGGGTCGACACGACGGGGGCCACCCCTTCATCCGTCGTGCTCTTCGAGGGCCCTCCCGGTACCCAGGTCCGAGGCGCCCGCGTCGACGGGATGGAGGTCTGGTTCCTCGTCACAGGGGGAGGAGAGCCCGGGCTCTATCGCGCCGCGCTGGACGAAAGCACCCCGCCCCAACGCGTGGACCCGAGCATCACCTCGGGCACGTCGCTGGAGCTCACGCCCACGCACCTCCTCATCACCGAAGGCGGCGGTGGCGCTGGCCGCGTCCTCAAGCTGTCTCGAGCGGGAGGCGATTCGGCACGGGTGCTCGCCGAGGGCCTGCAAGGCCCCATGTTCCCGGTGGAGCTGAACGGCGCGGTCTACTTCAAGGAGTCCGTGGCCAGCGGCCCGGACTTCCTGCGCCGCGTCCGAGGCTGCCCTCCCGGCATCACCGACGCGGTGGGGCCCGACGGCACGGGGCCCGGTGGGCTCATCGTGGATGGAAACACCCTGCTCTACACGTCGCAGGAGAGCGGCACTCGCGGCGCCGTGGGCCGCGTCCCCTGAAGCCCCACGAATGACAACGGCCCCGGTGCCTCACACGAGGCAGCCGGGGCCGAGGTCCGCTCACCCTCCATGTCCCAGGCGCGGAGCCCGGGACACGGAAGCGTGGCTCAGTACTCCATGTCGTCGCCGCCGTAGTCCGGCATGCCCGCGCCGGCACCCGCGCCCTTGGTCTTGCCCTTCGGGCGCTCGGCGACCATGGCCTCGGTGGTCAGCAGCAGCGACGCGACGGAGGCCGCGTTCTGCAGCGCGGTGCGCTCCACCTTCGTCGGGTCGATGACGCCGGCCTTCTCCAGGTCCTCGTAGGTGTCCGTGCGCGCGTTGTAGCCGAACGCGCCCTTGCCCTCGCGAACCTTGTTGATGACGACGGCGCCCTCGACGCCCGCGTTGCTGGAGATCTTCCGCAGCGGCTCCTGGAGCGCGCGGCGGATGATCTCCACGCCGAAGTTCTGCTCGCCGCCCGGCTTGAGCGCCTCGAGCGCGCCCAGCGTGCGCAGGTACGCCACGCCGCCGCCCGGGACGATGCCCTCCTCGACGGCCGCGCGAGTCGCGTGCAGCGCGTCCTCGACGCGGGCCTTCTTCTCCTTCATCTCCGTCTCGGTCGCCGCGCCGACGTTGATGACGGCCACGCCTCCCACCAGCTTCGCCAGACGCTCCTGGAGCTTCTCGCGGTCATAGTCGCTGGTGACGGTCTCGATCTGGCCGCGGATCAGCTTGATGCGGCCCTCGATCTCCGACTTCTTGCCGTTGCCGTCGACCACGGTGGTGTTGTCCTTGTCCACCGTGATGCGCTTGGCCCGGCCCAGGTCGTTGAGCGTCAGGTTCTCGTACTTGTGGCCCAGCTCCTCGCTGACGACCATGCCACCGGTCAGCGTGGCGATGTCCTTCAGCATCTCCTTGCGGCGGTCGCCGAAGCCCGGCGCCTTCACCGCGGCCACGTTCAGCACGCCGCGAATCTTGTTCACCACGAGCGTGGCCAGCGCCTCGCCCTCGATGTCGTCGGCGATGATGAGCAACGGCTTACCCGAGCGCGCCACCTGCTCCAGGATGGGCACCATGTCCTGCATCGAGGAGATCTTCTTCTCGCTGATGAGGATGTACGGGTCGTCGAGCACCACTTCCATCCGCTCGCGGTTCGTCACGAAGTACGGCGAGACGTAGCCACGGTCGAACTGCATGCCCTCCACCACCTCGAGCGTCGTCTCCAGGCCCTTGGCCTCCTCGACGGTGATGACGCCCTCCTTGCCCACCTTCTCCATCGCGTCCGCGATGATGGTGCCGATGGTCTCATCCCCGTTCGCGGAGATGGTGCCCACCTGGGCAATGGCCTTCTTGTCGGACGTGGGCTTGGAGATCTTCTTGAGCTCCTCGACCACCACCTCCACGGCCTTGTCGATGCCCCGCTTGAGGTCCATCGGGCTGTGGCCCGCGGCCACCAGCTTCAGGCCCTCCTCATAGATGGCGCGAGCCAGCACCGTCGCCGTCGTGGTGCCGTCGCCCGCCTTGTCGGAGGTCTTCGACGCGACCTCCTTCACCATCTGCGCGCCCATGTTCTCGAACTTGTTCTCGAGGTCGATCTCCTTGGCGACGGTGACGCCGTCCTTGGTGACCGTGGGCGAGCCAAAGCTCTTCTCGATGACCACGTTGCGGCCCTTGGGACCGAGCGTCACCGCGACCGCGTCCGCCAGAGTGCGGACGCCGCGCAGGATGGCCTCACGCGCGGACTGGTGGAAGAAAATCTCCTTCGCTGCCATCGCAACCTCCTGAAGTTACTTGGAATTTTTGTGGGTACAACGCAGGCCGTTAGCACTCGGCCATGGCGAGCGCCAACATAAGGGCCGGCCCTGGGATGTCAACCAGGAAGGGCGGACGTGTGGGGGAGCGGACGACTCGCGGCGGGGGGCGTGGGGCTATTCGGCGAAGCGCATCAGCGCCAGCAGCTGTCCCATGTCCAGGGGCTTGTTCAACGTCAGGGCCACGCCCTTGCGCAGGCCGCGGTCGGTGACATTCCCATCCGTGCTGGCCGTCATGAGGAGCACGGGGATGGCCTGGAAGCGAGGGTCGGCCTTCAGCATCTCCGTGAAGGAGATGCCGTCCAGGTGGGGCATGATGTAGTCGGTGATGACCATGCCCACCTGGTTGCGCTCGAGGATGTCGAGTGCCTGGAGGGCATCCGACGCCGAGTACACGGTGTACCCATGCATCTCCAGGAAGCGAGAGAGCAAGGTGCACAGCTCGAGATCGTCGTCGACGACAAGGATGTTCACGGGACGGAACGCCGCACCAGCGCGGAGGGGGCTGGAACGTAACAGCCGCACCCGTCGTTGACAACGCACAGCGGGGCTTCTTATGAGCCGGGCCATGGAGAAGCGGACCGGGAAGCGATCGGGGTCGGGGGACCCGAAGGCGCGTCTGGAGGCGGTGGCGGATGCCTTCGAGGCGGGTGACATGGAGGCGGCGTTGGCCCAGGTGGAAGGTCTGCTTTCGGACGCCCCGGAGTTGCCCGAGGCCCTGCATTACCGGGCCGCGGTGCTCGCGGAGCTGGGCCGGCTGGAGGACGCGGGCCGGGCGTACGGCCAGGCCCTGAAGGCCGCTCCGGACGACCTCGAAATCCTGCTGGGCGCGGCCGACTGCCTGGTGTGCCGGGCGGGCGAGGACCGCGAGGCGGTGGAGGAAGGGTTGGGCCTGTGTGTCCGGGGCAAGCGGCTGGCCGAGCGCGAGGACGACGTGGAGCTGCTCTACGAGTTCCTCTTGCTGGAGGGCATGGGGCACAACCAGATGGGCGAGTGCGAGCAGGCGTTGGTGAGCCTGGACGCGGCGCTCGGCCACATGCCGCGCTCGGTGGACGCGAGGCTGGAGCGGGGCATCGCCCTGTTCGAGCTGTGCCGCTTCGAGGGCGCACGCGCCGAGTTCGAGACGGTGTTGAAGGACTCGGGCGACGAGGCGTGGGCGCACCACTACCTGGGGCTGATGGCGGAGCGGAGGGGGGACCTCAAGGAAGCGAAGAAGCGCTTCGCCAAGGCCCAGTCACTGGTGCCCGAGGAGTTCCCGCCCCCCGTGGAGCTGGGCGAGGCGGAGTTCGACCGCGCGGTGGAGGACGCGGTGAAGGCGCTGCCGCGGCACGCGAAGCAGTACCTGGACAACGTCACCATCGCGGTGGAGGACATCCCGTCGGAGGAGGACCTGGTGGGGCAGTCCCCTCCCCTGTCTCCGTGCATCCTCGGCGTCTTCCGTGGCACGCCCGTGGGTGAGCGCAGCGTGACGAACGCATACGACCACCTCACGGCGTCCATCGTGCTCTACCAGAGGAACCTGGAGCGCTTCGCGAAGACTCGCGAGGAGCTCATCGAGCAGATTGGCATCACGGTGATGCATGAGGTGGGTCACCTCATGGGGCTGGACGAGGATGATTTGTGGCAGCGGGGGCTGGACTGACGGCGGCCAGGTGCTGCTTGGTGAAGGCCAGCGTCTGGCGGATGCCCTCGGCGTAGGGCGTCTTGTGTACGTCGCCGAGCAGCTGGCGCAGCTCCGAGTCATCCATGAGCACCGGTGACGTGAGGAGGTAGTGCATCTCCACGAGCTCGCGCATGAACGGGTCGAACAGGCCCAACAGGCGCAGCATCCCCTTCCCCATGACCATGAGTTTCGTGGCGCGGCCGGACTGTCTGAACATCTCGTCGACCATCTGCCGCTGGGTGGTAGCGCCCGGGCCGGCGAGGTTCCAGGAGCGGCCGTAGGCGCGCGGCTCGGCCATGAGCGCCGTGACGATGGGGCCGACGTCGGGGACGAAGATGAACTCGTGGGGTGCGTCGATGGGGCCGATGAGCTGGGCGCGCTTGCCCGAGGCGGCGGCGACGAACGCGCGGTGGAGGAAGCTGGCCTCGACACCGGGGCCGTAGAAATCCGGGAGGCGCAGGATGGTGCCTTGGAGGGTGCCGGCGGCGTGCTCCGCGAGGAGGAGGTCCTCCTGCTCCTTGCGCATCCGGCCCTTGAAGCTGTTGGGCTCGCGGGGGTGGTCGTCTCGCACGGGCGTGGTGCGCGGCAGACCGTAGGGATACACGGTACCGATGAGGACCACGCGCTTGACGCCCTCCGCGATGGCGCCATCGAGCGTCTTGCGCATCAGCGTGGGGTGCAGTTGGAACCGCCAGTAATCGACCCCCACCATGTAGACGAGCGTGTCCACACCCCGCGCCGCGGCACGGACCGACGCCGGGTCATCGGGGTTCCACGTCACGACCTCCGCGAGCGGATCCGCGCCGAACTCGGCTTGCAGTGAAGCACGCGAGCGCCCCACCACTCGGTAGGCCCTGCCCTGGGCCATCAAGGCGCTCGCCACACTCTGGCCAATGACTCCCGAAGCCCCGAACAGCGCCACCTTGCCTTCCATGATGGACTCCCTTCAGTGAACATCTACTCGTTTTGTGAACACCGTTCCGTGAACACCGTTCAATTACTGCTGGCTGTTCTGGGTGTCAAGCCATAGGGTTGGGGCATGGGGATTTCGGAGCGGAAGGAGCGGCAGCGGGCGGAGCTGCGGGAGCAGATTCTGCGGGTGGCGCGGGAGATGGTGGTGAAGGAGGGGTTCAGCGCGCTGTCGATGCGCAAGCTGGCGGAGGCGGTGGAGTACGCGCCCGCGACGCTCTACCTGCACTTCGAGAACCGGGAGGCGATTGCCCGGGAGTTGTGCGTGCGAGGGTTCGGGGAGCTGTTGGCGGAGCTGGAGCCCGCGGCCTCGGCCAAGGAACCGTTGGAGCGGTTGGCGGTGATGGCGGCGGCCTATGTGCGTTTCGGGTTGGCGCACCCGGAAACGTACCGGCTCATCTTCCTGGAAGACCCCAGACTGTCGAGCGAGCTCTTCGAAGGAGCCCCGGACGGGGCGGGTCCGCGTTCGTTCGCTCTCTTGAGCGGCGTGTTCGAGGACCTGAAGTCAGCGGGGAGGCTGTCAGCGGAGGCACAGCCCGCGCGACTCGCGGAGACACTGTGGGCGGGCCTGCATGGGATTGTGAGCCTGAAGCTGACGTGCGCGGCGTTCAAGGACACGTCGGCGGAGGATCTGCGCGATACGCTGCTGGCGACGATGGTGCACGGGCTTCCAGGCCTGAAGCCGGCGAAGGGTGCGAAGAGCCCGGCGAGAGAACGTTGACGAGGGGCGGAAGGCCCGGCACTAATCGCGGGCGGTAGGGCCTCCGGACCTGGTGGCTGGCTTGGTCTTCAAAACCAATGGGGGACGTTGAGAGACGTCCTTGGCGAGTTCGATTCTCGTGCTCTACCGCTAATACTTCCGAGGGGTTACGTCCCCATTTGTCCCGGGAAGACGGTATCGAAATCGTCCGGGCGCGTCCAGGTGCGTCCAGCAAACTACGTTACGAGTGCGTTACCGATGGAGGTTGGAACCTCGGCATGCCCCATCACGAACGCGATGTGATGCAGCCCTCGCGATGGCGGGCAGTCTGGGTGCAAGGCGCAGGACAACCGGGGCGTCACTCCCGAAGGTCGAGGGCCCAGGTCCCGTTCTCCCAGTTCTTGAGCGTCTGCTGCGCACCAAGGGCCGCCATCCCTTCGCCTCTTGCTGCGACCTCAAGGACGGCCTTTGCCTCCTCGGTTCGATGTCGAAGCAAGAAAGCCGCCGCAGTGACGCGGACGTCCATCTGTGGGGCAGCGAGAAGAGAGGCAAGTGCATCCCGACCCGCATCGCCCTTCTCGCGCAACTTCGCGAATGCCGCGAACGCCTTGTCCGCGTGCTTGTTACCGGTCTTGGAGTCCCCTCGAAGGATGCAATCCGTCTGCGCGGCGATGTGCTGGGCGAACTGCGCCACCAGCAATTCAATCTCCATCACCAGTCCCCCTTCCGCACTTCTCAATTGCCCCCACGTCGGCTAGGCGGAGCGTCGGCCGAGGTGAATTTTGCCCTGACGCCGAGGGGCCAATCGCGCATCCAGCCAGGAAGGGCCGAGCGGGAAGTTACTCGGCCCTTCCTGCTTCCTAGGGTTGAGCCTGGAGCGGCTTCAACAATCCGGCGCGGTCCAGCAGTTCCCGCACCTGCTCAGCCAGCGCCACATGGTCCGGATTGCTGGCGGTGAAGCGCTCCGGGGTGAGAATGATCAGCGTCCCCTTGCCCTCCACCAGCTCGACCCGCACTGGAGCGGGGAGAGACGGCACCATGCCGCGATGCCGAGCCAGGTAGGTCACCCATCCGACGTATGGGGCTCCCTTTGGACGCCGTGGCTTCAGCAAATCTCGGTGTTGCTCCGAGATAGCCACTCCCCAGTCCGGCTCCCAAGCTCCAGCCGTCCTTCGCATGAGCTCCGCGAGAGTGGTTGCTGAAAGGAGATTTTCAAAGCTCGGGCCTTTGCTCGGCAACGTGTAGACACAACGGTTTCCCCCCCATTCAGAGTAGCCACCGCACGCAAGGAGGAAGCCTGTGGCTTCGTAGTCATCACCAGCCCCATTCCAACCACCGATGCTAAATCCAAGGTCGTCGAAGGTACGGTCCTTACCTTTTCGGACGAATGGTTCGAGTTCAGCAAGGGTGGGGTGCAGTGGGCGCTTCAACGCATCTGCACGCGATTTACCTTGTTGAAACCAGCGCTCAAGCGATGGCGCTACAGATGGAAGTCCTTCAAGAAGGATTTTCAGCCGCCGAGCGCACTCCTCGGACGACTCCTTTCGGGCCCCCCAATAGACTCCCGCGTAGTAGCTCTCGTTCACGATCCACGGTTCCTCATGGCATAGGGGGAGTGAAGACAACTTCGATTCCCTCAATGTCGTTGGCGTCGAACAGCTTCCGGATGGCCTCTGCGGTTTTCTCCTCCGCAATGTGCCACCGAATTGGTGCCCCCCTAGCGGCAGCGCGCTGACGACCAGCTTGATCGACTAGGGCCTTTGCTCCCGACTTCTCAAACCAGACCTTCGGCTTGAGGTTGTCGAGGAACTTGTTCGCATAGCCCGGCCCCTTCGCCTCGAGCAGCACGCCTTTGTCGAAGCCATCGAACTTCACGCCTCCGCTGTTCTTGCCTACTCCACCGACCCAGTATGCCTCGTCCGCAGAGTGACCCGTGACTTGTTCCTGATAGCGCCCCGCCCGGGAGGACATGGACTCTTCGGCGGGGCCCCACCGACCGGGCCCTTCGGACGGACCTCCTTGCTGCGCCGCCGCACCCGCCCGCTGAAGGATGATAGCCGCACCGGGTCCACCGCTTAGCACCGCCGCAGCACGCCCCACAGGCACGGCCGCGCTCTCCATGGAGAGCACGCCTCGTCCCGACAGCACCAGCACCGAGGCTTCCGCCGTGGCCAGAGAGGTCCCGTGCAACGTGCGCGTCACGGCGGATGCCGTCCCCCAGGTGGCAACGAGGTTCGTCACCATCTTGGAGGCGGCCTGGATCTGCTCACCCCGGGTCATGTAGCGAAACCGCTCCAAGTACTCAGGGGACGACTCGATGAGCGCCACCACGGCGGCGGGCATCTGCCGGAACGCTTCGAGGTTCTCCGCTGGCGAGGTTGAGAAGAACTTCCCCACCGCGAGGGCCAACCCCACGAATGCCTCTTCCGCCCCGTCCAGACCGCGACTGATGACATCGGCATCGTCGTGGACGTCCGCGATGGGGAACCCGTTGGCCTCCCGCAGCTCCCCATCCAGCAGCCGGAAGACACCCGTGCGACCGCTGTAGAAGCGCCCCAACTCGAAGCCGTGCGCGCGGAAGGCGCCATCCCTCCACTCGACAGGCTCCACCTTCTGCTGTGTCCGCCCACTTGAGACCCACGCGAGATACCCATCCGGCCGGAGCACCGCGACGTGCTTGAAGCGCGCCGCGCGACGTGCCAGGTCGCCGCGCGACACCTCGCCTGTGGCCAGAACCTCGCGCAGCATGAACCCCACCGCGACACGCGCCGGGAATTGCCCCAGCGTCACGTCCTTACCCAGCAGCACGTTCAGCAGTCGCGCCGCATGGGTGGGTGTGATGGAGCTACCCACCACGGGACGTGAGTCCTGTTCCTCCAGCCCCGCATCTCGAAGCAACGCATCGAACGCATCGCTTCGCGGCCTTCGCGCGGGCCATACACGAGTCGATTCCCTCAACTCCGGATGGCGGTACCGCAGGGGCCTGGCTGAAGGCCCCTCCTCCCCTTGCGAGTCGCTCTCGGCATCCGCTCGTGCGTCCGCCCCATCTTCTCCAGGCAACGCGCCTCGTTGCTGGAAGGTGGTTCTGCGAGCGGATGAGTCAACTCCAGCGCAGCCCGTGGCAATGAGGGCAGCGCAAAGCATCCAGAGGCCAGCACGCATTCCTCACCCCCTGCCTTCCTTCAGGGGAAGGCAAACGGAGGGCATGCTGGCATCCGCGTCTGACAGGTCTATGGGGAATAGACAGGTCGGCGGAATCTTACAGCGTCACGCCGACGTTCCCCGCACGGCGTCAGGGGAATCGCACGTTGCCGATCGTCACCGTGCGGGCTCCTTCCGCCTCCCACAACTTGAGCGAAAAGGACCCTCGTACCGATTCGACAGATGCTTCGGCTTCAATCACCACACGGCCCATGTCTCCCGGGGCGATGGAGGAGTCCTGCCATACCCGAAGCACCTTCAACTCGATGCCAGACGGGCCACGGAGCGTGGCGCCGCTCGCAGTCCACGACTGCTCGCCTCGCAGGTCCTTAAGGACGACGTCAAGAGCTACACGGTCCTTCGCGCGGTAACTCTGAACGGCGAAGGGTTGGAGCGCGCTCTTCGGGTCCACTGAAATCGTCTTGCTCACAATTTGCCCCAACACGCCATTCACGTCGACGCCGCCAACCGCGAGCAGTCCAACGAGGCCACCCGGCGTGCTGTGCTCGGACAACAACCGCAGATTCTCTTCCTGGCAGCGTTGCGTCTCGGCTCTCGCCTCCCTCGCCTCCTGTTGATACGACTCAACGGTCCTCGGACTTCGGTACACCTCAACGAGACTGTCCGCACGCGCGGGATGGACCGTGAGCAGGAATGCCGCTCCAGAAGGAGCTGCACCATCACGGAATCGCACTGCCACGCGGAACTTCTCTCCAGGAACCGCTTTCGTAGAGGGAACCACCCGCAGGGTCATGCGCCCCACATCAACAATGGAGAACCCCGTCTGCGTATCCAATTCGACGGCACCTTGCGCCAGCTCGGAGTCGAAGAGAAGCACCGTAGACAGTCCAGGGCTGACGGCGACCGCAACGGGCACTCCGGCTTCATCAGGTCCCAGTTCGATGCGCCGAGCGCCGTTGCCCGGCATCAAACTCCCTTGGGCCGCCGCACTTCCCGACATGAGGGAGACCACGAGGAGAACGCCCAATGACAATGCTTGCATCCGTCCGCGACTCCCTCATGAGGCACCGCGCGCATACCGCGTCACTCAAACTCACTGACCGCCTTCACATCCCCAGTCGTGAAAACGCGTGCCGACGTAGGACTGTCCTCCCCTGACTCTCTCTCCAGGCCCTTCACCAAGGACTCGGATTGCAGCTCCAAGCACACGGGGAATCGCTTTCCGTCGCGAGTTCGAGCATGGGTAAAGCGCCCATAGACCCGGTCACTCACCATAAGCTGCCCAGAGAAAATCGTGCCAGCCGGCATTCGGTTCCACTTCCCCAGTAGCGTCAGCTCCGAGGGCCCATCCGACACAGTGATGATCTGAGGCTTCCTCACCGGCATGGTAACGACGTGGTGATCCCCGACGTCGACGCCCCATTCCTCCATCGCAGCAATCGCGCCGTCTGGGCATGGCTCTGAAGGCGGAGGTGGACGCACCTGCGTGCCAGGGAACGCCAACCCCGTGCATGCGGCCACCGCGACAATCGCCCTGCTCATGATGCTCACGCCCTTCCGCGTGGGCTTCGGTGGCGTCGGGGTCTCGGTCTTCTCCATCTTCACAGTTGTAGCCTCGGGAAGCATCGCAGGGGCAGCGACGGCCGCAGGGGTGGACTCCTTCCCGAAGGAGGGAGCTGGGGCCTGGACAGCTTGGGACGAACTCCCAGACCGCGCTACTTCCTGACGGGCTGGCACGGCCCCCGCAACGCGCGACGTCCTCCAGGTCCACACCACCGCCACCGCGACAAGCGCCAGGAGACCCACGAGGACAGCCGCACCTCGGCCTCGAAGAAGGCGAGAAGCCCTCGGTGGGCGTGGCAGAGAGGGCGCCTTCTCTTCGGGTGGTGGCGACTGCCCCTTCGACGGAGGCGGCGCCTCGTGCTGGAGCTTCTTGCCCCGTCGCGGCCTATGCAGCGGCTCCTCCAGCCACTTGTCCAGACTGTCCCCACCTCCCTCGGTCGTCGCCGTGTCCGCCCCGAATGCATCACACAGAGGGACATCCCACGACAGGTCCGCACCTCGCAGCGCGTCCTCCAGCGCCACACAGAGGGCCCTGGCACTCGGCATCCGTGACGCTGGCGACTTCTCCAGCAACCCCATGCACACGTCGTTCAGTGCCGAGGGGACGCGCTCATTCACCTGGCGCGGAGGCATCACCTCTTGCGCGATGACGATGTCCGCCAGCGTGAAGTGGTCCCCGCCGAAGGGCGGCCAGCCCGTGAGGAGCTGGTAGAGGGCTACCCCCAGCGCCCACAAGTCGTCTGAGGGCCCCGGCGCATAGATGGCCCCCAACACCTGGGCGTTCTTGCGAAAGAAACTCCAGGCTTCCGGTGAGCGGTACTCTGGCGTCCCAGGTGGAAGAACATCCACCGTGAGGCCGGGAGCCCCTACGTAGTCCCCCACTCCGAAGTCCACCAACTTGGCCGCACCATCCGAGGTGCGCACCATGACGTTGGCCTCCTTCACGTCGCGGTGCAGGACTCCCGCTCCATGGGCCGCGTCCAATGCCCGAGCCACGTCCAACACGACGCGCGCCACCTGCCGCGCGGAAGGGTTCTCCTCGGACGCCCAGTCATCCAACTGCCGTCCGTCCACGTACTCCATGACGATGACGCCAAACTCCGGAGATGCCACCGGCCACTTCCCAAAGCCGTGAATGCCCACCACGTTGGGGTGGTTCAACTGCAAGAGGATGGACACCTCGCGCTCGACACGCCCGCCCACTCGCGCCAAGTCCAACAGCTTCAGCGCGTAAGCCTGTCCCTCACACAGTGCGAGGTACACAGCCCCGAAGCCGCCACTGCCCAGGCGCCGCTCTACCGTGTAGCCCATCACCTGGACACCAGGCGCAAGCGCAGCGAGGACAGGCTCCCTCAGCCTCACAGCACCCGTCTCCCGGCCACCCGGCCCTCGCTCATGTGTGCGCCCTCCCAACTGGTCGGGAAACCTACCAGATGAACTACCCAGCAGGGAGTCCTCTCTTTGCACCCTCTTCCCGGTGAGAACCTCTGACATCCATTGTGAGTTTCTGGATGTCTGGTATTCACTCCCGCTAAGAAGGCCGGATGCACCAACCCTCTCCCACCCTCCACCCGATGAAGGGGACGCCCCATGAATGAAGTCCTGGCAATCACCATTGGCTCACGAGCGCGAGAGGTACGGTTGAAGCTCGGCCTGACACGCGGAGAGGTTGCCGAGCGCGTGGGTCTCGTGGAACCCGCCTACGGTCGCCTGGAGCGAGGGAAGGTGCTCCCCAGTGTCCCCGTCCTCCACCGCCTCTCCACGACGCTGGGCCTCACTCCGCAGGATTTGATGGGCATGGTGCCGCATGCAGGGGGCAAGAAGTCGACAAGCCCCCCTGTCCTTGAAGCCGAAACCCCGGAGCTGCGCCGCCTCCTGGCCCTTGCGCGGAAGATGGACACCGAGGAGTTGGATGCCCTCCTCCGCGTCGCCACCGTCCTGACTCGCTAGTCCTCGTCGTCGGAGAGCGCCTCGAGTTCGTGAGCGTCCAACCCCTCCGGGTAGATGCCTGCCTCACCAAACTCCATCATGTCCCGGAGGCAGCTCCCCTCCGCGATGACACGGGCAATTTCTTGCTGGGCGTCCTGGCGCCCATAGCTGGGGTGCCGCTTCGTCAAGGCCGCGCGCAGCACCTCTCCCATGTCCGCAGCCGTCGCGAAGCGCTCACCAGGAGCGACGCGAAGGGCCGCATGGAGAATCGCCTTCACGTCAGGCGACAGCTCCTTCACCGCGCTCTCGACGTCCGCCGGACCGAAGCGGGAGAGCAGCACCCGCATCTGCGTCAGCGGCAGGGACGGAAACGGTTCGCCATGGAGGGGTGGCATCCCATCTGGAGCCGGAGGCACATCCGCCACATCGAAGAGGTGCTTGCCCGTGAGCAGCTCCACCAACACCACCCCGAGGCTGAAGAGGTCCGAGGCCGGGGACACAGGCTGACGCTCCACATACTCAGGTGAGGCGTAGGCCACATCCCCTCGCACAAGGTTGGCGGGTGAGCGGACGCGCCCCACCATCAACGAGTAGGCAGCACCGAAGTTGGCCAGCTTCACGCCGCCGTGGTTCCCCAAGAAGACGTGGCGAGGGTTGACGTCCCGATGGACGATGCCCAGCGGCCTGTTGTCGTCCCCGCGCAACGTGTGGGCGTAGTGCAGGGCATCCGCGACCTCGGCCCCAATGAAGAGGGCCAGCGCCTCGGACACCGGCTTTCCTCGCGCCACACCTGCGCTCATCAACGTGTCCAGGGAGGGACCATCCACGTGCTCCATGACGACATGGGGTGCCCCTCGGTGAATCTTCAGGTGGAATACCTGGGCAATGCTCGGGTGACTCAGGCGGAAGGCCAGCTGAATCTCATCAACGAGCCTCTTCCTCTCCTCGTAGGTGACCGGACTCGGGAGTCGCCGCACAAGGCACGGGCCCGGCACGTCCTCGTCCAGCACGTAGCGATGGGCCAGCAGCAGCACCTCACCCGAGGGCATCACCGTCAACTCGCGAACGGCCTCATACCGGACGCTTCCCAGCGTGAAGAGAGGCTCGGGCCTGTTGGGAGTCACGGGCGGAGGGAGGAGAGACTGCGCGACGAATCTACCGCTGTCAGTCGTGGTGGGCATGGGGTCCTCGGGAAGCAAACGTGAGTGCTCCCGAGGATTCTCGACGACTTGAACTGGTTAAGTCCACACCTCATGAACTTTAAAAGCTCAACCTTTCACCGAACGAGCAGCGCCGCCGAGAAGCCCAAACCTACCCCCAGGCCGAGCGCCACGAGCACCTTCACCAGTGGCACCTCACCTGCCTGGGTACGAAGGGCCTCGTTCTCAGCCTGGAGGCGGCGCACCTCGCGGGCCGTCCCTATGCACCGCTCTTCGGACAGCCAGCACCCCTCGCCCACATCCACCATGCGCCCATCCTGAAGCGTCACGGTGGCGCGGGCGACGTCCAGCACCGCGTCCTCGGCGCGCACCGGCCCTGACGCCACCAGGGACAGCGCCAGGACCAGGCACCTCACGGCTTGCGACCCTTGTGGAGCTGCTCCAGGACGGCCACCGCCGCCGCCTTGCCAGCAATCTCCCCAGCGGCCGCCTCGCCCGCCGCCTCGGCCTTCTTCACCACCGCGTCACCGAAGAGGAGCGCATTCAGCACGGAGAAGCCGCCCGCCGCGCCCAGGCCGATGCCCAGCGCCTTGAGCAGAAGGCCCCAGGTGAAGGGCGTCCCAGCGAGGAGCGCGTTGGCCACCGCGCCCGCTACGGCCACGAGCAACGCCAGCACCGCCCCCGCCCGCGAGGACGCAAGCCACGGGATGTGCGTGCCACCGAAGCGGCGCAGCACATACACCACCGCCACCACCGCGAGGGAGGCGACGAGAGCCCAGTTGCGCGACGTCACAGCGTCGAAGACCAGCCGCGCGAACTCCTCAATCCGGCTCGGGTCCGGTATGCCGGGCGACTCGGCGGCCAGCGCGGGCGAAGCGAGCATGAGGCACGACAGGAGCAACGAAGAACGAAGCATGGAGAGCCTTTCGCGCGGGGCGCATGGCGACATGCCGCACGTCTCCCGCTCTCCTTCTTCAATGGGGACACTTTCCAGGCGTGGCGCGGATTCCTAGAGATCGGCGCGGAACCGCACGCCGTCAAGGCTCACCCACACCGCCCCCTCCGGCACTGAGTACACCTGCACCCGTCCATCCGGGTCGACGTGCCCCTGGGCAATGCCATTCGTCGTAGGCAACAGGAAGATGCGCGCGCTACTGGGCCGGTAGCCCGCCGGGAATTGAAAGAGCGTCACGTAGCCCACCGTCCCCGGGCGCACCACGCCGCGCATGGACACCTCATTGTCGCTGTTCTTGTAGTAGCCCAACGGGAAGTGAGCCGTGTTCCACGCGCTCCAGCCGTTTTCCAAGTCGGTGATTTGCTCCGAGCGAATCGCCGCCCACCGCTCGACAATGCCCCCCACTCGCTCCAGGCGCACCGAATCGACGTGGACCCAGGGCGTCCCCGGCTCATAGGGGGCATAGAGACGCACCTGCACGTAGCGAGTGCCGCTCGGTGCCGTCTGAAATCCCCTGACGGGGCGCCACTCACCGGGGGACAAGAAGTCGCTGATGGTGGAGACAGACACCGCGTTGAAAGCGCCGTCGTACCAGACGAGTTGGACAATCAGTCGCATCCCCGATTGCGTTGACTTCACCAGCGCATCCACGCTGTACCTGTCCCCGGGACGGGCAATCATCGCTTGCGCGTCAAGGCGCGTGTAGTTTGCCATCAGCCGCACCGCGCGCTTGCCGGTGAAGGCGTCCTCCGTCACCTGGGCATGTCCTCCCCACAGCCCTTCGCCCATCACCCACGCGTCCGGCGGCGAGGACTCCACGCTCCACGCCTCGAAGTCCGGGTTGGGTGGAGACTCTCCGAAGGCCACTCCCGGCAACATCGCGCCGGGCGTCACGTAGGCCGAGGTGACGGACACCGCCTCGGAGGGCGCCCCCACGTTGCCCTTCACGTCCCGCCCCACCACCCGGCAGAAGTACGTCACCCCCGGCTTCAAGTCGGACACCTGAAACGAGGTCCGCTTCCCCCGTTCCTTGAAGGTGTCTCGCGAGGGCGTGAAGGCTGCATCCCGAGAGACATGCAGCTCGTACTCCTCCCAGCGCGGGCCGGACGGCGCGGGTGTCCACGTCACGGTGAAGCCGTTGACGATGGGCATGGCCTTCACTCCCTGGGGTGCGGCAGGCCCCGTGAACGGCGCGCTCGGGGCGATGCCGGGCCGCGCGTCGCGCTCCAGCCACTCGCGCACTGACGTCGAGGGCTGTCCGCGCAGCACCAGCTTCATGCGCGCCACGCCATCCGTGGAGCAGGAGTGCTCAATCTCCTGGACAGCGAGGAGCTGCGCCGTGTCCAGGCGGAGACCGTCCGGCGCCACGCGCACCAAGTCTCCCAGCTCCAGGCCCGGGTGCGGGTCCACCGTCAGCCCCACCGTGAGGGGCGAAACGGAGAGGTCCGCCACCGCCGCGTCCGCGAGCCGCTGGGCCTCCGCCTGGCTGTCAATGTTGCTGGTGTCCTCCTCCACGAGCTGCATCCACCGCCGTCCCACTTGCGCCCGCACCGTGGGGTTGCTCGCCGTGACGCGCTTGCGCCTGGGCACGCCGGAGGCATCCAGGTCCGCCCTGTCCGAGTAGACGACCTCGACGTCCGTGCGAATGTCCGTGAGCTGGCGTGTCACGGAGTCGGGCTCGCCGTACTCGTCCGGGCCATAGGCCCACTCCTCGGCAGTTTGCAGCCGGTCCGGCGCGTAGAGCGTCAGCGCATACGCCCCAGCACTGGGCCGCCACTTCATCCGGCAGTCCCAACCGATTCGCTGGGCGAGCGTGCGCACCGCGTCCAGCACCGGCTCCACCTTCTGCTTGTACTTGCCCCGTTGGGAGAGCGGGTCCACCGGCACGTAGAGGCCGAAGCTGGACAGGCCGTTGTCGTTACAGAGGGCCTGGATGATGTGCTGCACAGGGACGCCCGTGGAATCGTCTCCATACTCGCGCTCCACCTCGATGAAGGTGTCCTGGAGGAGCCCGGCCAAGTCGCGCCCCACCACCTTCAGCTCCTCCGCCCCGGGGTCCACCTCGTCAATGCGGCCACGGAAGACCTCGAAGTAGTCCTCCTCCTTGGGCACATGGCCCGGCGCCGCCAGCCCCAGTTCGACGCGGAAGTAGGCCGCCTCGGCAAGCAACGGGGCGAAGGCGCCGCCAGTGGTGTTGATGAGCGACTGCACCACCAACGGCGAGAGGGACAGGCGCACCCCACCGGGGCCACTGCGCGCCAGCGTCACCTCGGCCTCGGCCACGGGGGCGTCCAGCTTCTCGCTGATGCGCACCCCCAGCACCCAGTCGGAGTCAAAGAGGGAGTTGAGCTTGAGCCATGTCCCTCTCGCGTCCCTCACCCAGACGCGCGGGTGCGTCGAATAACCGGTGGGACTGGTGAGAAGGGCCGCCTGAAACGAAGACAACGGACGCATGCTCAACGCTCCTGCAACTCGAAGTCGAACTCCTGGCCCAGCGCGAAACCGCCGTCCTGCCACCACTGCACCGCTCGCCCCTGGCCCACTCGTCCCAACACCACGCGCGGCTCGAACAGCGCGCGGCCCGAAGCCAGGTGGTACGGGTACGGCGCACCGAAGGGCTGGCCCGCGCTGAACCAGGGCAACAGCCACGAGGACGGCATCACCCACGGCAGGACGACGACGTCGTCCACCAGCAAGGCCGCGTTGTTGGGATTGAAGAGGCCGCCAGCAGCGCGCGGGAGGATTCGCAGCGTCACATCCCCACCAGGCAGGGCTCCCACGTCGTCCAGCACCAGGGCCCCCTCCGCGGAAGGGAATGCGTCGTCCTGGCCGTTGCTCGCGATGAGGTGGCCTGGACGGTGGACGAAGTGAGTCCAGTTGGCCATCCCTTCCAGCTTCCACCAATAGGCCACCGTCCAGCGCGGCCCGAGCGCCACGGGAAGCGTGAAGCTTGAGTTGACGGACATGCGCAGGCACGCGCCAAACCGCCCGCCCGCCAAGATGCTCATGGACCCAACGGTGTTGCTCGGATTGAGGAAGGTGTTGCCGCGCATCCCCACATCGAAGTTCCAGACGTGCCCCTCGCCCTTGAGGAGCCCCCGGTACGCGCGGGCCTCTTCCTGGGACAATGGGCCCGTGTTCCCCGCGTAGGTGAGCACCTCACGCCGCTCGCTGGTGCGCAGCCACCCGGAGAATGCGCGGCGGTGCTCGCCCAGCAACGTGGGCGTGTACGTCAGCCCCCGGTCAGCGAGGACGGGCAAGGGAATCCCTGAGAGGGTGAGCGCGGGCATGAAGAGTCCTCAGACGGGCGAGTAGCGGGTCGACGGACGGATGCGGGTGCCACTGGTGCGAAGGCTCGTCCGTTGCTGGCGCAGCTCCTCGTCCCGGCGCGTCTGCGCCATGGCCTCGTCAATGTCGTAGCCGACAATGTTGTAGGTGATGGGAACCAGGCGCCCGGCTTCGCTCATGCGCATCCCCACCATGCGCAACATCCGGTCCATGGTGGCAATCAGCTCCGGAGGAATGCGGTCCCCGGCACTCTGAATGGGTGTGGCGCGGTGCTCGTCCTCGTCCGGCACGTCCACGTCCTCGGGCATGGTGCTCTTCGGTGGCGTCCGTGCCGGGGGAAGCGTGGGCCCTTCCTGCGCGTTCTCGGACTCGAAGGTGCGCAGCGCTCGCTTCCACGCGGACGGGACATTGGTCATCGCCTCCGTGGCGCGCGTCACGGCGTCCGTGTGCTCGCGCACTCGCGCCGCCTCTTCCGCCCGCGCCATGGCCGACTCCCACGTCATGTCTTGCAGCGCATCGAAGGACGCGCGCATGGCGTCCGTGTCCACGCGCAGACTGTCGAGACTCCGAGCGAAGCGCGCCAACCCATCGAAGCCCGTCCACGAGACAAGGCTGCTCAACATGCGGATGACTTTCTGCACCGCACTGACGATGAGGTTCCACACCCACCCAATCGCCCGCGCCACGGCGAGGATGACCATGGCCACGAACTTCAGGACTCCAAACAGCGCCTTCATCACCGGCCCCACAAGCTGGCTCAGCGGGTCATGAATCAACATGAACACCTTGCCCAACTGCGCGAAGAGCGGAGCGAGTCCCTCCAGCAGTTGTCCGATGAGGGCGAGAGGTGCGGCCAGCGGCTCCACCGCGTTCGCCAGCATCTCGAAGAGCGGCGTCAGGCTGGAGAAGAAGGCGTCAATGATGAGGGAGATGGCACCGAGTAAGGGCTGGAGCGGCTCCAGCAACGTCCCGAGCGCGTCCGCCACTTGCTGGATGATGCCGTTGGTGACCTCGATGACATCCTTGAAACCCTTGGACTGCATGAGCAGCTCTGCCGCCACGGCGGCAATCGCCCCGTAGGCGCCTCCCGCCTGGAAGCCCTGGAGCCCCGCGTTGATGAGGTCCGCCAACTGCCCCAGTCCGCCCAGGAAACGATTCACGAGGGCGTCTCGGGCGGCCTGCATGGCTTCGCTGGCCTTCCGCATCGCGTCCTTGGCGGCATCGGCCAGGGCCTCGGCTTCACGCCGCATCAACGCGAAGGAGGCGGCCCCCGCGGCCTCGTCCGCGCGGACGCTGGCGACGAATTCGCGGTGCGACTCCTCGGCGGCCTGGCGCTGGAGTTTCGCCAGCTCCCGCTCTCGCGCGGCCTCCTCGCGTGCGGCTTCGGCCAAGGCCGCCTTGTCCGTGGGCTGGCGGATGCGCGCCTTGCCTGAACCCGAGAAGAGCCCCGTGAGCCGCTCCACGAGCGCCTCCATGGACTCGGTGACGCGGTCCAGGTTGAGGGCTTGGGCAAGGTCCGCGCCCAGGCGCTTGGCCCCGTCCGCGCTGGAGCTCAATCCAAAGGCCGCGCCCTCCGCCAGCGTCCTCCCGGCATCCGCCACCGCCGAGCCCACCACGCCCGCCACATCCTTCGCGCCCGTCCAAAGCACCTGGACGCCCTGCCCCAACGTGTCGAGGAGCTGCTTGCCCGTGAGCGTGGACACTGTCGAGAAGACGTCCGCCAGCTCATTCAGTCCCGCCCCCCTGGCCACCGGCTCCAAGAGGCGCGAGACACCGCGCACCAGCGCCGCTACGCGCTCCAGCATGAAGGCGGCGGCGCGCTGGAGGAACTCACCGAGGGCAGCGAAGGCGCTGGCGAAGGCATCGGCAATTCGCGAGGCCAGCCGCCCCAGCTTCTCCCCGAAGT
This sequence comes from Myxococcus stipitatus, assembly GCF_037414475.1. The sequence goes on along the minus strand of NZ_CP147913.1, from coordinate 8,467,674 downwards.
CATGGAAGAAGTCCGCAAGGCCCGTGCTCGAATCCTGCCAGGCCGCGTAGACAGCACCCGCCAGCAGCGCCACCCCCGTCATGGCGGCGGCCACGGCGGCGAGCGGAACCAGCAGCGTCCCGAAGGACAGTGCCAGGCGCGCGAGGCTGCCTTTCACGTTGGGCGCGTTGACCACCATGCCGCCCATGGCCTGCGTCACCTTGTCCAAGCTGCCCGCGAGTGAGGCGAGCGCCACGGACTTGTTCATCGCGTTGACGGCCGACAGGAGCAAGCCGAAGCCAGCGGCCACGGCTTCCACGCCACCGGCCACCTTCGACATGGCCATCAGTGCGAGGCCCGCGCCGCCCACCCAGACAGCCATGTCCAGGGCATTTGCCTGCACCTCGGGCGAGAGGGACTGGAGGCTGGCGACCATCCGCTCCAGCCCATCGGCCACCCGCTTCACCACCGGCATCAGCGCGTCGCCAATGTCAGCGGCCAGTGTGTAAAGCAGCGAGGTAATCCGCTCCACCTCCTCGGCCATGGCGCTGTTGGACTGAGACGCGGCGGCCACGGCACCCGCGAGTCCCGCCGCCACCACCGCGCCAATCTCTCCGAGGTCCCCCGCCTTCTCCTTCACTTCCTTGGCGGCCTTCTCCACGCCTTCCACCAGTTTGGCGAGGTTGGCCATGGCCCCGCCAATGGAGGCCGTGACGGACACGTAGAGGTCACCAACTTTGAGTCCGCCGCCAGACATGCATCACCTCTTCGGACGCTTCCGGTACACCGTCACCTGGGGGTCTCCACCTCGCGCGCCTACGTGAGTACGGCCCGCGCGCAGCTCCTCGGCCTCCATGTCGCAAAGGGCGAGCAGGTGGACGACGTCGTCCCAGGCCCACCCGCGCACCGCGTCCGGAGACTGGCCCGTCAGCTTCACCACCCCATGCAGGGCCTTCAGCTCGGGGTGGTCTCGGAGTTTCCCTTCGCGCTCTCCAGCGTCGGGCCCGCGAAGGCCGAGGCCAGCTCCCCCTGGATTTCCTCCAGCCAGGGTTCGTTCTTCACCGCTGGCACCTCCTCCTCGGTGAAGACGCGCGTCGCGGTGCCCGGGAAGTACAGGCAGCACGCGGCGATGCGCGCAATCATCATCATCCCCGCGGCCTCATCCACGGGCTGGCGGTTGTCGCCCATCTCTCCAGCGGCGCGAGAGGAGGACAACACGTCCATCTTCTCGCCCAGCGTGGGGCGGCAGATGTCGAACTCCGCGCCGTCCAGAGTGACGCGCTTGTGGAGAGCTCGGCGGGTGCCCAGCGGCTTTCGGTGCATGACGGGTGCGGACATGGGTGTCTCCTCGAAGGTGTGGAAGCGAAGGCCCGCTACACCGCGACGGGTGCACCCTGGCCGGTGAGGGTGGCGGAGAAGGTGACGACGTCCGTGGAGCTGCGCCCCTCCTCGTAGGACGTCACCGTCACGGGGTAGCGGTAACCCTGGCTGCCCTGGGGCGCCGTCTCGTCCTCGATGATGGTGAAGAACACCGTGGCATCGGACTCGAAGGAATCTCGGAGAACCTTCTGGGGCGCGCTCCCCTGGAAGACGTGGCCCGACAGGGGGATGGTGAAGGATTTGAGGGTGCCCTTGCTGCGCTTGTACCCGTCCCCTCCAAAGTAGTTGGCGTCGACGGTGTCCTTGGCGCGATTGACGGGCGCCTCCGTGACACCGTCCAAGGCATCAACCTCGGTCGGCGCGGTGTTGGTGGCACGGATATAGAGCTTGTCGAAGAATGCCTCTCGGGGTTGGGCCATGGGTGTCTCCTTCAGTGAGAGGGGAAGCGACGGGCGAGAAAGTCCTCGAGGACGGCGGCAACACGGCGGCGCGCTCGCCCGCGGGCACGCCGGAAGGACTTGCGCAGGAAGTGGGAAGGCGGATTGAAAATCTGCTCGCCCCAGTGCCAGCCCTCATGAATGGGACCGGCTGACGGGTGCGCGTAGCCCGCCGTCCATGTAGTGGAGAGAGGGGGCCCCAGGTTGTAGCGAGGGCCATCCAGGAAGGCCGTATCGCGGAGGTGGCCGTCAGTCCCGTCCTTGCCCACCGGCACCAGGAACAGGGAGTAGTCGAGCGCGAGGCGAGCAATGTCCCGACACGGGACGTCCAACGCGCGCAGCACCTCGGAGGGCGAGCGGCGCAGACGCTCCAGCTTCACGACATCCACTTTGACTCGAACGGGCATCCCACTACTTCTTTATGGGGACACTTTCCGCGAGTGGTTCGCGTCGTCGCGCCGAATGGAGAGCCACCCCATCGCCAAACGCAGCAAAACACCCAACACCAGAAAACCAGCAGGTACAGATCACCCCTCACCAAAGTACGATTCCAAAGTCTCTCCCAACATGAAAGCACCGACATACAACAAACAAGCCTCACGAGACTTTCATGCTTTTACTGATCAGCTACGACCTTAACGGATACGAGAGACCCTCAGCCTACGCAGCCGTCAAGCAGTTCATCGAACGGAACGCCATATCATACAGACGTCCGCTCTATTCGCAGTGGCTCGTAGAGACGGCCAACGACTGGAACTGGTGGCAGGCGCAGCTGTTGAAAATCATGGACAGCAACGACCGCCTCTTCATCTGTCGCGTTTTTTCAGGAACCTACCAGGGATATCTCGATCAAGACATCTGGCCTTGGGCCAGCGCACGCATGTAATGCGGCAAAGCCCTGAGTATCTCCATCCGACGTCACAAGCACTTGGGCGACATCTCTAGAACCGGAGATAACCGAGGCCCACGTTCAACACCCAGCGGTGTCGGTCCGCTCCGTCTGTCCCAAGGTACACCGGAGCGCTCTCCTCGACATGCACGGCAACGCTCGGCATGTCGGGCGTTTGATTGAGTGCTCCGAAGACGGCGAGCGCGAGTGACTGCCCTCCCTGGAAGTCCTCGTGCGGCGAGCGGATGCGGACCTGACACCCGGGAGACAAATACACCGTCTTCCCTCCCCCCAGGTATGCCAAGGGCCCCGCGCCACCCGTCACCACCAGCGCAACGGCCCTGTCCGGCACACCGCCATCCACCTCGGGCATGGGGGCCGTGAAGAGATTGGCGCCGGGAGCGGGCGGACGTGACAGCCCAAGGTCCGCCGCCTCCAGCACCGCCGCCAGCTCTCTAGCAAGGTCGCGCGTCACAGCCACACCTTGCGAAAGCGCACCACGCCCTCTCCATCCACCAGTTCGTCCACGCCGATGGGGCGCCGCGCCCGGTTGAAGTCGGCCACGTCCTCGCCCGGTAGCCAGAGACGGTGTTGCAGCCCCAGCAGCGCCTCCGTGTAGATGACATGCGAGGCGAGCTGTTCGTTGCCACTCGCATCACGGATGAGTCTTCGGCTCGGCTGGATGCGAGCCCGCGCCGAGGACACCGGCCCCAACGAGGGCTTGCCGTGCGCGTCCCGTCCCAGCACCAGGGCGAAGAAGATGCGCTGACGGAACCTGTCCGAAGGCGAAGCCATCAACTCACCCGATAGAGGACATAGGGCGAGAGGAGGGCCTGCGCCGCTCCAGGGATGGGACTCTTCCCCTCGGCCTTCTCCGCGAAGTAGCTGACGCTCCAATCCCCAATGGACTCACTGGCCACCATCGCGTCCACCCCACGCGAGCGGTAGAGCTGCACGGCCGTGAGGACGGCGGCCTCCTGCACGTCCTCGGGGAGCGTCACGACCAGGGAAGCGTCGAGCACCCGCTGTCCCGGCGTCACATAGCCTCCGTCATAGACGACACGGATTCCATCCTCGCTCCCCTCGAAGTCGCCAAGCGCCCCCGACACCCCGCCCCCCGCGCGCACCATCGCCCGCCACACGCTGTGCCGACGTCTCAACATTCCCGACGCGGCCAGCCCTCCGGCAAGCTCGTATTCCTCCGGGGGAACCAGGTGGCCGCCCTCCCAGACGCCCGACACGGACACAATGGGAGGGCGCTCCAACAGCAGCAGCGGGCGCCCGTAGCCCGCCGGGTACTCCACGAGACCTGAGTCCCACTCGAAGGCTCGGCCGCAGTAGCCCGCCACGGCGCGGCTCGCCGCCGTGACGAGCGACTCCACGCGCGGCGACAAGGGGATGCCCAAGTCGTCCGCCACCACCGAGACAACGCACAAGTCCGCAGGAGAGGCCATGGTTCACCGCACGGGGAACTCGTCAGCGCCACCCAGCACCAGGGCCGCGCCCCATTGCGCGGTGTCCGTGCTCGCCGCAGACAAGTCGGGAGTCACCCTCATACGTATGAAGCGCTTGCGGTTGGCGACGCGCAGGTCCACCCGGAAGCAGAAGCTCTGAGGCGCGGCGCCACCAGTCACTACCGTCACGGCATTGGCCAACGTCTCGTCCGCGCCGAACGCCGTACCGTCTTCGGACTCAGCCACCCTCACCGTCACTTTGAGCGTCTGGCCCGCAGCGCAGTTGGTGTTCCCGGTGAAGAGGAGCTGCGCGGAGTCGAACCCGTTGCGGTCCACGGCACCGCTCGTGACCTCGACCGCGTCGCCCATCCCACCTGCCGTGAGCGAACCACCAGCAACACCAACGGCCTTGTAGAAGACTTGGAAGTCCTGAGTATTCGCGTGCATGTCGTGTCTCCTGGTGAGGGCGCGAGCTCAGTAGCCCTTGCGTTCCGAGAACGCCTTGTCGTGCCGCAGCTTGAAGTCTCCACGGCAGATGCCCCGGAGCGTCGTCTCGTCGTACTCCGCTCGGACGTCGTGCTCGGACAGCACCAGCTCCGTGTCCACGCCGTAGAGCAGTTGGTCCCACGTTCCGAAGAGGATGCGACTCGGCGCAATCCGTGTGGACGCCTTGTAGGGGAAGCCGCGAAGGGTGCCTCGGTTCAGCATCTCGTCACGGAAAATCCAGGTGCCTCCGTCCTTCAGCCCGAGCAGCGCCGTCTCCCGCGTCGGGTGCAACAGAAAGCCGGGGCGCCGCAGCTTGATGTTCGCCTTGAGGACGTCTTCCACCATGCCGTCCACGTCCGCGAGGTAGTGGTCCGCGCTCGTCCCGCTCCGAGCCTTCGAGTGCGCGGAGTCCATCTGCGCGAGGACGCCCTTGGGGTTGGGGCCCTGCCCGTCACCATTGAGGGCAGCCTCGTCCATGCCGTCCGCCGCCGCCTCGCGGAAATCTTCGGCCACCCCCGCGTCACCCACTGCCGGGTTGCGCAGAATGTCGTTGGAGATGTCCGCGAGAATCATGGCCTTGTGGGCCTTGAGGACCACCTTCCCGTGGGAGGGCTGGGACTTCTCCACCTTCTCGCCCTCGCCAATCCACTTAAAGGTGACGCTCCCAGTCTTCTTCCCGAAATGAAGCTCACCTTTGAAGGGCACGGTGCGAGCCCCCAGCGCCAGGACGACAGAGTCCGGACGGAGGAACTCAATCATCTCCCCCGCGCCTTGCACCGGCACCAGCACGCCAGCCGAAGAGAAGACGCTCTCCTGCACCGCCTTCTGGACGTCGGCGCCACCGAACCGCTTGGCCTGCTCCAGCACCGCCTCGCGCGTGGGGTTGCGGCCCGCGTTCACCACGGCCTTCAGGTACGCGCCGAAGTGGTTCAGGTTCTTCAGAATGCTGGGCACCGGGTTGTCCTCGGGCTTTGACTTCGCGCCGAGCAGGCCCACCAGCCCGTCACGCTGGCCCTTGGCCTGCTCCATGAGCTGCGCGGCCACGAGGGGCCCCAGGGACTTCGCCACTTCCTGCATCTGCTCGGGGGTCATCGGTGCGTCTCCAAGGTGAGGTGCTGCAAGAGGGACTCGGCCGTGTGCCTGGCCAGTGCGTTGACGTCGGGGACAGGGGGCGGAGCGGCCTTGCTTCGCTCGCGCTCATCTAGGGTGGCGACCACGGCCTTGGCCACGTCCTGGATGAAGGCGGCGCGTTCGTCGGCCAGCTCCTTCACCCTCACCGCGCGCTGGTTGCCTGGAATCGTGACAATGGAGATTTCGAGTAGCTCTTGCTGCTCGCAATCGAAGCCGCCGCGCTCGTTCTCGTGGTAGCGGTGCATGAGGTAACGCACCGACACGGCATTCAGGATGCCACGCGCCACCTTGCTCTCGACCTTGCGCGCGAAGTCGTCTTCCTGGTCGAACTCGATGTCCACCAGGAGGGCGTCGCCCTGGACGTAGGCGCGCCCCTTGCCGATGGGCAGTACGTCCTTGCGACCCGTGCCGAAGAGGCCGCCCGAACCGTCGTCGTGGTTGTAGAGGACGACGGGATTCGCGTTGAAGGCGTCCAGCATCCAGCCCGTGACGCTCAGCCGGTCGTTATAACGGTCGAAGTCGCCGTCGTTAGCTCGGAAGGTGTGGAGCCTCGGCGCGCCCACGGCGGGCTCGGGGGCGTCCTTCTGGAAGGTGAAGAGGCGGGCTCTGACGAGAGGGCAGGGCATTCACCTCTCTTTATGGGGGCGCTTTTTGCGAGTGGTCCGCGCAGCAACCAGTGCAGGATTCATGCCCAAGAATGCCCACCCTATGAACATCAATGGCAGCATCTTGCCAGCCGCCTGCCCTGCTGCTTAGCTCCCTAGCATGGGGGAATCATGAAGGCTCGCTATGAGGGCGACAAAGGGAAGCGGATACTCATTGAAGCGCTGATGCAACAGGCAGTTGTGCAGCATGATCCTGCGCTTGCCGAGGGCCTCGCCAATATTGGAAGCCTGATTGAGTTCAAGGCCGGCGACGTAATCATGGCCCAGAACGATATTGACAACAGCATCTTCTTTGTTCTCTCGGGAACAACATCTGTCTTCATCAATGGCCGCCACGTCGCCGACAGAGGCTCACGCGAAGCTCTCGGGGAAATGGCCCTTATTGATCCGTCCGCCCCCAGAGCGGCAACCGTCAAGGCCAAAGACCCCGTAGTCGCAATGAAGATACAAGAGTCAGACTTTCATCAACTGGCTGATGCCCATCCAAGAATCTGGCGCGCCATGGCCCTCGTCATGGCTCAAAGACTCAGACAACGGAATAGCTTTTATCGACCTCCCAACGAGCACCCGCTGATGTTCTTAGGCTCATCAACAGAAGGACTCTCGATCGCCAAGGAAATACAGCTAAATCTAAAACACACCACAACCGTTCGCATATGGACGAATGGGGTTTTTGGCCCTTCGGGAGTTCCTGTTGATGACTTAATCAAGCAGGTAGACGCATGCGATTTTGCCGCTTTCGTATTCGGGCCGGATGACACCACCATAAGCAGGAAAGAACTCCATGACGCCCCGCGAGACAATGTCGTTTTTGAACTCGGGCTTTTCATGGGGCGTGTTGGAAGAGAGCGGGCATTCATAATCAAAGAACAAAGCACCGAGATAAAAATACCCAGCGACATGCTTGGAATTACCCCCATCACATACATCGCAAGACCTGGAGACAAGGATCTCTCAGCGGCGTTGGGGCCTGCCTGTACCGAAATCGAAAACGTCATCAAACGAGTTGGCACGAGATAGACACGGACTTCCCTCAAATGGCACTAAAAGACGATCTCAATTCCGAAGTGGTGGCGATCTTCAAGACTGACTGGAAGAAGAGAACTGGACAACAGGTCCCCGAACCAGAAGACATTGCACTAGGAAACGATGCTGTCGAACTCGACGCCACAGTCCTGTATGCCGACTTGGCGGAATCCACGGAACTCGTAAATGATTACAAAGCACCCTTCGCGGCAGAGATATACAAGACATATCTAGTGTGCGCATCAAGAATCATCAAGGCCGAGGGTGGCGCCATTACTGCATTTGACGGCGACCGAGTAATGGGTGTGTTCATTGGAGACACCAAAAACACATCGGCCGTCAGGGCAGCACTCAAAATCGACTACGCAGTGACTAAAATCATCAATCCAGCACTCAAGGCACAGTACCCAACCAGCACGTACGAAGTCCGCCAATCAGTTGGTGTAGACACAAGTACTTTGTTTGCAGCTCGCACTGGTATCCGAGGGTCTAATGACCTTGTCTGGGTGGGGCGAGCAGCGAATTACGCAGCAAAACTCTGCTCTTTGCGTGAGGGGCTCTACACATCATGGATCACATCATCCGTATACGACGTGATGCTTAATGAGGTGAAGACAACCAATGGTACTCCCATGTGGGAGAAGCGACACTGGACTGCTCGAAAGATCGATGTCTATCGGTCCTCGTGGCACATGGCGCCATGACAACTCGGGACGAAACTTACCCCTCAACTTCGAGTGGAGACTGGCCCGGCAGCGGAAGAGGATACCCCTGCCTACTCGGGTCCGGCCGGAGTCCCGCCAACTCGCGCCATTCATCGTAGCTGAACGCCTCCGGCATCGTGCCCATCACACGGAGCTGGTGCTCTAGGTCCGCCGGGACAGGGCTGTCGTAGTCAAGGATGGCCCCTTCATCGCCCAACAACGGCATCAGCCGCATCTGGTACTCGGTGCGGAGGAATTCCATACGCGGCAAGGTCGCCTGCTCGGCAAGGTTCTCCCGCGCCGCGAAGGCGGTGGCCTTGTTGGAGCTGGAGATGTCTCCGACGATTTCAGGGGGCACCCTGAATGTCATCCGGACGAAGTCCATCAGGAAGCGCCGCAACTCCACCAACTGCATGTCCTTGAAGCTCGTGTCCAGCCGAGCAAACGTCACCTTGCCGTTGGTGATGAGGAGCTTCCCCGCCTTGTCCGGTCCCTGGTGCTCGCGGGCAAGTGACTCCTTGAAGGTCCGCGCGCCTGCGCTGTTCGCATCGGAGAGCCCCTCAATCGAGGCGATGGCAGGAGGCAGCATGTTGTTCCAGAAGGACGTCTTGAGGAACCGCGCCACGTACTCGTCCGTGTCCAGCTCATCCCCCAGCGCATAGGCCGGGCCGATGCCGCGCCCCAGCGGGTCCTCGGGGTCGAGGTTGCGCAGGTGCAACACGTCGCTGGCTGGAATGTCTCGCGACACCTTGCCCACCGTCACGGTGTACGTGCGTTGCTCGCGGGGCACGTCCAGCGCGGGCAACCTCGTGACGGTGCTCGGAGGCACCGGCCAGAAGCCCACCGGCACGCCGCCCACGCGCTCCATCACCAGGAACGCCTCGCCCACCAGGTCGAGGTACACCTGCACGAGCTTCGTCACACTGCGCCCGGTGAGATGGTCGTTCGGGTCTGAGAGCAGCTTGAGGACGGGATGGTCAGGGACTTCTTGCGCCTCCCCCGCCTCCAGCATCGCCTTCAGGCGCCCGGCACGGACCTCGCGCGTCGCACTTCGGAGCGCGTAGTCCTTCACTGGCTGCCCGTCCTTCTGCACACGGCGATAGGCGCGCCATTGAACGCCCGCCACCGAGTCGGCCACTACGTCAATGACCGCGCGGAGCCACGGCATCTCGCGGTACGCGGCAAGGAGCTGCGCTGTTCCCCGACGCGGCGGCGCCTGTTGCCAGCGCGCCAGCTCCAGCCCTGTCCCCTTGCGCGGCTCGCGACTCACCGCCGCCTTCATCCGGCCCCAGAAACCCATCGTCACCCTCACAGACAGAAGAAGGAATCCGCGAACACCAGTTCGTGGACGCCCCACAACAGGGCATCCACGCGGTCATCACGCCGCCCGTTCACGCCACTGAACTTCGAGAGTTGGAGCTCGAGCTTGGGGAATGTGCCCACAAACTCGATGCGCCCCGTCTCGGCCAACGCGCTCACCGGCTCGGCACGTTTGCTCTTGGCCTCGCGAGCACGCACCGGCTTCACGTTGACGTGGACGCCCATCTCCGAGGCCACGGTCTGAATCGTCGTCTCCACCATCTCCCCGCCCGAGTTCACCTCGGCCACCAGGGAGTCACACCCGAAGGCCAGGTACTCGCGGATTGCGGCGGCGGCCCATTCACGCGGAGAGCCCCGGAGGCTCGCGTCCTTGAGCACCGAGACACGTTTCAGCGGCGAGCCATCCGTCCCAAGGAGCGGACTGCTTCTCACTCCCTGGACGATGATGCCCGTCTCATCCGAGCCCGTCTCGCTGGTGGGCGCGGGGTCCACGGAGACGATGCGCCGCTCCAACGCTCGCGCGTACTCATGGGCATCCGCCTCCACCCTGCCCCATCGCGCCGAGCCGAAGATGGCGCCCGGCACGTCCATCAGCAGTTTGCCGAGCACCTCCTGTTGTCCCCAGCGCGTGTTCATCAGCGCGCGCATGGTGGCCACGGCACTGGGGGCCAGGTTTGCGCGGTTGGCCAGTGACGAGCCCGTGCGCAGGACTACTCCCGGCCGCAGCACCTTCGCCTCCGCGTCGGAGAAGAGCAGCGCTTCCAGCTTCCGCAGCGGGCGAGGGGTCCCCGTCAGGAGGAGCTGGGGCGGGTTCGCGGCGGTGCCGATGCGCAGCACCATCGGGAGCTGGTCGAGCGCCGCCATCTCATGCTTCCAGGACGCGGGCTCATCGCCCCAGGCCCAGCCGCAGTTGGGTCCGCGCAACCGGTCCGGCTTGTCCGCCGAGTAGCAGATGGCATAGACACCGTTCGGCCACGTGACGCGCCGCTTGCTGGGCTCATAGACGGGCATGAACCATGGGGGCGAGAGGGCGAGGATGCCGCTGGAGCCGCGAATCATGGTGTCTCGCACGTCCGCCGCCGTGGGGCCGATGAGCGCACCAATCGTCTTCGCCTCGCGAGCCTTCTGAATCACCCACCGAGCGCCCGACCAGGTCTTGCCGAAGCCCCTGCCCGCCATGATGAAACACGTGGCGAACGCGGCTGGCGGCATCTGTTCGCGACGCGCCCAGAAGTCCAGGTCATGAACGAGGGTCTCCACCTCGGGATGGGTGAGTCTGCCGAAGAGACGCGCGAGCCCCTGGCGAGTACGCGCCTGTTTCACCAGGAAGGAGGCCGGGGACTCATCCGGGGAGAGCTGGTCTACCAGCACCGAGAAGCGCGAACGCCGGGGCTCACAGTGCATCGTCGCCCTCGTCGCTCGGAGATGCCCCGGCGTCGTCAGGGAGGAAACGCCCGAGCCTGTCCATCAGCAGCTCGCGCAGCGCTCGCTCGTCGGCGGCCTTGTCCTCAGGCGCCTGCACCTCTACGTTGTCCCTTCGGCCGTACAACTCCGGGAAGCGGCGCGAGAGAAGCCACTGCACATGCTTGGGGTTGTGGGAGGCCGCAGACATGAGCATGTCCGTCGCGGACTGCATGAACTTGGCTTCCGACGCGCTGACCGCGAGGTGGAAGTCCCGGTAGGCGCCGCGCTTCTCGTTCGCGCCTCGGTGGAACCACCGCGAGAGGGTCTGTTCGTTGATGCCGACGAGGCCCGCCACGGCGCGACGAAAGAGGCCGCGCTCCAGGTGGCCGCAGATCTCGGCCTGCAACTCGGGGGTCAGCTTGGAGGGAGGCGCCATTCCTCAAGGGAATGGGGGCGGATGCGCATAGTTTCTGGGCCTCACGCCCGACACATCGAAAGGCCCCCTCCGTTTTTTGAAACTTTTTCGAGTGTGGGGGTCCGCCGAGCAAGACAGGAATTGGGCCCACGCCCAAAATCCGGACCCGGGGGGCTCGCTAAGTCCAGCCACAGGTTTTGGCATGTAGGACAAGATCTCACCGAGCCACCCGGGCGAGCCGCGTGTTGCAGGCCGCGACGTCCGAGCAGGACACCCGCCAGACACGCGAGAAGGCCCCGTCCTCGCACGTTTCCACCACGTCCAGCCTTCCCCTGCCCTTCCGCACCAGGAAGCCACAGTGGGCGCACCGGGCCGCGAACCTGTTGCGGCGCAACTCCGGTGACTTGTCCTCGCACGCGAGGTGACGCGCTCCTGTCTCCAGCGTGTAGACGATGCGCTCGCCCTCCAGGATGGGAGCTCCACACGCCGCGCACGGCCCGCCCTGCCTAGAGACGAGCACCGGCATCAGTCCACCCTCTCCGCCAGCTTGCGGCGCAGGAGACTGCGAGCACGCGCCAGCATCGCATCGAGACGCCAACGTGGAACACCCCACTCGCTGGCGACCTCGCGAATGCTCTGCCGACTGCGCCCCAAGCCATGGGCACGGCACACCAGCTCGCGCAGCATGGGCTCCATGTCGGCCAGCGCGTAGTACAGCCGCGCCACCTGCTCGCACGTGGAGAGCAGCTCCTCCACTGTCATGAACTCCATGGCCACAGCCGCGTCATGGGAGTCCGTCACGGAGCCCCGCTGCATCTCCTCTGGCCTGTCGCGGCTGATGACCTCGACGGGCGCAACCACCGTGCGGCTCCGGGTCCGTCCCCGCTGGGCAGCATCCGAGGGACGCACGTCCGCCGCCTGAAGCCGGACATGCTCTTTCAGGGCACGCCGAGCACGCCACGTTGACCAGGACAGGAAGCTCTGGCCGCCCTTCTTCTCGGGCCGGTACGTCCCCAGGGCCTTGAAGACCTCGATGCTCGCGACCTGGACGAGGTCATCCTCGCCCAACGTGCCGCGCGACTTCGCGAAGCGCCGCGCCAACACGCGAAGCGCAGGCGCCATGCGCCGCAGCAGCTCATCCGCCAGGCGCCGAGCGGAGAAGCGCGAACCCTCTTCGTTGAGCCGGAGAATCTCCAGCGCCAACCCCTCCACCTCGAGCGCCAGCGTGGATGGGACATCCCTCACCTGAGACTGCTTCAGCGTGCGACCGTCTTTGACGCTGCGGCTTCCCTCGGTCGGCTGCGACGGGCGACTACCACGGCACTGCATTGTTTCCCCCTTCGACTTGGGACATGCGCGAGAAGCCATGCCGATGACACAAGTGAAACCACGAGACAGAGCAAGACGTCTGCCATTTCACCAAACGCGAAGAGGGATTCACCGAAGGCAGACTCTCGACGAACAAGAATGAAACATCGACATCCCGAGCCGCCAGACTCCCTCTCCCAATGGCGAAGCGAGGCCGGCGCCGCGCGACGCGTGAAACATGCCGGAACTGACAAGCCGGGCGCGACAAAGGGGCATTGCGGTGCGAAGTGCCATCGCCTTCTTCAATGGGGACACATTCCGCGCGTGGCCCATGAAACAAAATCCGCCGATGGGTGGTCAGAGGCAGGGGGCCACCCCCATCCGCGCAAGCCCAATCACCACACACTCATCACTCCACTTCTCCTACTCTTCATAGAGAGTAAGAGAAGACTAGTAGCCGCGCGTACGCGCGCGTACCCCCTATAGCGCTATAGGAAATGGAGCCGTTCGTGTGGTGCATGTGTGTCGGCACTTCACGCACGCACGCCAATTTCTGAAACATGCACGAAAGCGCCCCCATACACCTGGAGGGAGGCCCCAAGACGTCCGCGCGACACCACGGCGGCACGCTTCACACCTCCACGAAAGGACGCTTCAACCATGAGAGTCGCCTTCTACGAATCCGCCCAGGACAACGTGCCGCGTATCGAGGACGTCACTTGGCCGCAGCTACGCGCCCTCCTCACCACCCACCGCCGGAGCCAGTGCCCTCAGTCGCCCTGCCCCAGCCGATGCCCCGCCAAGAATGGTCCCGCCTGGAGCCCCGTCGACGTCTCGGAGAAGCGGCGCAACGAGAACGTCCGCGCAGTCACGCTGGCCGTCTTCGACTTGGACCACCTGACCGCCGAGCAACTCGCCCCTCTCGACGATTTGGAGCGAGGTGGCTACGCCTTCGCCCTTCACTCCACACACAGCCATCGCCCCCCTGACTACTGCCTTCGCCTCATCATGCCGTTGAGCAGGCCCGTGCTGCCTCGCGAGTGGCCTTCGGTGCGCGCCGCCGCCCTCGCCTTGCTGCGCGTCCCCGCCGACCCCGCAACGAAAGACTTGTCACGCCTCTACTACCTGCCGGACGCACCTGAAGGCTCCGAGCCCTTCGCGGAAAGCACCGACGGACGCCCTCTCGACGTCGACGAGCTGTTGGCCTCCGCGCGCGCGGGGCTGCCCGTCACCGCCCCTCCGTTGGCGCCGTCCGCGCTCCTGGACTCAGCCTCTACCACCACGGACCTGCACCACCTCGGCGCTCTGCTTCGGCGCCACGCGCGGCCCGAGAACAAGGCGCTCATTGGTCGCGTGCTTCGCGGCCAACCCCTCGCGCCACGAGGGAGCCAGGACACCACCCTCCAGCAGCTCATGAGCACGGTGGCCTTCTGCTTGCCCACTGACACACCAGACGCGGCCATTGTCGAGCTCCTGCGGCCTTGCTACGCCGCCACGGACTGGGAGCAAGGCACCGAGCACCTCGTCTCCGAAGCATTGAAGAAGCTGCACCGCGCCCGCGCCCGGAAGACGGAGCGCGACGCAAAGCGCCTCGTCGAGCACCAGGCACTCTGGGAGCGCCTTGGAATCGCAACCCGCCCCATCACCACCACCGCGGAGCTGACGCCTACCGATGAGGGACAAGCGGACCCGGATGAATGGATGAAGCAGCTCGTCACCTACGAGACGCGAGAGGAGACACGGCTGCGCAATCTGGAAGCGAACATCTACACCGTCCTTCTCCACGCGCCCGAGTGGCGCGGGGCGCTGCGATTCAACGAGGTGACGAAGGAGCTCGAGCTGTCCGGCAGCCCGTTGCGTGCGGATGTCCGCCCAGACGAGTTGGACAGCGAAATCGCGGTCTGGTTCCAAAACAGCGAGTACGGGCGCCTCGGCCTCAACCCCAAACCCTCTCACGTGCGTGAAGTCTTGCGGATTGTCGCAAGACAGAACGCCTATGACCCGCTGCGCGACTACCTGGAGGGGCTTGTCTGGGACGGCAAGCCGCGAATCGACACCTTCCTGGAGCGCTACCTCGGCGCCACAGGCGACACCGAGCACCTCCGCACCATCGGCCCCAAGTGGCTCATCAGCGCCGTGGCCCGTGCACTGCGCCCGGGCTGCAAGGTGGACACGGTGCTCATCCTCGAAGGTCCTCAAGGCCTCCAGAAATCCACCGCCTTCCGCATCCTCGCGGGCGAGTGGTTCAGCGATGCGCCGCTCGACATCGGCAACAAGGACTCGGCCGCCCTCGCCTCTCAGTACTGGATTCAGGAGTTGGCCGAACTGGAGACGGTGCGGCGTGCCGCCGACGTCCAGGGCCTCAAAGCCTACGTTTCCCGCAACGAGGACATCTACCGGCCGCCCTATGGCCGAGTGACGGTGCGCACGCCGCGCCGCTGCGTCCTCGTGGGCACCACCAATAGCGAGGAGTACCTGCGCAATGACCCCAGTGGTTACCGCCGCTGGTGGCCAGTCCGCTGCACGTCCATCGACATCGCGGCACTGAAGCAGGACCGCTCCCAGCTTTGGGCGGAAGCCGTGGTGCGATTCCACCAGGGCGAGCAATGGTGGCTCACCGAGGACCAGGCCGAGCGCGCCGAGACCCAGGCCAAGGAGCGCAGCGAGACGCCCAACGACGGAAAGAGGGACGCCATCGTCCAGTGGCTCACGCGGATGCCCCCAGCGCGGCGTCCGGCAGAAGTCCCGCTGCTCCAGGTGGCGGAGGAGGCCCTCGGTGTCGCGAAGGGGCAGCTCAACGCGGCGGCGGACAGGGAGATTGCCAGCGTCCTGAGAGACTTGGGCTTCCGCAACCGGATTCAGTGCGTGTCTGGAGTGCGCCGCCGTGTCTGGGTTGTTCCGGAGTCGCTGCGCAACGCACCGGAGGAAAAGCCCGCCACGGCTGGCCACCGCCCCCATTGAGGGGATGTGAAGCCTATTCACGACACCCACCACGCCACGCTGTTCTCCGGCAACTGCGTCGAGGTGATGGCGTCGCTTCCCTCGGGAAGCTTCGACGCCATCATCACCGACCCGCCCTATGCGGAAATCAACCGTGAGTACGGGCGGCTCTCGGAGCCCGAATGGCACGAGCTCATGCGCGCTGTCGTCGGGCAGGTGCGGCGGGTGCTCAAGCCATCGGGCTCCGCCGTCTTCATCCTTCAACCCAACAGCGAGCACGTGGGGCGGATGCGGCCGTGGCTGTTCGAGTTCATGGCCTGGACGTCTCGGGAGTGGAACCTCGTCCAAGACGTCTGGTGGTGGAACGTCAGCACCCCACCCACGGGGAGCTGCCAGCGAAAGAATGGGCTCATGCGGCCCTCTGTGAAGGCCTGCGTCTGGCTCGGTTCGCCCACGTGCTACCGAAACCAGGATGCCGTCCTGTGGACGCCCTCCGAGGCCATGGCGCGAGTCAAACACGCCAACCGAGCGCTCCGCGTGTCCCCCTCGGGGCTGTCCGTCCGCGCTGGGAGGATTGCCGACACCGTCGCGGAACGCGGTGGCGTCACGCCCTACAACCTCCTGCCGATTCCCAACTCCAACAGCGTCTCCAGCGGCGGCGCCAAGGGCCACGGCGCGGCGACTCCTGAAGTCCTCTGTGACTGGTGGGTGCGCTACATCACCCGCCCCGGCGACCTCATCCTGGACCCGTTCTTCGGCTCGGGCACCGTGGGGGCCGCGGCGCTGAAAGCGGGGCGGTCCATCGTCGGGATTGAGCAACACGCGCCCTACGTGGAGATTGCTCGGCAGACGCTCGTCTCAGCGGAGGCGAGTCATGGCGGCTGATGCCTCCCAGCTCGAGCCGCCTCGTCGGCGCGCCGTGGACGGGGGCGTCATCAACTTCCTCTCCAGCTTGCAGTTGAAGCAATTCAGCTTGTGCCCGCGTCGCTGGTACTTCGCCAAGGTGTTGCGACTGCCCGAGCCTGAGTCCAAGGCTCAAGCCCTCGGCATCAAGGGGCACGCGCAACTGGAGCACTACCTACGCACGGGAGAGGACGTGCTGGGCGACATCGCGCAGGCGGGCCACCACCTACTTCCGCCGCCGGGCCCCGACCTCCTGGTTGAAGAGTCCTTCGGAACGCCCTCTCCCCTGACGGCGGACGAGGTCCCCTTCGTCGGACACATTGACCTCATCAATCCGCGCCGCATGTCGGAGGGAGTGCTGCGCATCACAGACCACAAGTTCTCTTCCGATGTGGCGCGCTACGCCGCCACGCCCGCGCAGTTGGTGGACGCAGGCACTGAAGCTGGATTGCAGATGGTGGGCTACGGCGTCTGGGCTGCACTTTCGGGAGCACGCTTCCCAGGTGTCCGCGTGTTGGAGCTGGAGCACATCTACTTTCAGACGCGCGGCGCGCGACGTGCAGAGAGCGTCCTCGCCAGGACGAGCACCGAGCACGTCACGCGAGAGTGGACAGAGAAGGTCGTCCCCATGGTGCGCCGCATTCGCGAAGTGGCCCGAGCCACGCGCAGCGCGGACGCACCTCCCAACTTCGGTGCCTGCGAGAAGTTCGGCGGGTGCCCTTTCAAAGCGAAGTGCCTTTCAGGAGGTCCCACCGTGTCCCTGATGAATCGCCTCATCACCAAGAACCAGGCCCCCGAGACCGCCGCGCAGCTCCCGCCCACCCCTCCGCATGTCCCCCCTCCCGCCGCCCCCGCCGAGTCCCTTGGGACGTGCGACAGGTGCGGCGCGACGCTCACGCAGGAAAACACGAGCAAGCTCCGCTCGGGTGACGTGCTGCATGTGTCTTGCCCCGGGGCCGAGGTGGCCGCCGTGCTGCCTCCGGATGCCCCTGTCGCGTCGCCCACCATCGCCCCCGATGCCGCGCCGAAGCGTCGTAGTCGCAAGCCGAAGGGCCCCACCGCGCCCGGCGATCACCGCGAGCCCCCGACGGCCACGAGCCTCCAGGACGAGCGCCTGCGCCTCTTCGTGGACTGCGTCCCCAACATGCCCGCCACCTCCCTCTCGGAGTACGTGGCCAAGGTGGCGTCCCAGGTGAGCGAGGCTGGAGGCGTCGAGGACTTGCGCTTCGCGGGTGCGGAGAGCGCGCTGGGGTTCGGTAAGTGGAAGGGCGCGCTGGCCATGGCCATCCGCAGTGCGCCTCCCGCGCCGGGCGCGTATGCCGCCCTCGGCCTTGCCCACTCAGAGCTCCTGCAAATCGCGGTGGAGGCGCTGGAGCCCCTGTGCGGCCCGGGTGACTTCGTGCGTGGTGCTCGCTGACGGGGGCTTGGATGCGGCTGCTTGAACGTCTGGGCGTCACCCCTGCCCCTGCGAGCCCGCCGCCCGTGGCGACAGCTCCGGTCTACGGGCGCTCTCCGGTGGGCTACTCGGCGGACCTGGGCCGCATCCTCGCCTTGCCACGGCGAGACCTGGCCGCGTCGTACACGGCGGCGAATGTCGAGGCGCTGGAGGCCGCGCTCCGGTCGCCGTCCCTTCAGTGCACCTGCGCGAGTATGTCTCCGCCGCGTCCGTGCCCGCTGCGATTGCGGCGCGTTCAGGCCCAGGCCCTCCTGGAAGCCTCGCGCATCGGTGGACTCCTCGGCCCCATCGGCACCGGCCACGGGAAGGAGCTGACCACCTTCCTGATGCCCATGGTGATGCCGGGCTGTCGCGTGGCCGTCCTCTTCATCTCCGCTGGCCTCCTGCCCCAGTTCGAGGCCGAGTGGAGCTACTACGGCGCGCACTGGAAGTTGCCGAACCTCGCGGGTGGCCGGTGGTTCCGCGTGGGACTGCCCGTCCTGCACGTCATCACCTACAACAAGCTCTCCAGCCAGGATGCCACGGACCTCCTGGAGCGCATTCGCCCGGACCTGGTCATCCTAAACGAAGCACACAGCCTCAAGGACCCGAGGACGTCCCGCACGAGCCGCTTCCTCCGCTACTTCGAGAAGCATCCACGGACTCGCCTCGTGGCCCTGTCCGGCACCTTCGCGTCCAAGAGCATCAAGGACTACGCGCACCTGTCGCGGCTGGCGCTGGGCGAGGGCTCGCCACTGCCTCTCGCGCACCATGTCGTGGAGGAATGGGGGACGGCCCTGGACCCGGGCAAGGTGGTGGCCCCTCCCGGAGAACTGGAGCGACTGTGCGAGCCTAGGGAGCACGTCCGCGAGGGCTTCCAACGTCGCCGCAACGCCACGCCCGGCGTGGTGGCCACCGAAGAGAGCGCCCTGGACAAGCCGCTCATCATCCGGGAGCGGAAGGTGGGTCCCGTGCCCGCGCAGCTCTTCGCGCTCATCGAGCTGGCGCACGCGGGCGAGCGTCCGGACGGAGAGCAATTCCAAGAGCAGCTCCAAGCCGTAGCGTGCGCGCGGCAGCTCTCAGCGGGCTTCTACCATCGCTGGCGCTACCCCAGGGGCGAGCCACATGAGCTGATTGAGCAGTGGTTCGCGCGTCGCAAGGCGTGGAACAAAGAAGTCTGGGAAGAACTCAAAGGCAAGCGCCGCGAGCACCTGGACTCACCGGGGCTTCTCACCAAGGCAGCCATCCGCGCGCACATGTCGCCGCCCTACGAAGGGGACAAGCCCGTGTGGCATGCGGCAACGTGGACTGAGTGGACGGAGATTCATGCCGCCGTACAGCCCGAGCCCCAGGCCGTTTGGGTGTCGGACTTTCTGGTGAAGGATGCGGCGGAGTGGGCGCGCTCGCGGGTAGGAATCGTCTGGGTCGAGTATCCGGAGCTGGGGGAACGCATCGCCAAGGAAGCAGGCGTGCCGTTCTACGGTGGAGGCAAGACCGCGTCCGAGGACATCCTCCGGGAGACAGGGAGGCGCTCCATCGTGGCGAGCATCAAGGCACACGCCACGGGGAAGAACCTCCAGCAGTTCTCTCGAAACCTCGTGGTGACACCGCCCTCGGACGGGGCCACGTGGGAGCAACTCCTCGCGCGCACGCATCGCCCGGGCCAGTTGGCGCCATGCGTCGAAGTGGACGTGTGCCTGCATACCCAGGACTACGTGTCCGCGTTCGCCACGGCTCGCGAGCGCGCCCGGTTCATCCAACAGACGGACGGACAGCCACAGAAGCTCCTCACACCCACACACACCCTCATGCCCTTTCGGACAATTGCATAACACTTTGATCAGTGTAGCGGCTGATTCTAGCGTGACCCACGCCCAGCACAAACCCTCTTGACGGACAGTTCACTCCAGATCAAGCCTTCAATCTCGCCGCCGAATCTCACACACGCCAACAAACATGGGCTATCTGCACCGCGTACTCAAGTCAACCTGCGGAGACTGCAACCAGACATTCACATGGACATTCAAGGATGATTCCACCATCGCGCCTCGCTGGAAATGTCAATGTGGCGCAACGAACAGATGGAAGATACCCAACGACAATCCTAACGTCCCAGCCTTCCTATATTCCGGAACCGACAAGCAGCGAGTCCTCAAGTTCTATGCCGTTCCGCCAGTCCAAGGAGGCTATGGATCTCAGTGGGCGCATCCATGGTCCATCAGATCATATCTCAGCCAAGCATCAACCCACTTCAAGAGTTGCAATTTCTGGTCAAGCAAGCACACAGAAGTACTAAATGAGCCGGTTTTTCGGGATCGTTGCACTCCAGACAACTACGACCGAGAAGATGAAGGAGAGCCCTGCCATCTAACCTCCGGCTGGTCAAACGGTCGGTCATCCTGCCCGCTTTGGGACAGGACCAGCGAATTGATTCGGAACGACTCCGAATATCGATTTCTAGGCAACTATCTGAACATCATCAGAGACAGGCACTTTCCGATGCTCATCCCCCAGGCCCGCTTGGGAATCGGAGAAAGAAGAAGACCCGACTTCGTTGCATTCATACCTCTCCAGAAGTGGAAGTTTCGCTGGATTGCCATCGAACTCGATGACGCCCATCCCCAGTCGGACACCGCCAAAGACACTCAACGCGACTCAGATCTCCTTGGCCACGGATACAAAGTCTTTTCGGTGCGCCGAACCAGCTCTTTGGGATACTTCGAAGAGGCGCGCAGACTGGCCGAATACATCGACACAGAAATGAACATTGCCAACCACAATCCAGCAGAAGTCGCAATCGAAGCCAAGGTCACGCAAACAACCCCAGCAGACAACATCCCCTTCTAATCATCCCACGCCACACTTCACTCAGCACTCCAGTTCTCCCTCCGAACAAACCAAACCCACCCCTCCGGGCATCCCAACAAACAAATAATGAAACCACCCAGCCATCTATCCCGTATCTCAAAAAACCGAGGAATGTCTTGGGATGACTCAACGAACACACTCACCGTAACCACTCCACACGCGTTGACACAGGCAGTTGGCTACCTGAAATATTCTCTACGCAAGAATGGCCCAGTGCTATTTCGCGGGCAAAACCAACTTCACCCCTCCATGACTCCGTCTTTATTCCGAGGCGTCATCACTGCCAGAGGAAAATCCGAACAAGAAATTCGAGTGGCAAACTACGTAAAACAAGCACGAGACCATAGCGCATTCATCGGAAAACTCTCCGACCATGTATACGAGCCACTCTTGCAGCACTACGGAATCAAGACCAGATGGCTCGATCTCGTAGACAACGCATGGACCGCCCTCTGGTTTGCATGCCAAGATGTTCTCTCATCAGGCCAAGTCAACCAGTATCTACATTTCTCCCCTCGCAAGTCAGGAGACTCCTTCATTGTTCTCTTACAGGCAGGACCTGAGACAACAGAGGAAGACAAGCCTGGGATTCTATCAAACAAATCTGCCACAATCATAGATCTAAGACGTTCTGCCCCCTCAACCTATCTTCGTCCTCACGCGCAGCACGCACTTCTAATGCGGAGACGCGCCTATTCGGACGTTCGCTCGATGGATCTCTCGGACTTTGTCGTGGGAGTGATTCGCATCGACACCCAACAAGCACAAGAGTGGCTCGGTTCAGGTGCACTCGCCAACACTCACCATCTATTCCCACCTCCATATTACGACGAGGGCTATCGTCATTTCCTAAAAAAGGCTCCCATCGGCGGCAAGCCCATTGGCTCCATTCAACATGTTGGCGCCTAGCTTCATGACGCACGCAAGGACCAAGCGAACGTCAGCATTGCCATCGAAATACGGAGGACCACTTCCGGAAAGCGTCCCCATAAGGGAAGGTGAGGACGTCCTCTCGACGTCCCGCCACTCGAATGGGAACACGGGACATGAGCAACGCCGCATATGCACGAATCGCCACCGCCCAGGCCGCTATTGGCGCGCAGTACCTCAAGCATGGACGCTACCGCCTGGAGGTCCAGTCCGTCCGCACCAAGGACGGCTTCAAGGGCCTGTCCGCCATCGCTGAAGTGAAGGTGGTGACGTCGGAGAGAACCCAGACCAGCACCGAGCCCACACGGCCCGGCCTCGTCACCAGCTACGTCGAGAACCTCTCCGATACGAAGAAGAACGGTGGCGGGCGCTTCAAGGCGTTCCTCATGGCCCTAGCGGGTGCCGAGGAGCACGAAGTCTCGCCCGACTTCATCGCCAAGTTCACCGAGGCGAAGCAGGCAGGAGCCTTCCTCCTCGTGGACTGCGAGGTCTTCCCCAAGACGCTCCCGGAGAAGGATGGCCGCCCCGGCAAGGTCATCGAGGGCTACCGCTGGAGCAACGTGAGTCCCACGGACTCGGAGCTGGCCGCCATCGAGTCCAAGCGCGCCACCGCGAAGCTCCCGCCGCTCGCTGACGCCCTGGCCTGACGCCCTGGCCTGACGCCTGCCCCACCGCACCACTCAACATCTTGGCGTCCTCCCCAGGGCGCCACGGCTGGCCCACGACACGGGCCTTTCGGTGTTGTGCCCGTCCTCTTCAGCTTCGACACCGAGACCTATCCGATTCAGCCCGGACTGCTTGCGCCGCCGCTCGTCTGCGCGTCCATCGCCCAGGAAGCCCCCGGCAGTGAGCGGCTTCTCTCCGCTGGCCAGGCGCGCACGTGGTTCCGTGAGACCCTCCGCTCTCCGGATGTCCACGTGACAGGAGCCAATCTCGCGTACGACCTGGGTGTCATGTGCGCGGATGACCCGCGACTGGTGGACGACGTGTTTGCCGCCGCCGAGGCAGGGCGATTCCATGACGTGGCTATCCGCGAAGCCCTCATGGACATTGCCCGGGGACTCCACGGCGTGGACCCAGCGACGGGCAGGCCGCTGGGGGACGATGAGGGCGCCCGCTACCCGCTGGCCCTCCTGGTGAAGCGCCACCTTGGCCTCGATATCTCCGCCGACAAGTACGCCCCCGACGCATGGCGACTTCGCTACGGCGAGTTGGACGGGGTGCCGATGGAGCAATGGCCCGAAGGCGCGGTGAAGTACCCGCTTCGCGATGCGCGTTACACGCTGGACGTCCACCTGTCCCAAGCACGGACGGCGCCCAGCATCGCCAACGGCGGCAACCTCCACGCCGAAGAGGACCAGGTCCGCGCCGCCCTCGCGCTCCACTTCGCCTCCGTCTGGGGCCTGCGCACTCATGCCGGGCGCGTCGAGGAGCTCCGCCACCGCGTCGAGCAGGAGTGGCAAGCCAACCGCACTCGCTTCCGGGCCGCCGGTATCTTCCGGGCCAGCGGCTCGAAGGACACCAAGCGCCTCACCCAGCTCGTCACCGCCGCCTATTACGGCACGCCGCCCGTCACCCCTCCCTCTCCCCGCTTCCCCGAGGGGCAGGTGGCCACCGACCGGGACACCCTCCTGGACTCGGGCGATGCGCTGCTAGAGGAGCTGGGCAAGTCCGGCAAGGTGGACAAGTACCGCTCCACTTACCTGGACAAGCTGGAGGCAGGCACCGCCGCCCCTCTCAACCCGCGCTTCAACGTGCTGGTCAGCACGACTCGCGTTTCGAGTGACTACCAGCAGCTCCCGCAGCGAGGGGGCGTGCGTGAGTGTCACGAGGCCCGCCCTGGCTACGTGTTCTGCTCCGTGGACTACGGCGGCCTCGAGCTGCGCACCATGGCCCAACGTGCCATCTGGGACGTGGGCTACTCGCGGATGGCCGACGCGCTACTCGCCAAGGAAGACGTCCACACCTCGGCCGCGGCCACCTTCTTGGGGGAGGACTACGATGCCCTCTTGCCGCGCGTGAAAGCCAAGGAGCCCACGGCCACGGCCTTCCGCTCGCTCGCCAAAATCTTCAACTTCGGCAAGGGCGGTGGCCTGGGAGCTGGCGGCATGGCGTACCAGGCACGCGCCAAGGACGGCGTCCGGTTCTGCCTGTTGGCCAAGGTCGCGGAGACGTGCGGAGTGGAGCGCGTTCCCGTGCGCGTCCAGGGCAAGGTGAAGATGGTCTGCGCCGCGTGCGTCGAGGTGTCGCGCCACTACGGCAACAGGTGGCTGGATGCGTGGCCCGAGCAGCGCGTCCTCTTCGGCAAGGCCAGTGCCCTCACGAGGAACGGCCAGTTCGTGGACGTCACGATTCCTGGCGCCAACATCCTCCGAGGCGGTTGCAGCTATACCCAGTGGCTCAACACTCCCTTCCAGGGTCTCGGCGCGGTGGGCGCGAAGCTGGCCACGTGGCGAGTGTCGCGGGAGATGTACGCGGACCACCGCTCACCACTCTGGGGCTCTCGCCTCGTCCTCATGGTGCATGACGAGCTGGTGGCGGAGCTGCGCGCGGACTGCCCCAACCGGCTTCACGACGCCGCCGAGCGCATGGCCGAAATCATGCGGCAAGCCATGCGCGAAGTGACGCCAGACCTCGCGGGCGCCATCGAGGCCGAGCCCGCCCTCTCGCGCATGCTCTCGAAGGACATGGCCACGGTGCGCGACTCCAGTGGACGGCTGGTGGTCTGGGAGCCCGAGGCAAAGGCGGCGTGACCAGTCTCGGAAAGTGTCCCCATCAGGAGAGGTGTGAGCACTTGCCTCCTTCCTGAAGGCCCCTCCGAGCACCGCGCCGCGAAGCTCGTCTCCATAGACCCCGGCCTCCGGCATTGCGGTGTCGCAGTGTTCGACGTGCCGGTAGCCGAACCCGCGTCACTCCTGGCCGCTGGGTTGCCGAAGAACCCCGAGCCCCAAGGCGGGGAGCTGGCCCTGTCCTCGTGGGCCTCCATGGCCCTGGCGGTCCACGAGTGGCTCCATCCTCGCCTGGGCGATGAGCCCCACCATCTCATCATCGAGATGCCTCGCGTCTACGCCGCTGCGCACCAGAAGGGCGACCAGAACGACCTCGTCCATCTCTCGGGGGTCGTGGGCACGCTCGGTGGCTACCTGCCCAACGTCGCGATGCGGCGGTCTGTCTACCCGCGCGACTGGAAGGGCACGCTCGACGCGGACGCGTTCATCGAGCGCATCAAACAGCGCCTCGACGCCGCCGAGCATCTGCGCGTTGAGCTGCCCTCCGCTTCCGCCCTCCATCACAACGTCTGGGACGCCATCGGCATCGGGCTTCACGCCCTCGGTCGCCTCACGCCCCGGAAGGTCTTCCCGAGGTAGCCATGCCCGACTACCCCACCGGCCCCGGGCTCGATGGCCCCATCGTGACAGTCGAACGGGCTGCCGAACTACTGTATTGCAGTCGTGCCCGGGTGTTCGAACTCCTGCGCGAAGGACTGCTGGTTCGCGCCCCGCGATTCGGGCGGCAAACGACCGTCTTCTCAGATTCCGTACTCGCGTGCCTGCAAACCGCTCCCGTGCCGAAGAAGCAGACTCGACCGAAGAGGCAGCGCCGCCCAGCACTCCGAGCGGCGCTCCTTGCGGTTCCCCTCGACGGTGGAATCAGGCACTCAGGCGAAGTGCATCCTTCGTCGGCACCGGGTCCTGCGCGTGGTGCAGATTGAGCGGCAGGACAATCATCGGAGGGACCTGCACGCCTTCGTAGAAGAGCTTCGTCGTCCTCGTGTTGAGGTGTCCCATGACGGCGGCGACCATCTTCAGGGGCACCCCATCCGGCGTCGGCTTGACGACTCGCCCGCACTCCGAGGCCCACGTGGCGAAGGAGTGCCGCAGCTCACCGGGGATGAGCGGAGCAAACCTCTCGTTCGGAAACTGCCGCGCGAGGCGCCCAGCCGCATGGTGGAGGCATTCGTGGACTGCACTCGTGCTGGGTGACTTCCCTCGTGCCTGAAGCCGCGTTGCCGCCCTCAGGGCCTGGTCATCCAGGCTCACCACGTGGATTCGTCCGTTCTTGTGCTTGAACGTGACCGTTCCCGCGATGCCGCACGAGTCATTCACGACGCGAAGTCTCCCCGCGCCGGACGCGATTCGGGCGATCTCCGTTTCGTGCATCCCCGTCTTGGCGCGCAGGCAGAGGACATCCCGCACGTTCTGACTCCCAACCGCGCTGTAGTAGCGCTCGACGAACGCGATTGGGTACCCCTTGTCCCTGAGTCCCTTCTCGGCCACCGAGGGCGGGACCTTGAGGCTCAACGTTGGGTCCTCGCTCGGCTTGAGCATGTCCTCTTCGCGCAACCACGCCGTGAAGGTCTTCAGCGCGATGATGCGGAACTTCCGCGCGGTCTTCCATCCCGCCAAGAGCTTCCGCAGCTCCCGCAGTTGGACCTTCCGCAAGTCGCGCTTCCCCAGGGCCTCGCCCCAAGCAGCCAGGTACCCCCGAACGCCACGCCGGTACGTCAGAGTCCGGCCCTCTTCGGTGAGGTGGAGCATGAGGCCCGCCAGGGACTCCTCGTCGATGAGGACAGGCTTGTTGTCCTCGGCGGCCTGGCGCCGCGTCCGGTACCCATCCGGGTCTCGCTCCCACAGTGCGAGTTCGGCAAGCGCCTCACGCTCGCTGGCAGCGTCAAGCGCGATGATGAACCGACGCCCGGCCCACTGTCGCTCTATCACCCACACCATGCGACCATCGACATCACGAACACGCCCGCCATCCCACTTCTTGACCCAGCTTGCACCCATTTGTCCCTCAGTGCGTTACCGGTGCGTTACCGGCTCGCTCAAAGGAACAAATGGGGACGTTTTCCCTCTGTGGCGCCACGAGACCGAAGCAGCCTTCAAAACCAATGGGGGGCGTTGAGAGACGTCCTTGGCGAGTTCGATTCTCGTGCTCTACCGTCTGTGATTCCGAGGGCCCACGTCCCCATCTGTCCCTTGAAGATGGGGCAATGGTCGCCCAGCGGTTGGGGCTCTCCGCTACTCGAAAGCCGTGAACGAGAAGGTCGCCTGGAAGTCGACGTCCGCGCCCTTGGTCGTGAAGGTCGGGGCTGCCGAGCCGCGCAGAACCACATTGAACTTGCCCGCGAGAAAGCGCGCGTAGTCGTCCACCGCCATCGCCTTCGAGTCGAAATCGACGATGAGCGGCACGGGGCCACTTCCCGTGGGGTTCTCCACATGGCCCGCGACGTATGTGTTGTTGGACTCATCCATCCGGAAAAGGATGTCCACGCGTCCAGCGAAGACCTCTGCGAACGAGGCGACGCCGACACTTCCCGCCCCCAGGGTGAGCGTGAGCTTCGTCAGCTCGACACGCGACGGGGACTTGCCCTCCAACTCCTTGTTCGCGTTGTCGACAAAGACCTTGAAGGGATTGCCGGACTCGGTCGAGATGCCCTTCTGGGAAGTAACGGTGGCGTTGACCGTGTCAGACGACTTGGCCTTGAGGTTGATTCCAACCGGCGCCGAGTACGAAACCGCATCGTCGCCACATCCGATGAGCGCCTGGGCGGCGAGGAGTACTGCCAGGACAATTCGCCTTTTCATGGAGACCATTCCGGGGAAACGGGGTGCGCTCCGACCAGCGCCCCCTTCACTGATGTCACCTTGCCAATGGAGACCCTTTCGCCACTGCTCTGGCCACATCCTCCATCACATTGCCCCAGCTCGCTCCGTTTCTCAGGTCATTGCCTCAGCAAGCGCTCTTCCCGGAGAAGGAGCGCGGTCTCACTGTTGGTGTAGAAGGTGAGGCTCACCCCCCCCGAGAAACCGCCCTCCCTACCTCCTGCCACTCAAACGGGCGGACGGGTCATGAGCAACGCCGCCTCCACAGGAATCGCCACCGCCCAAGCCGCTATCGGCGTGGTGCGGCGAGGCCACGTTCGACTCGTCCTCGGCATTGATGGATATGACAGCGGAGCGCCGTTGCGCGACGGGAACCCCTTCACTGCGGCCGCGGCTTCCACCACTTCTCGCGCGGAAGGGGCGGACCCACTTCCGTGCCAATCGTGAAGCCGGGTCCTCGCATCTCGATCTGGCCACTCATGAACCTGGCCATCTCGTCGCGATAGCCGTCGAGCACCTCCTGGTAGCCCAGCTCGCTCTGCGGCCGGGTCTCCTTCATCCGGCGCTCCAGGTCCCCACCGATGCGCACGAGGACAGCCCTCAACGCCGCCTCGTCGCGAATCTCCGAACCCCGCACGGCGCCCATCCGGATGTCTCCCACGGACAAGAGCGTGCGGACCTCCGGGTCCTCTCCATTCTGCGGCTCGAACCGGTCCGTACGCGTATCCGGTCCAGGGGAAAGGACCTCCTCATCGCCGTTCCCCCGGGTGGGTTCGTGCTTCTTCCCCGTTGTCGGCTCCGGCGACGGCGCGGGGCGGCGCGATGGAACCATGGCGGGCGGTGGGCTCGGAGGGAGATCCACCGGCCGTGGCGGAGACGCAGCCTGTGGTGCACGAGCCAGCGGCTCATTGCCGACGGGCAGGCCGCCAGGCGCATCAGGCCGCATCGCGAGCCATGCGACCACACTGAGCAAGAGGACGGAGGCGGCGCCCAACAGGAGTCCTTGGTGAAGACGCATGGGTCGGTATCCTCAATGCCAGTCTACAACGATTGCCCCGCGGACGCCGCCACCTGCACCTTTCCGAGTCGTTCGAACTCCGCGCCCAACACCTCTCGGAAGGTCTCGAACGGAAAGGCTCCCGGCAGCAGGCGACCATTGATGAAGACCGCAGGCGTCCCACCCTGCCCCGCGAGACTGATGCCATACGCAGTCTCCTCTCGGATGGCCTCGCGGAACTTCCCAGTTTCCAATGCCGCGCGGTATCGCTCCATGTCCAACCCCAGCTCGGCCGCGTACCGGTCCAGCATCGACCTCTGGATGGCGAAGGGGCGGCTGAAGATCTTGTCGTGCATCTCCCAGAACCGGCCCTGCTCCCCCGCCGCGCGCGCCGCCTCGTGCGCTGTCATTGCGTCCGGGTGGAGTTCCAGATTGGGCGAGTCCTTCCACACGACTCGCACTTTGTCTCCGTACTGCTCACGCACGCGGTCGAGCGTCTTCTCCACGCGCGCGCAATAGGGACACTGGAAGTCGGAGAACAAGACAATCGTTACCGGCGCTCCGACAGGTCCTCGCACAGGCGAGGCACCTCCCTCCACCTGGTAGACGCCCTTGGGCAGCGGCGGCAACTCGCCAACCGGCGGCCCGTAGCGCTGCCCTGAAGCTGTCAGCGTGTCATACAACCGGCTGGCCACCACCCCTTGCTTCACGAGGGGTTCTGTCCGGCGTAACTCCTCCTCGACCCGGGCACGGAGCACCTCCAGGGACAGCGAGGAGCTTCCGTCGTAGCGCCCACCCCCTCCGTACTCCAGGCGTCTGCCATTGACGAAGAGCGTGGGCAGGTTGCCGATGCCCAACTCCTCGGAAACGTCCAGGTCTCGCGCCACCTGAATGGCGTAGGTGCGCTCGTCCAGCGCCTCCTGGAATCGCCCCATGTCCAATCCCAATTGACGCCCGTGCTCCTCCAGCTTGGAGCGTTCGAACTCCGGCTGGGCGAAGAGCTTGTCGTGCATCGGCCAGAACTTGCCCTGCGCTCCCGCCGCCAGCGCCGCCTCCGAGGCCAGGATGGCGCCGAGATGGTCCGGCACGGGCCGGAACTTCCACACGATGCGCACATCCTTCGGAAAAGCAGCGGCCAGGGCGTTCAGCGTGGCCTCGAACTTGCCGCACCGGGCGCACTCGAAGTCGGACCAGAGAATGATGGTCACCCGCGCGTCCGCCGGCCCCTTCGAAGGCGCATCCCCCACGTCGACCTTGTAGATGGGATCCGGGTCTCGAGGTGTGGGGTCGCGAGGTCTGGGCACGGAGACCGCCGGGGACTCGAGCTCCGGCGCCTGGCTCACTCCGGGCGCCTGCGCCAGCCGTTGATAGAGTTCTCGGGGGACCACGCCGCTGTCGAGCGCCGCACCCGCAATGGCAAGCTCCTCGTCGAGGAACTTCCTGAGGGTGCCCCGGTCCACCGGCCCTCGCAGGTCCCTGCCGTTCACGTAGAAGACAGGCCCACCACGCACGCCCACCTTGGCCGAGAGGATGTTGTCGGCATCCACCTTCAAGCGCGCCTGCTCGGTGTCGATGAACTGGCGGAAGCGCGCCAGGTCCAACCCCAGCTCCTGGGCGTAGCGCTCGAGCGAGGCTCGATCCAAGGCGTCTTGATGCGCGTAGAGCGTGTCGTGGTAGCGCCAGAACTGGCCCTGCTCCGCCGCGGCGGCCGACGCCTCCGAGGCCAACTGGGAGTTGGGATAGTAGGGCAGCGTGTTGTGGCGGAACTGGATGCGCAACGCATCCCCATACTCGCGCCGCAGAGCGGCCACGTTCTGCGCCGCGCTCGCACAGTACGGCGATTGGAAGTCACAGAAGAACAGCAACGTGAGACTGGCCGTCGAGGGCCCGCGCAGCGGCAAGCCGCTGAGCGGAATCCATGTACGTTCGACCTTGCCGAGGACAGGAGGTGCCGTGCGCTCCTTGCAGCCCGTCAACGCGAGGAGCACTCCTAACGCGAGTCCCCAAAGCTTCGGGGGGTGAAACACACCGACGATGGATGCACGCATGGTTTCCTGTCCTCGGCCCGGTGTGGAGTCATCAGTAGGTGAAGGTGGCGGTCGCCTGGCCGTAGCCGTAGGTGTAATCACCCTTGCCGCGGCAGGTGCCATCGCCGTGCGGGATGGACAGCGAGGTCAGCAGCGACTTGGTGCCCTCGAAGCGGCTGCAGCAGGAGTGATCCCACACGGTCGCCTTGACGCTCTTGCTGTTGGCGGCCACCGTCACCGACTGCCCGCAGCTCAAGCGGGACGCGGAGTCACGCGCGAACCCCAGCCGGGTGTCGCTGCAGCCGTAGCCGCACGCGCCCGTGGCATCATTGCCGTTGGCACACTTCAGCCACGCGCAACTCCCTTCGTAATAGAGCGTCGCCGTCACAGAGGCCATCGCCTTGACGACGCCACTCTCCTCACCGGGGTTGGGCATGCTCTCTTCGGCGGCGTTTCCGCCATCGCCACAACCTGTCAAAGCCATCATCAATGCCGCGCAAAGTCCTGCGAAGCCGAGGGTCTTCATCTCTCTACTCCTTGGGATGCGGGGGAAGACGCCGGGATGGCCCCTCACACGAGGGCCGCTCCCGACAACGCCCTGCCCGTCGCCACGGCGGGACAGGCCATCTGGCGTATCCCAGCACAATGACATCAAAACCCATCCAATCAAGCCAATTACAGACAACGTCACAAACCCATCAATCCTGACGAAGCCGTGACCCTAGCGGCTTCCCCCCATCGCCACCCCTTCCCCGAGGCCGCGTCCTTCACCATGAAGATGAGCAATCATTACGCTTGAAAGGGCGTCTCCCGTGCCAGGACAGAGAGCCCCTCGTAACGAATCGCGGCGTCGTCCGGCACCTCATCTCCCAAGAAGATGAGCGCTCAAAAGGACAACGAACCAAGCTGGTCACCACCATCAAAGTCGTACAGCTTCAATGCCAACAACGAATGGCGCACAACGTGTGGGGCCGGTACGTCCAAGAACCTGTCGCACAGTCGGGAAACCGGCGGGGTGCGCCTGGGGCAAGGGCGCAACGAGCACCCCTCCCCCGTCGCGAAGTGCGTCCTTACTCGCCCTTCTGCGCGCAGACCTTCTGGACCACGGTCAGGGCCCGCTGCAGCAGCTTCGAGTCGACCATCTCCTTCCCGCCGAGGGCTTCAATCTCTCCCGTCGTGAAGTTCTTCTCGATGGTGTCCGCGCCGCACTTGCATCGCAGGTCGGCCTTCTTCGCATCAACCCCTTGAACCACGGCAATCTGTTTGCACTGCTGCACATACTCCGCTTTCTTGCCGGCGGGCCATGACCCGGCTCGTGCTGCCAAGGGGAACACCAGCGCGGAAACGGCGAATGCTACGAGGATTGAGCTGCGCGAATCAGGGATCTTCAAAGTCAGCCTCAAGGTTGTGACGGTGGCGCCTCGCCCCAAGCGAAACACCGGGTCTCCCTCTCTCGCAGAGAAGGTCCCCTCGAGGGATAGGACCCGCGTCGCAGCACTCTGCTCCAATCCCCACACCCCGAGCCCCTCCAGTCGTCTGCGATTGAACGCTTCAGCCCGACTCCCGTCCGACGGAAAATTGACAGGGTGAATCGCCCCTCCAACTGTTCCGCCGTCGCCATTGCTGGCGACCAGAGCCCGTGGGCGTATGCGCCCATGCCATTCGCGCTCACACGAAGCCTTGCATCGCTGTTCATCACACCCTGGAGCGTTCCAATGCCTCTATCCCATCAATCCATCTCAAGCCTTCCCATCCGCTTGGGGTCCGCATTCGCGGCACTCGCCATCACCCTCGCCTCCCCTCGCGTCCTCGCGAACTCGGCCATCTACGGCGGCGGCCCGTTCTACTCCGGCGGCACCGCTGTCATGGAAGACCTCCGCGCCTCGGGCTTCACCACCGTGATTCTCTGGAGCTTCCACATCGAGGACAACGGTGACCTCGTCTACAACGACATCCCTGTCGTCAAGAATGGCGCCTATATCGGTGATGCCGCCTGGCCCACGCGCCTCGCCACGCTCAAGACCGCGCCCACCTCCGTCCGGCGCATCGAGGTCTCCATCGGCGCCTGGAGCGTGCCCGACTTCGAGCGCATGGCCCGGCTCGTCAACGGCACCGCCGCCGGCTGTGGCTCCACCATCGTCTGTGGCACCGGCAGCAACAGCATCCTCTACCGGAACTTCCAGGCGCTGAAGAACGCCACCGGCGCCGACGCCGTGAACTTCGACGACGAGAGCGCCTACGACCTGGCCCCCACCACCACGTTCGGCCAGATGCTCATCGGACAGGGCTACAAAATCACCTTCGCGCCCTACACCCAGCAGACGTTCTGGCGGAACCTCCGCAACAACCTCGGCGCCGCTGTCGACGCCATCTACCTGCAAGTCTACGCGGGCGGTGC
Source organism: Myxococcus stipitatus (assembly GCF_037414475.1). The sequence goes on along the minus strand of NZ_CP147913.1, from coordinate 8,434,972 downwards.
CGGCAACAACCCGGCGACCTGGAACACGGCGATGGGGATGACCGTCGACCCGGGCCTCTGGTCCAAGAACGGCACCAACTGCGCCTCCGGCGACAGCCCTGCCACCGTCCAGAGCCGGATGACCAACTGGAAGACCACCGCGGGCATCCGTGGCGGCTTCATGTGGCTCTACGACGACATCCAGAAGTGCTCCGCCCAGGGAACGTCAGCGCAGTACGCGGCGGCCATCAACACCGCCGTCAGCGGCAACACCCCTCCGGTGGCCAACTTCAGCGTCTCCGTCAGCAGCCTCACCGCCACCTTCACCGACTCGTCCACCGACCCGGATGGCACCATCTCCTCACGCCAGTGGAACTTCGGAGACAGCACCACCTCCACCGCGACCAATCCTTCGCGGACCTACGCCACCGCCGGCAACTATGCCGTCTCCCTGACCGTCACTGACAACGGCGGCGCAAGCAACACCAAGACGCAGACCGTGTCCGTCGGCGCGGGCAACGTCAACCTGGCGCTGAACAAGCCCACCACCAGCTCGACGCCCTGCAACAGCAACGAGTCAGCGGCCAAAGCAGTCAACGGAAGCGTCTCGGGCGGCACCACCGACAAGTTCTGCTCACTCGTCTCACCCGCATGGATGCAGATCGACCTGGGCTCCGCGCAGACGGTCAGCAGTTTCACACTCCGGCACGCAGGCGACGGAGGTGAATCGGCGACCTGGAACACCCGGGCTTTCACCCTCCAGGTCTCGACCAATGGCACCACCTGGAGCACGCCGGTTTCGGTGACGAACAACACCGCCAACGTCTCCACCCACCCAGTGTCCCCGACATCCGCGCGCTACATCCGGCTCGAGGTGACCACGCCAACCCAGAACGGCGACCCCGCCACGCGTCTCTACGAGCTCGAGGTCCGCTGACGCCTGTCCCTCGGGACACTCACCGCCGCGTGACGTGTCCCGAGGTGCGTCCCTCAATCGTGAACGCGTCCCCATTCACCGTCACATCCTGGAGACGAACCGACGACAGCCTCACCTCGAAGCCTTCCCCCAACCCCTGACTCAACGTCTCTTCAATCTTCTGCGCCGTGTACCCAAGGTCCGTCGAAAGCTTCCAGAAGGGCCCGCTGCTCAACCGCTCCCGCAGCGCCATGATGGCGCGAGGCGGGAGCACCGTCGGCCCCTGATAGGCAACGGTCGGAGAACCAAGGTAGAGCTGCTCGTCCTCCTGCGAGTAACGCAATCTGCCCGTGATTTCGACGACCCCGGGAATCTCTCCGTCCAGCGTGATGCAGAGCATCACGTCATCCCCTCTGGCCACAAGACGGACCTTCGAGACACGCGAAACGTAGCCACGCGTGAACTCGAACCGCTGGCCCGCCATGTAGTTCGCCAAGAGCAACTCCGCGACCTTCAGCGGGAAGACAGAAGAGACGAAGAGCATGCTCATCCCCGGCTCGGATTTCAGGCGAAGAGGAGCCGGCGCCTTCTCCTCTCGCTTTGCCTTCGGCTCGGTGAACACGATCTCCGGCCGCACCTGATAGCGCGCAGACCCGACCACCTGAGAGCCACTCTCGCGCACGGGCCCGAGCGCGAACGCCCCCACGTTCCAGACCAGCCACACGCCCTTGCCCACCACAACGGCGTCCCGCAACACCTCCCACCTCCGCATGGCCTCGCGGGCCAGACGCGCCAGCGCCGTGTCTCCCAACCCGTCCCCCGGAACAGCGAGAGGAATCGTCAGATACGACGACTCGCTCCCAGCGTCCGACATCCCCGCTGGCGCAGCGCCTCTCGCCGTGGCCGCACACGACATCAGCGCCCCCCACAGCAGCAGCATGAATCCGCTCGTTCTCACGGCTCCCATTCGCGCTCCTTCACATCCACCATCGACACCCGGCCCGTTCCCTCGTCGACATGAAGGACCCCGCGCACCACCTCGAACATCTTCCCGTGCCGTGGGCCCTCTCGAACGAGGATGTCCTCGCGCCCCTGAAAGACTCGGCGCCCCCCTTGTGCCGTGGAGATGGTGAGCCCGAACCTCCAGCCCTGGGGCTGCTTCCCCCCGAGAATGAGCACGCCACCTCCCACCGTCTTGTCGTTGTAGACAAAGACCGTGAAGGGATTGGCCCCCGCCACCAGGTCCAACACCTGGGGCTCGCGGCCGTAGCGCAGCCACGAGGAGACAATCCGTCCGTTGAGCATCACCAGGGCGTCGTCGTCCGCCTCCTCGAACTGGAAGGTCGCCGTCGCCGCCGGGCGGAAATAGAAGTGAGCCCGCGCCGAGCCGTTCTCCCACGGAACCTGTCTGTCCTGCGTATTCGCCGCGACGTTGATGCGCACCCGCATCAAGATGTCCGCGAACCTCACGCCGGGAATCGGGAGGAACTTCAACAACGCCGTGGTGTACGGAGAGTGCCCATCCGAGGACCCGCTCTCCGCCCACTCTCCCGGCGTCGTCGCGAAACCAATGACAGTATCAGGCCACGCGGCCGGGCTGTCCGCGAACCCCGGCACCAACGCGTCCGTGACCGCTCGCGAAAACCGCGGCGGACTCCTGCAGGCATCGAGCAAGACAATCTTGGGCCCCACGTGTGCTCTCAACGCCACGAACAACTCACGCAAGGCATAAGCCTGCTTCGGGATGTCTTGAGGCGTCGCCACCTCCGCGTCGAATGGAACCAGATAGTTCTCCCCCAGATACTGCGCCCCATGGCCGCTGAAATAGACCAGCACCACGTCCTGTCCCTGGAGACCCGACGCGAGCTTCGCGACCGCCGCGCGCAGCGAGGTCAACCTCGCCTTGGGCAGATGTGTCACCCGAAAATCCAGCCGCTCGAGCAGCTCCGCCATCTTTTCAGCGTCATTCTGGGCACTGGGAATCGGCCGCTGGCCATCGCCCCGGGTATCGATGACCAGCGCATGGCGGACTCCAGCCGCGCGCAGCTCTTGGGCATGCGCCGAGAATCCCAACACCACCAACAACAGCCATCTGCGGCTCCATGGCCTCCAACTCCTCATGGTGAGACCTCGAAGTATGCGTGGAGGAAATCCACCCACTGGTGGTCCTGGACGAACGTCACCGGGTGATAGGTGTTCTCCTTCTCGTACCCATGGCGCACGTACCGGTCTCTCCGGTAGTCCGCGCGACCCGACGGAAAGTAGATGGCCAACCCCGACGTGCCGAATCCCTCCTGTCGCGCCGCGCCCGCGTAGCTCGCAATCACGGCTTCACGCATGCGTTGAAGCGCCAGGCTTGCCGCGGCCTTGACCGCGGGCGTCACATCGTTCGCCAACAGCCGCTCGCAGAAGTGGATGAAGTCCACGTGAAAGAACTCATCGCGGGCCCCCGTCGTCCTCGGCGCGTAGTTCCTGCACTCCCGCCTCGCCGCCTGGATTCCCTCCGCCCCCTTGGGAAGCGCCCTCCGCAGCTCCTCCGCCAATGCCGATACACTCCGCGCGACCTCGCCAAACCCGGACAGGTCCACGGCCGACAACGTCGTCGACGCGTCCGGATTCAACTCTCCAGGAGGCTCCGTGTAGCGCCGCCGATAGGAATCCACCAGGAGACGGCCCAGGGCGGGCCCATCCATCGAAGGTTCCGCGACGAGCCGCGAAACCCAGTCCTCGTACTGCCACCCATTGGCGGGCACCAACTCCTCGCTCCCCACCATGACCCGCGCGAGGTCGCGAAACGCGTAGGCCGTCTCGACCATCGCCATCAAGCAAGCGTCGAACCCCAACAGCTCGAGTCTCGCGCTCTCTCCCGTGGCGGCCAGCGCGGCTTTCACCGCGCTGACGAGTTCCGCGTTGTACAGCTCATCCTCGTTCGTCATGTCGTGGGACACGCTTCGGTGCGGCGCCTCGTTGCTGCTCCGCTGGAAGACAACCCGGGGAGCGGGCTTTGGCCGGCCCACATCGGACAGAACAGGCACACCCTCCCCCGCCACGGGCTCCAACGGACGGTAGCCCTGACCGTGGTCCCAGATGATGAGCGCATAGCGCCTGGCCGGAAAGCGAGCCATTCCCCACGTGACGAACTCCTCCACCGCCCGCCGCGAGCCCATGTTCACCTCCCCCAGGTCCTCGCTCGCGGATTCGAGGATGGGTTTCATGCCCCGCTGGACATGAAAGCGAAGTGTCTGGCTCCACCTCGGGAGGTCCCTGCCCGCAAGCCCCGCCCGGTCGAGCTGCACGACGAGCCTCACATCCTCGGTGCTCCCCACCCTGGCCATCTCCTCGAAGTCCCGCAGGGCGAAGTCCTCCAAGTCGTTGTCGCCATTCATGAAGACGAGCACCGTCCACTCCGCCAAGGGAGCGGGGACCTGGCCCGCCTGGGCATGATTGCAGGAGAGCATCCAGGCCGAAACCATCACCAGGGCCACCCAGCGCAGAAGCCTCAATGGCATACATGCTCCTTGATTAAGCGGGCAAGGACGACGGCGGAACGCAGTCCTTCATTCAATGAGCAAGGCGCGGTCCAACCGCCCCTGAAGGAGGCCATGAATTTCCAAGGGCTTCAGGTGTCCAATCGGCCAGACAACTCCAGACGCTCCGTCCACGCTGTTTGACATGCGGGGAGCGCCCTCTCGCTCCGGACCGATGCCTCTCACCCGTGGCCCCCCACCCGACACAACTGGCGCGCGAATTGCTGAGCTGTCTTTCCGGGAGGTCGCACATGAGACTGACGTGGCACTGGAAGTCGAGACGTGGGAGGTCCTGGTCGTGGGCCTCGCTCCTCGGCCTCGCCGTGACGGCTGGAGTTGCTTCCGCGGACGAGCTCAAGCCCGCACTCCCAGCGCCCGAGGCCGCGTTCGAGGTTCCCCCCATTGAAGCGTCCACCCTCCTGGTCCCCTTCTCCGTCCCACTCGAGTCGCTCCGTGTGGCGGCGAATCAAGCCATCCCCATGGGCTGGGCCGAGTGGGACGCATGGAGCCGGCCCCCCAATGCCTGCGTCAAGTACAAGGTCGAGCGACGCGAGGTGTCGCTCACGGGGGCGGGCAGCCGCCTCCTGATGGACATCCCTGGCCACCTCTGGGTCCAAGGCTGCTACTCGGTCAACAACCGCGCGTGTGTTCCCTGTGGAAGCTGCGACGCCGGGTTCCGGGCCCCCGTTCACGCCGACCTCGCCCTGAACCCGGACTGGCGGCTGGGCATCATGGCCGTCAACGGCGGCATCCGCATCGACGATTGCCGCATCACGGTCGTCAACTACAACGTCAATGGCCGGCTCGCGGACGTCTCCAACCCTCGCATCGACGCCGCGCTCGCGCGAACCTTGGAGAAGGTGCAGGAGCACCTGAACTTCAAGACACGCGCCGAGGCCCTCTGGCGCCAGGCGAACCGCCCGCTCCAGGTCCGCGAGGGACTCTGGCTCCAGCTCAACCCCAAGGCCTTCCGGGCATCTCAGCCGAGGGTCGATGGCGGATACCTGCGCGCCACCGTCGGCATGGTGGCCGAGCCCGTGTTGCGCGCATCCATCGCGCCTCCGGCCCCCATGGACCCACCTCCCCTGCCCGCGCTGGAGCTCACCCAGCCCGCCGAGGGGTTCAACGTGGTGCTCGAGGCCCGGCTCGACTTCGACGCGGCCAGCCGCGTGCTGAATGAGCGCCTGGCGGGGCAGCGCTTCTCCTTCGTCGACAAGGAGCACTGGGTGAAGATCAACAAGGCCTCGGTGTCCGGAAACGGAAGCAAGGTCGTCCTGCGCCTCGATGTCGAAGAGGACATCCAGGGCACCCTCTATCTCATCGGGACACCCCGGTATGACGTGGAGCGCGACCTGCTCTGGGTGGATGAACTCGACTACACCATCGAGACCCAACAGGCCGCCGTCAACTCGGCCGAGTGGCTCATGCACGACCGGTGGCGGGCGAGCCTGGCGAAGCAAGCGCAGTGGAACCTGAAGGAGTCACTTCCCTCCGTGCGGGGCGACCTCCAGGCCGCGCTGAACAAGAAGTACGGGGACGTGATGCTCAGCGGCGAGCTGGAGAGCCTGCGCGTCTCGAGCATCTTCACGACGTCCACGCAGTGCATCGTGCGCGCCGTCGCCCGCGGCGGCGTGCGCGCATCCCATGTTCCATGAATTGACTACAGGAGGAAGGACATGAAGCTGCGTCAAACAACAATCACGGTGCTGGCCGTTGGAACCCTCTCGTCCATCGCGTGTTGGCGAGGCTCGGCGTCCAGGGGCACCACCTCGGTGGAGGCCACGACCGGTGGCGTCTCGAAGAGCAGCCAGCTCTCCGAATCGTGCTGGGTCAAGAAGTGGCCAAGGCCCCAGGGCCTGGCCTACCGCCATCAGAAACTCCAATCGAGCATCGAGGGTGTTGAGTACATCTACAGTCATGACGTCACCCTTGGGACGGCGCGTGTTCATTTCTCCGAGGCCGAATGCGCCGACGACGTCGTCACCCTCACGCCGGCGGGATTCCGGCAGGTGGGTGACGCACAGATGCCGCTGTTCCACGCGACGGACCCGTCTGGCAACAACCTCTGCCAGTCACAGAACTACGAGCCGACGTCCCGGGAACGAAGCCTGCTCGGGTGCCCCGCCACCGGCAGGTGTTCTCCCGTGGCGGACCTGCAAGGTGTCGCCGTGCTCGTCCCTGGCGCATGGCGCGACGGGGCCTGGAGTCTCACGCAGAATGGAGTCCCGGTGCAGACCCTGTCGTGCGTGACCGGAGCCACCGCCAAGTGCGCGCTGTGGGGCTATGTGCCGGGCTGGAACCATCAGAACACCGAGCTGGCGCCGTACTACCAGGCCTGTGTCCGAGCCATGCGGGCCATGTATACGGAAGGCGCCTTGGCGGACAATTCCTACACCTGCCCCAACACGGAGGTGGAGGTCTATGACCGGCTGAACCTCCAGCGCCGGCAGACCACGGACCTCCCGGTCGAGTCTCTCTGGTCCGAGAACGGCAGGCTCTGCATCAACCACTCGCGCTACATGGGGTGCGAGAAAGAGCTCGTCGGCCTCATCGACGGAGCCTGTGTGGACCCCGCGCCCGGCCCGGGCAGCAATTGGTCCTCCCTGGCGGACTCGCGCGCGCTCATCGCCGTGGGGAGCTCGACCACCAACAACATCTTCAAGTGCCCCACCTACGACTGCACCCCGCCCTGAAATCTACCGAGGAACCTCCGCGCAGACGCGCAACCCCAAACCCATGTTCTTCGTCGTGGGCACCGCGAGCGTGCGGTTGACGATGAGGTTGCTCACGCTGTCGTAGTACCACATGCCTCCTCGGATGACGGCCTCCTCGTCCCCTCGCTTGGAACGGACCCATTCATAGACGTTGCCAGTGAGGTCGTGCACACCGAAGGGACTCTCGGAGGCTGGATGGCTGCCCACCTCGTCTGGACCGAACGCACCCGGCACACGGCCGTAGGTCTCGTCGTAGTTGGCGTCGTCCGGCCTCAAGTAGTCACCGTGAGGAAAGGAGCGCCCGTCCGCGCCTCGGGCGGCGCGCTCCCACTCCCACTCATCACACAGGCGCGCCCCCGGCACGCGCCCCGTGCGGTCCAACCAGGCCAGATAGGCCTCCGCGTCGAGCCGGGAGATGGCCGTGACGGGAAAGCGCCGCCAATCCTGGGCCGCCCGCCGCGAACGATTGGGATTGCGGAAGGGCTCTCCTTCGGCGGCGGTGATGGTCTGCGCATCCAGCAGCATCTTCAGGACCCGGCGGCCATCCTTCCGCTGCTCCAGCTCCAATCCCGTCCAGTCCCGCTCGACCAGCGAAGGGGTGCGCTCACCGCGAAGCTCACCGGGCAACGCGTCGATGAAGGCCAGCCAATCCGCGAACGTCACCTCCATGCGGGAGATGAGATAGGCCCCCGTCCTGACCTCCCGAAGGGGCTGGGTGTTCAGCAAGCCCCGGCGGAACGGGTCGGGATGGGCACTCCCCATCAGGAAGCGTCCCTCGGGGACGTAGACGAACCCCGCAGGAACCGCGCCCTCCTTCAACAGCGTGATACCCAACGAGGTGGACTCCGCTCTCGACAGGACCAACGGATAGCGCACCGTCGTATGCCCGGGCAGCTTCAGCGTCAGCCGATAGGAGCCCGGCCCTCGCGCCAGCACCACGTCCTTGAGTGGCGTGTGCCCCAGCGAGCCAAGCGAAGTCGCCCGCGTGGGTTGACCGCGCTCCCACTCGTAGCGCTCCAGGAGGACCTCGGCCCCTGGGGGCGTGGTCTGAAGCTCGAGCTTCGGCGCCGCCTGGGCCCACTGGACCCGCGAGCCATCCGGGTCGAACGCGGGGAGCTGGCGCAGCAACTCGTCATGGCGCTCCTCATGGTTGAACGCCTCGGCCAGTTGGATGCGCTGAACCAACACGTCCCCCAAGGCCGCCTGGATGTCGCGCCGCGCCGGGTCCAACCGGTATGCGACCTCATGATGTTGAACCGCGCCGAGCAGCGCCAGCTCCGCCGCCGTGGCCGCATCCTCGGCCTTGCTCCAGAGCGCCTCGGCCTCCTGGCTCCGCCGCGAGATGACTTCCGGAGAGCCGCGGACCTGGTCGAACCGTCCGAAGGCTTCTCCTCGCAGACGCAACGCCTCGGCCAGATGCCGCTGGCCACGCTCGGTATCCTCGCGGGCGTCGCGCATGGCCGCCACCACCTGCTTCTCGATGGTGTCGCGCGCCTGGAGCCAGACTCCCGCGAGTGCCGCCCCTCCCAGCAGAGGCACGAAGACGATGGTCGCCAGCCGCTGATTCCTCCGGCGCCGCATGGAGACGCGTGATGCGGTCAGGAATCGGGCTCCACATTCAGAGAGGGCGGCGAGATTCACCCGAGCCACTTCGGTGAGTTGCCGGGCGCTCCACAATCCCTCGGAGGCACGCCCAAGGCGGTCCCACTCGGAGGCCGAGACCTCGATTCGCTCGCGCAGCTCGCGTTGCCCGGCGTCGGCGTCCATCCACCGGCGCAGGGTCCCCCAGCCCTCCACCAGAGCCTCGTGCGCGAGCTCGTAATAGGTCCGCCCCTCGCGCTCGCGCGCGACCACGAGACGCGCCCGGATGAGCGCCTCGAGCGCCACTCGCATCCGAGGATGCGCCGGCTCAAGCTCCTCCACGCCGCGGCGCACCGTCAGTCCCCCAGGGGTGACCATCCGCAGCAGGAGCAGTCGCGCCGCGTCGACCTCGTCCACGGACAGCGAGGCCAGCACACCGTCCGCATGCCGCGCGAGCGCCCCTCCCACTCCGCCCATCGCCTGAAGCGCCCGGGCGGGAATCACCTGCCGCTGTACGTCCCTCGCATCCCAGAGCTCAGCCATCGTGAACTGAAGCAGCGGCAATCCCCCCGCCGCACGAGCCGCCGGCTCCATCAGGTCGCCGATGAGCTGCTCGGACTCGAAGCCCACGCCTTGACGCTGGGCCGGGCCAACAATGGCCTCGCGCATCGCCTCGCCGGACAGCGGCCCCAAGAGATAGAGCGCGCGAGACACATCCGCCCCCAGGCCGGGAAGCGCGGCCAGTCGGGTGAAGAAGTCACCGCGAATGGCCATCAGCACACGCAGGTTCGCGGCGACCGCGCCCAAGCTCGCCACCGCTTCGGCGAACAACGCGGCCTCTTCGGGTGGCGCCAACGTGAAGAGTTCCTCGAGCTGGTCGACGAACACGACGAGCGCGCTCTCACGCGCCTTCCACCGGCGCGCTTCCACCCCCAATGCACCAGGCTCTTCCCGGATGAGCTTGACGAGCAGCGACTCGTCACGCTCCAGCACCGTCGCGAGCGCCAACGCGAGGGCCCGCACGGGCTCCCGGCCTGGAACGAGTGCGGCAACCCGAATGGAGCGCTCCTCTGGCGCCGCGCCTCCACGAACACGAGGCAGGACTCCCGCCCTGCACAGTGACGACTTGCCGACCCCTGAGTCTCCCGTCACCACCATGAGCGGCTCTGTTCGCAGCCGCTCGACGACGGCAGCCACCTCCGCCGACCGGCCAAAGAACAAGGCGCTGTGCTCCGCCTCGAAGGGCTGGAGTCCCCGGTAGGGATTGCCTTCGGGGATACCGCTCTCCGCGTGTTCGGTGGCAAGCCCCGCCAGCGCGTCACAGAGACCCTCCGCGGAGGAGAAGCGGTCCTCCAACGAGACCTTCAAGCACCGGTCCACGATGGCGGCGAACCGCGACCCTCGCCAGCCCGGCAGCGTGCCGAGAGGAGCGCCCATCTCAAGCATCCATGCCTCCGTCACGAAGGCCCCCGGCTGCGCGCGCACCGGGGCCCCCGTGCAGAGCTCATAGAGAACCGCGCCCACGGAGAAGAGGTCACTCCGGGGGCTCGCGGGCCGGCCCTGGAGGACCTCGGGCGCCATGTAGTGCGGCGTGCCCAACATCGCATGCGAAGGCGTTTCGTCCGGCGGCGGGAGCCCCCCCAGGCGCATCCCTTCCTCTGGGGACTCAGAGGCCCCCGCGCTCGATTGGAGGAGTTTCGCGAGGCCGAAGTCGACCAGCTTGACCTCCCCCTCGTCGGTCAACATCACATTCGCGGGTTTGATGTCCCGGTGGAGGACCCTCTGTCGATGGGCCGCCGCGAGCCCTCGGGCCAACCCGAGCGCGATGTGCTGGACCTCGCCCGGCGACATGGGCCGAGGCACCTCGGCGAGGCTCCTCCCCCGAACAAACTCGGTGACGAGATAGGGCCGGCCATCCACCTCGCCACTTCGGTACACGGCGACGACATTGGGATGGGAGAGGCGCGCAATCGCTCGCGCCTCCACGCGGAACCTGTCGCGCGCCTCCGTCCCTGGCCTTGCCGCCGCGATGAACTTCACCGCGACCAGGCGGTCCAACAACGAATCCCTCGCGAGATAGATGTTTCCCATGCCTCCACCCCCCAGGTGGTCGAGCAGGGAGTACTCTTCAATGGAGGCTGGAGGCGTCCAGCTCGGCTTGCGTGGAGGGGGCACGGGAGACGAACCAGCGCGCGTGCTCAGCCGCGCTTGAGGCCAAACGCCGCGATGAGGTTGTAGAGATGCGCCCGAGACAGGTCCAACCGCTCCGCGGCCTCGCTCACGTTCCAATCCGTGTCGTTCAACGCCCGCTGCACCAGCTGCTTCTGGAAGCGCCTCGTCTCCTCCTGGAAGGAGCCATGGATCTCGCGCCCGGCGGAGCCGCCGTCCCCCGAAGAAGCAGGCCGGGTCTCGGGGAAGAAGTGCCGCAACTCGACCTGGGTGGCGCCCTCGCCCGCGCGGATGACCGCGGCCTCCACCTTGTTCTCCAGTTCGCGGACATTCCCCGGCCACTCCGCGAGCTCGACCGCCCGCGCCGCGCCCACGGACAGGCGCAGCGGAGGCAGGCCATGCCGAGCACAGGCCCGCTGGCAGAAGTGCTCTGCGATATCCAGGATGTCCTCGCGCCGGGCGGACAGTGGGGGCACATGGACGGGCATCACATCCAAACGGTAGAGCAGGTCCTCCCGGAACCGCCGCTGCGCCACGGCAGCCCGCAGGTCCACGTTGGTCGCCGCGATGATGCGCACGTCGGCGCGCTCGGGCTTGTCGCTGCCCAGCGGGTAGTACACCCGGTCCTGGAGGAACTGGAGCAGCTTGGCTTGCACCGCCAGGGGCAGCTCCCCCACCTCGTCGAGAAACAACGTGCCGCGATTCGCCGCGGAAATCTTGCCCGGCATCCCACGCGTCGCCGTGGAATGCGCGCCACGCACCGCGCCAAACAGCTCGCTCTCGACCAGGGACTCGACGAACGTGGCGCAGTTGAGGTCGACGAAGCGCCCCGCCCGCCGAGGACTGTTCTCATGGATGACGCGGGCCAACTGCGTCTTGCCAGTCCCCGACGCGCCCGTCAGGAGCACGGTGACCTCCTTCGGGGCCACCAACGCCAGTTGCTCCAGGACATGTGCGAGCGCGGGACTGCGCCCGATGACACCCTCCGCGCGCAGGGAGGCCCGCGCCCGCCAGGTGGGGTCCGCCGCGTCCCGCCGCCTGCGCTTCAGCAGGAGCCGGTCCGCGAAGGCGGCCAGATGCCGCGCGAAGGTCTCCACCAGCCCGCAGTCCTCGGTGGAGAACGAGCCCGCCTTCTCCCGGTCCTGGAGGTAGATGACCCCCATGGGGGGCGAGACACCGATGGGTGCGCACAAAACGGCCTCGGTGCGATTGCGCACCACGCTGTCGCGCTTCTGGAACCGCGGGTCACTCAGCGCGGAGTCCGTGAGGATGGTGCGGCCCGTCGCGATCGCCTCCGCGATGACGCCCCGCGAGAAGGCGGCACGCACCCCGTCAACCTCCGCGTCGTAGTAGCCATGGGCCAATGAGAACGTCGAGGCCTGGTCCGAGCGGCCCGGCTCATCCTGGACTTCGATATAACCCCGGCGCGCGCCCGAGAGCGCCACCACCATCGAGAGCGCCTCTTCCAGGAAGGGCTCAATCTCCTCCCGGCCGCCCAGCTCCAGCAGTTGCCGGAAGAAATCCCTCTCACGTGTGAGCCTCTCGGCTTCAAGACCCAAGGCAAGTTCGGTCAGGGGGGTGGGCACCCTACAAGTCTAATCGAAGACAGGTTGGACAGACAGCCCCTCCGCCGGATGCCCTCGCATGGGACAAGCACGACCCGGCGGAGGGGCTTCATTCCAGACAATCGGCGCTCCCCCCGTGCGCCGACCGCCCTGGACCCACCTCAGAACGGGCAGAACGTGCCCGAAAGCCTCTGCACACAAACGAGGCCATCCTCCGTGCGAGGCCTGCCATTGGGGGCGTCGGGTTCGAACGCGTTGTAGAGGTTGGGATTCGAATCGTCGTAATCGCAAAAGCAAGGGGCTCCAGGTGGGTGGATGCCGCTCCACACGCACCCCGTCGGAGCCTCGTCACAAATGCGTTTCCCCACACAGCACCGCGTCACCGCGACACACTGTCCGATGACACAGGTGAGGCCCATGGGACAGTCCCCGCAAGCACCTCCACAACGACCAGGGGCGCACGCGGCACAGCGGCCCTCGGGAGTACAGTAGGAGCCCGGCGCACAAGGCGGTCGTTGGCAGCGCCCCTCACAGGGCTCGGGGACACACTCCAGAGAGGCACAGCGCTCCGGGCACTGGACACACTCTGACCTGACGGAGCTGATGATGTTGCGCGAGTCGCAGATGCAGAAGCGGCCCGCGGCCGCCACGGCGTCACAGCTCTCACACGTCGCCGAGCCGTTGGCGTAGTAGGCGACGCCCCCATCCGTCTGCGCGACGCACTCGCACAGCATCGAGCCAGCAACGACCGTTGACTCCTTGGCGTCTGGACACGGGTAGAACTCGTTGGGGTCCGGGTCCTTCAGGCAGCCGCTCCCCGCGAGCGTGAACAGCAAGGCCCCCAGGCCGAGGGCCTCTCTCGTGCCCATCATGGGCTCAGCCCTCGACCCTGAAGGTGGAACTCTCCACGAGCTTCCGCAGCGCCCTGGCCGAGGCGAAGTGTGGCCCCACACGGCTCGCTTGGAACCCGGACCAGGGGATGAGCGAGGCCTCTCCGTTTCGGGAGGGAGGAATCGAGACGCGCACGATGTTGCTGGCCACCGACCGTCCGGCACGAGCTCCGGACGCGCCCGGCGTCCCCGTGGCGGTTGGAGGCTGCGACAGCTCCTCCAACAGCTCGAGCTTGACGTTGATGTCCTGAGGCTCGTCTCCCTTGTTGATGGCGGCGATGGTCCCCCCGATCTTCTCGAGGATGTCGAAGATCTCCTTCGCCGCCTTGATGGCATTCAGGATGTCATCCACATCCCAGCTGTCGGGCCAGCAGCCCGACAGCATGGGCGCGGTGGGAAGCGCCGCCAGGAGGATGATGCCACCGCTTCCCCGGAGGACGGACCGTCTGGACATGCCGCTCTGCGGCAGCACGAGCCGCGGGTTGCCAGCCGCATCCGCCAACTCCGACAGGTTGACGGTCTTCGCCTTCATCTCCTTGATAGCCATGGTGTCTCCAGAGCACGGGGAACCGCCCTGAAGGCCCGCCCTCGCCATGAGGGCCCGGTCCTTCAGGCCGTGTCTGGTTGAGCAACGGACATGCCGCGCGGTGCCCCTCTCAGCGAGGCACCCGGGTGTCAAATCGAGTGGACACGGGCGTCCACTCGACTGGAAGAAGCGCTCCGGCACTCCTCCTGGACGCGCAGCGCACACCGCCTGCGCTCCATGCTCCGCTCATACGCCCGGCGCCCCCGCCACTCCATCAGGCGAACCTTGAGCGCGAGTGACGCCGTCGAGAACGCGGGCTCCCCGAGCGACGACCAACCCCACGCCCCCTGGGCACTGGAGACAAGCCGCTCGTCCTCCACATGATTCGCGGACCTCAACGCCACCGTGTCGACGATGACGCCCTCCTCGGCCTCCCCCAGGGCGCGAAGCCGCTCCCCCTGCGCCGATACGATGGACGAGCGCCCCAGGAACCGGTCCGTCTTCACCATCAGCCCCATGAGGCCCGGGAGCGGGCTCTCCCAAGGCCCGCACTGATTCGCGAGCACCACCGGAACACCGAAGTGACGCGCATACCGCACCGGCAACGACTCCATCTGCCGGCAGGACGCCTCGACGAGCGCTCGCGGAAAAGTCCAGGGATTCGCCTTTCCCACGCAGTAACAGTGCGGCATGAGGTGAAGCTGAGACCGAGACGATTCGATACACGCCGCCATGTCGCTGAAATGGTTGTCCGCGCAGATGCCCACGCTTATCCGCCCCAGCGAGCAATCAATCACACACGGATCATCCCCACTGCCCCGGAACCAATACGACTCATAGGAGGGAGCCCTTCGCTTGCGCACCCGGTCCACCCTCCCCGCCGGTGAGACCAACACGAAGGTGTTGAAGAAGTCCTCCCCATCCACCTCGAGAAGAGAGGCCCCCAGGAACACATTCCCCCGGCTCGCCTCCTCCCTCATGAAATGGACGGTGGGCCCATCCAACGTCTCCCCCCAATGCCAGACCTCGGGGCTCTGCAGATATCCCGTGGAGTAGAACTCCGGGAGGAGCAACAGCCGCGCCCCCTGGGCCACGCCCTGGCGGATGAAGGGCCGCGCATGCTCCAGGTTGTCCTGCACACGGCCGTTGCGCGAGCGGAGCTGCAATGCCGCGACACGAAGCAAGTCCATGGGAACTCCACCTCATGCTCAAACGTTGAACGGGCCTACGGAGTGGACGCAACTCCCCCAGGTCCAGCGACCCGCGCATGGACGATGTTCAGGATGTTCGACGTGTGGCAGAGCAACTCCCCATTGCTCTTCGTCAGATACGCCCGCTCCATGTCGGCGGACCCGATTCGCGAGACCAGCTCCAACCCCTGCTGGCGCAAGTAGGCCTCCGACTCATCCTCCTCGATGCCAAACGTCATGGGATGTCCCATCGCCGCCAGCGCGCTTCCCCACTGGCGGGAATCCGGATAGCGGACATCCCCCCTCAGCGCACCCAGGGCCACGTAGTCGAAGGCGATGCTGCTGCCGGGCGGAGCGTTGCGCACCACGAAGCCCAGCGTCTGCTGGACCCCCTCCTCGGAGAGGTACATGCAGACGCCCTCCCACAGGAAGAACGTCCGCAGCCTGGAGTCGAACCCCGCACCGGGTAGCACCTCCTCGAGCCGCTGCTTGTCGAAGTCGATGGGCACATAGGTGACCCAGTCAGGCATCGAGCCCAGCAACGCCCCCAGACGCTCCTTCTTGCGCTGCTGCGTCGACGGCAGGTCCACCTCGAAGACTCGAGCCCCCCCAAGCCGCTCCCGGAAGCGGTAGGCCCGGCTGTCATACCCCGCGCCGAGCAACACCACCTGACGCACCCCTTCGCCGAGCGCCTGGAGAAACAACGAATCCAGGTGGAGCGTTCGCGCCGTGGCGAAGCCATACGCCCCAGGCAGCTTGCGTCCGAAGTGGCTCTTGAACCACGCGCGAACGGGCGCCACCGCCAGGAGCGCACGTGAAACAGGGTCCAGGAACTCCGCCGCCATGAAGTCGGGGTTGCGGACGCGCGCATCTCCTTCACGTGCCCCCAGCGCCCGCCACATCGCCACACCCATCGCGGTCCTATCCGCCTTGCGTTTGTCCTGGCTCATATTCCTCCCACTCGAACCACGGGTACCGGCTCCTCCGCCGCTGCCATCAACTCCTGCGCGACGACGCGGTTCTCCTGCATCCCCAGGTGGATGGCGCCATCGGGGCTGGAGATGGAGGCGCGGATGACATCGCCTTCCTTCAGATAGGCGGCGGTGTTGCTCGACTTCAGGATGAGCTTCGCCAGCGTCCTGTCCGACAAGAAAAGGCGGATGAAGCTCCCCACGCCGCGGGCCAGCCTGGACACCGTCCGCCCCGCGGCCACGCCACTGGGAGTTCCTGTCAGCACGAGGTCCCCCGGAAAAAGGTCCATGACCTCGGAGAGCTCCGAGAGCGTCTCCTCGGGCGGGTAGATCATCTCCGATGTACTCGCGCTCTGCCGGAGTTCACCGTTGACGGACAAGGACAGTCGCATGTCCATCAACCTGCCGTGGTCTTCGGGCGCCAGCAGATAGAGGAAGGGCCCCACCGGGCAGAATGTCCGGAAGCTCTTCGCCTTGTGCCACTGCCCCTCGATGAGCTGAAGGTCCCTGGCGGAGACGTCATTGCCCATCACGACCCCGGCCACGACTTCGTGCAGCCGCTCGCGCGTCACCCGCGTGGGCCCATGGATGCCCCGGCCAATGACGAGCCCCAGCTCGATTTCATAGTCCAGCATCCGTACCCGCTGGGGACGGACGATGTTGGCCGTGCTCGACGTGAGCGAGGAGGACGCCTTGCGGAAGAACTGGTTGAAGTCCTTGGCGTCCGGGTCCTGTCCCACTTCCAACATGTGGCTGCGGTAGTTCTGCCCCTGACACACGACATTGCAGGGGGACGTCACAGGGCTGAGCACCTCGACCTCGGCCAAGGGCAGCCCCTTGGCGGCTCCACCAGCCGACAGGGCCCAGGCACGCTCCCGCCCGACCTCCAGGAACTCGGCCAGGGAGGCGTATTGCCCGGAGATAGGAACCACCTGCCCCGCTCGCACCCAGCCCCAGCGGACTTCGCCCCCTGCCTTGAATCTCGCGATGTGAATACCCATTCAAAACACCTCGCCTCAATGCGCCACGGCGGGCGCACCAAGTTCCTCCAGGACAACAGTCATCCGGTCCGCGACCTCACGAACGTGAGGCGCCTGCAACATCGTGTAGTGATTGCCAGGGACCCGATGGAGCCGGGCCTGCGACAATCGCTCCCCCCAGCTCTCCACCGGGGCGGGCATGGAGCCCGCCATGCTCGCCGTCATCTGCTCCGCTTGAAGGAAGAGCACCTTGCCGGCGTAGCTCCCGGGCCGATACCGAGCCAACGCACGCGCGTTCCTCGCGAAGACTCGGAAGCGCTGCTCCATCTCGGGAAGCTCGACACCAGGCAGCGCGCCGAGCTGCTTCGCATGCTCCACCAGATAGCGGAGCCGGCCCCCTTCATCGAGCGACTCCAGCCGCGCGGGGTCCAACCGCGCGGCCTCCGTTCCTCCCAGCAGGTCCGTGGCGAACCACGCCATCAACGCCCCCGGCTCCTGTGCTTGTTGATAAAGGTCGGGCGACCAGGTCTCCAACAACATGAGCACTTCCACCTGCTCGCCGTCCGCCTCCAGCCGCCGCGCCATGGCTTGCGCGACAATCCCTCCCGTGGACCAGCCGCCCAGGCGATACGGCCCTTGAGGGCGCACGCGGCGCACCTCCTCCAGATAGCGCGCCGCCATCTCCTCGACGGAGTAGGAGTCCGAGTCCACCAAGGCCTGCAACGCGAAGAAGGGCTGCCGGGGTCCGAGCTGCCGGGCCAGCGGCGCGTAGCAGAGGACGTCCCCGCCCGTGGGATGCACGAAGAAGAGCGGCGGCTTGTCCCCCGCCTCCTGGATTCGCACCAGGGGCTCACGAATCCTCGGCACGGCCTCCCGCTGGCGCAGCACGTCCGCCAATCGCTGGATGGTGTCCGCCTGGAACAGGAGCGACACGGGAAGCTGACGGCCGAACCTCGCGCGCAGTCGGGACATCAGCCGCACCGCGAGCAGGGAGTGTCCCCCCAGCTCGAAGAAGCCGCTGGTGACACCGATGGGACGCAGGTCGAACAACTCCTCCCACAGCGCGGCGAGCTCCAGCTCCAGCGCGTCGCGAGGCGCGACGTATGCCGCCGAGACCTCGGGGGCGGGCGCGTTGGGAACCGGCAGCGCGCGCACGTCCAGCTTCTGATTGGGCGTCAAGGGCAGCGCGCCGAGTTGGATGAAGTGCGCGGGTATCATCGGAGCCGGAAGACGCGCCTTCAGCCGCCGCGTCAGCTCGGACGATGAGACCTTCGGCTCCGCCACCACATAGGCGACGAGCATCACCTCTCCCGCCGCGTCGGGACGGGCCACCACCACCGCCTGTCGGACGTCGGGATGCGCGCGAAGCTCCGCTTCGACTTCGCCCAACTCGATGCGGACTCCCCGCACCTTGACCTGGGTGTCGAGGCGCCCCAGGAACTCGAGGCGTCCCTCTGGCGAGTACCGCGCCAGGTCTCCCGTGCGGTACATGCGAGCGCCTGGATTGGTTCCCAACGGGTCCGGGACGAAGCGCTCCGCCGTCAGCTCCGGGCGGTGGAGATAGCCTCGCGCCACACCCTCTCCCCCGATGAAGACCTCGCCGGGCACTCCCACGGGGACGGGCCGTAGCCGCTTGTCGAGCACATACATCCGCGTGTCCGCGATGGGACGGCCGATGAAGACTTGCGCCTGGTCCTCGCGCACCTGGTCGAAGGAAGACCAGATGGTCGTCTCCGTGGGCCCGTACATATTGAGGACGTCGCCCTGGACATGCGCAAACACCTGCCGGGCGAGCGCCATGGGAAACGGCTCGCCGCCCACGAGCAGCTTCTTGAGCGGCCGGAGTGCCTCCGCCACCCCGGGCTCCATCAACAACATCCGCAGCATCGACGGAGTGCACTGGAAATGGGTGACGCCGTGCCGGGCGATGAGCGCGAAGATGTCCTCCTCGGCGGTCTCTGACTGTTCGCACCGCTCCTTCAGCGCATGGAGCGTGCGCAACCCAGCGAGCGTCGACTCGACGTCCACGCCGAAGTCGATGAGGCAGGCGACCTCATCCACCCCGAGCTCCCGCAGCTTCGCAATCAACGGCAGGCAGGTCTCCACATCGCCGAACAGGCCCATCTGGTTGAAGTACCGGTCCACCGCCCGGGACAGCAGCAGGTCGACATCCTCTTCACTCAAGGACTCCAGCTCCTCTCCATGAGGGAGGGGGCCGAGGACCGAGCGCAGCAGTCCGAGCGAGCTCTTCAGGTACTGCCTCAGCGGTCCGTTCACCTTCTGGCGGACTGCCTCGACGTCCTCCCCCATGAAGGTGTGAAGCATGAGGGTGACGTGACCCGGGCCCGGCCCATGGCCAGCCGCCTTCCAGGCCTCGCGGTAGACCTGGAGCTTCTTCGACAGCTCCAGGAGGTTCTGCCCGAGCAGGTGCGTGAGGACGCTGGCTCCCGCCTCTCCCGCAGCGCGGAACGTCTCCGGGTTGCCCGCCGCTGTCACCCAGACGTGGACGTCGGGCTGGACAGGCCGCGGCAACGATTGGACCTCCACGTCCTGCCCCTGTCCGTTCCGGAAGGACACGGCCTCGCCCTTCCACAGCTTCCGGACGGTGGAGATCTGCTCGAAGAAACGGCTGCGAGCGTCGGCGAAACGCTCGGGCGCGAGCACGAAGTCGTTGGGATGCCACCCCGAGGCGAACGAGAGGTCGACGCGCCCTCCCGACAGGTTGTCCACGACAGACCACTCCTCCGCGACACGGATGGGATTGTGCAATGGCAGCACGATGCTTCCCGCCCGGATGCGGATGTTCCGAGTCGTCGCCGCCAGCGCCGCGCTCACGACGGAGGGATTCGGATACAGCCCACCAAACGCATGGAAATGCCGCTCGGGAGTCCAGACCGCCCTGAAGCCGTGTTCGTCCGCGAAGCGAGCCCCCTCCAGCAGGAGCCGATACTTGTCCCGTGCGTGTTCGCGCTCGTCGCTCGCGAAGTAGAACAAGCTGAACTCGAGCGGCTTGCGTCCCCCCTCACACGACATGACCTTGCGGCTGACGCCCTGCTCACTTCGGAGCACCACCTGAAAGCCCCGGGTCAGCGAGTACAGGAGCTCCAGCACCGAGATGTCGAACGACATGCTCGTCGTCGCGAGCCACACCCCTGGCGACGTCCCCTCCATCTCGTCATCCATCGCCGCGAAGAAGCGCTCGACGTTGCGATGACACACCAGGCACGCCTTCGGGCGACCGGTGGACCCGGAGGTATAGAGCGTGTACGCCACGTTCTCCGGACAGACACCACTCTCGGGTGTCTCCGCCGCCTCGTCGTTCTCGGCATCCAGCCACACCCACTTCGCTCCCGCGTCCGGCAGCAGGGAGCGCAGCCGGGACTCGGACAGGACCACGGGGGCGCACGAATCCGTGAGCATGTAGGCGAGTCGTTCCGAGGGATAGGTCGGGTCCATGGGCACGTAGGCGCCACCCGCCTTCAGGATTCCCAGCATGCCCACCACCATGCCGGGGCCCCGAGAGATGCAGAGTCCGACCCGCACCTCGGGCCCGACCCCCAGCGTCCGCAGCCGCCGCGCCAGCCCGTTCGCGCGGCGGTCCAGCTCGCGGTACGTCCAGCGCTCGTCGCCTGAAATCAGCGCGGCCGCGTCGGGAGTGCGTTGGACCTGCGCCTCGAAGAGCTCATGGATGCAGGCCGCGCGCGCGGCCCCCGTCGCCGTGTCGTTCCAGGTCTCCAGCACCTCGCGCCGCTCTCCGGGCGTCAGCAGCGGGAGGTCGGAGATGCGCTGCTCCAGGGAGTCGACAATTCCCTCCAGCAACGTCGTCAGATGGCCCACCATCCGGTGGACCGAGTCCGCGTCGAACAGGTCCGTGCGGTACTTCAGCACGCCGCCCAAGGCGTCTTCTGACTCGGACAGCTCCAGGGACAGGTCGAACTGTCCCTCCTGCTGGGGGATGTCGAAGGGCCGCAACACCAGCCCGCCCGGAAGCAAGGGCCGGGACTCATCCCCCTGGTAGATGTCGTCCCGAGGCGTCGGTTGAAGCATGAAGACCGCCTGGAAGATGGGCGAACGGTCCGAGTGACGCTCCGGGTTCAGCTTCTCCACGAGCAGATGGAAGGGATAGTCCTGGTGTGCGAGCGCGCCGACCACGGTCTGCCGGAGCCGTCGCAGGAGGTCTCGGAAGTTCGGGTCCCCGGAGAGGTCTCCCCGCAGGGCCATCATGTTCATGAAGTTGCCGACCACCCTCGCGAACTGAGGCTGGGTCCGGCCGAGCGTCGGCGACCCCACCACGAGGTCGTCCTGTCCCGAGTACCGGTGCAGGAGCACCATGTACGCCGCGAGGAGCACCGTGTAGAGCGTGACGCCTTCCTGCTCGCAGAGCGCCCGCAACCGTCGCGGGAGCGCCCCCCGTAGCGCCACGGGGACCGACGCCCCCGCGTAGGTCTGGACCGCGGGCCGAGGCTTCGCGAACGGCAGGTCGAGCGAGGGCAACGTCCCCGCGAGCTGCTTCGACCAGTAGTCCCACAGGCGCTGGCCTTCGGGGCCCGCGAGCATCTCCGATTGCCACCGGATGAAGTCCACGTAGGCCGAAGGAGGAGCGGGGAGCTCCGCGTCTCCTCCCGTCTTCTCCGCGGGGTAGAGGTGGCGTACGAGCTCCTCGGCCAGGATGATCAGCGACCAACCGTCGTAGACGATGTGGTGGATGGCGAAGAGCAGCACGTGCTCCCGCTCGCCACGGGAGAACAGGGTCACCCGCATCAAGGGCCCCCGCTCCAGGTCGAACGGGGCCAGACTGGCACGGGTGACACGCTCGCGCAGCACCTCGGGCTCCGAGTCCGTCATGAGGACGTGCTCGAAGCACACGGTGTCCTGCCGCCGCACCTTCTGGACGGGCTGCCCTTGATAGGAGGTGAACGTCGTCCGCAATGCCCCGTGCCGGTCCACCAATCGCTGGCATGCGCGGCGCAAGGCCGGAACATCCAGCTCGGAGACGATGCGGAGCGACAACGCCGTGTTGTAGGCGGCGCTGTCCGGAGCCAGCTGAGAGACGAACCAGAGGGCTTGCTGCCCATGGGAGAGCGGATGAACGGACGCCCCATCCGCCGCGAGCTGGCGGAGGTGTTCCACCAACGCGGCCTTGTTCGAGGACAACAACGCCAGGGTCTCCGCGGATAACGCGCCCTTCGGCGCGCGGTACTTCAGCCGCTCGCCTTCGACCCAGAGCGTGATGCCCAGCCTGGACAGCTCCGCCACCAGTTCGCCGGCCATCACAGTTCGCCTTCTTCCCAGTCCGGGCTCGCCCCCTGCGTTCGCGTGCCTCCGTTGAGCTGCTCCGCCAGCCGCTGTGACAGATGCGCGACGCTCGCTCCCTGCAACAGCTCATCGAGCTGCATGTTCACGCCCGTCTCGGCGTGAATCTTGTGCTTCAGCTCCAATGACAACAGTGAATCCATGCCCAGGGTGTTGAGGGGCTGCTCCGCGTCCAGCCGCGCCACCGGCATCTTCAGGAGGCCGGCGACCAGCTCTCGCAGGTAGCTGTCCAGGAGCGGCCCCCGCTGCATGGGCGCCGCGGAGAGCAGATCCTTGGCGAAGGTGCTCGCGGCCGACGAAGCGGCCTGAAGCACGGCGGCGTCAGGCACGGGAGGCCGCACATACGTCCCTCTTTCCACCGCCTCGCAGGCCGCGCTGTACGCCACGCGGGCTCCGAGCCGCTCGAGGTTGATGCGCCGGAGCGTGTCGGCATCCATCGACTCGTCCTTCGTCACCGTGAGCAGGAGATAGGCCGCCAGCCGGCGGCGAAGCAGCTCTCCCAACATGTGGATGCCGTGGAGGTGCTTCTGGGTGACCTCGTCCGTTCCTCGCGCCACGTCCGCGAAGTTCCGCTCGAAGTCGGGGTCATGGAGGAAGTTGGCGATCTCCTGGCTGGCCTCCACCGCCTCCACCACGCGCAGGTGGTTGCGCGCCAGCACGTCCGCCCATTCGGATTGAGGCACGAACTGGGTCGTCGACTCAGGGTGCTCGATGGCGGTGGTCATGTTCGAGACGGTCTCTGCCATGACCATGAAGCCGCCCTCGCGAAGACTCCGGCTGATGTTCGCGAACAGGTCCGCCTTGTTCCGGATGTGGTGGATGACCTGGAAGGCGATGGCCAGGTCATAGGTCGCGGGGAAGGGGTCTCGGGAGCTGTCCTGGTAGTGCAGCGAAATCCGCCCATCGAGCCCCAGCGCACGGATGCGTTGGCGCCCCGCTTCAATCTGGTCCGGCGAGATGTTGCAGCCGTGCAGCTCCAGATGGGAGTGTGCCTTCGCCATGTCGATGAGGTCGGCGGCGTGGCCACACCCGATATCGAGCACCCGCTTGAACGACGAGAAGTCGAGCCCGCGATAGAGGGTCCGGGCCATCTCCTGGTTCGACTTGAGGGCGAGCTCGTAGAACGTCCGATACATGGCCGCCTTCTCGGGGTCCGCGGCGGGCCGGTACATGGCGACCCACGAGAAGCCCGGCACGGGCTCGCGGAACGTCGCGAAGCGCAGCGAAGGGGACTCCCCTGAAGAAGTGTTGCCTTCCGCCAGCTGGGCAACGGCCCGGTAGAACGACACCAGCACATCCGTGTTGGGGATGAGCGAGTCGACCCAGAAGCGCTCGCGCTGAAAGGGATACGTGGGCAAGGGCACTCGCCGTCTCTCTTTGCCCCCCTCCATCTCCCCCCACTTCACCTCCACCCCTTTCACATACAACCGCGCCGCGCTCCCCAGCAGCTCCTCCCTGTCACTCCTCCCCGGCTTCAGGCTCCCCACCCACTCCCCTCCTCCCAGATACCTCTTCCCTATCCCCGTCAGCGTCGCCTTCGGCCCCACCTCCACGAATACCCGGTACCCCTTCTCATACAACCCCTTCAATCCCTCCCACCACCTCACCGGCTCCCTCAGGTGTCTCCCCCAATACCTCCCACTCCTCGCCTCGTCCCCCTTCACCTCCCTCCCACTCACATTCGACACCCACTCCACCTCCCCCCTCTCCATCCTCACCTCTCCCGCCACCCTCTCGAACTCCTCCCTCATCGGCTCCATCAACTCCGAATGAAACGCATGCGTCGTCTTCAGCCTCCGGCTCTCCTTCCCCTTCCCCCTCAACCTCTCCACTACCTCCTCCACCTCCTCCTCCCTCCCTGACAGCACCACCTCCTCCGGCCCGTTCACCGCCGCTATCAGCCCTCCTCCCCCCTCTCTCCTCACCTCCTCCTCCCCGCACATCACCGCCACCATCCTCCCCTTCCCCTCCAACCCCTCCATCAACCTCCCTCTCTCCATCACCAGCTTCAGCCCCTCCTCCACCCCAAACACTCCCGCCACGCACGCCGCCACGTACTCTCCCAGGCTGTGCCCCATCACCGCCGCTGGCTTCACTCCCCACTTCATCCACACCTTCGCCAGCCCGTACTCCACCGCGAACAACGCCGCCTGCGACATCCTCGCCTTCTCCAGCAACTTCCCCTTCCCCCCGTACAGCACCTCCACCAGCGACTCCCCCATCTCCCTCCTCACCACCTCGTCGCACTTCCTCATCTCTTCCCGGAATGTCTCTTCCGTCTCGTACAGCTCCCTCCCCATCCCCTCCGCCTGCACCCCCTGCCCCGTGAAGAGCATCACCACCTCTTCTCCCCCCACCTTCTTCGCCTTCCCCACCGCCCCCTTCTCCACCACGCCTTCCCTCTCGTACCTCCCCAACTCCTCCTTCATCTCCTCCAGCGTCCTCCCCACCACCGCCACCCTCTCCACGTACCTCCCTCTCCCCTCGTTCGCCGTGAAGCACACGTCCCCCACCTCCCCCTCTGCCCCCCTCGCGTACCTCCCCGCCAACTCCCTCAGCGCCTTCTCGCTCCTCGCCGACAGCGCCAACACCCTCGCTCTCCCTTCCTCCTTCTCTTCCCTCCTCCCCACCTCGGGTGCCTGCTCCACCACGACGTGTGCGTTCGTCCCGCTGGCGCCAAACGAGCTCACGCCTCCCACGCGCATGCCTCCTCGTTCCGCCCAGGGGACGCAGGCGGTGGGAACCTCCACGGGCAGCTCGCTCCAAGGGATGTAGGGATTGCCTCGCTTGAAGTGCAGATGCGGAGGCAACTCCCGGTGCTGCAAGGCGAGCACGAGCTTGATGAGCCCCGCGATGCCCGCCGCGTACTCGAGGTGCCCGATGTTCGTCTTCACCGAGCCCACGCGGAGCACCTCGCCCCGCGCCTTCCGCTCCTCGAACACGGCCCCCAGCGCGCGCATCTCGATAGGGTCACCCAGCGACGTGCCCGTTCCGTGCGCTTCGATGAAGTCCACGTGCGAGGGCTCGAGCCCTCCGTTCGCGAGCGCCTCGCGAATCACCGCCTGCTGAGCGAGCCCGTTGGGCACGGTCAGGTCACTGCTGTGCCCGCCCTGATTCACCGCCGTGCCACGGATGACCGCGAGGATGTTGTCTCCCTCCGCCATCGCCCGTGAGAGCGGCTTGAGGACGACCATGCCGCAGCCCTCTCCCCGTCCATATCCATCCGCGGCGGCGTCAAAGGACTTGCAGCGCCCATCCACCGCGAGCATGCGGGACTTGCAGGTGGTGACCATCCCGTCGGGAACGAGGATGAGGTTCGCGCCGCCCACCAGGGCCAACGAGCTCTCACCCGAACGCAAGCTCTGACACGCCAGGTGCACCGCGACGAGCGATGAGGAACATGCCGTATCCACGCCCAGGTTGGGCCCCTGCAAATCGAGCAGGTGCGACAGCCTGCCTGTCGCGAACGTGAGCAGGCTCCCGGTGAGATAGGACACGTCGATGCTCTCCGGGCCCTTGCTCTGGAGAAGCCGCGTGTAGTCGCCCGTGGCGCCCCCGATGAACACGCCGGTCTTGCTTCCGGCGAGGCTCTTCGGTGAGAGCCCCGCGTTCTCCAACGCCTCCCAGGTCACCTCCAGCAGCAGGCGATGCTGCGGGTCCAGGTTCGCGGCCGCGCGGGGAGGGATGCCAAAGAAATACGGGTCGAAGAGGTCAATCCCATCCAGGAAGGCCCCATGGCGCGTGTACATCTTTCCGGGAACGGACGGGTCGGCGTCGTAGTACGCGTCAACGTCCCAGCGCCCGCGAGGCACCTCCTGGACCGTGTCCACTCCGTCCCGCAGGAGCTTCCAGAACGAGGCCGGGTCGTTCGCTCCACCGGGGAAGCGACACCCCATTCCGATGATGGCAATGGGTTCCGCGCTCTTCTCCGGAGCGGACTCCCCCACGGAGCGAAGCAGCATCTTCGCAAGACTCACCCGCTTCTCGGGTGAGAGCCCTCGCACCAACTTCTCCATGACATCACTCATTTGTGTCCCCACCCGGCAGAGATTGGACAAGCGAGTCCAGCGAGGCCTCTGACAGCCGCCCCGCCTCGCTCAACAGTTCGAGAATGGAATCGTCCTTCAACAAGGAGTCCGCTACAGGGAGCGCCCCGGCTGACGCCTCCGGCAACGAGGCCATGAGCGCCGCGAGCGAGGGCACTTCCCTCGACAAGTAGTCGGTCAGCTCCGCGACGGAGGGATGCTCGAAGGCCAGCGTGGACGGGAGCTTGTGTCGCAGGTTGCGCTCGAGCTGGTTCTTGAGCTCGACGGACATCAGCGAGTTCATGCCCATCTGGAAGAAGCCCTGACGAGGCTCGAGCGTGGAAGGCTCCGCGCCCAAGACTCGCGCCGCCTCGCGCCGGACGTAGTCCTGGAGCACCGCGTGGCGGCGGCCTGACGGGGCTTCCTCCAACCACACCAAGACTTCGGGGCGGTCCGCGCTCGCCGCGCTGCTCGCGTGAGCCATGGCCGGCCCCGCCGAGAGATGTTCGAGCAAGGGGCGCCTGCGCCGAGCCTCCTGGAGCGGCTTGAAGCGAGCCCAGTCCACCGCGGCCACCGTCCTCTGGGTCACGCCCGCGCCAACCAGTCGCCCCAACAGCGTGAGCGCGTCGGAGGTGGGCACCACGTCCAACCCCACCTGCGAGAAGAAGCGCCGAGCCTCCTCCGAGCCCGCCATGCCCCCTTCACTCCACCGGCCCCAGTTCACACTCGTCGCGGGGAGTCCTCGCGCCTTTCGATGGTGGGCCAGCGCATCCAGGAAGTGGTTCGCCGCGGCATACGCGGCCATGCCCTGTGAGCCCCACACGGACGCCGCGGAAGAGAACAGCACGAAGCAGTGCAGCGGCAGGTCCTGGGTCAGCTCGTGCAACAGCCACGCGCCCAGCGCCTTGGATTGGAACAAGGAGGTGAGGACCTCCGGGTCGGTCTCCAACCACGCGCGATGCGTGGAGGTTCCCGCGGCGTGGAGCACGCCCACGAGAGGCACCGCGCCTCGCCGGCACGCGTCCACGAGCGCTCGGACCTGGGCTGGCTCTCCCAGGTCGCACCGCAGGTATTGAACCGAGGCGCCTTGTGCTTGCAGCCCTCGAATCGCGAGGACCTGGGCGGCATGGGGACTGTCACTCGGGAGCGAGGCCCAGGCTCCCGGCTCGGGCAGTTCGGTCCGCCCGGCCAGGACCAGATGGCGGACGCCTTGCGCGACGAGCCACCGGGCCGTTTGCATGCCGAGCCCTCCCAGCCCTCCCGTGACGAGGTACGCCCCGTCACCGCGCCAGACGGACTCGCGCTGGGGCGGAGGCTCGCGCCGCATCAGCCGAGCCACGTGACGCTTGCGCCCACGAAACGCGAGCTGGTCCTCGCCATCCGACGCGCACAGCTCATCACACAGCGCCTCGAGTTCCGCGTCATCCCCCGTGGGCGAGAGGTCCACCAACCCACCCCACCGCTCAGGATGCTCCAGCGCGAGGACCCGGCCCGCGCCCCAGAGGGGAGACTGCGCGACGGACACCGCGTCAGCCTCCGCCACGGGCTGCGCACCCCTTGTCACCAGCCACACCCGCGTGCTCTCGCCCAACCGTTGCGTGAGCGTGAGCACGCTCCCACAGCCGAGCAGCAGCGCGTCGCGCACCTTCGACACCTCGGGCCCGGTGTCATCCGCCAGGTCCAGGTTCCACAGGTGCACCACACCACGGAAGGGGCCGCCGCTCTCCGCGGCCAACTCGCCAAGCACTCGCTGCCAGTCCGAAGGGTCGTCCGGCCGCACGTATCCGTGACCTGGGCGCCTTGCTTCGGGAGCCGCCCCGGCGTGAAGCAGCAGGCAGCGCTCCCCTCGTGCACGCAGCCGCGTGGCCAGCGCCTCGCCGACGCCCTGGCGGTCGCAGAGCAGCAGCCAGCCGCCGCCTTTCGCCTCCCGCGTCGCCACGTCGCGCCGGGCCTTCTCGGGCCAGGTCAGCTCATACAGCCACTCGCGCGCGGCGAGAGCCTCCGTGTCTTCCGGCGGCGCCGCCCAGGCCCCCCCATCCTCGAAGGCGGTCAGGGACGTCAGCGCCGCGAGCTTCGCGCGGTTCACCCGCGCCAGGTATGGCCCCCCCGCGTAGGTGTCCTTCTGCGCGACCAGCAGGGCATAACTCATCAGCCCCTTCTCGAGCGCCTTGCCGAAGTTGCGCATGGCGTCGAAGTTGCGCTTCACCAGCTCGCTCAGCTCGAAGCGCCGGGCCACGAGCTCCAGGTGTGAGTCGAACCCCGGGTCGTCGAGGAAGTTCGCGGCCTCACGGCTGATGTCGACGCTCTCCACCAGGCGGAAGTGGTGGCGCGCCAGGAGCTCCGCCCATTCCTCCGCGTTGACGTTGTACGAGGCCGTCTCCTCGACATTGATGGCCGACGCCCCGTTGGAGATGAAATCCGCCAGCAGCAGGAACCCGCCGTTGTGGAGCGCGCGGGAGAGATTCGAGAACAGCGCAGCCTTGTCGGCGATATGAGTGGCGACCTCGAAGCCAAAGGCCACGTCATAGCGGTCTGGAAAGGCGACCTTCGCGCTGTCACGTGCGAAGACGCGGACCCGCTCCCGCAGCCCTCGGGCCTGGACCCGCTCCGTGTCGATGGACGCCTGCTCCGCGGAGATGGTGTAGCCATCCAGCTTCAGGTGCGGATGCCGCCTCGCGAGCGCGATGAGGTCGGAGGCGTAGCCACAACCAAAGTCGAGCACCTTGCTCACCGAGGCCCAGCGCACGCCGCGGAACAGCACCGACCGCAGTCCCCGTTGGCCCTCGAGCAGCAGCTGCGTGTGCTCCGGCTGCTCCGCGAGCCCATAGACACTCTTGAGCCAGGAGAAACCGGGCACGCGCTTCCGCTGGATGCCAAAGGTCAAGTAGACCTCGTCGAGCGCGAGCACCCGCGCCGCTTCCGCGGAGTCATCGTAGAAGCGAGAAGGTGTTCCATCCCCGTGCGGGGCCTGCTCCATGGCCAGCTCGTCATGGGCGGGACGAGGCGGCGCAGGACGCGAGAAGCGAGGTCCGCCGCCCGTCGGCTCCCGCCAGTACCGGGAGCGCTGCCAGGGATAGGCGGGCAGGGACACACACTCCACCGCGCGAGGAAAGAGCGCGCGCCAATCAACGGGATGTCCCGCCGTGTGCAACGCGCCCAGCGACTGGAGCAGGACCTCCAGCTCGCCCTCGTCCCGCCGCAATGACGGCAACACGAGTCCCGCTCCTCCAGCGTCGCGCTGAAGGCGCTCGAGGCTCTGCGCCAGGATGGGGTGAGGGCTGAGCTCGAGGAAGACTCCCATGGAGTTCTTCAGGAGCTGCTGGATGACGGGAGCGAACAACACCGGCTCTCGGAGGTTGCGCTGCCAGTAGGCCGCATCCCAGTCCGTCCCATCCGTGAGCGCGCCCGTCACGGTGGAGTACACCGGGAGCTGGGCGGCTCGCGGCGACAGCCCCGCGAGGACATCCGCCAGCGCGGGGAGCAAGGGCTCCACTTGTGGCGAGTGCGAGGCGACATCGACCTTGATGGCGCGGCAGAAGACGTTGCGCTTCTGGAAGCGCTCCATGACCTGCTTCAGCGCCTCCGGGTCTCCCGCCAGGACCGTGGTCGTCGGGCCATTGCTCGCGGCGATGGAGAGGCGGTCCTCGAAGCCGATGAGGGCCGCCCTTGCCTGCTCCATGGGGACCTCCACGAGCGCCATGCCTCCACTGCCACGGACCCGCCGCAGCAGCGCGCTGCGCCGGCAGATGACCCGCGCCGCGTCCTCCAGGCTCAACACGCCCGCGACATGGGCCGCGGCCACCTCGCCCATGCTGTGCCCCACCACCGCGTCGGGCTCGATGCCCCATGCGCGCCACTGCGCCGCGAGCGCCACCGAGATGGCGAACAGCACCGGCTGGATGAAGCCGATGTCCTCCAGCAGCGCCCCGTCTGCTTCCCCCGAGAGAACGGAGACGAGCGAGCCCTCGAGGTGCGCCCGCATCACCTCATCACAGGCCTCCAGCGTGGAGCGGAACACGGGGGAGCTCCGCATCAACTCCCGCGCCATGCCCGGCCACTGAGAACCCTGACCCGAGAAGACAAACACCACCTTGGGCCTGTGAGGCGACGCCTGACGCCGCGCTATCGCCGGGCGAGGCTCCTGCTTGAGGAACGCGCCCAGGTGGTCCGCGAGCTCCTCGCGCGTGCGCCCCACCACCGTCAAGCGCTCCTCGTAATGGCCCCGCCGCGCGCTCGCCGTGTAGCAGGCGTCTTCCACACAGACCGCTTCATTCGTCAGCCAGGACTGATAGGTCCCCGCGAGCGCGCGGAGCGCATTCTCGTCGCGCGCCGACAGGGGCAGCAGACACACGGGGCGTTCCGGCGAGGGGGCGCGGCGCTCGCGCTCTGGCGCCTCCTCGATGACGAGGTGGGCGTTGATGCCGCTCAGCCCGAAGGAGCTGACACCCGCCATCCGCCTTCCCGAGGCCACCTCCCATGGCTGTACCTGGGTGGGAATGGCCAGGGGCAGCACGTCCCAGGAGATGGCCCGGGTGGGCTCACGCAGGTGGAGATGGGGCGGAAGCTCCCGGTGCTGAAGCATCAGCACCACCTTCATCAACCCCGCGATGCCCGCGGCGGCCTCCAGGTGTCCAAGGTTGGTCTTGATGGAGCCGAGGTGGAGCGGGCGCGAGCGCTCGCGCCCTGGAGCGAAGACCTTCTGGAGCGCGCGGACTTCTATCGGGTCTCCGAGGGGAGTCCCCGTGCCGTGGGCCTCGATGTAGCTCACCTGCGCCGGCTCGACGCCCGCGCTGGCCAGCGCCCTGCGAATCACCTCTTCCTGCGCCGGACCGCTCGGGACGGTGAGGCCCCCGCTGGGGCCGTCGTGATTGACCGCGCCGCCTCGGATGATGGCCAGGACGGGGTCCCCGTCGGCCAGGGCATCGGAGAGCCTCTTGAGCACCACGACGCCGCATCCCTCGCCGCGCACGTAGCCATCCGCGGCGGTGTCGAACGTCCTGCAGCGCCCGGTGGGAGACTGGGAGCGGAGGCGGGATGAAACGATGTGCCCATCCGGCGCCAGAATCACGCTCACGCCGCCCGCGATGGCCATGTTGCTCTCTCGGGCGCGCAGGCTCTGACACGCCATCTGCACCGTCACGAGCGACGAGGAGCACGCGGTGTTCACCGCCATGCTCGGCCCTCGAGCGCCCAGGATGAAGGAGAGCCTTCCCGCCATGAAGCTGGGCTCACTGCCAAAGGCCAGATAGGCATCCAACGCGGCGGGGTCTCCCTCTCGCGCCTGGAGCAGGGAGTAGTCATTGAGCATCACGCCCACGAAGACGCCCGTGAGGCTGTTCGCGATGCGCTCCTGCGCCTGCCCCGCGTTGGCGAGCGCCTCCCACGTCACCTCCAGCATCAACCGCTGCTGAGGGTCCATGCTCGCCGCTTCCCTCGGTGCGATGCCGAAGAAGCGGGCGTCGAGCTCATCGAGGCGGACTCCCTTCAGGAAGCCACCCCAGCGCGTATACATCTTCCCTTCCGCGCCGGGGTCCGGGTCGAAGTAGTCGTCGATGGGCCAGCGGTCCGGAGGAACCTCGACGATGGCATCGCGGCCGTCGCGCAGCAGCGCCCAGAGCGCCTCCGGGCTGTGCGCGCCTCCCGGCATGCGGCACGCCATTCCGATGATGGCGATGGGCTCACGCTTCTCGCGTTCGCTCGCCTCCAGCCGTGCCTGCATCTTCTCCAACGCCACCAAGGCGCGCGCCAGGCGCGCACTGTGGTCGTGCGATTCCACGAGGGTGCTCATCGTCGTGCCTCTTTCCTGGACGTCGACGCGGGGGTATCGGGAGGGGGTCGCGCCGTGACGGGCGCTACTCCCCACCCATCCACTTCTCGAGTGCCGCGAGCTTCTGGTCGAGCCTCGACCCCAGCTCTTCATGAGGGAGTTGCTCGAGCTGCGCCAATCCCGCGCCCTCCTGAGCGGAGAGGGCGGGTTGCTCGGTAGCCACCCAAGGACCTAGCGCGAAGACCTCCGTCGCCAGGTGAGCTGTCAGGGAGTCGATGTTCGGGTGTTCGAACACCAGGGTTGCCGACAAGGGCTGCTCGACGCCCAGACTCCGCTGGAGCCGATTGCGCAGTTCGACAGCGAGGAGCGAATCGAGCCCCGCATCGAACAGGCCCTGGTTCCCCGGCATCTGCTTCGAGGCATCCCATCCCAGCACCTGTGCGACCTGCTGGTGGACGTGCTCGAAAAGTGTCTCCTGCTGGCGTTTGCGTTGCTGTCCCTTCAGCCGGTCCACCATCGGCACGATGTCCGGCCGGGGCATGGTCACCCGCGCGTCGTCGAGCACGCTCCGCAGGATTCCCACTGCGCCCAGGTCCGCCTGGCGTTGGAGATACCGGCGCCAGTCCACGGGCAGCACCGCCACCTGGGGGCGCCCCGAGTCCATGACCTGGCCCAGCAGCTCCAGCCCCTGGGACGGTTCAATCCAGTCGAACCATCGCCGCTGCTCCGGCACCTCGAGCGCGGCCGCCATGCCGTCGCCACTCCAGGGGCCCCAGTTGATGCTCACGGCCGGAAGCCCGAGCGCCTGGCGGTGCTGCGCGAGCACATCCATGAACGCATTCGCCGCCGCGTAGTTGGCCTGCCCCGCGGCGCCCAGCACGGAGGACGACGAGGAGAACAACACGAAGAAGTCCAGGGGGAGGGACTTCGTCTGCTGGTGCAGGTTCCAACTCCCTTGCTGCTTGGGGGCCAGCACCCGCTCGAAGCGCTTCCAGTCGAGAGACGGGAGCGTCGCATCGTCCACGACACCCGCGGCATGCACCACGCCGCGCAGGGGATGCCCGCTCCGCGAGATGGCCGCCACGACGCGTGACACGTCCTCGGGACGCGACACATCCCCTTGCACGCAGTCGATGCGCGCCCCTTCGTTCTCCAGTGAGCGCACCCACTCGCGAGAGGTCTCGCCCTGGGGCGAGCGCCCCATCAACACCAGGTGCCGGGCCCCCTGGCCCACCAGCCACCGCGCCACGAGGAGCCCCAGGGCGCCCAGACCTCCCGTGATGAGATAGCTCGCGTCGCGGCGGACACGCGCCGCTGGCGGACGGACCGAAGCAGCCACCGGACAACGTGTGAGCCGCGCGACAAAGCGCCGGCCGTCCCGGTAGGCGACCTGTTCGCCTTCGGGTGGCTGATGAAGCTCGGCCATCACCCGCGCTGAATCACGCTCGTGTGCGGCCGCGTCGAGGTCGATGAGCGCCCCCCAGGTGGCAGGCTGTTCCAGGGCCAGGGTGCGCCCGAGGCCCCACAGCTCGGCGTGAGCGACCGCCGGGACAAAGGCTTCGTGTTTCGTGCGCTGGACTCCTCGCGTCACCATCCAGAGTCGAGGAGGAACCGCCATGCCCCAGCCCACGAGCACCTGGCTCAGGTGGAGTGCGCCCTGACACACAGCGGACTCCTGCCCCGCATCAAGTCCCCAGAGGAACACGACACCCCGGCAGGGTGGCGCTCCGTCACGGGAGACCTCCTGGAACAAGCGGGCGAAGTCCTCCACACGCGAGGGGTCCAGCGTGAAGCTCCGCCCCTCGTGAGAGGAATAAGCGGCGCCAGGACGCGCCCACACACACCGCGAGCCACGGGCCTCCAACAATCGGGCGAGCTCGGTCCCCACGCCTCCCGCATCGGAGAACACCACCCAGGACTCGGGGCGGTCCGTGCGCTCCACCGGGACCGCCAAGGGACGCGGCTCCCAGCTCACCTCGTAGGTCCAATCCCGCCCCTTTCCGAGCAGCCGCTGCAACGCGGAGGAACCAACCTGCTGGAACCGGAGCCCTTCCAGCTCGGCGCACACCGCGCCCAATGAATCCAACAGGCGGACCGTCCCCACCAACGTCACGCCGGCCGCCGAGGTCTCTTGCGTGATGGACACATGACTCCAGCAAGAGGTCCCAGGCTCACGCCACACGCGGAGCTGCCTCATCGAGACAGGCAGGTAGAGCGTTCCTTCGGACAAGCCCGCGCCACCGTCGAGGAACAGCGCGCCACAGACCTGGAGACACGCATCGAGCAGCACGGGATGGAGCGCACCACCCAACCCATCCGACGCCAGGTCCGCGGGGAGCTGAATCCATCCCAGGGCCTCGCCCGTCCCCAAGAAGATGCGCTCGACTCCCCGGAGAGACGGGCCGTACTGAATCCCTCGCGACTGGAAGTGTTCATAGAGCGCCGCGACAGGGACCTCCTTCGGGCACCGTGAGAGCCATGTCTCGAGGGCACGCGGCTCCGGCGCGGTGGAATCCCTCGCGGCCCGCTGGAGTCTGCCGGACGCATGAAGCTTCCACTCGGCCTCCGTCGCGGCTGCGTCCGCGCTGAAGACCTGGAACGGCAGCGAGTCCCCGCCTTCCGCCGGCACGATGAGCTGGACCGTTCGCGCCGTCTCGCCGTGGAGGACGAGTGCCTCATGGATGCTCAGGTCCTCGACCGCATGCGCGCCAGCGCCCAGGAGCCGCAGCGCCGTGGCGCGCGCCATCTCCATCAGCACCGTCGACGGCAGCACCGAGACACCATGGACACGATGGTCGGAGAGGAAGGTCCACGCGCCCGCGCTGATGGACGATTCGAAGACTGTTTGCTTGAGGGCGGGCGACTGGATGCGGCGGCCGAGCAGCCCGGGGCCGGTGGACAACGATGCGCCTGGATGTCTGTCTTCTCGAGGGCGCTCCAGCCAGAAGCGCTCGCGTTGAAAGGGATACGTGGGCAAGGGCACTCGCCGTCTCTCTTTGCCCCCCTCCATCTCCCCCCACTTCACCTCCACCCCTTTCACATACAACCGCGCCGCGCTCCCCAGCAGCTCCTCTCTGTCACTCCTCCCCGGCTTCAGGCTCCCCACCCACTCCCCTCCTCCCAGATACCTCTTCCCTATCCCCGTCAGCGTCGCCTTCGGCCCCACCTCCACGAATACCCGGTACCCCTTCTCATACAACCCCTTCAATCCCTCCCACCACCTCACCGGCTCCCTCAGGTGTCTCCCCCAATACCTCCCACTCCTCGCCTCGTCCCCCTTCACCTCCCTCCCACTCACATTCGACACCCACTCCACCTCCCCCCTCTCCATCCTCACCTCTCCCGCCACCCTCTCCAACTCCTCCCTCATCGGCTCCATCAACTCCGAATGAAACGCATGCGTCGTCTTCAGCCTCCGGCTCTCCTTCCCCTTCCCCCTCAGCCTCTCCACCACCTCCTCCACCTCCTCCTCCCTCCCTGACAGCACCACCTCCTCGGGCCCGTTCACCGCCGCTATCAGCCCTCCTCCCCCCTCTCTCCTCACCTCCTCCTCCCCGCACATCACCGCCACCATCCTCCCCTTCCCCTCCAACCCCTCCATCAACCTCCCTCTCTCCATCACCAGCTTCAGCCCCTCCTCCACCCCAAACACTCCCGCCACGCACGCCGCCACGTACTCTCCCAGGCTGTGCCCCATCACCGCCGCTGGCTTCACTCCCCACTTCATCCACACCTTCGCCAGCCCGTACTCCACCGCGAACAACGCCGCCTGCGACATCCTCGCCTTCTCCAGCAACTTCCCCTTCCCCCCGTACAGCACCTCCACCAGCGACTCCCCCATCTCCCTCCTCACCACCTCGTCGCACTTCCTCATCTCTTCCCGGAATGTCTCTTCCGTCTCGTACAGCTCCCTCCCCATCCCCTCCTCCTGCCCCCCCTGCCCCGTGAAGAGCATCACCACCTCTTCTCCCCCCACCTTCTTCGCCTTCCCCACCGCCCCCTTCTCCACCACACCTTCCCTCTCGTACCTCCTCAACTCCTCCTTCATCTCCTCCAGCGTCCTCCCCACCACCGCCACCCTCTCCACGTACCTCCCTCTCCCCTCGTTCGCCGTGAAGCACACGTCCCCCACCTCTCCCTCCGCTCCCCTCGCGTACCTCCCCGCCAACTCCCTCAGCGCCTTCTCGCTCCTCGCCGACAGCGCCAACACCCTCGCTCTCCCTTCCTCCTTCTCTTCCCGCCTCCCCACCTCGGGTGCTTCCTCGAGCACCACATGCGCGTTCGTCCCGCCAATGCCAAACGAGCTCACGCCCGCCCTGCGCGGCGTCGCGGTGCGGCGCCACTCCGTGAGGCGCGTGTTCACGGTGAAGGGGCTGCGCACGAAGTCGGCCTGAGGACGCTCGAAGTTCAAGCTGGGAGGAAGGGCCCGGTGCTGTAGCGACAACACCGTCTTGATGAGCCCCGCGATACCCGCGGCCACCTCCAGGTGCCCCACGTTGGTCTTCACCGAGCCGATGGGCCAGGTGCCCGCGCCCGCGTCCACCGACTCGACTCCGAAGGCTTGCTGGAGCGCGGACAACTCAATCTGGTCCCCCAGGGGCGTGCCCGTGCCGTGTGCCTCGACGTAGCCGATGCTGGAGGGACTCACTCCCGCTGCGGACAGCGCGGCGGATATCACCGCGGCCTGCCCCTCCTGGCTCGGCGCCGTGTAGCCCGCCTTCATCGCGCCATCGTTGTTGACGGCGGAGCCTCGGATGACCGCGCGAACGCAGTCCCCTTCCGCGAGCGCGTCCTTCAACCGCTTGAGGACCACGACACCCGCGCCACTTCCGAAGAGGGTCCCCTGGGCCTCCGCGTCGAACGCGCGGCAGTGTCCATCTGGAGAGAGGATGGCCCCCTGCTCGTAGAGGTAGCCGGAGCGCTGCGGCAGCCGCACGGCCACGCCTCCCGCCAGCGCCATGTCGCACTCACCGTTGCGCAGGGCCTGACTGGCCAGATGCACCGCAACCAGGGAGGTGGAGCACGCCGTCTGCACGCTGACGCTGGGCCCTTTCAATCCCAGCCGGTAGGACACGTGCGTGGCCAGATAGTCCTTGTCGTTCCCAATCAACGTCTGAAGGTCGCGGACAATGCCCTCGCGCCCCACCGTCTGCCCCAGGTGGTACAGGAGGTAGTTGCTGAGAATGGAGCCCGCATAGACGCCCACGCGCTTGTCGAGCCGCTTCGGGTCATAGCCCGCGTCCTCGATGGCTTCCCAGACACACTCCATGAAGATGCGGTGCTGCGGGTCCGTCAGCCGCGCCTGCTTCGGCATGAAGCCGAAATGCTCGGCGTCGAAGAGCTCCACATCGTCGAGGATGGCGCCCGCCGGGACGTAACCCGGCTGGTCCAACTGGGAGGGCTCCAACACCGAGCCTCGCAGCTCTGCTTCCGTGAAGAAGGTGACCGACTCCACGCCCTCACGCAGGTTCCGCCAGAACTCGTCCAGGTTCCTGGCCCCGGGAAAACGCCCGGACATCCCCACGATGGCAATCGCCGACTCCAGCCCCGCATCCGGACGCGCCTCCGGGACACGGACCTTGTTCGGCTGGGGCGCCTCGCGGCGGACCTCCACGCGGGGGGCCATGCCGGACGTTCCGGTGCCTCGGGTCGACACGTACTCCGCCAGCGCGCTGACCGTGGTGAAGCGGAACATCTGCGCAATCGGGAGGTCCACCTTGAGCCGCTCCCGCATCTTGCGATGGATCTGCACGACCTGGACCGATGTACCTCCCAGGTCGAAGAAGTTCCGATGGACGTCCACGTCCTCCAGTTTCAACACCTCCTGGAGGATGGCGGCCAACGAGCGCTCCATCTCCGTCCGGGGCGCCCGCGCCTTGGGCATTGCCGTGGCTGGAGCGTCGACGGGTGGACGAAGCGCGTCGCGATCCACCTTGCCGTTGGAGGTGAGCGGCAGCGCGTCCATCAGCACGAAGGTGCTGGGGACCATGTAGTCCGGAAGCTTCGCGATGAGGTGTCGGCGCAGCTCCTCGGGGAGCAATGCGCCTGGGACCGCTTTCACGTCGGGCCGGACCTCCGGCGCCACCGTGCTGACCTCGCCCCCTAGGAAGCTGTGAAGCAGCACCTGCTGCTCCCCCAGGGCGAATTGCTGGCGCAGCGGCTCGAAGTCCAGACCGCCCACCGGACAGAGTCCCAGCGCGCCCCCCGCCGCGGAGCCCATCAGCAACTGCGCGATGTAGCCGGCCTCCAGCAGACAGAAGTCCCGCGCCATCTCTCCATACAAGGGCTGGATGGCGTTCAGCTGCCCCACGAGGAAGAGGGAGAACGCCGCGCCGTCGAAGACCGCGCGGTTGCCTGGAGCGTGCTGACTCCGGCTCATCGCCGCGCCCGGCGACAGCGACACCAGTTGATGGTGCTTGGGGTGGTAGTAGTACGTGCCTCCCGCGAGCCCCGTGACGCCTTCGGGCTTCACGTGCAGATACACCTGGACCGGATAGAGCCCCCCCGCCGAGGCATACTGGTACTTGGGGAGCAGCGAGTCCTCGAGAGGCACCTGCATCAGGCAGCTCAGCAACTCCCCGAGCTGCTCGAAGCGGACCTGGCCCGAGCGGAACGAGCGATGGCTCTTGCGTGCCGTGATTCTCCGCAGGGCCTCCGCGTCGAGCACCGGCCGAGGGAGCGACACGGCATCCCGGTGGCCCACGTCGTCTCGCAGCCCGGGGCTCTTCAACTTGAACTCGAGCCGCTCGATAGGGTCCGAGATGACGCCCAGCCGAGGTTCCGGCTCATGGGCCTCCGCGAGCCGAGCCTCCACGGGCTCCTGGGCCAGCACGTTCGTCGGAATGGCGTCCGGGACGACGTAGGCCACCAACCGCCGGGCCCCACCAGGCTTCCCCACGGCATTGACCACGGCGCCACGCACCGCCGGGTGTGTGCTCAGCGCGGCCTCGATTTCTCCCAGCTCGATGCGGTGTCCTTGCACCTTGACCTGGAAGTCCTCGCGCCCCAGGAACTCGATGAAGCCCTCCGGACGGAAGCGCCCCAGGTCCCCGGTCGCATAGAGCCGCTCGCCCGTCCGGGGATGCGTGATGAAGCGCGAGGCCGTGCGCTCCGCGTCGCCGTAGTACCCGAGCGCGAGGCCGACGCCGCCGATGTAGAGCTGCCCGGTCACCCACTCCGGACAAGGCTCCAGCGCCTCGTCGAACACGTGGAAGCGCTGGTTCACCATGGGCGCGCCATACGGAACGCTGCGCCATGTCGGGTCCACGTCCCGGATGGGATGGAGAATCGACCAGATGGACGCCTCGGTGGCGCCTCCCAGACTCACCAACTCCAGGTTCCGGCCCCTCGCGTGGAGGCGGCCGGGCAAGGTGAGGGGAATCCAGTCACCGCTCATCCACACGAGCCGCAGCGAATCAGGGAGCCGCCGCCCCTCGCCCTCGATGAACTCGATGAGCATCTCCATCAACGCGGGCACGGAGTTCCAGACCGACACCCGCTCCTGCTCGAGCAGGGTCAGCCAGTGCCCCGGGTCCCGCTGCGTCCCGGGCGCCGGCATCACGATGGCGGCCCCCGCGGCCAGCGTTCCGAACACGTCGTAGACCGACAGGTCGAAGCTGAGCGACGAGAGCGCGAAGACGCGGTCATCCGGGCCCACGCCGAAGCGCTCGTTCATGTCGAGCAGCGTGTTGACCGCGCCCCGGTGGTCGATCATCACGCCCTTGGGCCGGCCGGTCGAGCCGGAGGTGTAGATGACGTAGGCCAGGCCATTGCCCTCGCGCGAGGGGAGCCCGCCCTCTGGCGACGGAAGCGTCATCGCCTGGTCCACCGCGAGCCGCCCGATGCTCTCGGGCCAGCGCAGAGACTCCTCCAGGTGCGACTGCGTGAGGACCCACCGCGTGCCTGAGTCTCGCAGCAATTCGTGGAGCCGCTCCGTGGGCAACGCCGGGTCCAGGGGAAGGTACGCGGCGCCCGCGCGCAGGATGGCCATCGCGGCCACCACCTGCT
Organism: Myxococcus stipitatus; assembly: GCF_037414475.1. Next base: position 8,394,852 of record NZ_CP147913.1, on the reverse strand, counting down.
CCAGCCCCTTCTCCGCGACAATCGACACCAACACGTCCGGCCCCACCCCTCGTGACTGGAGCCAGGACGCGACCCGCGCCGAGCGGTCCTCCAACTCGCCATAACGGAGCACCGTGTCCCCCGCGATGACCGCCGGAGCCTCCGGATGCTCCGCCGCTCGCCGCAGGAACAACGACTCCATCCGCGCCGACGACACGGCCCCTTGGGTGGCGTTGTAGGACTCCCGGCGCGCGAGCTGCTCGGGAGGGAGCGCCTGACGCGCGGGGGCGTCCCACGCGGAGGGGTCCTCGCTCAACCGGCGAATCAGTCGGACGTAGGCGGCGAAGAGTGTGTCCAACAGCCCCGGAGGGAACAGCGCCTCGACGGCGTCCCAACTGAAGTACAGGCTGTCATTGAGCTCGAAGACCTGATGGTCCAGCCACACTTGCGGCGTCTGGCTGATGACCTCGACGATACGGACCCCTGGCCCCAGGCGCAGGGCACGGCCCGTCTCCGAGAGGAGGCTCGTGAACACGTAGGGCATGCCCGTGCTGGTGTCCAGGCGGCCCAGCCGGTTCGCCTCCCGCATCACCTGCACGCTCGACACCGTCGAGTGCTCCAGGTCCTCGAAGAACTGACCTTGAAGACGCAGCGCCCGTTGAGCGAAGGACTCCACGCGGGTGCCATCCACCTCCAGCAGGATGCCCGACGTGAAGTCGCCCACGATTTGTTCCACGTCCTCGATGAGCGGCAACCGGTTGAACAACGTCAGATTGAGCGTCAGCCGGCTGCTCCGGCTGTGTGCGCGGAGCACCTCCGCGAACGCGGCGCCCAACGCCATGGAGGCCGTCACGCCCGCGGCCGAGGCATTGCGCCGCAAGGCACTCCAAGCGGCTGGCTCCAGCTCCGCCTTCCTGCGCACGAATCGGCGCGGCCCCTTCACATCCGCGTCGGCGGAGAGCGGCAGCTCGGGCGGTCCCGGCAGTGTCGCGAGCCGGTTGCGCCAGTACTCCAGCGAGCGCTGATAGGCCGAGGCGCCCTGCTCCCGTCGGCGCCGCGCGAGCTCGCTGAAGTACTCACGAAACGTGTGCTTCAACCGAGGCAGCGGCGCGTCCAGGTCCTGGTACAACAGGGTGCACTGCTCGATGAGAAGCTGGACGCTGAAGGCGTCCGCCATCAAGAGGTCGAAGCTGACGTGGAGATGGACGGTCCCCCCAGGAAGCCTCGTGGCTCGGACGTCGAACAACGGGAAGCGGTCCGCCGGCAGCACTTGGTGCGAGAGCTCGTCGCGCGTCGCCTGGAGGCACCTGTCCACCTCTCCCTGCGACGCCTGCGTCAGGTCGTGCACGGGGATGCGGAACGGCGGCACCGAGGCGAGGACCACCTGCTCGCCCGTCGGCAGGACCACCATGCGCAGCATGTCGTGGTGCTCGATGAGCCGCTGGAACACCCGCTCCAGCCGCTCCGGGTCCAGCACGTCGAACGCCACTTCCAGATAGCCATGGGCCGACACGCCCCCCGCGTCGAAGGCGTCCTGCCGTCCCACCCAATAGGCGTTCTGCAGGTCGGTGAGCGGGAACGGAGAGAAGCGCGCATCCTCGGGCGGAGCAACAACCGCCGCCCGCACCTCGTCGGTGGCGCGAGGAGAAGAGCGCAGGTGCTCCAGGAGCTGGGACTTCTGCTCGCGCAGGGCCGCGCGAAGCGCGTCAGTGAGGTGCCCGGGCGGCGCGCGGAAGCGCAGGGCGTCCCCTTCCGCCCACACCTCGATGCCCTTCTGGTGGAGCTCGGCGATGAGCTTCGACGCACTCATAGCGCCCCCTCTTCCCAGGCGAGCGCGCCCCCCAGCAGGCCATGGAGATACACATGCCGCTCCTCCAGACGGAACGCGGCGCGCACCTGCTCGAAGCGCATATCCCCCACCTGACACAGGCCCAACTGCTGCTCGCCGGCTCGCATCTCCAGGAGCTGCGACATGAGCCCCGCTTCGAGCAGCGCGAAGTCCCGCCACTTCTCGCCATACAAAGGCTCGACGGCACGCCGATCACAGACCAGGAAGAGCGAGAAGGCCGCGCCCGCGAAGACGCGCTGGTTGGTGGGCGCATGGAGCGACGCGTCCACCCCGCTGTCGTCCGCGAGCCGGACGAGGCCATGGCGCACGGGGTCGAGGTAGTACGCCCCCGCCTCGAGTCCTTGGATTCTCCCGGGGGGAACGGCCAGATAGAGCTGGACCGAATAGGTACTCCCCGCCGAACCGTACTGGTACTTGAAGCGGCCATCGGCGTTGACGGAGCAGAGGCACGACAGCAGCCGCCCCACCGCCTGCGCGGGCGCCGGCGCCGAGGAGAAACTCCGGTGGCTGACTCGGGACAGGCCGCGCTTGCGGAGCTCCTCCTCGCCCAAGTCACCGGAGAGCGCCACCACCGCCGTGCCCGTGTCGAACGTACGCACACCGTGGCGGGCCTTCTTCCAGGCCTCGCGCTGTTCGAGGTCCAGAATCAATCCCGCTTCGGTCCTCGAGCCCTCGCTGCGCGCCTCCGGGGCCTGACGCTCGGCGTAGTAGGCGACAATCTCCATGATGTTCCGGAGCGTCAGGAACTCCGTCATCCGGGGCCGGTGTCCAAACACCTGCTCCAGCCGGGTCGCCAGCTTGATGAGCTCCACCGAGGTCGCGCCGAGCCGGAGCAACGGAGCCTCCGGGTCGATGTTGGGACGCTTCAGGGTCTCCGCGACGAGCTCGCTGACCTTCGCGAAGAGCGGGCTGCTTCTCGCATCCGGAGCGCCCGGTGGCCGCGGCGTCTGAGTCACGGGTTCGGGCAGGGCCTTGCGATCGACCTTGCCGTTGGCGGACCGGGGCAGCTCGGACAGGCTGACGAAGACGCCGGGGACCATGTAGTGAGGCAGGGTCTCGCCCAAGAACCGGCGCAGCACTTCATCCGAGGGCGTGCTCTGTCCGGCCGCGGGGACGACGTATGCGACGAGCCTTCGCAGCGTCCGCTCACCCGGGGCGGCCACCACGGCGTCTCGCAGCGAGGGGTGCTTGAGGAGCGCGGCTTCGATTTCCCCCAGCTCGATGCGGTGCCCGCCCACCTTCACCTGGAAGTCCTTGCGGCCAAGGAACTCGATGTCCCCACCGGGCATGAAACGGCCCAGGTCTCCGGTCCAATAGAGGCGCTCGCCCGTGAGCGGATGTTCGATGAAACGCTCGCGGGTCCGCGCCTCGTCGTTGAAGTAGCCGCGAGCCAGTCCCGCGCCGCCGATGTAGAGGTCCCCTGGGACATGCTCGGGCCGTGGAGCCAGGGACTCGTCCAGCACGTGGAAGCGCTGGTTGGCCATGGGGCGGCCATAGAGGATGCTGCGCGCCGACCGCTCCACCTTGTGGATGGGATGGAGAATCGACCAGACAGCGCCCTCCGTCGCGCCTCCCAGGCTGATGACGCGCACCTCACTGGACAGCGCCCGGATGCGGTCCGGCAAGGTGATGGGAATCCAGTCGCCGCTGAGCAGCACCAACCGCAGGGAGTCCGGCAGCCGCTCCCCCCGCGACTCGAGCAGGTCCACCAGCATCTCCATCAACGTGGGGACCGAATTCCACACGGTCACCCGGTGCTCTCGCAGCCACCCGATCCAACTGGCGGGCTCCCAGGTGGCCTCGGGCCGCGGCAGCACGAGCGCCGCGCCCGCGGCGAGGCTTCCGAAGATGTCGTAGACCGAGAGGTCGAAGCCCAGGGACGACAACCCGAAGACGCGGTCCTCCGGGCCGACCTTGAAGCGCGCGTTGATGTCCAGCAGCGTGTTCGCCGCGGCGCGATGCTCCATCATCACGCCCTTGGGACGCCCCGTCGAACCCGACGTGTAGATGCAGTACGCCAGCTCCGAAGCCGACCGCGACGGGGGGCGCAAAGGCCAGCGCTCCGCAGAGTCTGGAAGCGTCACGACCCGTACCCCCTCGGGCCACGCGAGGCTCTCGGCGCGCGAGGCGTCCGTCACCACGACGCGGACCCGCCCCTCCAACAGCAACAACCGGCGGCGTTCCTCCGGGAGCGAGGGCTCGATGGGGAGATACGCGGAGCCCGCCAGGTGGATGCCCAGCACGGCGACGACCTGACGCCAGCCTTTCTCCAGCACCACGGCCACCAGCTCATCGGGCCGGGCTCCCAGCTCCATCAGATGTCCGGCCAACGCCCCCGCCTGCCCTCGGACCTGGGCATAGGTCAACGAGCGTCCTTCACCCACCACCGCCACGCGCTCCGGCGCGCGCTCCGCCTGCGCGAGGAAGAGGTCATCCAGCCGGGTTTGAGGGATGGGCGCCGCCGTGGCGTTGAAGGACTCACGCCGCGCGGCCTGCTCCAGGGGGAGCCGCACGGGCGCGGACTCGTCCCACGCCGCGACGTCGTCCGCGAGCCGGGCGAGCAAGGCCTCCTGCGCGCGGAAGGCATCCTCGAGCAACCCCTCTGGGAAGAGCCCCTCCGGGCTGTCCCAGGAGAAGCGGAGCATGCCGTCGTCCTCGAGCACTTGGTGGTCGAGCCACACCTGCGGCGTCTGGGAGATGGCGTGGACCTGCCTGCCCAACCAGCCAAAGAGCAGGCCCCCCTCCGCCTTGGCGGAGCGATGCCCCAACAGGCTCGTGAAGACGATGGGCATCAGCCCTCCGCTCCCCTCCCCGCGCCGCGCGCGCTCGCGCATCACTCGCACGCCGCTGAACTCCACGTGCTCGATATCCCGGGCGAGCTGGTCCCGAAGCGCCACCGCCCGCTGGCGGAACGTCGTGCCCTTTCCATCCACCTCCAACAGCACGTTCGTCGTGAAGTCCCCCACCACCTTGTCGATGGCCGGATGGATGAGCGGACGCTGGAAGAGCGTGAGGTTGAGGCAGAAGCGCCGGCTCTCGCTCCACGCGGCGAGCACCTCCGCGAACGCCGCGCAGACCACGCCTGAGCGCGTGAGCCCCGCCTCCGCGGCGCGCTCCTTCAACAACGCCCAGCGGCGCGCATCCAGGCCACCGCGCAGACGCCGGAACGCGGGCCGGACCAGGTGCTCCGGCGAGGTGGCCAGCGGCAGCACCGGCGCGTCGGGAAGGACCTCGAGGCGAGAGGTCCAGTACGCCTCCGCGCGCAGGTAGCCGCGCGTCTCCCGCGAGGCTCGCTCGGCGAGGACGTGGTCCCGGAACGTCACGGGCACCGGCTCCAGGCGCCGGTCCGGCTCGGCGTAGAGCGCGCGCCATTCGTCGGAGAGGGCCATCATGGAGGCGGCGTCCATCGTGATGGCATCGAGGTCGACGTGGATGCGCGCCCTGCCCGCGTCGAGGAGCGTCGCGCGCAGCTCGAAGGTGGGCCAGTGGCCAGGGGGCGTGGAGCGGTTCGACAGCTCCCGGCGGACCTCGGCGAGCTTCGCCTCCACCACCTCCGGCGGCTGCTCACGCAGGTCCAGCACCGGCATGGAGAACGGCGGTACGCTCTCCAGCACGCGCTGTTCACCCGAGGGGAGCACCACCGAGCGCAACATGGGGTGCAGGTCGATGAGGCGCTGCCAGGCGCGCGACAGCCGCTCGAGGTCCAAGCCCTGTCCGTCGAACTCGTGGTACAGGTGACAGGAGACACCCCCGACGCCGAAGTCGGTGCCATGGCCCACCAGGTAGGCCTCCTGGAGGTCCGTCAGGGGAAAGGGCTCGTGAGAGACGTCTGCGCGAGGCTGCCGCCCACGGAGCGCTGCCAGTATCTCGTCCTTCCTGGCCGCGATGTGCTTCTGGAGCTCCGGGGTGATGACGTTGCGCGCGGCGCGGATGCGCAGGTGCTCGTCCTCGACATTGAGCTCCACACCCAACCGCACCAGCTCTGAAATGAGTTCGGTGGCATTCAAAATCGGAACTCCTCCATGGAGTCGTTGGTGGCCACCTCGGGACGAGGCGGCAAGGCATCGAGGTTTTCGAGGGCGAGCTTCACGAGCCCATCCAGGCTCATCCCGCTCAGGAGCAGCACGGCGGACACCGTCAAACCCAGCGTCTGTGCCAGCCGGGCCTTGAGCTTCATCCCCATGAGGGAGTCGAAGCCGAAGCGCACGAGCGGCTGCCGCCCATCGGGCAGGTCCCCCGAGAGCTCCAGGAGCGTGGCGACCTCTCCACGCAGAAAGGTCTCGACGCATGCGCGACGCTGCTCGGGGGGCAGTTGGACCAGTTCATGGAGCGGAGGAAGCACCGCGGGCTCCAGACGCACTGCCTCTGGCGCCGCGGCCACGAGCCCGGCCAGCACGGCAGGCGCAAGGCCGCGTTCCTCCTGCATGGGCACGGGGAGCTCGGGCTCGGGGGTCGAAACCCAGTAGCGCTCCTTGCGCCACGGGTACGACGGAAGGGGCACCCACGCGCCCCCCTCTGGGAAGAGCCGGGCCCACTCGGGCGAGACACCCTCGACGAACAAGCCCCCCAACACCGAGAGCAGGGAGCGGCGCTCGGGCTCACCGCGCCGCAGCGCCGTCAGCACCGTCGCGCGCTTCCCCTGTCGCTGGAGACACGCCTGGACAACGGACGACAGGGACGCTTCGGAGCCCAGCTCGACGAAGAGCGTGTGCCCATCTCCCGCCACGGCCTCGAGCGCGGACTCGAGGCGCGCGGGCGAATGCATGTCGCGCTTCCAATGGTCCTCTTCGAAGTCCCCCACCACCGCGCGCGCGCCGCGGACCGACGAGTAGATGGGGAGCACCGGCAGTCGGGCGCTCACCTCCTTCGCCCCCGCCGCATCGTCAGCCAGGCAGAGGCGCACCGCGTCCTCGAGCGAGAGCACTCCCGCCACATACGCCGCCGCCACCTCCCCCAGGCCGACACCCAGCACGGCGCCCGGTTCGATGCCCCAGGAGCGAAGCAGCGCCACGAGCGACAGTTGCAGGGCGAGGTGCGCGGGTCCTGAGAGGCACGTCCCCTCAGGACGCGGAGGCTCGCGGCCAGGCTCCTCGAGAATCGACTGGCCCGAGAGGCGCGTGAGCACCTCATCCACGGACCGCAGGGACTCGCGGAAGGCCGGCTCCTCTTCGAGGCGCTTCCAACCCGCGTCACTCCACGGTGCTCCCAAGCCATTGAACAGGAAGACAACCCCTGGAGAGTCCCCTGGAGGCGCGAAGCCAACGTGCGCCTTCGCGGGGGGTGGCCCACGGCGAAAGGCGTCGAGGGCTTCTGCTGCCTCACTCCTGGAACGAGCCACCACGGCGAGCCGATGCTCATGGTGGCTCCGACGACAGCTCGCCGAGTAGCACACGTCTCGCATCGGCCCATCCCGCTCCATGAGCATCGCGTGGAAGCGCTCGGCGGACTCCCGCAGGGCCTCGGGGTCTCTCGCGGAGAGGACCAGCAACTCCGGACGTTCCGCGTCCTCGGAGACCTCGGCCCGGCGGGGACACGGCGGCGCCTCCTCGACGACGAGGTGCGCGTTCGTCCCGCTGAACCCGAAGGCACTGACGCCGGCCACTCGCCGGCCGCCCGGAGGGACCTGCCACTCACGCAGCTCCGTGACCACCTGGATGGGAATCTCGGACCAGGGGATGTATGGGCTGGGTGTGTCGAAGTGCAGGTTCTTCGGCAGCGCCCGGTGCCGCAACGCGAGGAGAACCTTGAGCAGGCTGGCGATGCCCGCCGAGCCTTCAAGGTGTCCAAGGTTCGTCTTCACCGACCCCAGCCACAGGGGCGCCGAGCGAGGACGCCCCTGGCCCAGCACCGAGGCGAGGGACTCCACCTCGATGGCGTCCCCCAGGGAGGTCCCCGTCCCATGGGCCTCGACGTAGCCGACCTCGAGAGGCGCGACACCGCCCTGCCGGAGCGCGCGCTCGATGACACGCGCCTGCGAGGGACCGCTGGGGGCCGTGAGCCCGTTGGAGCGACCTCCCTGACTGACAGCCGAGCCTCGCAGCACCCCCAGGATGGGAGCCCCTTCCATGAGGGCGTCCGACAGGCGCTTGAGGACCACGACGCCCGCCCCTTCGCCCCGGACATAGCCGCTCGCCGCGTGGTCAAAGGCCCGGCAGGCGCCATCGGCCGACAGGACCCGGAGCTTGGAGAAGTAGACCGACATCCGCGGCGACAACAGGAGGCTCGCGCCGCCCACGAGCGCGAGGTCACACTCCCCTTCCCGCAGGCTCTGGCATGCCAGATGGGCGGCGACGAGGGAGGAGGAGCACGCCGTGTCGACGGCGACCGCGGGCCCCTCCAGGCCCAGGGCGTAGGCGATTCGACCCGCCGCGACACTGTGGACACTCCCAGAGCCCGAGTAGGCGTTGATGCCACGCGGGTCCCTCGCGTGGAGCTCCAGGTGCGCGTAGTCGCTCAAGCAGATGCCGACGAACACGCCCGTGGCGGACCCCTGAAGCCGCTCCACCGCCAACCCCGCGCTCTCCAGTGCCTCCCAGCTCAGCTCCAGCAACATCCGCTGCTGCGGGTCCATCGACCGGGCTTCCACCCTCGAGACGCCGAAGAAGGACGCGTCGAAGGCATCCACGTCATCGAGGAACCCGCCGTGCCTCGAGTACATCTTCCCCGGTGCCTCGGGGTCGGCGTCGTACCAGGCCTCCAGGTTCCATCGGTCGGGGGGGACCTCGCGCACCGCGTTCCCACCCTCGGAGAGCAAGCGCCAGAAGTCCTCTGGACTGCGGACTCCGCCCGGCAGCCGGCACGACATCCCCACCACGGCGATGGGCTCCACCCTTCCCGCGGAGCGGACCGCCGTGGTCGCCGGTGGAGGCGTGGAGGGAGCGCCAGACTCCGGTCCTCGCGCGGCGTGGAAGCCCTGGTGTTCACTTCGCCAGACTTGCGGCGGCAGCTTGGTCATACGTCCCCCCTTGGAGAAGAGCCCCTTCCACCGGGGCTCGCGCCCCAGCGTGTGGAGCATCCCCAACGTCTCCAGCAGCACGCCGCGAGGCGGCCCGTCCCGGTGCGCGGAGCACACGGCGGTCCTGCCCTCCGCGAGGCCCGAGGCATCCATCAGGCGACGCAGGGCGTGCGAAAGCACCGGACGCGGAGCCAGCTCCACGAAGGCACGAAGGCCATCCGCGAGCATCGCCTCGACGGCCGACTCGAACACGGTCCGCTGCCCCCCGAGGCATTCCCGCCAGTGGACCGGGTCGAGGTCCGCCGCGCGGAGACGGCCTCCGCGCCGTGCTGAATACAGAGGCACCGACGGCGCCAGGGAGGCCCGGGCGCGCGCGTGGCCCACCACGAGCGCCATGCCATCCTCGAGCGACAGCCCCCCCGCGACGTGGGCCGCGCTGACTTCGCCCACGCCCTGCCCCACCACGCCATCGGGATGAATGCCCCACGCGGACCAGAGCGCGGCGAGCGACACCTGGAACGCGAAGAGCAGCGGCGGCCCGACGTCGGGCTGGACCTGCCCGGACTGAAGCGACTGGATGAGCGATGCGCCGGTCAGCGAACGCAGGCTCCACTCGCAGCGCTCGAAGCACTCCCTGAAGCAAGGCTCCTCCAGCAACGCGGCACTCTGGCCGAGCGGGAAGCACTCCTGACCTGGGAACACGAAGCCCACACGGACGGACGAACCCGGGCGAACCACCCCCTGGGCCGACGGAATCGGGAGGGACTCCCGCCGCGCGAACGCCGCCAGGCCCTCGGCCAGGGAGCGCCGCGAGCTCGCCACCAGGGCCAACCGGTGCTCGTGGTGGTCGCGCCCCAGGGCCGCCGTGAAGCAGAGATCCAACAGCGAAGCGCCGTCCTGCTCGCGGAGCTGTTCGGCGACGCGCCGGGCCTGTTCGCGAAGCATCTGCTCGGTCCTCGACGAAAGGACGAACAACTCGGCGGGCCCCTCAAGGGCGGCCGGCACGTGCGAGAGCGGGACGACGCGCTCCTCGCGAGCCACGCACCCCTTTTCGAGGAGGGCCGTGAGCGCTCGGTGCAGCGTGACCTGGGCGTCCTCCCCCCGAAGCATGCTCGCGATGACACACGCCCCGCCCGGACGGCCGGCGAAGTGCTCCTCGACCGAGCGCGCGTGGATGGGGTGCGGATTGACGTCGAGGAACACCTCGTGTCCGGACTCGAGCAGCGCCTGCACGGCGGAGGAGAAACGCACGGGCTTGCGAATGTGGTCGGCCCAATAGGACGGCCCCATCGAAGGGCCATCCGCGATGGCGCCCGTCACCGTGGAGAGCATGGGGATTCGCCCAGGCAGGGGCTTCAGCGCCGGACACTCCCGGAGGTAGTGCGCCATGAGCGGCTCGACCTGGGGGATGTGGCCATAGACGTCGATGTCCACCATCCGGGCGAAGACCCCTTCGGCCCGCCACTGCTCGGTGAGCGCCTGGAGCGCCGCGGGCTCGCCTCCAATCCCCGTGGAGACCGGGCTGTTCTCGGAGGCAATCGCGACACGGCCCGAGAAGGCCCCAAGGCGATGCGCCACCTGGGCGGCCGGCAACCCCACCACGGCCATGCCCGCGCCACCGAAGACGTCGCGCAGCACCTGGAGGAAGTGATGCGCGAGCGCGAAGGCCTCCTCCAAGGACAGAATCCCCGCCACATGCGCCGCCGCCCACTCGCCGGCGCTGAAGCCCATCACCGCGCCAGGCTCGATGCCCCAGTCCCGCCACAGCGCCGCGAGCGAAATCTGGATCCCCAGGACCACCGGGAGCTGCACCGCCCCCCGAGCCAGTCCCGACCGGGACAGGGGCGCGAAGAGCGCCTCCACGAGCGACCACCCACCTATCGTCCGGAACGCCGCGTCACAGGACTGGAAGCAGGAGCGGAAGACGGGCTCGGAGCCCATCAGCTCCCGAGCCATTCCCCACCAGGCCGATCCCGCGCCAGCGAAGACGAAGGCCACCTTGGGAGGAGGCGGCTGCTCCTGCTGGCGCACCCGCACCGGATAGGAGGGGAGAGGGTGGTCCTTGACGAAGATGTGGCAGCGGCGGCCCGCCCGCCTGGAGGACTCGGGTGCTGGCCACGCGGCGAGCGCCGTCCGCATCAGGGAGCGCGGCGCGTCGAAGTGCTTCGGCGGCTCGCGGCGCGGATGCCCCGGGTCTTGGAGGGCGAGCGCTCGCTGGACGAGCCCCGCGAATCCGGCCCCGTCGTCCAGCGGCACCCCGTCCACCTCCCCGCCGTCCAGCGTGCCTTCCCGGACGACACAGCGGATGGAGTCACCCGCCGCGAGCGCTCGCGACAATGGCTTGAGCACGAGGACCCCAGCGTCCTCCCCTCCATGGACCGGGATGCACCCCACGAGCGCCAGGCTCGTCGCGCCCGCGCGCAAACTGCGACAGGCTTCATCCAGCGCCAACAGCGAGGATTCGCGGGTCGTGTCAATGACAAGGCTTGGGCCCGCAAAGCCCAGACAATAGGAGACACAGCGGGCGACACAGCCCCCCACGCCCCCCTGACTGTCTGAATAAAATTGAAGGCCCGCTGAGTCTCTCTGGGTGACGCCTGTGAATACGCCCGTGCGGGAGCCGCGCAGGGACCGGGGCGCAATCCCCGCGTCTTCCAGGGCCTCCCACGACAGCTCGAGCATCAACCGCTGTCGCGGATGGAGCCTGCTGACGTCCTTGGGAGAGACACCGAAGAAGTGGCCATCGAAATCCTCGACATCACGCAGAGCCGCACGGGGCCGACAGGACAGACCGATGATGGCCATCCACTCGCCGCCGTCCAGCTCGGCGCTACACCCACCCTCATCCATTCCGTGCCTCGCAGCCAACCTTCAAAAGCACACAAAACGCGGGAACCCCTGACGACGCCCGCGCTCTCTACACCTCCCCGACAAACAATCCCATACATTTTCACATCCCACAGCGCCACACCGTACATCCCAGAACAGACCCACCGGAAAACACCGCGACCGATGCGCGCGCAGGATTTGCGCCGCGACCCGCATGACGCAAAAACCGACGTCACACCACGAAGATGGACTCCCGAATGCAATGCATTGGACACACGGCGCCCCGCCGTCAATTATTGTTAATGATTGCCACGTTCCCCGGTGCCAGCCGGGGACCTGCCCGCGGGGCGTCCCCGCATGGCGGGCTGCGGGCATCCCGCTCGCACGGAGCCCACTTCCCGGCGGGCCTGGCGGGCTGGCGCGCCCCTTCCGGCCGGAGAACGCGTCTCCCACCGGCGGCCACCCTGTAGGCGTCCGGAGGCCGTCAGCCCGTCCCCCGGGGAGGCAATCTCCCTTTGAAATTCGCCGAGCCTTCCCGTAGTTTCGCCCGCGACTTCGAGGAGTGTTGCGAGGCCCCAAGCCCCAGGCTCGAAGGAGATGGACCCAACGGCACTCACCTGTACGCGCAGCTTGCGAGGGTGAGAACGCTTGCCTCGGCTCGGTGGACCCTCGTACGAAGCGCCACGCGACCTCAATCAGGAGCCCATGCCATGACCGCTGTCACTCCGCACCAGAAGCAGGACCACGCCATCGCCGACCTCTCGCTCGCCGGGTGGGGGCGCAAGGAGATCAAGATCGCCGAGAGCGAGATGCCCGCGCTCATGGCCATCCGCGACGAGTACGCCAAGCAGCAGCCCCTGAAGGGCGCGCGCGTCACCGGCTCGTTGCACATGACCATCCAGACGGCCGTGCTGGTGGAGACCCTCCAGGCGCTCGGCGCCCAGGTGCGTTGGGCGTCGTGCAACATCTTCTCCACCCAGGACCACGCCGCCGCCGCGCTCGTCGCCAACGGCACCCCGGTGTTCGCCCACAAGGGTGAGACGCTCAAGGAGTACTGGGACTTCACCCACCGCATCTTCGAGTTCGGCCCCGCGGGCAGCGACCACGAAGGTCCGAACATGATTCTGGACGACGGCGGCGACGCGACGCTGCTCATGCACCTGGGCAAGCGCGCGGAGAAGGACCCCAGCGTCATCGCCAACCCCACCAGCGAGGAGGAGCGGGAGCTGTACGCCTCCATCAAGGCGAAGCTGGCCCAGGACGCCACCTGGTACACGCGCAAGGCGGCCAAGATCATGGGCGTCACGGAGGAGACGACGACGGGCGTCCACCGCCTCCAGGAGATGTCCACGAAGGGCACGCTGCTGTTCCGCGCCATCAACGTCAACGACAGCGTGACGAAGAGCAAGTTCGACAACCTGTACGGCTGCCGTGAGTCGCTGGTGGACGGCATCAAGCGCGCCACGGACGTGATGATCGCCGGGAAGATCGCCGTCGTCGCGGGCTACGGCGACGTGGGCAAGGGCTCCGCCCAGGCGCTGCGCGCGCTGTCCGCCCAGGTGTGGGTGACGGAGATCGACCCCATCTGCGCGCTCCAGGCCGCGATGGAGGGCTTCCGCGTCGTCACCATGGACTACGCCGCGGACAAGGCCGACATCTTCGTCACCGCCACGGGCAACAAGAGCGTCATCACCCACGACCACATGGCGAAGATGAAGGACCAGGCCATCGTGTGCAACATCGGCCACTTCGACAATGAGATCGAGGTCGCCTCCCTGGAGAAGTACAAGTGGGAGGAGATCAAGCCCCAGGTCGACCACGTCATCTTCCCGGACAACAAGCGCATCATCCTGCTCGCCAAGGGCCGGCTGGTGAACCTGGGCTGCGGCACGGGTCACCCCAGCTACGTGATGTCCAGCTCCTTCGCGAACCAGACCATCGCGCAGATTGAGCTGTACTCGCACAGCGACAAGTACCAGGTGGGCAAGGTGTACGTGCTGCCCAAGCACCTGGACGAGAAGGTCGCCCGCCTCCAGCTCAAGAAGCTCAACGCCCAGCTCACGGACCTGACCGAGGAGCAGGCCGCGTACATCGGCGTGAAGAAGACGGGCCCGTACAAGCAGGAGACCTACCGCTACTAGGCCTCCTCCCACGCCCCCTGGACACTTGCGGCCAGGGGGCGCTTCCGCCCAGAAAGAGCGCGGCAAGCTCCGGCTTATGACGTATGGAGGCCCCCATGGCGCGGAACATTGACGGAACCGAAATCAGCCGGGTGATGCGGGCCGAGATGGCCCAGCAGGTGGCGGACCTCCAGGCCCAGGGCATCACCCCCGGACTCTCCGTGGTGCTCGTGGGAAACAACCCGGCGAGCCAGGCCTATGTGTCGAGCAAGACTCGCGCGTGCGAGGCGCTCGGCATGAAGGGGCAGACGCTCAACCTGCCAGAGGATGTCTCGGCCGAGGCGCTCTTCGCCGCCATCGACCAGCTCAACGCCGACCCCACGGTCCACGGCATCCTGGTGCAGCTGCCCCTCCCCGCGCACCTCCCCTACAAGGCCGTGCTGGAGCACATCCACCCGGACAAGGACGTGGACGGCTTCCACCCGCAGAACGCGGGCCTGGCCTTCGTGGGGGACCCGCGCGCCTTCGTGCCCTGCACCCCCGCGGGCATCATGGAGATGCTGCGCCGCGAGGACATCTCCACGCGCGGCAAGCACGTGGTCATCGTGGGCCGCAGCCTCATCGTCAGCAAGCCGCTGGCGTCCCTGCTGATGGCGCCCGGCCCCGACGCCACCGTCACCCTCACCCACCGCCACACGCCCGACCTGGCCTCCTTCACGCGCCAGGCGGACATCCTCATCGTCGCCGTGGGCAAGCAGAACCTCATCACCGCGGACATGGTGAAGCCCGGCGTCGTCGTCATCGACGTGGGCCAGAACCGCGTCACGGACCCAAGCTCACCGCGCGGCTACCGGATGGTGGGCGACGTGGACTTCGACGCCGTCAGCCAGGTCGCCGAGGCCATCACCCCCGTCCCCGGTGGCGTGGGCCCGATGACCATCACCATGCTCCTGGCGAACACGATTCAAGCCGCGCGGCAGACCCTCCAGGCCCGCACACGCAAGACGACGTGACAGGTCGCGCCGAGGGGCCCCTCCGGCCCCCGTGCGCAAAAAATCTGGAATCGGGGTGAATACAGGGGCGGCGTTTCTGTCGAAGTGCGCACGATTTTGCCCGGTGCGCGGGGCCGGTCCGCGCCGCCTCCTGGACGTCCCCCACATGAAGACCTCCGTTCCCGCAATCCTCGGGCTGTGTCTCTGGCTCGCCACGCCCGGCGCGGTCCTCGCCGCGGAGCCCTGTGCCCTCGACTTCGCGCAAGGGCTGCGGCTGGCCCGCGTGAAAGAACGCGTCGAGAGGTCCTCTCGAGCTGCATCCCAAGGCCGTCCGCGCGCCTTCACCATCGACATGGGTGACGAGGAGCCCATCCCCACACACGTCTGGCTGGTGCCCTTGATTCTCACCGGCGTGGGGCTCGTCACTGGCATCACCGCCTGCGCGGCCGACTACACCAACGACGAGTTCTGCCAGCGCGCCATCCTCGGGGGCCTCGTCGTGGGCGCGGGCCTGGGGTTGGGTTATCTCGGACTCGTCGTCGACTCGGACACCGACGACGTCGAGGAGTTCCGCCACCCCCGCTCGCCCAGGGACTCGCGCAAGGGCCAGTTCGGCCTCCCGCTGGGCCTCACGCCATCCATGGGCGTGGTCCAGGACCGGGCCGTGCTGGGGCTCGGCGGCCACTTCTGACGCTCCCGCCGGGAGCCGCCTCCTCGCAATCCCAGACACCTGTCGCGCAAGGTCCTCCGCGACTTCTCGGAGGGTATGAGTTCCGCAGGAAGGGATACCCCATCCCCACGGGTTCGCGGATACTCGCCTCCTCCGTCACAGGTCTGTCCAACCGGATTCCCAAGGAGGCTCCCGGTGAGCCAGGAAGCATTCATCTACGACGCCGTCCGTACTCCCCGCGGCAAGGGCAAGAAGGGCGCGCTGCACGGCACCAAGCCCCTGTCCCTGCTCGTGGGGCTGGTGAACGCCCTCAAGCAGCGCCACCCGAACCTGGACCCCAAGCACATCGACGACGTGGTGCTGGGCATCGTCTCGCCGGTGGGGGACCAGGGCGCGGATATCGCGCGCACGCTGGTGCTGGCCGCGGGCCTGCCGGACACGGTGGGTGGCGTGCAGCTCAACCGCTTCTGTGCCTCCGGCCTGACGGCGGTGAACATGGCCGCCCAGCAGGTGCGCTCGGGCTGGGAGCACCTGGTCATCGCGGGCGGCGTGGAGAGCATGTCGCGCGTGCCCATGGGTTCCGACGGCGGCGCGTGGGCCATGGACCCCGCCACCAACTACGACACGTACTTCGTGCCGCAGGGCATCTCCGCGGACCTCATCGCGACCCTGGAGGGCTTCACGCGCGAGGACGTGGACCGCTACGCCGCGCAGTCCCAGCAGCGCGCCGCCCACGCCTGGGCCAACGGCTACTTCAAGAAGTCGGTCGTCCCCGTGGTGGACCAGAACGGCCTGACCATCCTGGACCGCGACGAGCACATGCGGCCGGACACCACGGTGGCGTCGCTGGGCCAGTTGAGCCCCTCCTTCGCGGGCATGGGGGAGATGGGCGGCTTCAACGCGGTGGCGCTCCAGAAGTACCACGCGGTGGAGCGCATCGAGCACGTGCACACGCCGGGCAACTCCTCCGGCATCGTCGACGGGGCGGCGCTGGTGCTCATCGGCTCCGAGAAGGCGGGCAAGGCGATGGGCCTGAAGCCGCGCGCGCGCATCGCCGCGGTGGCGACGTCCGGCGCCGAGCCGACCATCATGCTCACCGGCCCGTTGCCGGCCACCCGCAAGCTGCTCGACATCGCGGGCCTGTCCGTGAAGGACATCGACCTGTTCGAGCTCAACGAGGCCTTCGCCTCCGTGGTGCTCAAGTACCAGAAGGACCTGGGCATCCCGAGCGACAAGCTCAACGTCAACGGCGGCGCCATCGCCTTGGGGCACCCGCTGGGCGCCACCGGGGCGATGATTCTGGGGACGATGGTGGACGAGCTGGAGCGCAGAGATGCCCGCCGTGCCGTCATCACCCTGTGCGTCGGTGGTGGCATGGGCGTGGCCACCCTCATCGAGCGCGTCTGAAGTCCGAGCGACTCCCTTTCGAAAGATTCGAGCGAATCCCATGAGCGAGCAGAACACCATCCGCTGGGAACAGGATGCCGACGGCATCGTCCTCTTGACGCTGGACGACCCCAACCAGTCCGCCAACACGATGAACGCCGCGTACATCGCGTCCATGCGTGCGACGGTGGACCGGCTGGTCAAGGAGAAGGCCTCCATCACCGGCGTCATCCTCACCTCCGCGAAGAAGACCTTCTTCGCCGGTGGAGACCTCAAGGACCTGTTGCGCATCCGCAAGGAGGACGCGAAGCAGGCCTTCGAGTTCGGTCAGGAAATCAAGGCGCAGCTGCGCGCGCTGGAGACACTGGGCAAGCCCGTGGTCGCCGCCATCAACGGCGCGGCGCTGGGAGGTGGGCTTGAAATCGCCCTCGCGTGTCACCGCCGCATCGTCGCCGACGTGAAGGGCGCGCAGATTGGCCTGCCGGAAGTCACGCTGGGGCTGCTCCCCGGCGGCGGCGGAGTGGTGCGCACCGTGCGCATGCTGGGCATCGTGGACGCGATGATGAAGGTGTTGCTCCAGGGCCAGCGCTACCGCCCCAAGGAGGCCCAGGAGGTGGGCCTGGTGCATGAGGTGGTGGACTCCGTGGAGGCGCTGCTGCCGGCGGCCAAGGCCTGGGTGAAGGCGAACCCGAGCGCGCAGCAGCCGTGGGACGCCAAGGGCTACAAGATTCCGGGCGGAACTCCGTCCACGCCCGCGCTCGCGGCCAACCTGCCCGCCTTCCCCGCCAACCTGCGCAAGCAGCTCAAGGGCACGAACATGCCCGCGCCGCGCGCCATCATGGCGGTCGCGGTGGAGAGCACGCAGGTGGACGTGGACACCGCGTTCACCATCGAGTCGCGCTACTTCACCGAGCTCGTCACGGGCCAGGTCGCGAAGAACATGATTCAGGCGTTCTTCTTCGACATGCAGCACATCAACTCCGGCGGCGGGCGCCCCAAGGGCTACCCGCAGCACACCGCGAAGAAGGTGGGCGTGCTGGGCGCGGGGATGATGGGCGCGGGCATCGCGTACGTGTGCGCCAAGGCGGGCATCGACGTGGTGCTCAAGGACGTGAGCGTCGCGGCCGCGGAGAAGGGCAAGCAGTACTCCGTCAAGCTCGTGGAGAAGGCGCTCCAGAAGGGCAAGACGACGAAGGAGAAGGCCGACGCGCTCCTGGCGCGAATCGTCCCCACCGCGGACGCGTCCGCGCTCCAGGGGTGCGACCTGGTCATCGAGGCCGTGTTCGAGAGCGTGGAGCTCAAGCACAAGGTCTTCCAGGAGGTCCAGGACGTGGTGGCCCCGGGCGCGGTGCTCGCGTCCAACACCTCCACGCTGCCCATCACCCAGCTGGCGGAGGGCGTGAAGCGCACGGAGGACTTCGTGGGCATGCACTTCTTCTCCCCCGTGGACAAGATGCCGCTCTTGGAGCTCATCGCGGGCAAGAAGACGAGCGACGCGACGCTGGCGAAGGCCATCGACATCGCGGTGCAGATTGGCAAGACGCCCATCGTCGTCAATGACAGCCGCGGCTTCTTCACCAGCCGCGTCATCGGCACGTTCCTCAACGAGGCCATCGCCATGGTGGGCGAGGGCCTGGCCCCGGCGTCCATCGAACAGGCGGGACTCCAGGCGGGCTACCCCGCCGCGCCGCTGTCGCTCATGGACGAGCTCACCCTGACCTTGCCGCGCAAGATTCGTCAGGAGACGAAGGCCGCCGTGGAGGCCGCGGGCCAGACGTGGGTGGACCACGGCAGCGCCGCCGTCATCGATGCGTTGATTGACAAACACGGGCGCAAGGGCCGCTCCACCGGCGGTGGCTTCTACGACTACGTGGATGACAAGCGCACGTCGCTGTGGCCGGGCCTCGCCCAGCACTTCACCCGCGCGGGCCACACCATCCCGTTCGAGGACATGAAGGACCGCATGCTCTTCGCCGAGGCGATTGACACGGTGCGATGCTTCGACGAGGGCGTGCTGCGCTCGGCGGCGGACGCCAACATCGGCTCCATCCTGGGCATCGGCTTCCCGGCGTGGACAGGGGGCGTCGCCCAGTTCATCAACGGCTACGAGGGCCCCACCGGCACCGGCCTGAAGGGCTTCATCCTCCGGGCGCGCCAATTGGCGGAGCGTTATGGCAAACACTTCCTGCCCCCCGCGTCGCTCGTCGAGAAGGCCGAGCGGGGCGAACTCCTGAAGTAGCACCTCCTCCCCCGTGACGGGCTCCAGGGCCCGTCACGGCGGACTCCCTCTCAGCACCTTTCAAACCTGACAACTCCTCAAACAATGCTTTTCCAGTCATAATGACTGGCATCGCTGTCGAGGAGGCTCGTGATGTTCAACGTCATGCAGGTCGCAAGGCAGCTCAAGAGCGCGGTGCTGGCGGACCCGGAGCGCTTCTACTCCAACGAGACAGGCGCCTGGGTCACCGGGCTCCCCAAGCCGCAAGACATCCACGTCGTCACGGGGCGGGAGCCGTTCTGGATCAACCTGGGCTACTGGCGCGATGTGGAGCGGGTGGACGAGACGAACTGTGAGCGGGTGGGAGAGCTGTTCAAGACCGCACAGGCGCAGATGGCCCACCTGCTCGCACGCACGGCGCGGTTGAGCGAGCATGACGCGGTGCTGGACTGCGGCTTTGGCTATGCGGACCAGGACATCCTCTGGGCGGAGGAATACCGTCCCGCGCGAATCATTGGCATCAATGTCACACCCAACCAGGTCCGCATCGGCCAGGAGCGCGTCAAGCTGACGGGGCTGGAGAGCGTGGTCCGATTGGAATTGGGTTCGGCGACACGGATTCCGTACGGCTCGGGCGAGTTCGACGTCGTCTTCGCGCTGGAGTCCGCCATGCATTTCCGGACCCGCGGTGACTTCTTGCACGAAGCCTTCCGGGTGCTGCGTCCGGGGGGCCGGCTGGTGATGGCGGACATGTGCCAGAAGACGGACCGCGAGACGGGCAGCGGGTTGCGCCGCCGCCTGCGCCACCGCTACTGGCGGGGCCGCATCGCCTTTCCGGAGGCCAATGTCTGGACGACGCAGCGCTACCTCGCGGAGCTGCGGCAGGCGGGATTCCAGAAGGCGCGGCTGGAGTCCATCGCGTCGGACGTCTACCCCGCCGTCAACACCGCGCTGGCCGCGCTGCGAGGCATGACGGCCGCCGAGCGGCAGCCGGGCGAAGTCACCGTCGCCAAGGTGCGCGAGGACGTGCGGCGTGCCCGGCAGATGGAGTTCGAACAGCTCCAGTGGCTGACGCTGTTCAACTGCGACGAGTACGCCATCGTCCACGCGGAGAAGCCCTGAGCGGGCTTCTCCTCACGTCGCCTCAGACGAGCGAGGCGACGTAGAAGTGGGTGGGCAGGTGGACGACGAGGGCCTCGTGAATCTCGCCGCACACCGCCAATCCCTGGCGCGGGAAGATGCCCGGTGGGGGCTCCGCGAAGCGGATGGAGGAGCGGCCGCTGTCGAAGATGGTGGCCGCCGCGGTGAAGTCCCCGACGATGACCTGGCCGGGCTCCACCATGCGCGCTCGCGCGATGCGCACGCCCATGCTGGTCAAATCCGCCAAGAGTCCGCCGCGTCCCACGAAGTACCGGTAGTAGTCCGCCGGGTTGACGAGGATTCCATCCGCGCTGCCGCCCATCTGCTCCACCCGGTCGCACGCGGCCAGCAGCGAGGAGATGGGGTCCGAGCGCGCGGGGAGCCGGGTGATGCCCGGTGTCTCCAGCAGGCCGCGCACACGGTCGCCGCCGCGGCCTCGGGCGAGCGCCTGGTTCTCCGCCGTACACAGCCGCACCAGCAAGCGGAAGTCGATGAAGGTCGCCAGCGTCTCCGGGTCGTCCAGCAGCGCCGGTGGCACTTGAATCCACGCGGACGTCGGCTTGAGCACGGCCAGGTCCGTGTGGAACTCGAAGGCCGCCTCGGGCCGGAGCCCCACGTCCTCGACCGTCACCGCGAGCGGCGTGTCCGGTGGCTTCTCGTGCCAGTACTTGACCTTGGCGCCGTCTGCTTTCACCACCTTGAACAACCCACGCACGGCGATGCGCGGCCGCCGCTTGAAGCCTGGGAACTGCTCGGTGATGGTGTGGGAGAACTCCACCGAGGCGTTCTTCCCCTGAAGGGCGACGGCCTGGGCGAAGACCTTGCCTGGGGATGGAGCGGGCTGCTCCGCTGTCTCGTTCGCGCTCATGTCGGCCTCGGGGCTACTCGCCCCAGTCCTCCTCGACTTCGGGTGCCTCTTCGAGCCGCAGCGGGTTGAGGCCCACCACCTCCAGCTCTCCGTCACACCCCGCGCACGTGAGCACCTCGCCCTCCACGCGGCCTTCGCCATCGATGGGCTGGGAACACGTGGGACACCGCGCCTGCTCGGCCGATTCCGACTGCTTCGTCAGTGCATGCATGCCCTTGCTCCTCCTCCAACCGCCGGCGCTTTCGCTGACGGAAACGGGGACCTGAGGCGTTCAACTCCGCGCCCCCTCGCTGAGTCCTAGGCGCGTGCAGTCTGTGAGCCTTCCCCGCCCTCGTCAAGACAAGCCAAGGAAGGCACGCGAATGCAGCAAGGCCACATTTCTCAGCTATTTCAGAACATGAATCCCAGCGGTGCCGCGGTCGTGACGTACCGAGTCGATGCACCCGCGACGTCCCAGGTTTCATGCGGACGCGCTCCGAGGACGGGCGCCCGCGTGGAAGCGCGCCAGGGCCTCGCGCAGAATCGCCGCGAGCTGCTGCACACCTGGAGGACGCAGCAAGGCGTAGTGGTCACCCGGGAGCGTGTGCACCTGCACGCCGCCCCTCGCCAGGTGTTCCCATTCGTGGGGACGCGGTGACTCGCTCGACTCGAGCGAGAGCAGCGCCCCCGTGTAGGGCCGAGGCACATAGCGCCAGGCGGCCCGGAGGTTGGACTCGAACACGGCGCGCAGCGCGGAGAGTCCCGCTTCTGGCAACGCCGCCGCCGCGCGTCCCGCCTTCTCCAGCTCTCGCAGCACCACGTCCGCGGGCATCCGCGCGAGCTCCTCTTCGGAGAACGGGAGCTCCGCGCCCGCCGCGCGCAGCAGGTCCTTGAAGAAGAGCGAGCCCAGGCGCTCGGGCTCCAACCACTCCGCATCGACCGGCCCCGGGCGGGCGTAGGTGTCGATGAGGACCAGCAGCTCCACCTCGTCGCCCTTTTCTCGAAGCTGCTGCGCCATCTCGAAGGCGAGCGTGCCGCCCATGGACCACCCGCCGAGGAGGTAGGGGCCTCGGGGCTGCACGGCGCGAATCACCTGGAGGTGGTGGGCCGCCAGTGCCTCCACGCTGTCGAGCGGCGTCGCCTCGCCATCAAGCCCTGGCGCTTGCAAGCCGAAGAAGGGCTGGTCGCGCTCCTGCAAGTGCGCGAGCTCCGCATAGGCGAGCACGGTTCCTCCCACGGGGTGCACGCAGAAGAAGGGGCGCTTCGTCCTGCCTCTTCGCAGCTCCACCCGTGTCGAGTGCGGCCCTGGCTCACGCGCGAGCCACTTCGCGAGGTGCTCCACCGTCGCGCCCTGGAAGAGCGCGGCCACGGGCAGCGTCCGTCCCGTCAGCTCGCGAATCCGTCCGAGCAGGCGCACCGCGAGCAGGGAGTGTCCGCCCAGTTCGAAGAAGTCGTCGCGGATGCCCACGGGGTGCACGCCCAGCGTCTCCTCCCAGGCGCGCACGAGCTGGAGCTCCAGTGACGAGCGAGGCGCGGCGCGCGTCTCTCGCCCTTCCCTTTCGATGACGGGAGCCGGAAGCGCGCGACGATTGACCTTGCCGCTGGGCGACAGGGGCAAGGACTCCAACGGCATGAAGTGACCGGGCACCATGTACTCGGGCAAGTGCTGCTTGAGGAAGTCGCGCAGCTCACGTGCCGGAGGGAGCTCGCCGCGCGCGGCGACGACATAGGCCACCAGTCGGGAGAGGCCCGAGCCATCTTGCATCGCCTCCACCACGCAGTCCTTCAGCGAGGGATGCCGCGCGAGCACGGCTTCGATCTCCGCAAGCTCGATGCGATAGCCACGCACCTTCACCTGTGCGTCCCTCCGCCCCAGGAACTCGAGGGTTCCATCGGGCAGGTAGCGCGCGAAGTCGCCTGTTCGGTACAGGCGAGCCCCGGACTCGGTCTCGAGCGGGTCCGCGACGAAGCGCTCCAAGGTCAGGTCAGGGCGATGCAGGTAGCCGCGAGCCAGCATCTCGCCGCCTACGTACAGTTCGCCCGGCACCCCCAGGGGAACGGGGCCCATGCGCGCATCCAACACATGGATGCGCGCGTTCGCGATGGGCCGGCCGATCGAAGGCAGGTCCGGCCACGCCTCCGGGTCCCCCTCCAGCGTGAGCGCCGTCACCACGTGTGTTTCGGACGGTCCGTATTGATTGTGCAGGACGCACCCCGGCAAGCGTCGCATGAAGCGCCGCAAGGCTGGCGTCACGCGCAGTTGCTCCCCCGCGGTGACCACCTCACGGAGACAGTGCGGCACCGGCCCCTCGCGGTCCGCCACCTCCGCGAGGTTCTGGAGCGCGACGAAGGGAAGAAAGAGACGCTCGACCCCGCGCTGGTCCATCAACGACAGCAGCGCTTGAGCGTCCAGACGCAGCTCCTCGCGCATCAGCACCAACTCTCCGCCCGCGGCCCAGGTGGAGAACATCTCCTGGAAGCTCACGTCGAAGCTCATCGCGGAGAACTGGAGCGTCCGCCCCTGGGGAATCCGCGATGCGCCCAATTGCCAGCGCACGAGGTTGAGCAACGGCCCATGCGGCATGGCCACGCCCTTGGGCAACCCCGTGGAGCCCGAGGTGTAGATGACGTACGCCAGGGACGCCGGCCTCGCCAGCGGCGGCGGGTCCTCCAATGCTTCTGCCTCGAAGCGCGCGGCCTCCGTGTCGAGCAGGAGCCTTCGCGCCCCCGTGTCGGGAAGAAGCGCGGAGAGCGAGCCCTGCGTCACCAACCAGCTGGCTCCCGAGGAGCGCAACATCCACTCCAGGCGTTCACGCGGGTAGCTGGGGTCGAGCGGGACGTAGGCACCGCCGGCCTTGAGGATGCCCAGCACGCCCACGACCAGGTCCAGGGAACGGCTCACACACAAGCCGACGGGCACATCAGGCCCCACGCCGCCCCGGCGCAAGAACCACGCGAGCCGGTTCGCCTTCCGGTTCAGCTCCGCGTAGGTGAGGTGTTGGTCATCGAAGCTGACGGCCACCGCGCCGGGCGTGCGCGCGGCCTGCGCCTCGAAGAGCACGCTCACACAGGGCTCCGGTGCACGCGGGGCTTGCGTGGCGTTCCACTCCACCAGGAGCCGATGCCGCTCGGCCTCACCGAGCAAGGGCAACGACGCCACCTCCAGCGAGGGATGGGTGAGCGCGGCCTGGAGCAACCGGAGGTAGTGATTCGCCATCCGGGCCACGGTCTGCTCCTCGAAGAGGTCCGTGTTGTATTCCCAGTACGCCACCAGTTCGTGGGGACGCTCGCGGACGAAGAGCGTGAGGTCGAACTTCGACATGCCCGGCTCGAAGGCCACCTCCTCCACCGTGAGCCCGGAGAGCTCCATGGGCGTCGTGGGCCCCGGCATGACGAACATGACCTGAAAGAGCGGAGAGCGGCTCAGGTCCCGGCCAGGCTGCAGCGCATCCACCAGCTGTTCGAAGGGCAGGTCCTGGTGCGCATACGCCCCCAGGCATCCCCTCCGCACCCGCTTCAACAACTCCTGGAAGTTCGCGCCTCCCGTCTCCGTCCTCATCACCAGCGTGTTCACGAAGAACCCCACCAGCCCCTCCACCTGCCTCCAGTTCCTCCCCGATATCGGCGTCCCCACGACGATGTCGTCCTGCCCGCTGTAGCGCGCCAGCAAGGCCTGGAACCCCGCCAGCAGCGTCATGAACAGCGTCACCCCTTCCTTCCGGCCCCGCTCCCGTAACGCGGCCGCCAGGTCGGCGGGAACGTGGACGGCGAGGTGCTTCCCGTTGAAGGACTGCATCACGGGGCGTGGCTTGTCGGTGGGGAGCTCCAACACGGGGGGAGCCCCCGCCAGCTCCTGCTTCCACCACGCCAACTCCTTCTCCAGGACGCCCCCCTTCAGCCACTCCCGCTGCCACCTCGCGTAGTCCGAGTACTGAACCTCCAACGCGCGCTCCCCACCCTCGTCTCCTCTCACCCTCGCCCGGTACTCCTCTCCCAGCTCCTTCTCCAACAAGCCCACCGACCACCCGTCGAACACGATGTGATGCACCACCCACACCAACACGTGTTCTTCCTTCCCCACCCTCAACAACCTCACCTTCAGCAGAGGGCCCCGCGCCAGGTCGAACGGCCGCCTCGCCTCCTCCTCCACCCGTCCCCGCACCTCACTCGCCTCCACCTCCTCCACTCCCCATTCCAGCTCCGCCTCCTCGTGGATCCGCTGGATGGGCCTTCCCTCCACATCTCCGAAGGTCGTCCGCAGGACCTCGTGCCGCTTCACCACCGCGCGGAAGGACTCCCTCAACGCACTCGTGTCCAACCGGCCCTTCAACCTCACCGCAAAGGGCATGTTGTAGGAGGTGCCTCCCGCATCGAGCTGCGAGAGGAACCACAACCGCTGCTGCGCGAAGGACTGCTCCACCGCGCCACCGTGAGGCCCGCTGACGAGGGGCGGAGGCGGCGCATCCCGTGCCTCCTCGAGCACATCCTCCAGGTGCTCCGCGAGCTGCGCCACGGTGGGTGACTCGAAGAGCATCCGGACCGGGAGCTCCCGCCCCACCACGTCCTTCAGCCGCGACACCGCCTGCATCGCCAGCAGGGAGTGACCTCCCTGCCCGAAGAAGTGGGTATCCACGCCCACGCGCTCCAAGCCCAACAGCGGACCGAAGACCTCGGCCACCACCCGCTCCATCGCGGTGCGCGGCGCCTCGTAACCACTCCGCGAGGATTCCACGCGCGGCACCGGCAGGCCCTTGCGGTCCACCTTGCCCGTGGGCGCGAGCGGAAGCGCGGGCAATACGACGAAGGCGGAGGGCACCATGTACTCGGGCAACTTCACCTGCACCTGGGCCCGCAGGTCCGCGAGGTCCACGCGCTGCCCCTCTTGAAACACGACATAGCCCACGAGCCGCCTGTCTCCCGGCACGTCCTCGCGAACCACCGCCACCGCGTCCCTCACGCCTTGCACGGCGCGCAACACCACTTCGACTTCGCCGAGCTCGATGCGGAACCCGCGCAACTTCACCTGCCCATCCAGGCGGCCCAGGAACTCCAGGTTCCCATCCGCGAGCCAGCGCGCCCTGTCACCCGTGCGGTAGTAGCGCTCCCCTGGAACAGCGGCGCCCGACATGTCCGGGAGGAACCGCTCCGCGGTCAGGTCCGGCCGCCCATGGTAGCCATGCGCCAGGCTGGCTCCCGCCACGCCCACTTCACCTGGGACACCCACGGGGCAAGGCTCACCCTTCGCGTCGAGCACGTAGAGCCGCACGTTGGTGATGGGCTCACCCACGGGAGGAAGCGCGGGCCAGGAGGACGGCGGCCCCGAGGCCCTCCACGCGGTGACGACATGCGCCTCCGAGGGGCCGTATTGATTCTCCAGCACGCATCCTGGAAGCCGCTCGAAGAAGGACACGAGCGCGGGCGTCACCTGGAGCTGCTCTCCCGCCGTCACGACCTCTGTCAGGGGCGGCAGCAGCTCCTCGCTCCCGGCCGCGTCACACAATGCTTGGAGCGCGACGAAGGGGAGGAACAACCGCTCCACGCGGTGGCGGACCATGTACCGGAGCATCGCGCTCGGGTCCTGACGCAGTGCCGGAGTCATCAGCAGGACGCGGCCGCCCAGGCACCACGTCCCG
This sequence comes from Myxococcus stipitatus, assembly GCF_037414475.1. Next base: position 8,368,234 of record NZ_CP147913.1, on the reverse strand, counting down.
AACATCTCCTGGAACGAGACATCGAAGTTGAGGGACGCGAACTGGAGCGTGGTGGCCTTCGGCGTCACGGTCCGCTTCAGCAGCCACCAGAGCATGTTGCCCACCGCGCGATGGGACATGACGATGCCCTTCGGACGACCCGTGCTCCCGGAGGTGTAGACGAAGTAGCAGTGTGTCTCTGGAGAGACCTCCACGCGCGGAGAGAGCGTGGAGCGCCGGGCAATCGAGGGAGCCTCGTCCTCCAGGCACAACAGCCGCGCACCCGTTCCCGAGGGCACGGCGGAGACCAGATGTGACTGCGCCACCACGACGGGCGCGCCTGTGTCCTCCAACATGAGCGTGAGGCGCTCGATGGGCCACGTCGGGTCCAACGGGAGGAACGCCGCTCCGGCCTTGAGGGTGGCCAGCACCGCCACGGGCATCTCGAGTCCCGCCCGGTCCAGACACAACCCCACCGAGCCATTGGGCGGAACTCCCAAGGCCACCAGGTGATGCGCGAGCTGATTCGCTCGCGCATCGAGCTCCGCGTACGTGAGTGAGCGCGTCCCATCCGAGACCGCCTCCGCATGAGGCGTGCGCACCACCTGGGCCTCCACCCATCGGTGCATCAGCTCCGGTGCGTAGGTAGAGTCGTGGCGGGCACCCCACTCCCGCAGCAGGGCCCGACGCTCGGAGTCTCCGAGAAGGGGGAGCTCGGAGATGGGCCGCTCCGGAGACTCCACCGCCGCGCTCAACAGCCGGCCGTAGTGTCCCGCCATGCGAACCACGGTCCCTTCATCGAAGAGCTCCGTGTTGTATTCCCAATAGGTGGTCAGGCCCCGAGGCGACTCCCACGCAAACAGCGTCAGGTCGAACTTCGACACCCCGGGCTCGAAGTCGAGCTCCTCCACCTGGAGCCCCTCCAACGACATGGGGGACATGACCCCAGGCATGACGAACATGACCTGGAAGAGCGGAGAGCGGCTCAGGTCCCGACTGGGCTGCAGCGCATCCACCAGCTGTTCGAAGGGCAGGTCCTGGTGCGCATACGCCCCCAGGCATCCCCTCCGCACTCGCTTCAACAACTCCTGGAAGTTCGCGCCTCCCGTCTCCGTCCTCATCACCAGCGTGTTCGCGAAGAACCCCACCAGCCCCTCCACCTGCCTCCAGTTCCTCCCCGATATCGGCGTCCCCACGACGATGTCGTCCTGCCCGCTGTAGCGCGCCAGCAAGGCCTGGAACCCCGCCAGCAGCGTCATGAACAGCGTCACCCCTTCCTTCCGGCTCCGCTCCCGCAGCCGACCCTCCAGACCCGCAGGCAGCTCCACCCGCTTCAGCGCGCCGCGATACGTGCGCGCCGCGGGCCTCGCCCGGTCCGTCGGCAGCTCCAGCACGCGGGGCGCGCCCGCAAGCTCCCGCTTCCACCACGCCAACTGCTTCTCCAGCACCTCGCCCTTCAGCCACTCCCGCTGCCACCTCGCGTAGTCGGCGTACTGAATCTCCAGCGCCTGTTCGCTCCGCGCCTCGCCCTTCGCCCTCGCCCGATACGCTTCTCCCAACTCCTTCTCCAACAAGCCCACCGACCACCCGTCGAACACGATGTGATGCGCCACCCACACCAACACGTGTTCCTCTTCCGCCACCTTCAACAGCCGAACCCTCAGCAGCGGCCCTCGCTCCAGGTCGAACGGCCGCTGCGCCTCCACCTCAATCCGTTGCATCACCTCCCCGTCCGTCACCGCGACTTCCCCCCACTCCAGCTCCGCGTCCTCGTGGATTCGCTGGACCGGCCTCCCCTCCACCTCGCCGAACGTCGTCCGCAGGACCTCGTGCCGGCGCACGACCTCCATGAACGACTCTCTCAACGCGCTCGCGTTCAACGCCCCCTTCAAGCGGCGCGCGAATGGGACGTTGTAGGAGGCGCCTTCCGTATCGAGCTGTGAGGTGAGCCAGACGCGCTGTTGCGCGAAGGACTGCGCCACCACGCCTGCGTGCGGCCGATGGGTCAGCGGTGGCGGTTGTGCTCCGTGGCTCTCCTCCAGCCGCTCCGCGAGCCCCGCGACGGTGGGGGACTCGAACAACACTCGCACCGGAAGCTCGCGCCCCACGCCCTCGCGCAGCCTCGACACGGCGCGCGTCGCCAGCAGCGAGTGGCCTCCCAGCTCGAAGAAGTGGTCATCGCGCCCCATCCGCTCCAGCCCCAAGAGCGGCGCGAGCACATCCGCCACCACCTGCTCCATCGCGGTGAGTGGCGCCGAGAAGCCCCCTCGCGAATCCTCCGCTCGAGGCGAAGGGAGCGCACTCCTGTCCAGCTTGCCGTTGGGTGTGAGCGGGAACACGGGCAACACGACGAAGGCCGACGGCACCATGTACTCCGGCAGCCGGGCCCGTGCATGGGCCCGCAGGTCTTGAACCGTGAGGCCCTCTCCGTCCGACGGCACGAAGTACGCGACGAGCCAGCGGCCTCCAGGTCCATCCTCGCGCGCGAGGACCACGACCTCTCGGACACCTGGATGCCGCGCGAGCACGGACTCCACTTCGCCCAGCTCGATGCGAAAGCCCCGGAGCTTCACCTGCCCATCCAACCGGCCCGCGAACTCGAGTGTCCCGTCGCGCCGGTAGCGCACCCGGTCTCCCGTCCGATACAGCCGGGCCCCAGGCTCCGCGCTGAAGGGATGCGGAACGAAGCGCTCAGCCGTCAGGTCCGGCCGGCGGTGATAGCCCCAGGCCAACCCATCGCCTCCGGTATACAGCTCGCCCCAGACGCCCATGGGCACCAACGCGAGAGCCGCATCCAACACGTAGACCCGCGTGTTCGCGATGGGCCGTCCGATGGATACCGAGGCCCCCGCCTGCACGGACTCCACGAGCGAATGAGTCGTGGTGAACGTGGTGTTCTCCGTGGGACCGTAACCGTTCACCACCCGCCCACCGCGCTCCAGCCGAGCACGTACCGCGGCCGGGGACACCACATCCCCTCCCGTGAGGAGCTGTCGCACGGGAGTCAGCGCCTCCGGACGTGTGGCCATCACCTGTTCAAAGAGGGCCGCGGTGAGCCACAACGCCGTGACACCGTGCCGCGCCAGCGCGGCCTCCAGCTCCTCCACCGTGGGAGCCTGCTCGGAGAACACCACCAGCTTCCCGCCGTTGAGCAGCGGCCCCCACAGCTCCAACGTCGCCGCGTCGAACGAGATGGGCGCGAGCTGAAGGACCACCTCTCCAACTCCCAGCTCCGCGAAGCGGCTGCCCTTCACCAGGCGCACCACGCCCCGATGCGGAATGCAGACGCCCTTGGGCCGTCCCGTCGACCCGGACGTGTACATGACATACGCCAGCGACAAGGAGGGAATCACCGTCACCGGGTTCTCCTCGCGCTCGCCAGAGAACGCCGCCCACGACATCTCGAGCGCGAGTCCTTCGGCGCCGAACTCCGACAGCATCGAACGCAACGAGGGATGGACCAGCAGTATCCGCAGCCCCGCGTCCTCACACATGAACGACAGACGTTCGCTGGGATAGGACGGGTCGAGCGGCACATAGGCGCCCCCGGCCTTGAGGATGCCGAGCGTCGCCACCACCATCTCCAGCGAGCGTCGGGTGAAGAGCCCCACGCGGCTCCCGGGCTCCACCCCCACGCGCAGCAGATGATGCGCCAGTTGATTCGCGCGCCGGTTCAGTTCAGCGAAGGTCAGCTGAGTGCCCTCGAACTCCACCGCGACGGCCTCCGGCGTGAGCAACACCTGCGCCTCGAACAAGGCGTGGATGCTCGCGTCGCGCGGATACTCCGTCCCCGTGTCGTTCCACTCCACCAGGAGGCGCTCACGCTCCACCGCGCTCACGAGCGGGAGCTCGGAGACCCGCACCTCGGGCCGAGCCACCACGGCCTCGAGCATACGCACGTAGCCCTCGGCCCACCTCGACACCGTCTCCTCGTCGAAGAGGTCGGTATTGTATTCCCAGTAGGTCACCAGTCCCCGAGCGCCCTCACGCGCGAACAGCGTGACGTCGAACTTGGACACCCCAGGCTCCAACGGGACATCCGAGGCCGCCACCCCAGGAAGCGCCAGTGCCGCGGACGGCTCGCCCTGGAGTACGAAGGCCACCTGGAAGAGCGGTGAGCGGCTCGAGTCCCGGACCGGCTGAAGCGCATCCACCAACTGCTCGAAGGGCACGTCCTGGTGCGCGAAGGCCCCCAGACACGTCGTCTTCACCCGGCCGCACAGCTCCTGGAACGAGACGTCATCCACCCGCGTCCGCAGCGCCAGCATGTTGGCGAAGAAGCCAATCAGCCCTTCCAGGTCGCGCAGCCCTCGCCCCGCGAACGGCGAGCCGACCACGATGTCCCGCTGCCCGCTGTAGCGCGCCAGCAACGCCTGGAAGCCCGCCAACAGCGCCATGTACAGCGTCACGCCCTCCTTCCGGCACAGCTCGCGCAGCCGCGCCTCCAGTCCCTCCGGCAACGGCATCCACTTCAAGGCCCCTCGGAAGGTCTGCACCGAGGGCCGCGCGCGGTCCACCGGCAGCTCCAACCCTCGCGGCACCTCCGCCAGCTCCTGCTTCCACCACGCGAGCTGCTTCTCCAGCACCTCCCCCGTCAGCCACTCCCCCTGCCACCTCGCATAGTCCGCGTACTGCACCTCCAGCTTCCGCGCGCCCCTCACCTTCGCCCCGTACTCCTCGCTCACCTCCTTCTCCAGCAACCCCACCGACCACCCGTCGAACACGATGTGATGCACCACCCACACCAGCACGTGCTCCTCATCCGCCACCTTCAACAGCGTCACCCGCAACAACGGGCCTTGCTCCAGGTCGAACGGCCGCCGCGCCTCCGCGTCCACCCGCGCCTGGACGTCCCGTGCGTCCAGCGTCTCCTCCACCCACTCCAGCGCCGCCTCATCGTGGATGCGTTGAACGGGCCGGCCCTCCTCCTCACCGAACGTCGTGCGCAGGACCTCGTGCCGCTCCACCACCGCGAAGAACGCCTCCCTCAACGCGCGGGCATCGAGAGGCCCCTTCAATCTCGCCGCGAAAGGCGCGTTGTAGGAGGCCCCTCCGGCATCGAGCTGGGAGAGGAACCACAGCCGCTTCTGGGCGAAGGACTGCTCCACCACCCCGTCATGCGGCTGGTGCACCAACGGCGGCCGACGGCCCGCGCGCTCCACCTTCAGCCGGGTGGACTGCTCGCTCTGCGTCATGGTGGACCTCGAATCGTCGCGAAGCCCCGTGCCCTCGGCGGACACGGAGCTCCACGTGAGAGGCGAAACAAAGAAGACGGAGACGCGGCTCAGGCCACGCGAATCGTGTGCCGGAGCCCTCCAGGCGGCGCGTGTCCCGGCTGCGGCTGACGCTCCGGCAGGAGCAGGTCATACGGGTCCATCGCATCCCCCGCCAGACACTCCAGCTCCACGTCCAATCCCAACCCGTGCCGCCGAGCCAGCTCCGTGAGCACCCGCGTCACCGCCTCGTCCTCCAACGAGAAGCCCGTGGAGTCGAACACCGTGGAGCGCCTGCGCCATTCCTCGTAACGCTCGGGGCGCTGCACGACGTTGATGATGCAGGGGCCAATCTGCTCGGGCCGCAGCTGCTGACACTCACCTTCGACCAGCGCCTGCGGCAGGAAGTCCGGACACACCAGGCTGCGCTCCAACAACGAGCGAGGCAGCTCCAATTTCCCGGGCAGGTCCGAGCCCACCGCGTTGACGTGCACCCACGGCCGCAGCCGCTCGTCTTCGATGACCGGCCCCTCCCCCACTCCCACGGACGTCACGGTGCACAGGATGTCCGCCTCCGCCTCCACCACCTCCAGCGGCACCGCGCGAACATCCAGCCCCAGGAACCCGACGCGATGCACAAACGAACGGTGCGCCACCGGGTCCACGTCAAACACATTCACACGTTCAATGGAGAACAGCCGGGACAGTGCATGCAACTGTGTCACGGCCTGCGCCCCGCTCCCGACAAGACCTACCACCCGGCTGTCCGGATTCGCCAGACACTTGCTCGCGATGGCGGAGGCGGCCCCTGTCCTCAAGGCCGTGGCCAGAACCCCATCCACCACCGCGGTGAGATGTCCCGTGCCACAGTCATACACGCTGTTGGTGGCGATGATCGTGGGAACCCCGTATTGCTTTGGATTGCTGGGGTTGTATCCCACGACCTTGATGGTGATGGATTCCCCCTGCCGCATCACGGGCATCCACTCCAGCACCCCGGTCCGGGCGTTTCGCAGGGTGAATCCCTCTCTCTGCCGCAGCTCCGTCCGAGCCGTATCGAATGAGCGGAAGGCGTCCTCCACCGCCTCGATGACCTGGTCCATCAGCGCATGGATTCCAACCGCATGCACCAACTTGCGCAGGTCCGCCTGGGTGACAAGAAGTGTCTTCACGGGCGCTCCCTCACGGTGAGTTGCGCGCACTCTGCATCAAGCCGACAAGCCTGTGAAGCCAAACACAATCAATCCACGGAGCGATTACCAACCCAGAAGAATTATCACCTCCGATTGCCATTAACCACACTTGCCGACATTGCTCGTTTTGCTCGAAATGGACACAGCCCGTATCATCCCGCGCCGTGAGCACACGAACGGACACCGTGGCAGGGTCCTGGGGTTGGGTTCGCAATTCCCAGTTCGACCTTCTCTTCATTCTTGGGACAGCGGGGCTGGGGTGTGTCTTCTCCCTGCTCGCGTGGGTGAACCCCGAGCTGTTCCCCCTCCTGTTGACCATCGACGTGTGGCTTCTGGGCTACCACCACGTCGTGTCGACCTTCACTCGGCTGGGCTTCGACGCGGAGAGCCGGCGTCAGCACCGCTTCCACTTGTGGGTGCTGCCGCTGCTCGTCTTCGCGGGGACGTTCGCGGTGTATCAGGTCGGCGGCGTCTGGCCGCTGATGAGCATCTACTTCTACTGGCAGGGGTGGCACTACCTGCGACAGAGCTACGGCGTCAGCCGCATCCTGGACCGGGCCTCACGCCGGCCCCCCGCGGACAATCCGGCCACGGTGTGGATGCTCTACCTGCTGCCGCTCGCGGGGCTCCTGTTTCGCTCGTCGCAGGGCGCGACGACGTTCCTCAAGCTGGAGGTGCGCATGCTCCCGGTGCCACCTCATGTGGCCTGGGCCGCGTCGGCCTGCGCGCTGGTCGCGTTCGCCGCGTGGGTCGTGTTCCAGGCCCGGGCGCTGCGCGCGGGTACCGGCAGCCCCGCCCAGACGCTCTACCTGGCCACGCACGCGGGCATGTTCACGCTGGGCTACTTCCTCATCCCCAGCTTGGAGACGGGCTGGCTGGGCCTCAACGTGTGGCACAACGCGCAGTACATCCTCATCGTCTGGCTCTTCCACAACCGCCGCTTCAAGGACCAGCTGAGCGAGCAGCACTGGCTCCTGTCCTCGCTGAGCCAGAGCCGCCGGATGCTTCACTACCTGGTGGTGTGCGTGGCGTTGGCCGCGCTGCTCTACACCTTCATCCTCAAGGGACTCGGGTGGATTCCAGCGGCCAGTCTGCTCATCGTCCAGACGCTCAACTTCCACCACTACATCGTGGACAGCCTCATCTGGAAGGTGAGGCAGCCCGCGGTGCGGCGAAACCTGGGGCTCGCGAGCTGACGGAGACGGCACGGCGGCCAGGTGCTTCCACCCGGCCGCCGCGAGGAGCTCTCAGCCCTGCACGCGCAGCACGGAGCGGCCGCCGTAGCGGGCCTGCTTGCCCAGCTCCTGCTCGATGCGGATGAGCTGGTTGTACTTCGCGGTGCGGTCGGCGCGGGACAGCGAGCCGGTCTTGATTTGACCGCAGTTGGTGGCGACCGCGAGGTCCGCGATGGTGGAGTCCTCGGTCTCACCGGAGCGGTGGGACATGACGGCGGTGTAGCCGGCCTTGTGCGCCATCTCCACGGCCGCCATCACCTCCGACAGCGTGCCAATCTGGTTGACCTTCACCAGGATGGAGTTGGCGATGCCGTTCTTGATGCCGTCGGCCAGGCGCTTCACGTTGGTGACGAACAGGTCGTCGCCGACAATCTGCACCTTCTTGCCGATGCGGTCCGTGAGCAGCTTCCAGCCGGCCATGTCGTCCTCGGCCAGGCCGTCCTCGATGGAGACGATGGGGTACTTCGCCACGAGGCTCTCGAGGTACTTCACGTGGTCCTCGACCGAGCGCTTCTTGCCCTCGCCCTCGTAGTCGTAGACGCCGTCCTTGTAGAACTCGCTGGCGGCGCAGTCGAGCGCCAGGCAGATGTCCTCGTTGGGGCGGTAGCCGGCCTTCTCGATGGACTTCATGATGAAGTCGAGCGCGGCCTCGGCGGAGGTGAGGTTCGGCGCGAAGCCGCCCTCATCGCCCACGTTGGTGCCATGGCCCGCGTCGGAGAGGCCCTTCTTCAGGGTGTGGAAGACCTCGGCGCCCATGCGCACCGCGTCGGCGAGCGACTTCGCTCCGACGGGCATGATCATGAACTCCTGGAAGTCGATGGCGTTGTCCGCGTGGGCGCCGCCGTTGATGATGTTCATCATCGGCACGGGCAGCAGGTTGGCGGAGACGCCGCCGACATAGCGGTAGAGCGGCAGGCCCCGGGCGGCGGCGGCGGCCTTCGCCACGGCCAGCGAGACGCCGAGGATGGCATTGGCGCCCAGCTTCTTCTTGTTGGGCGTGCCGTCGAGGGCAATCATCGTCTGGTCGATTTCGAGCTGCGACTCCGCGTTCATTCCGCGGACCGCGTTGGCCAGCTCGTTGTTCACCGCGGCAACGGCCTTCAGCACGCCCTTGCCCAGGTAGCGGCTCTTGTCGCCATCGCGCAGCTCCACGGCCTCGTGTGTACCCACCGAGGCTCCCGAGGGAACAGCGGCACGGCCACGAACGCCGTTGTCGAGGACGACATCGACTTCGACAGTGGGATTGCCGCGACTGTCCAGAATCTCACGGCCTACGACACCGACGATAGTAGTCATGGCGCTTTCGTAGCGAAGCGACCCCAGTGCGTCAAGGCGCCACTCCCTCTTCGCGGGTAGGCTTCTTTGTCTCAGAAGGACAGGTGTGCCAGGGCGTTTTCCACCCAGCGATACCCCACGTGCTCCTGCTCCAGCCGGACGCGTTCGCCAAACCGCTGGTGTTGGAGGTCCTCGAGGAGTGAGGCCTCTGGTTGGGTGAGGCGCGTAAGTGTTCCCAGATGCTGTGCTTTCTCTTGAGACCAGTTCGCCGAGTGCGCTCGAAGGACGTCGTGGTCCATCAACAAGGACCGGGCATGAGGCAAGAGCGCACGCAACCGGTCCAGGATGGCGAAGCCGTGCGTGTCGATGTCGCCCCAGTAGTAGACGCGTGCGAGTGACAGCCAGGGCAGCGCGCCCAACTGCTCCAGCCAGTAGCCCAGACCGAAGAGGACCAGGCTCCGGGGGACCTCCGGAAACGCGAGCCCGTTCACCTCATTCTCGGTGATGAAGACCCGCTCCACGCGGGGCCGCATCGCCGCGAGCTCCACGACGTTCACCGTCACGTCCGAGAGGCCATCGAGGAAGAGCGCCGGGTCGAGGAAGCGGAAGCGAATCCGAGCCGGCTTCGCGCGCAGGCCGAAGCGCGTCTCGAAGGCATCGGCGTCCTCGGCGTCGGACCTCGTGGGGAGCACTCGCTCCAGCAGCGCGGCGAACAACTCCTTGCGCCGCTCGATGAACTTCGAGTCCACCCCCGGAACGTCCACCTGACGCAGATAGCGCCCGGAGCGAGGATTCGCTCGAAACCAATCCAACACGGCCAGCACCTGCTCCCACTCCTCCGCCCGGCTCAAGAGCGCATGAGGGTGCCCTACCAACCACTCACGCAACACGGGAGCCCGGGACAGAGTGGCCGCGACCAGGGTGTCGAACCGGCGGGCGTCCGCCGACTTGCGCAGCAGCTTCAGCGCGGCCTCGCGGCTGGTGATGAGGACATCCCGGGGCAACCGGTTCGTCCCCAACTGGCGATGACGCACCTCGGTCCACTCCACCTCGATGCCAGAGCCCCGTCGCGCCTCGCTCTCGACCTCCCACGCCCGGACCCACGCTCGGGCTTCACCGAAGCGTGACACCAGCTCCGTGCCTTCGGGGCGGCGCACCCGGAGGGTGATGGGGAACAAAGGCTCCCCGGACAACGGGGCGGAGAGGATGCGGCCGGACTCCCAAACCCGACGAAGCTGGTCGTGGATGTCCTCGGGTGTCGTCCACGCGAGCGCCGGGCTCATGCGCTACGAGCCTCGCGTTCGGCCTGGTACTGCTCGATGGTGAGGTTGCTCACCCGCGAGCAGCGGCCCTCCTCGTTGTGTACGTAGCCCACGCTGGCCACGTACGGCTCGATGACCCGAATCTTCTGCAACGGCGTGACGATGAGCAGTTGCAGGTCCAGCCGGCGGAACAGCTCCAGGCCATACGTGGCCGACTCGTCAGAGCCTCGGCCAAAGGCCTCGTCAATCACCACGAAGCGGAACGAGCGCGAGCGCGTCTCGCCCCACTGCAAGCCGAACTGGTACGCGAGGCTCGCGGCCAGCACTGTGTACGCGAGCTTCTCCTTCTGACCTCCGGACTTGCCACCCGAGTCCGCGTAGTGCTCGTGCTCCTGGTCGTCCGCGCGCCAACGCTCCGACGCGGAGAAACTGAACCAGTTGCGCACGTCCGTCACGCGCTGTGTCCACTTCGCGTCCTGCTCCGCCTGCCCCTCGCGGCCCCGGAAGCGCTCGATGATGCGCTTCACCTCCAGGAACTTCTGTTCGGAGTACGCGTCATCGTCCGAGCCCGTAAGAGAGCCTTCCGTGCAAGCGCGCAGGTCCTGCTGGAAGTCGCGGATGTCGAGGTCGCCGGTGGGCACCAATTCCAGGACGATGTAGCGGTCCGGGTTGTAGTCGATGGCGCGCAGGGAGCGGTTGATGGTGTCCACGCGCTCGCGGATGCCCTGGCGTTCACGGTGGAGCTGCGCCTGGAAGTTGGCCACCTCGCGGATGGTGTTCTCGTTCAGCAGGCTCTTGAAGCGCGCCTCGAAGCGCGGCAGGTCGTCCGCGCGCAGTGCGCCCAGGAGCGCGACATACTCAGGCGCGGCCTCCAGGCTCGAGCCCAGCTCCTGTGTCTCCTGGGGAAACGCGGTGCGGTAGCCATGCATCGCGGCGAGCAGGGAGTCTCGCACCCGCTCCAGCTTGCGCGCGTCCCCATCGATGCGCGACTGGAGCCGCTCGCGCACCTGCCGCTCGCGCTCGTCGCACGAGTCCACCTCGAACGTCACGCCTCCCAGCACCTCCTCGCAGAACTGGACCACCCGTGGGAACGAGGAGCGGAGGGTGTCGGGACACTCGCTCGCGATGCGCTGGCAGGCGGTCAACATTCTGCGCGCCGCGGACTCCCTCTCCTCGTGCCGCCCCTGGTCCTTCTCCACGGCCTTCAGCGCCTGCTCCACCGAGGCCACCTCCTTCTCGGCCGCCTCGAGTTGCCGCGTGAGCTCCTGGAGGACATTGGACTCCGCCTGGAGCACCTTGAGCCGCTCCTCACGCCGATGGATGTCACTGGCCACCGTGCGCCAGTCCAACTCGCGGAAGCTCTCGAAGACCGCGAGCTGTCCGAGCTGCTCTGTCCGCGCCTGCAATCGCGCACACTGCTGCTCCAGCGTCACCCAGCGAGTGGAGGCCGCCTGGATTCGTTGCTCCAGGGAGCGCGACGAAGCCTCCAGCGCGTTGCGCTTGGTGTCGTTCGTCCAGCCCAGCACCCAGTTCGAATGGTCATCGACCCGGCTCCTGTCATCCTTCAGGTGCCGGTCCCCGCCCGTCTTCACCTGCCCCATGCGAGTGAGGGCCTGCCGCGCCCGCACGAACTGCTCCGTCGTGTCACAGCAGGCGTAGTCGAAATGACGGGCCAGATGCGCCTCGAGCCACCGCGACATGGAAGCGCCGGGCTTGAGCGCGAGCTTGTGGAGCAGCGACTCAGGCCGCGACGGTGCGCCACGCAGCGCGCCTTCTTCCCGGACGCGGTAGTAGACGAAGCGCGCATTGAGATGCGTGCGGTCCACCCACTCGCTCACCCGCGCATAGTCCTCATCGGGGACGAGCAAGGAGACACCCAACGGGTACAACACGCGCTCGATGGCGCCTGCCCAGGCTTGTTCCTCGTCAAGGACTCGAAGCAGCTCACCCGCGAAGGGCAATCGCTCCTCGGGAAGGCCCAGGTCCGTGCACATCCTCGCGCGCAAGTGGAGGAATCGCGCGGGGATGTTGGAGCGCTGGCGGCGCAGGACCTCCAGTTCGACCGATACCGCCTCGTGCTCCTTCTTGAGGTCGCGAAGATTCATCGCGAGCTCGGTTCGTGAGTTCTGGGCCTCGGCCAGCTCGTGAGTGGTCCGCGTACGCTCGAGCTGAAGGTCGCGCGTGTTGGATACGAAGACCTCCAGCTCCGTCGCGGCAGGCAGGCCCACGGCCTGGGCCATCCGCTCATAGCGGTCCGCCTTCAGCCTTCGCTCATCCCGCACCCCCCTTTGCTGGACCAACTCCGCCTTCTCGGTCTCAAGCCGGTCTCCTCCGTTGGCGGAGATGGACTGACGGAGCCGCTCCCTGTCGGCGAGGTGCCGCTCCCGGACCTCCTGGATTCGCTCCGCCTTCACGCGCAGCGTCTCTCGCTCCACCTCGAGCTCCGTCAGCCTCGCCTCGAACAGCCGGACCTTCTGCTCGGAGAACCATGGGCGCAGGGCCTCGCGGCAGCCCTTGAGCGCATCCAACTCCGCGGACAGCGTGGTGAAGCGCTCGTGGTCTGCAACCAAGGGCTCGAGCATCCCCACCTGACGCTTCGCCTTGAGCACGGCTTCGTGCGCGCGGTGGAGGTCGTCGAAGTGGCCCATGAGCGCCGCCAGACGCGACTCCACGTCGAAGGGCGGCAGCATGTGCTGGCGCACGAAGTCCGTCAGGTTGCCCACGGACTTCATCGACACCGTCTGGAGGAACAGGTCCAACGCCTGCTCGTTCTCCAATCCGAAACGCCGGCGAAAGGCGGCTTGATACGGCGGGAAGGTCTCGTGGACCTCGCGGGCGAGCAACTTCAGGCGCTTCTTCAGCGCGTTCAGGTCGGAGCCACAGCGCGAGAAGTGCTCGGAGATGGAGAGCTTTCCATCGGCGACGATGTACAACCTCGCAGGCTGCCCCTCCGCCTCGCGCATCCACATCACTTGGGCGAGCGTGACGTCCTGCCCGTACCCCTCGTTGTGGAAGTGCGCGAGCAGCACCGAGTAGGTCGGCGCATCACGCAGGAAGACGGGCCGGGCGCCCTGACCTGCCTCTCCTCGCTCGGACTTGTACTGGCCTCGGACGTAGGAGCGCAGCGTGCGCTCACGCGCCTCCGCTCCCGCCGCCTTGTTGTAGGCCAGCTTCTGCGGCGGGACGAACAGCGTCACCAGCCCATCCACCATCGTCGACTTGCCCGAGCCGATGTCCCCGGTGAGCAACCCGCTCTCCCCATGCAGGTCCAGATGCCAGGAGCGCTGATGGAACGTGCCCCAGTTGTAGACCTCGAACCGGTGAAGGCGGAACCCCGCCCGCGCGTTGGGCGTGCCCATGTCCAACAGGTCCGCTTGCAGGAAAGGACGCACCGGACTCATTCCCTACCTCCTTGTTCCTCGACGAGTTGCGCGCGGTACGCGGCGAGCCGCTGCTCCAATCCTTCCAGGCAGTGCGCCGTCACGAAGGCCTTGAGGATTCTGCGGACCTCGAAGGTGTCCTCCTCCTCGCCCAAGGGCTTGAGGAAACCCATGCCCACCGCGCGCTCGATGTCTTGATTCACCCGCTCCGCCCAGCGGACCTCGTTGGTGCCCTCTGGGAGGAACAACCGCACCAACTCCTGAAGCTCGTGCCGCCGCATCATCAGGCGCGTTCCCCCCGCCGCCGCGTCCGCGTCCGCCAACCGCTTGCGCAGCAGCGCGAGCAACAGGCTCAGGCCGTAGCCCAGTTGCCTTCGAGCGATGAGCCTCGGCAACTCGCTGGGGCCCTCGCCTTCCGCGCGCTGGCGCAGATAGGCGTAGCCCTCTGGCTCATCCAAGGACAGCCCCAGCCCCAGGACAGACACGTGGTCACTGACCCGCGCGTGCAGCTTGAGCAGGGATTGCCACAGCGTGGGGTTCTCTTCCCGGTAGACCACGCCCTTCAGGAGCGAGACGAGCACGAGTGACAGGGCATCGGGAGCTTCGGCGGTGAGGGACATGGAAGAGGTCATCGGAGGAAGAGCACCAGGGGAAGGGTCGCCCGGCGGGGAAGGCCGCGCGCATCGGTCCAGAAGAGTTCCTGCGTCCGCGACTCGTCGACCGACGCATGGCGGTCCTCCGAAGCGAGGCTCAGGTAGACGACGAGCTCGGCGAGGCCGTGCTCGAGAGGATGGGTTCGGACGAGCTCCGCGAGGGAGATCTGCTCGCGCTCCACGAGCGCTTGCCGCACGTTCCCGCGCAGCCGTGTCTTGTCGATGTATGCGAGGTTGAAGAGCGCGTCCGAAGGAACCTCCTCCGTCGCCTCCAACACCTCTTCGTCCGCCATATGCGCGTGGGCCGGCGGGGAGTACAGAGGGCGCTCCAACGGGAGGTCCAGCGTGGGCGCCAGGTCGTCCACCTCCATGAACGGGCCCTCGGGAGGGTGGGTGCGCAGCGCGAGCGCGTGTTTCTCGATGCCCCGCAGCACCTGGAGGATGCGGCGGTTCTCCATCCACACGCGGTCATCGAGGAAGCGGCGGAGCTGGCCGGAGAGCCTCGCCACGGTGCGCTGGGTGTGCTCGCCCGCTTCGAGCCAGTCGAAGTGGATGCGCAAGAAGCGCGGGTCGGGTTGCAGCGACTGAATCGCCGGATGAGCCAAGATGCGCTCCAGGTTCTTCGTGAGGACGTCCTTGCGCTCGGGGGACATGAGGAAGTCCCAGAAGGCTCGGAAGCTGCGCCCCTGGTCGGAGCCGCTGATGGCGTCTCGCTCGCCCAGCACGGTCTCGAGCAGCTCTCCGCGAGTGCCCTCCCAGGTCGCGATGCGCTCGCGCACCCGTCGGTCCAGCGCGTGAAAGCTGTCCTCGAGCGCGCGGAAGTCCGACAACAGTCCGCGCGCGGTGTCGGACATCTGCTGGAAGCGGTCCTTGAGGGCGGATTCCTCCAGGAGTTCCAGATGGCCCGAGCGCACCCGCGCCATCTCCGCCTCCAGCTCCGACTTTCGCCGCTCCAACTCCGCGAGCCTCGCGCCTGGGTCCGGCTCGGTTCCTTCCGTCATCTCCTGGAGGAGATGGAACACGGTGAGCAATCGGGACTCGGTGCCGACGAAGGGTTGCTCGGTGAGTTGGCTCAGCCAGCGGATGGCCCGCTCCGCCGCGGGGGTCAGGTCGAAGTGAGGTTCGTCGGTGTCGGGGGGATAGAACTTGCGCAGCCACCCCGCGCTGTCGGCGGCCCACTCGTCGAGGTAGGCGCCGGCGCCTCGAGGAAAGGCCGTCTCCCCTCGCTGTTCGCGAAGGGCGTGAAGGTGGTCCTCCAGGCGCAGCACCAGCTCCCGCTGTGGGATGGCGCGGGCGTTGGATGCCACGAACACCCGATGCAGGAAGCTGGCGATGAGCGCGGCGTTACCCGCGACCAACAGCCGCCAGGCGGGGTGTTTCAGACGCAAGGTCTCCAGCGTCGCGAAGTCCATGACATATCACCCATACACTTCGGCTCTGACATGCCCCGGTAACCCCATGGGGCGGTTGCAGTGATGACCAGTGAACGCCCTGCCTGGTTGGTAGCTCGCCTCCAGGAGGACGGGCACCTCTTCTCCTGGACGGAGAACGTCCGCCTCTGCCGGGATGACGCTTTCGTGCATCCGCGAGCGTGCGCCGCTCGCAGGAGGACTCATGGATTCGCCTGTGGACCTCTCGGCCCATGAAGCACGGCACCACCGGGCCATGCTGGAGGCACTGGTCACCTCAGGTGACCTTCCGACGCTGTTGACGAATCTGCGCGACACGTTTCCCAAGCTCGTCGACGCCGACTGCGTCGCGCTCTGCGTGTCCCGCCCTGGCAATCCGACAGACTATGAGTGGATGGTGAGCGGAGGCCCCGAGAGGCTGCTCAATGAGTATGCCTCGCTGGGGCCTGATGACTTCGTGAGGCCCGCCGTCCTGCGCGCGCCGGGAACGGTCCTTCGCGATAGCGAGATGCTTCCGTCAGGGGCGGTGAAGAAGACGGCGATGTATCGACGGAGCCAACAACTGTCGCTCAAACTCCAGCGTGTTCAATCCGTGGTGCTGACCCTCCAGCCCGAATGGCATGCGGGTCTCACGCTCTACCGCGACCGCGACATCGCGTTCTCCGACAGGGACCGGGCCCTTCAACAGATGGTGACGCCACTGATTGCGAAGGCCGTCATCAACTGTCGCACCTTGGCGACCCAAGCGATGGGGACCGCCCTCCTGGACGAATTGATGATGCGCCGGGATGGCGCGTACCTCGTGGTGGACTCCCATCTGCGTGAGAAGCTGCGAAACCACCGCGCCGGGAAGCTGTTGGAGCGGTGGTTCAAGCCAGGCGAGTGTGACACGTCAGGGCTCCCCAGGAAGCTGGTCGAACGGCTGCGCGAGCTCGACAAGTCGGACACTCCGCCGCCAGGGATGGATGTCCTGCATGCCTCCTGTCCGGATGGGATGTTCACGGCGACGTTCTCTCGCCTCCCCTCCCATGACGGCTCCCGGCTGTGGGCCATCATGTTGTACGAACCCATGGGCGTGGTGCAGCTCCCTCACGGGTTCGAGAAGGGGCTCACGGACCGGGAGCGCGAAGTCATCCTGGTCGCTCTCGAAAAGCTCAAGAACAAGGAGATCGCCGAGCGCCTGGGCATCACGCTCGAAACCGTGAAGTCCCACCGTAGTAGAGCCCTCGACAAGATGCACGTGGACGACTACAGCGACCTCCTCCACGAGATCATCAAGCGCCTCAGGCCCGTGTGAGGAACAAGAAGCCCGCCCTGGCGCTCAGAACCGGGGGAGCGAAAGCAGGTTGTCCTGCTTCAGCGCGTTCGGTTCGGTCCGGAGATAGGGCGGATTCGCATTCACGACGGTGACTCGGACATCCCCCGTATTGGCCCGAACGTAGGCGTTGTTCCCTGGGGCTCGAACCCACTCCACCATCGCCGAACGGGCACTGCTGCTGCTCCTGCGCGTCTCCGGCTCCTCCCACTTGTAATCCGTGATGTGCTCCAGACCGTTGCCACCGCTCAAACGAATCGCCGTGATGTATCGCAGCATGACGCTCCTCGTGACGCGTGGTGAATGAAGGCGGGGCGCCGGGAGTCCCTCCCCCTGCTCCCTCCCGGGTCCCCGTCTTCACAACGCACCATGCGCTCCTCGCGTGCGCCTCGTCTCTCCCCCCCAGGGGGGAGCATCAAGCCCCTATCGCTCGCGGAAGAATCCGGGATACAGCAGCCGCGTGGTCCGCGCGGAGTGGATGAGCGCCGCCTGTTCCTCCGGGTCATCGAGCGAGCGCAACACCTCCGCGAGCTCCTCGACATGGTCCCCATCCACATCCCCGTGACCTCGCAGGAAGGTCACCGCCTTGTGGATGTTGGGAATCCTCCCCGCCGAGAGGAGCCGCGCCACAGTGCCTCCCGCGCGTCGCACGGACAGCGACTCCAACACGTAGGCCGTGCCGAGAAACGCCGTCGGCACTCCCACCTGCGTGGTGTACTGGTTCCACGCGACATAGGCCTTCACCGCGTCACAGTGCGGCGTCGACTCGACACGCTCGGCAGTCCAGCCCAGGTTCCTCAGGTCCGCGAGCAACCAGCGTTCATGGCCGCGCTCCTCATCGGACTTGCACAGCAGCAGTTCGGCCAGCGCCGGGTGTAGACCCAGCCTCCGCATCCGAGCCCTCGCGCGCTCGAGCAACGGCGTGGTCCATCGCACGTAGTGATACGTCTGCGCGAGGTAGTGCGCGTACGCCTCCGAGTCGATGCCCCCATCGAAGAGCCGCCGGGCCGCGGGGTCCGCGTCCAGCGTCTCCACGAGCGCGCACGCCTCGCGCTCCAGTGCCACCACCCAGTCTTCCCGCGAAGTGTCTTTCGTCTGAGTCCGCACGTACGTCTCCTGTCCGGAGCCCCGAGGGGCCCGGCTGCTTCAAATTGAGGTGAAGGGAAGTGCCGCGCGGACCTAGCCCGCTCGCAGCACGTGAGCATCCAGGTCCACGAACCGCGCGAGCGTGCTCGTCGGCACTTCATCCAGCGCGGCCACGAGCGGCAGCGAGAAGCGGCGGAACCCCGCGTCGTAGAGCGGCGCCCCCACGAAACGCGCCCCCATCTTCTGCGCGAACAGCGACAGCACCGGAGGCATCCGCATCCCCTCGAACCGCCCCTGGCTCGCGTGCTCCCGCTCCACGTCCGAG
This sequence comes from Myxococcus stipitatus, assembly GCF_037414475.1. The sequence goes on along the minus strand of NZ_CP147913.1, from coordinate 8,349,909 downwards.
TAGAAAGGCGCGGCCGGTGCTTCGGGGGACGAGGACACGACCACGGGCCGCACGCGCCAGCGCGGGCTCAACCAGCCCCTTCGCGAGGCCACTTCGACCATCCGCCCCGCGTCCTCCGCGCAGTCCGTCTCCATGTTGGCTGACGCAATCCAATGCGTCACACCCCGGCGACGACTCTCCTCGTACAGGCCCGCCTGCAACCGCAACACCGCCTCCGAGTGACGCCACCGCTTCACGATGCAGAACCGCGTGCTCTCCGCGAACAGCAGCCCCGCGCCACCGATGCCCTCCAAGTCGAGCTTCTGCTCCAGCTCGATGCCCAGGTGGCCGCCCGTCGCCGACGCCACGTCTGGATTGGGCAACAACAACCGCGACGTGGCCACCGGCTCCGAGCCCGCGTAGACCACCAGATGCACGGTGGTCTCCAGCGTGTCGAAGCAGCTCACCTCGCGCCGCGATACGGGAGGTGTGCCCGAGAGCAATCGCAGCTCGCCTCCAAAGACAGTCCAACGGATGCGAACCGCGTCATCCAGCTCACGCTGGGTGGACGCGACTCGGCAGGTCATGAATGACATGGGTCCTCTCACGGCAGGGGTTGTGGGTGGGGATCAGCGCCGACCCATGTCTCTTTCGGCGCAGACATGCTTAATTCGCTGAAGCCTCTCATCCAGCCCCACCGGGCATACCACCCAGGAGGTACAGACAAACGGCGCGTCAACTAACAACCTCTGACGGCGATGCGAGGTCGCACATGCGTCGAACTCCGTGGGGCGGTGGCGAATGAGCACACACGACGCAGTCATTCCAGGACCGGAGCCATCAGCTCCCAGCGAGGTGTGGGGATGCGTTATCCATCAAGAGCGGAGGAAGAGGCACTTCATGAGAGGGTCCTCCGAGGGGTCAAGGACCCGACAGCTTCCGCCGACGTCTATCTCGCTTTCACCAGCACGCTCATCCACGTCCTGGTCCAGGAGGTCAAATGCCGCGACGACGAGGCCACCGACTCCGCCGTCGATGCGGTCCTCGCCTACGTGGCCGCGCCCGAACGCTTCGACGCCCGCCGCTCACGCCTGTCCACCTACCTGACGCACATCGCCAAGATGAAGGCGTTGGATCGGCAACGCTCCCGGAAGAAACAGGAGCTTCGCGACCAGAAATACGCGGGCATTGTCGAACTCGAGGCCCGGTCTCCGAATGAGGACCTGGAGACCACAGTGGATGCACGTCAACTCTCGGAACGATTGGAGGGCCTCGGGTTCACCCCGGAGGATCAGACATTCCTCCGGCTCGTACTTCAAGGCGAGGGCTCCACGGAGCGGCTCGCCCAGGCGCTCGGACTGGGGCCCATGCCCGAGCTGGAGCGCCGACAAAAAGTGAAGCGACACCGGGACCGCTTGATGAAGCGCCTGGGACGCCTCGGAAGGGAGGAATTCGATGTCGCCCCCTGATTGGCTTGAAACCGCTGCGCGGCGAAGCTCGCTCGAGCCGTGGACGCTGGGTCATGCCTTTGAAAGCTACCGGGAGTTGGAGGACCGCACCCCATCACAGCTCGCCGAGGACCTGGGCTGCACGGAAGAACAGGTCCATTGGCTCGCGCTCTGCCGGCGTCCCGAGGATGGAGAGGGATTCGCCGAGCAGGTGGAGCAGATTGCGAAACGTTTTGAAGTGGATCTCCTGCGACTGACCCGGGTTCTCCGGCGTGTGGAGGTCATGGATGCTCTGCGGCTCGCGGGAGCAGACGGGGAAGAAGCCGGAGAGGACTCGGTCTTGCTAGCGGCGAGAGACCGTTCCGGGGAGGGCGAGACGAGCTCATGACAGAACACTGGTTGGAGGAGGCCGTGGCGGCATCCCGGTTGCCCGCGCCCCAGGTGTTTCCCAGGAACCTGGCGTCCGAGGTCGAGCGCCGCCTCGGGGTCACCTTGGTGGCGCGTCCGCAACTGACCTCGGACAGTGTGAGGGATTGGCTGGCACAGCGGCACTTCAGGCATCGCGTGGCGGAGACCTCGCGAAGGCTGTTTGGCTGCATGGTGGCGCGCCGAGGGCGAGCCGTCCTCTTCCTGGACAGCACGGACTCCCTCGATGAACAACGCTTCACGTTGGCGCACGAGGTGGCCCACTTCGTCCTGGACCACCTGCTGCCACGACGCTGGGCGTTGAGCGTTTTCGGAGAGTCGATTCGGCCCGTGCTGGACAAGACGCGCAGCCCGACGCCGGCCGAGAAGCTGTCGTCCCACTTCAGCCAGATTCCCATCGGCATCCAAGTGAAGCTCATGGAGCGCGGCCCCTCCGGCGCCATCCGCTCCACGCAAGTGCTCCACTCCGAGCGCCGCGCGGACCGACTTGCGTACGAATTGCTCGCGCCCAGCACGCTCGCGCAGGAGACGTTGGGTGACCGTCCCGAGGAGGAAGGCGCGTTGGAGCTCGCCGGACGCTTCGGCCTCACGCACTCCGCGGCACGGGAGTACGCGCAGATGTTGCTCCTGCATCGGCGTCCGCCGCGCTTCTCGCTCGCGCGGATGCTGGGCGGGGACAGGAGATAACCCATGGCCGACACGAAGCCCTGGATGGACCCCGACGAACTGCAAGGCGATGACAACTTCCTGGCGGACTATGGCGAGGACATGGGCAGGACGCTCGACCTCGACACCTGGCTGCCGGAGTTCGCCCTCGAGCAGGTGATGGACCGCCTCACGCGGGAGATCTCTCAATCGGTGAACACAGAGGACAAACTGCGGGCCCGCATCCGCCAGGAGATTCTTCCGCTCATCCGAGGCCACCCGGGTGGCCCCGAGGAAGCCGGTGTGTATTCGGCCGAGCCCGCCCAGTTCGAGGCCATCTATCAGAGCCTGCTGTTCGCCGGACGTGTCGAGGCGGTCAATGGCTCGTTCGCGTCCTATGAGAGCCTGCCCATGGGCATCACCCAGATTGGCATCGCCATCGTGGGCTACGAGGGCACGCAAGGCACTTTCTCCCAGCGTCTGTTCCGCAAGGAGATGGCCGAGAAACACAACCACCTCATCGACGAGGTCTATGACTGCATCACTCGCCGACAGGAGAACTCCTCGTCGACGCGAAAGGCACCCTACTCTCGCCTCGCCCGACGTGGCATCCGAGCCTATGCGGAGCGCACGGCGCTGGTGGACAAGGCTCGTGCCGAGTGGCGCATCGGCCAGGGAAACCCTTGCGCGTACGACTTGTTGACGGGCTCGGGTTATCAGCGGCTGCTGGATGCCTCGCTCGGCGTCCTCGAGCGACTCGTCCATCGCCACAAGAAGTTCGTGTTCGTCAATCCCATCCTGGAGGACCGAGGCTGGCTGACCCTGGGGACTTCACTCCGTCCTGGCGAGTACACGGTCATCGAGACGCTCGAGCGCTTTGGCCGGCAAGTCGTCGGACGTTGGCAGTACGACACGGGCAGCCGGCAACGCGTGGCCCGATTCGTCGAGGAGTGCTGCCCGCACATTCTCACCGGAGTCTTCCGGACCTCGACACAGGCACCACCTCGTTTGTTCCATGCGCATCGCGAGCACGTCCACGTCGCGGCCCGCATCGCGATGGCGGACAGCCTGCTCCGGCGTGAGCGTGGCTATCCCATGCTCCTCGACATGGCGGAGCTGACGTGCCGGAGCGCGTTCGGTGAGGACGGTTTCCTGGGTCTCGTCCAGGACGCCTATTCGCAGGTCGGCGCGGGGCTCCAGTTCTTCAACGACTCAAGGTCTCGCAGGTAGGCGGAGGGATTCATGTCAGACAACCGCAATCCACCCAGGCCTCCGGGAAGCCGTGCCGCGTGGGACGACTCGTCCCGCCCCACGGGCGGCGCGAACGGCTCACAAAGATACACATCCACGCGCGGCCGCACCGCGACCCTCGAGGAGCCTCCACGCCAGGAACCGCCTCCCATGGGCAACGACCCGGCATCCCTCGCGGGCTCGCGCTTCCCCCCTGGACCGCGCCAGGACTCCCGGCCTCTTCCCGGCGTCCCACGCCCCAACGAGGCGCTTCAGCGGCCCCCCTCGCCCCCCATCCCGCGACAAGAGGCACTGCCGCCTCCCGCCAACGGGCGCACGCATGACTCCCTCCGGAGGGAGCCACCCCCGCCCTCGAATCTCCAGAACACACGACCTGTCCCTCCAGGCCACCGAAGCAACGAGGCGCTCCCCGGCACTCCACCCCAGGACGCCCGCTCCCGCTCTCTCCAGGCGCGCTACGCCGAAGCGCTCCAGCGGGACTCCTCGGCCCCTCTTCCCGGCCATGGGCGCGCCAACGAGGTGCAACAACGCGGGCAATATGCTCCCGCGCCCGTCCAAGACTCCCGGCCTCCCGCTGTCAGCGCACGCGCCAACGAGGTCTCTCGACAGACTCCTCCCTCCGCCGAGGAGCCCGCTCCCACCGCCGACACTCGAGGCAACTCCATCCTGCGGCCCACGCCTCCAGACGCACTGGAGGAACTGGAGTCCTTGCAGCTCTCGGTGAAGCCTTCGACTCCCGAGGAAGAAGAGCTGAAGAAGGCCGTGGCCTTCACCCACTTCGACACCTCGTCCAGCGAGGACAACCTCATCACCCTCCTCATCACCCGCGAGGACCTGCACCAGCTGGCCTCACAGACGCTCGTGCGCATCAAGTCGCGCGAGGACCAGCGCAGCTACCTGGGCGTCGTCGTCAAAGGCCCCTTCGCCGAACCCAACGCCGTCCCCGCGGGCTCCACCATGGCCATCGGCGTGGTGACGCAAGGCAAGAAGGTGACCTACACGTTCGACTACCACGGACGCGCGGAGGTGGAGCTGCTGGGCGAGGAGACCGGTGGCGTGCTGGAGCCCCCTCGCTTCCGTCCCCGCCCCCAGAGTCCCGTGTTCCGGCTCGACGAAGAGGAGAGCGCTCGAGTCCTCGGCGTGGGCGGCGACCTGTGCATGGGCGTGGTCGTCGGCTACGACAAGATGGAGGCCCGCATCCACCCGCGCGACAAGGCCGTGCTCCCGCGCCACACCGGCATCATCGGCACCACGGGCGGCGGCAAGTCCACCACCGTCGCCACGCTCATCCACCGCGCGCAGTCCCAGGGCATCGCCACCATCATCTTCGACGTGGAGGGCGAGTACACCCACGTGGACCGTCCCACGGACCATCCCGCCATGCTCGAAGCCCTCCGCCGTCGAGGCCAGCAAGCCGAGGGCGTCAAGGACCTCCACATCCACCACCTCACGGGCCGCGCCAGCCTCAACCCTCGCCACCGCAACCTGCGCTCCTTCTCCCTCGCCTTCTCCAGCCTGTCGCCCTACGCCATCGCCGAGATTCTCGACATGTCGGACGCGCAGCATGAGCGCTTCCTCAAGGCCTATGACGTCACCAAGCTGCTCCTCGAGGACTTCGGCATCTTCCCGACCTCCCCCGACGAGCATCGCGCGGCGCTCGACGTCGACGAGCTCTCCACGGGCTACCCTCGGATGACCATCCAGCACGTGCTGGACGTCGTGAGCGCCTATCTCTACAGCCTCAGCGATGAAGGCCGCGCGGAGACGAAGAGTCGCTCACGTGGTGGCGCTTCACGCCGGGACGCCAGCGCCGAAGACGCCTTGCCCAGCGAAGAGCTCCCGCACCGGGGGCCCTCCCTGTTCAGCGAGTTCCGGAACAACCCAGGTCGAGTCATGGCCCGGGTGATGGCCCAGAGCAGCAAGAACGAAATCAGCTGGAAGGCCCTGGCCAGCAAGCTCCACCGGCTGCGCCGCCTCAACATCTTCGACGTCGGCAATGTCCCGAAGGTCGACCACGAGGCCATGCTCACGCCCGGCCGAGTCTCCGTCATCGACCTGTCCGACACCGACTCGCCTCAGCTCAACAACCTGGTCATCGCGGACATCCTCCGAGGCATCCAGGAGACCCAGGAGGCCCGCTACTCCCGCGCCAATGCCCGGGGCCAAGACGTCACTCCCGTGCTCATCGTCATCGAGGAGGCCCACGAGTTCCTCTCCGCCAGCCGCATCTCCCAGATGCCCGTGCTGTTCGAGCAAGTGGCGCGCATCGCCAAGCGCGGCCGCAAGCGGTGGCTCGGGCTCGTCTTCGTCACGCAGCTCCCTCAGCACCTCCCGCAGGAAGTCCTGGGGCTGCTCAACAACTTCATCGTCCACAAAATCACCGACAGCTCCGTCATCGCACGCATGCAGCGCGCGGTGGGTGGCATCGATGAGAGCCTCTGGAATCGCGTGTCCCGGCTCGCGCCAGGTCAGGCGCTGGTCTCCTTCACCCAGTTCAGCCGCCCGCTCATGGTGGCCGTGGACCCAGCGCCGGTAAAGCGCATGCTCGTGGAGTGACACACACGAGCGGTTCGGAGACGAAGCCAGCGAAGGGACGCTCGGCGGGCCGACGTCCCTCCGCCTACGAGTCCTGCTTGGGGGTCTCCTTCCCCTTCTGCTTGCGGTCCTTCCATCCCCACGTCGAACTCCACATTCCCGGCCCCGTCGCGAGAATCGTGACGAGCGTCATCACCACCGCCCCGATGAGAATCTCCCAGATCATATCCATGCCTCCTTCAACAGCCTCGACCCCATCGGCGCCCTCTTCGCACGCGCAGCACCGCTGATGAAATGCGTAACGCGCACCGTGCGCCAGGAACAGTGCCGCCCCGTCCCCCGCACCGGCATCCAGCCGCCCCATCCCTCGGAACCCTGGCGGGCCACCACACGCCCCGCCCCCCTGTGTGAAGCGAGGACTCGCGGAGCATAGGACCTCGATGCACCGGAAACCTAGCAGCTCGGGCACTCACGCCGTGAGTGCAATCCAGGGCGCGTCCGCGGCTCCCGGCGCGATGGTACTGTCCACTCCCGAATGCCTCTCTCCTTCGTGCGCGGCCCGCGCCACTCCGCGGCCCCCGGCCTGTCCGTGACGTCACTCCTCCGCGCCGGCCTCCTGTTGGGCCTGGTGTCCGCCCTGTCCGCCTGCGACGGGCGGCCGCCTCCCGTTGCTCCGGGCCCGGAGTCGCCATGCCCGTCCCGTCCCTGCGACGGCGAGGTGGCCATCCGGCCCGAGGGCAGCGTGCGCATCGGCGCGCTCAACGTCCACCGCCTCTTCGACACCGTCTGCGACTCCGGCAAGTGTGGTGGCTCGGAGTACGAAGCCCTGCCCTCTCCCGCCGCGTTCGCGGCCCAGGCCGACGAAATCGCTCGGGGCATCGAGCTGCTCGACGCGGACGTGATGCTGCTCGCGGAGATCGAAACCCAGGCGGGGCTCGACGCACTCAAGGCGCGGCTCCCCGAGTTCCCGCATGGCGTGCTGGGAGAAACGGGGTCCGCCGCCTCGGTGGATGTGGCGGTGCTCTCCGCATACCCCATCACCCAGGTGCTGGGGCACCGCGAGCGCGTCCTGGTCCGGCCCAACGGCACGACGACTCGCTTCGCGCGCGAGCTGCTGGAGGTCCACCTGGACGTGAAGGGCAAGCAGGTCATCGTCTTCGCGGCGCACTTCCGCTCGAAGGTGGATGACGACGCTGGCCGCCGCTACGCGGAGGCGGACGCCTCGCGCGACATCGTGACCCAGGCCGCCGCGCGCTCGCCCCGGGCGCTGGTGGTGCTCGGCGGCGACCTCAACGACGTCCCGGGCTCACCGCCCCTCGTCGCCATGGAGGCCGGCAGCAGCCTGACGCGTGTGGCGAAGGACCGGCCGGACACGGAGACGTGGACGTATGTCTACTCCGGGCAGCGGCAGGCCATCGACCATCTCTACATCGCGAACGGCGCGGCCGGGACGTACGTGCCCGGCTCGTTCCGCGCGGTGCGGGAAGGCGGCAGCGGCCTGGGCGGCTCGGACCACGCCGCGGTGATGGCCGACTTCCTCCCCGCGCCGTGAGGCTTGCGGTTCAGCTCGCGGCGGGCACGGCCTGGATGTCCAGCTCGATGTCCACCTTCTCGCCGACGAGCCAGCCCCCGTTGTCGAGCGTCTTGTTCCAGCGGATGCCGTAGTCGGAGCGGTTGATGGTGGCGCGCGCCGTGTAGATGAGGCGCGTGTTGCCCCACGGGTCCTTCGACGTCGCGGTGTGGCGCGCCTCGAAGACCACGGGCTTCGTCACGTTGCGGATGGTCAGCTCCCCCGTGAGGCGGAAGCCCGCGCCGCCCGTCGACTCCACGCCGGTGCTCCGGAAGGTGAGCTTGGGCGCCGCCTCCGCGTCGAGGAAGTCTGGCGAGCGCAGGTGCGCGTCCCGGTCCGGCGCGCCCGTGTAGATGCTCGCCGTGTCGGCGGAGACCTCCACCTCGCCCTGGGTGGGCTGCTCCGGGTCCACGCGAAGCACACCGGAGATGCGCTCGAAGCGGCCGTGCACGCGGGCCACCACCATGTGGCGGGCGATGAACAGGACGGAGGAGTGCGCGGGGTCGAGGTTCCAGGCAGTCACGGGCATGGGGGGAGCTCGTTGATGAAGAGTCGAGGGGGACCCTCATCCTAGGGATGATGCGCGCACCATGCGCGGCGAATTCTCGTGACGCTTCACGTGCAGGACACGAAGTGAATGCACGCTGACCCGGAGCAGCAGCGCGATGTCAGGACAGGTGGGGCGTGGCGTCGGATGCGCCGGTCTCGTCGAAACACTCAGTGATGCCGGGGTGTCTGGCCGTACGAGTCCGACACGCTCAATAACGGTCCTAAGGTAGCTCCCCTCCGGGCGACCGGAGACGCGAAGCGGTGTCGCCTCTCACGCAGAGGCACACCGCGTGCCCACTGCCGCGACGGCTTCGCGGTAAGAGCGGCCGCATCCAGCATGGCCCGTACACTCGGGCACCCCGGCACTCTTCGACACACGCCAACCGCTTCAGCTCATCGGAGCGCCACGGCGCGAGGCTCCTCCACCACGGCAGGCGACGCGCCCTGCTCGGCCTCCAGCCGGTCCAGACGCCGCAGCTCCGCGCGAGCACCAATCGACTCGAAGATGTCCCGCGCGCGGGTGACGAACTCCGCGCGCCGGTGCGGCAACGCCACCGCGGCGTCGTGATACGCCACGCCCGTCTCCCAGCGGTTGGGCGTGTCCTCCAGGCACGCGATGGCCCTCAGGAACAGCGGCTCCGCGGCCCGCGCGCCCTTCTTCAGCGCCAGCGCTCGCGCCGTCATCCGCAACGCGGGCCCCTTCAGGTAGGGATAGCGCCGCGCCAGCAGACGCGCCTTGAACAGGCAGCGCTGGACGATGCGCCACAGCGTCTCCTTCGGCACCGCCATGGCCCCCTGCTCCAGCGCGAACAGCGCGCCCTCCGCGGCGCCCACCAGGCCAATCTGGAGGAAGGGCACCAGCACGGGATAGCGCCACAGGGCCTCGTTGGCGCGCACCGCCATCAGCCCCGCTTCCTCCACCTGGTGCTCGCGCACCGTCACGTTGACCAGGTGGTTGAGGCTGGCGCACTGGTTGGCCAGGTCCTGCACCTCGATGCTGATGCGGAGCCCCTGCTCCAGCTCCGCGCACAGCTCGCCCACGTCGCCCTCTCCCCGCAGGTAGCGGCACATGGGCACCCACGAATGCGCCCAGCCCTGATGCATGAGCGCGTGGAGGTCCGCGCCCGTCTTGCCCATCTCCACGAAGATGCGCTCGGCGCCCTCGAAGCGCGACGAGAAGAAGTGGCTGGCGCCCAGCATCATCAGCGCCGTCTGCACTTCCCACATGTCCCGCACGTGGCGCAGCAGGGCCATGGCCTGCTCCGCGTACTGCGTGCCCCGGGACAAGTCATTGGTGAAGACAGCGAGCGTCGCCAGCCGGCTGAGCGCAATCCCCTCCGCCGCCGGGTCTCGGGCCCGGCGCGCGTAGTCCAGCGCGCGCATGCACCAGCGCTTCGACAAGCCCAGGAACCCCGAGCCGAACAGCAGCGCCCCATAGGAGCTGCTCGCCAGGCTCATGCCCCGCTCCCAGCGCGTGCGCTCCGCCAGACACGAGGCCACGAACGTCGCCCAGGTGAGCTTCGAGATGTCCTTGAAGTAGTAGATCTTGATGAGCGCGATGATGGTGGACAGCCGCAGCATGTACAGCGGCTTCGAGGACCCCAGCGGCCTCACCAGCCAGGGGAACAGGCCGTAGAGCAGGTGAAGCCCGAAGGCCAGCAGGGTGCGGGCCACCACCGAGAACCATCCGCTGGGCAGGCGCAGGCCCATCAGCACCATGGCCCGCTCCAGTTCCTGGATGGCCCGCTTGGACTCGCCCTTCTCCTGGTGCGCGCGCCCCAAGCCCAGGTGCAGCTCCGCTCGGCGCGCCTGCTGGTCCTCGTCCGCCAGGCACTGCTCGAACATGTGGATGGCGCCCGCGTAGTTGCCCGCTTGCAGCAGCGTCTCCGCCAGCTCCTGCATCACCCGGCGCGTCTTGACGAGCACCTCGTCCGGGTCCAGCGACACCGTGGTCGCCAGGATTTCAATCGCCTTGTTGTAGTGGTGGACGGCGTCGTCGTTGGCGTACTGGTCCCGGGCGCTGCGCGCCGCGAGCAGCGTGTACTCCAGGCCCTTCACCTCGTCGTTGCCCGCGAGGAAGTGGAAGGCGAGGATGCCCGCGGAGGCCACCGGGTTCTCTCCTGCCCGAGCTTCCAGGAAGCGCGCCAGCCGCCGGTGCAAATCCTCCCGCGCCGACACCATCAGCGTGTTGTAGGCCGCGTCGCGGATGACGATGTGCTTGAAGATGCTGGTGAGGGGCTCCTCCACCTCCGTCAGGATGAGGCCCAGGTTCGTCAGCGTGTCGATGGCCGTGCGCAGCCGCTGACGCGACAGCGGGCCGGGCGCCAGCGCCGCCACCGCGTCCAACGTGAAGATGCGGCCGATGACGGAGGCCACCTTCACCACCAGCTTCTCCGTCTCGCCCAACAAGTCGATGCGCGCGAGCACCACGTCCTGGATGGAGTCCGGCAGCACCAGCGTCTGCAACCCGCGCTTGAGCTCCCGCCGCTGAATCCCCGGCGCCACCGGCCCCAGGTAGCCGCCTTCCACCAATCCCTGGACGATGGACTCCGCGAAGAACGGATTGCCCTGCACCTTGGACAGGAGCAGGTCCTCCAGCATCACGTCCGGCGGGTCCATGCGCAGGTGGACGCGCAGGAGCGTCCGGGTGTCCTCGTCCTCCAGGCTGGACAGGTCCAACCGGCGCAGCCCCGACACGTCCCCCACGTTGCGCAGCGGGTCTCCGGGCCGCGTCGTCACCAGCAGCGTCAGCCGCAGCGGCGCGAGCCGGGCCGCCACGTATTCGATGAGGTCGACGGAGATGTTGTCCGCCCAGTGGAGGTCCTCGAAGAAGAGCAGCAGCGGCGTTTCGCGCGAGTGCTTGTCCAGGAGCTTGAAGATGATTTCAAAGACCTTCTGGTTCTTGTGGCGCGCGTCCATGGCCGCCGTGGACACGTCCTCCTGCATGCCCAGCCCCAGGAGGTTGGCCACCACCGGGACCCACTCCGGGCCCACGTCCTCCAACCCGTCCAAGCCCTGGCGCAACCGCCCGCGCTGGGTGTCCACGTCGTCGCCCTCGTGCAGGCCGAAGAGCTGCACGAGCACCTCCTTCCAGGGGAAGAAGGGCGTGAACATCTCGTACGAGTAGCAGATGCCGTACAGGCTTCGAGCCCCCCGCGACTCCGCGTCCTCCACCACCTTGGCGCCCAGGCGCGACTTGCCGATGCCCGGCTCACCCGACACGACACACAGCCGGCCATTGCCGCCCAGCGACTCCTCCACCGCCGACTGCAACCGCGACAACTCACGTCCCCGGCCGATGATGCCGCCCCGGCCCTTGACGGTGAGGCTGCGGCGCACCTCGCCCTTGAGCCGGTACACGGGCACCGCGCGGGAGACTCCCTTGAGCGTCGCGTCCTCCACGAACTCCGTGGTGAAGCCGCCCTGCTGGAGCTTGCGCTCCGTGTGCGCGTCGATGTGGATGCCCATCGAGCTCGAGTACGTCATCAACCGCGCGGCCAGGTTCACCACCTCGCCCAGCGCGGAGTAGCCCTTGCGGAAGGGCGAGCCCATGTCTCCGAAGTACGCGTGCCCGGTGGCGATGCCAATCTGGAGCTCGCGCACATAGGGGAAGTTCTCGCGCTCGCGCAGAATCTTGCACGCGAGCCTGCTGGCCAGCACTTCCTTGTTCTGCAGCGCGGTGGGCGCGCCGAAGAGGACGTAGAGGACATTGCCCTTGTCCGTGAAGTCCGTCATCAGGAGCACGCCGCCGTGGTGCGCGCTCTCGCGCTGGACGTACTCGTAGAAGGCGTTGAGCTGGCGGGTGAATCCCTCGACCTCCGAGGTCGAATGGTCCGTCCTGAACCTCAGGAAGAAGCAGGTGAGGTCGCGGAAGTCTCCGCCCAGCTCCTGGTGCGCGGCGGTGATGCGCGTGAAGAGCACCGGGTGAAGCAGGAGGGCGCAGCGCCCCACCAGCTCCTCCCCTCCTGGCGTGGCGACGGACGGCGGCGGGCGCGCCTCCAGCGGCACGGACGGCTCCAGGCGGAAGGCGCCATCGCGCTCCTCGCCCACGCGCGCCAGGTCCGGCAGGAGCGCCCACGCCTCCGGGCTCAAGAGGACCTCGCCCACCCGGGCCCGCTTCTCCGCGGCGACGGCCTGCTCCAGCGGCCGGCCGATGAGCGCCGGGTGCATCCACATGCCCGTCGTCCCCAGGACGATGCGGTGCGACTCACCCACGCCCACGCCGATGCGAGAGGACACCCCGAAGCGCTGCCCCAACAACTCCAACCGCGAGAAGCGGGCGAGCCGCCGCTGCATGTCCAGCGCGCACCGCGACGCGCGCGACACCGCCTCCGTGTCCCCTTCGCCCGCGACGGGCTCGAAGCACGCCAGGATGGAGTCTCCCGCGAACTGGTAGATGTCTCCGCCGTGCGCCTTCACGACGTCGATCATCTCCGTGTAGTAGCTGCGCAGCAGGTGCTGGAGCGCGTCGATGCCACGCGGCCCCTCGCCGCTCAGCCCCACGACGATGGGCGTGAAGCCCGCGATGTCCAGCACCAGGATGGCGCCACGCACCGGCTCCACCGGCGGCAGCGCATGTGCCTCCGTGTGAGCCAGCCTGCGAATCAGCGCGCCGGGGATGTACGGGCGCAGCGAGGAGAGGACCAGGTCGATGTCCGCCAACATGCAGGCGCCCTCAGCCCAACATCCGGAAGCGAAGCCACAGCGCCATCACACCCACCCCGGCGTAGAGGAACGTCTCCACGGTCTCCGACATCGGCTGAGCCTTTCGCAGCGCCCCCCACACGTGGCCCCAGCCGTACCACCGCGCCCGACGCAAGGGAATCAGCAGCAGCGGCAGCGCGAAGACCCAGCGGAAGAACGTCGTCGAGACGGCGAGGAACCAGCTTGCCAGTGGATAGTCGGCGCTAATCATGTCGACGCACGCGAGACGACGCGAAACCCGGGCCTTCAACGTGGAGCGGTACATGCCCCCCAGTCGCCGCATCCTAGTCGCTTTCTCCCCGGCTTCGAGCATGGCCCACCAATCCAAGTATTTCTCGTTTATCGAGTTCAATGAGCGTGGAGGCGAGCAGGTTCGAGGATGGTGGCGCGAATGAACTCGGTGACACGTTCGAGCGAGTCGGTGCGTTCGATTTCGGCCGGAAAGCGGCGGAAGGACTCCAGGGGGCCGAAGAGGATGATGGGCTTGCCGTAGCGGGAGCACAGGGCGGCCTCCGAGGCGGTGCCCGCGCCGCCGGGGAGCGACACGAGGGCGTGCGGGGTCAGCACGTTGATGTGATTGCGGCTGAGGGGTTCGGTGCCGCGCTCACCGCTGAGGGGCAGGTGGGTGTAGATGGCCAGCTCCACGCCGGGGTTGGGGTAGCCCTCGCGCGGCACGTAGTCGCCGTCCTTCACGGTGCCGGGGACGATGCCGATGGAGATGCCGCGCCTGCCCACCACCTGCACGAAGGCATCCGCCGCGGCCCTCATCACTCCGCTGCCCGCGCCGGTGAGCAGGTCGAACCCCGCCTCGGCAATCCAGCGCGCCAGCGGAATGACGCGCTCCAGGTGTTCTTCCTGGCCCGAACCGAAGACTCCGATGATTCGCCGTTCCCTGCGCATGGAGGCCCATTCCTTCCCCGTGTGACTGGCCCTACCCGCAAGCTTCTTCCATGTGCGTCCGACGCACCCGGATCAACCGTTCAGTGCTCCACAGACTTCGCGTCCGCCGTTCACCGACGGAAGGATCCACCCCCGGACAGAGATGGAAATGACACTTGCAGAACGGCGCGGGGACGCGGGCAAGGCCCCCCTGGCGCGCAGTCACCTGTCAGACCCCCGCCCTACCCTCATTCACGTCAAGCCTGGAGGTCGGCCTTGTTCGACACCTGTGGTGGATGTGAGCGGCGCGGAGGCCCCGGTGAAATCTTCGACTGGTGCGCCAACTGTGAGTTGTCGCTGTGCCCTCGGTGCATGACGCGAGGGTGCTGCGGCGCGAGACCCGCGGCGTCGGGGCGAGGCACGCCGATGCTCCTGCCAGACCCGCCCGAGGAGGATGAGACTCCGCTGCCGGAGCACTTCGGCGGACGGTGCTGCTCCAGCGCCCGCGCGGTGGCGTGCTCCTGTGCCTTCCACTGGGTCTGCGAGCGGCACGGCGACCAGCACATCGGCACCCACGACTGACGCGTCCGCGCTGATTCAGGAGGCCTTGGCGCTGGCGCGCGCCGCGGTGTCATCGGGCCCATCGCTGGGAAGCTCCACCGTGAAGCGGGAGCCTTCGCCCAGCACGCTCTCCGCGCGGACCTGCCCCCCGAGCGCGGCGACGATTTCCCGGACGATGTAGAGCCCCAGGCCCAGACCTCCGTACTCGCGCGAGGAGACGGCGCGCTCGAAGCGGCCGAAGATGTGCGGCAGCCGCTCGGCGGGGATGCCGATGCCCTGGTCGATGACGTCCAACGCCACGCGGCCCTCCACCTGCTCGAGGCGCACCTCGATGGGATGGCCCGCGCCGAACTTGAGCGCGTTGGACAAGAGGTTCGTCACCACCTGCTCCATCCGCACGCGGTCCCACCGGCCGGTGCAGTCGGGAGCCAGGCGCAGTATCAGCTCCGAGTGCGCGCGGCGGAGCGCATCGCCCAGCCCCTCCACCACGTCCCGCACCACCGTGCCCAGGTCCACCGTCTCCAGGTTCAGGTGGAGCCTCCCCGTCTGGATGCGCGAGACATCGAGCAGCTCGTCCACCAGGTGCGCCAGCCGGCGCGTCTGCGCCTGGGTGGTCCGGGACGCCCGTTGCACCGCGTCGCGCGTGGGCGACTCGCTCCGCGCCAGCCCCTGCACGGAGAGCTGGAGCGCGGTGATGGGGGTGTAGAGCTCATGCGCGGCGATGGAGAGGAACTCGTCGCGCAGCCGGATGGCCTCCTGGGACTCGTGGTACAGCCGCGCGTTGTCCAACGCGATGGCCGCGCGTCGCGCCAGGTCCTGCGCGAGCTCCAGGTCCGCGGAGCCGTAGCGCCGCCCTGGCACCGAGGAGACCAGCGTGATGACGCCCAGCATCCGGCCTCGCGCGATCAGCGGCACCGCCATCAACGTGCGCGACTTCATCGCGCGCATGAGCGAGACATGGTGCGCATCCCGGCACAGCCGCTCCAGGATTTCGACGGTCAGCACCGGGACGAGCAGCGGCTGCCGCGTACGGAGCACCTGCGTGGCGGGCTGCGACGAGTCCCAATGCGGCGTGTAGACTTCCTGAAGCTCCCGCGCGATTCGCTCGAAGGCGGGGTCCGCGTGCGCGGTGGAGAGCCGGCGGATGGCGCCCGAGGTCTCCACCACGTCGATGGAGCAGGCCGTCGCCAGGAAGGACACTGACAGCCGCGCCAGGCGCGTGAGCGTGACGTCGAAGTCGAAGGACTCCGCGAGCACCACGCTCGACTCGGCGAGGAAGCGCACGGCCTCCTCCGCGCGCCTGCGCTCCTCGAAGAGCAGGCTGTTCTCCAGCGAGATGGCCATCTGCGAGGACAGGAGCTGGAGCACCCGCACCCGGTCCGGCGTGAAGGCATGCGTGGCCAGGTTGTTCTCCAGGTACAGCACGCCCATGGTGCGCGCATGACGGCGGATGGGCACCACCAGCGCGGACTTCACCCGCTGCTTCGCCACATAGACATCCGACACGAAGCGTCCCTGGTGCGCGGCGTCTCCCAGCACCACCGCGTCGCCCGTGCGGTATGCGTGGCCCAGCAGTGACTCCGGGACCTGCTCGGAGCCCGCGAGCGCCACGTGCAACCGGGACATGGGCTCCCCCACCACGCCCACGGCCTCCAGGAGCAGCACGCCCTGCTCTTCCAGCGCGAGCGCGCCGCGCTGCGCGCCCGCGACTTCCAGGCACACCGCCATCAACTTCTCCAACAACTGCTCCAGCGCCACTTCGCCGGACAACGACTGCGCGGCCTTGAGGATGCTCAAGAGGTCGAGCGAGGCCCCCCGGAAGTCATCGCCCGTGGGCGTGACGGCCTGGTCCCAGAGGCCGGGCTCCTGCACCTGCAGGTCCGGGAACTCTTCCTGAAGCGCGGAGACCACTGACTTCGCGCCCCAGCGGGCATAGCCCTCGCGCGCGGCGCGCAGGTACAGCATGGCGACCCGCTTGCGCCCCAGCGCGCTGTAGAGGCGGCCCGCGAGGGTGTTGGCGAGCGCCTCGTCCTGGGAGAAACCCTCCTCGCGCGCGCGGTCGATGGCCTCGTCCAAGAGCTCCGCGGCCTCCGTGAAGTGGCCGTCCAGACGGGCCCGCTCCGCCGACAGCATCAAGTGCCGGTGACGGAAGTTCTCCGGGCAGTTGGCCGCCCAGTGCCGGAAGCGCAGCCACGCCTCCTCGACCTGTGCCCTGCGCGAGCGGCGCTCCGGCTCCAGGCCGCTGTCCCCTCCCGCCGCCTGGACCAGCGCGCCGAAGAAGGCGTGCTCCGTGACGTTGAAGAGCGACGGCATGAAGCGCAGGTGCGGCTCCGCCGCGCGCAGCATCTCCCGCGCGCCGGCCAGGTCCCCCAGGAGGTACGACGTCTGGAGCCGCAGGATGAAGTACTGCCCGAGGATGGTGGGGTCGCTCTTCGCCTGCTCGAGGAAGGTGCAGGTGTCGAAGGTGGCGTCGTCGTAGCTCTGGCGCTCGCGAGTCCTTCCTTGCAGACATCGGACGGACTGACGCACGGCGAGTTGGAGGTCCGCCATGGCGCGCTGGCCACTCTTGCGGTCGAAGGCCAGCGCCGCCTCGACCTCCGCGTGGACCCGGTCCAGCTCCGTGCCCAGGCGCAGCCGCGTGAAGCTGGTGCTGGCCAGGAGGTAGGCCACGTACTGTGGCTCGCCGCTCTCCAGGCCCGCGGCGATGCCCCGGCGCAGCAGCGGAATCGCCGAGCGCAGCGGCTCGCGCCAGTGCCGCTGGTAGAAGAGGAACGCGGCCAGGACCCGGCACTCCTCGCGCGGGTCCGCGATGCGACGGCTCAGCTCCATGCCCAGGTGGCCGAAGGGATGGCCCGCGGCGTAGTCGCCCCGCGACTCGCCGTAGACGAGGCCGAAGCACACGTAGGCGAACGCGGAGTACACGCTGTTGCCGGACTTCATCGTGAGGCTGAGCATCCGCGTGTAGATGAACGAGAACATCGGCGGGTCCGAGAACCACGCCGCGATGCCCGCGTTCATCAACAAGCGCATGCAGCCCACGTCCGCGTCCAGGCTCATGAGCGGAGCCGACAGGAGCTCCTCCCCGGACCGGGCCTTCCACCGCGCCTCCACCTGGGGCAGCTCCGCCTGGAAGGCCCCCGTGGCGTCCCCTTCCGGCAGGTCCACGCCAAAGAGCCTCAAGCCCTCGCGTGCATGGCCCAGCGCCGCGCCATGGTCCCGAGCGAGGATGCTCGCGTTCATCCGCAGCACGTAGAGGTCCGCCTTGTCGAGCGGCGACACCGCGTGCGCCATCGCCGTGTCGATGAGGCGCTCCGAGAGCAGCCGGTCTCCGGTGAGCTGCGCGCACTCGGCCGCGTCCTGGTGGAGCCGCATCATGAGCTGCGGCTGTGTGTCCCAGGCGTCCTCGGGCAACAGCGAGCGCGCCCGCATGAAGTAGGCCAGCGAGGCCTCGAACGCGGAGGCATCCCGCACCTTGCGCCCCGCGCGCACGTTGAGCTCGGCGAGCCACTGGCGCTCGCGAGGCGACGACACCGCGTCGCCGCCCAGGTGGAAGTGGTCGGCCACCTCGCACACCCGCTGCTCGGCCTCCGCGCCCGTGGCGCTCTCCCAGAGGTGGCGCCCCAAGGCGCGGTGCAGGGCCTGACGCTCCTCCTCCGACAGCAGCGAGTAGGCCGCGTGTCTCACGCGGTCATGCGCGAACCGGTAGGTGGCCTGACGCACCGTCAAGCCATCCGGCGTCGGCTCCGGGTGCGGCGGCTGGAAGCGAGGCCCCCGCCCCTCCGGGACGAGCAGGCCCGCGCGCACCGCGCTCCAGAGCGAGCCCGCCGTGTCCTCCACGGGCGCGTCGACAACCCGGGCCAGGAGCCACAGGTCCACCTGCCCACGCATGCACGCGGCCACCGTCAACAGCCGCTGCGTTCGGCCCGGGAGCTGGCGGATGGAGTCCAGCATGAGCTCGACGACGTTGTCGGTGACCTCCGCTTGCTCGATGCGCGCCAGGTCCCAGGACCAGGAGCCATCCTCGATGTCGTACGTGAGCAGCCCCGTGCGGTGCAGGTGCCGCAGGAAGTGGCCCACCGAGAATGGATTGCCCGCGGTCTTCTCCAGCACCAGGCTCGCCAGCGCCCGCGCCCGCTCCGCGTCACATCGCAGCGTGTCCGAGCAGAGCGCCGTCAGCGAGGCCAGGTCCAGCGGTGCCAGCTCCACCCTGCGAGGGCCGTTCCCCCCGTCGGAGAGCGACGCCAGCAGGCGGGCCAGGGGATGCGCGGGCCCCCACTCTCCCGGGCGATACGCGCCCAGCAGCAGGAGGTGGTGCAGCTCCAGGTCCGTCGACAACCGGGTGAGCAGCTCCAGCGTGGCCGCATCCGCCCACTGGAGGTCATCCAGGAACACCACCAACGGCTCGTCCGCGGTGGCCAGGTCCCGGAAGAAGGCCTGGAGCACCAGGAGGAACCGGCTCCCGGCCTCCCGGGGCCCCAACGGGACGATGGGAGGCTGCTCACCGATGAGGCGCTCCAGTTCGGGAACCAGCTCCGTGAGGACGCGCCCTTGAGTCCCCAACGCGGACTGGAGCCGCTGCCGCCACCGGTCCACCTCGTCCGGCGGCTGCTCCAGCACGCTCACCACCAGCCCGCGCACCGCCTCCACCAGCGAGGCATAGGGTGTCTGTCCCTTCAGCTCGGACGACTTTCCGGAGAGGAACCGGCCCGGCCCTACCTGCTCCCTCAGCGAGGTGGCCAGCGACGTCTTGCCGCTCCCCGAGGCCCCCGCGAGCATCACCCACTCCCGCGCGCCCGCCCTCGCGCGCGTCAACGCCGCGTCGAGCAAGGCCCGCTCGCGCTCTCGGCCATAGAGCCGGTCGGGCAATCCCAGCTCGCGCGCCAGGTCGTGGCGGCCCAGCTCGAAGGCCATGGGCGTTCCGGGTCCTCGCCAGCGGCGCTGGATTTCCCGCAGGTCCTCCGCGAGCGCCTCCGCGCTCTGGTAGCGCTCCTCCGGCACCTTCGCGAGCAGCCGCAGCACCACGTCCGAGAGGAGGACCGGGAGGTTGGGGTTCTTGTCGACGGGAGGCACGGGCGGCTGCGCGAGCAGCGCGTGCACCAGCTCCGCGGCGTCGGCCGACACGAAGGGCGCCTCGCCCGTGAGCATCTCGTAGAACGTGGCCCCCAGCGCGTACAAGTCGGCGCGGTGGTCCACCCTCCGGCTCATCCGCCCCGTCTGCTCGGGGGCGATGTAGCGCAGCGTCCCCTCGAAGCCCCCAGGGATTCCCGCTCGACCCACCAGCCCCTGCACCCGCGTGGCCAGGTCGAAGTCAATCATCACCAACCGGCGCCCCCCGGGGGCGACCACCAGGTTGGCGGGGTTGAGGTCGCGGTGGATGACGTGCTGGCGGTGCAGCGCCCCCAGCGACATCGCCAGGTCGACGGAGAGCTCCAGGAAGACATCCACGTCCAACGCGCCGCGGCGCAGCCACTCGCGCAGGTCGTGAGGTCCGGCGTCCGCGAGAATCAACGCCGGCAGGCCCGCGACGGCATCCAGCCCCACCACCCGAGCCACGCCCGAGATGTCGCGCAGCTCACTCAACATCGCGTGCTCATGCCGCAGCAGGCCGGAGCTGCTCTCCGCGAGCGGCCCCTCCCGGACGACCTTCAGCACCCGAGCCGCTCCCCCAGGCGCCCAGGCGCGGAACACCTCGTAGCGGTGGCCGCGATAGATTCTCCGCACGTCCTGATAGCCGGGCAGCTCCAGCATCACGCCCCCTGGGCGACGTCCCCTCTTCTTCCAGAAGCCTCTAACGGACGATGCGGGCGAGGTTCTGTCCAGAGGGGCAAGCCTCCTGCCGCTCGGACGTCAACAGGGCGGACACCCACCTCGCGCGCGAGTGCCCTGGGATGAACCGTGGGGCGGAGTGGCTTGTCCAAAACCCGTCCAGCAGGATTTACTGGACTAAATGGAGTCTGGGTGGGGCTCGCACGGGGCGCACGGGAAGGAGGCCTGACATCGGGCCTTGGATGGAATCCCCGCGCTCAGCACGCTCGTGCGCCGAGATGAAACGGATTTTGAAACATTTCCGTCTCGATTCAGAAACACGCAGTCGTGGCGAGTACGCCGTCCGTCATTTGATTGACTGCTGACACATTGTGAAGATGCAGCCCCGATAACCTCGACACGTTCATCCAGACGCGCACCCTCGATTCCGTCCCCCCTCGAGTGAGGCCTTCTTGACTCCCCCGTCCGCTGTGGCTGGAGCACTCTTTGAAGTGTCCGTGGAGCAGTCCCTTCCCTCCACGCTCCCGGAACGAGCCATCGAAGTGGATGTGGGCGTGGCCCTGCCCACGGCCTTTGGCGGATTGAGGAAGGTGCTGCGCGCCTGCGAGGCCAGCGCCCCGAGTGTCGTGAGCGCCGTCGCGGAGGCCCATCCGTCGGAATGGAACCGGCTGTTTCCCGGCAGCGTGCAAGGCGTCGCGGACCTGGGGGACCTGGCGCTCTCGCCCTCCGAGCGCAGGCTCCACCGCGAATCCGAACAGACGTACTGGATTCTCAGCGTGGCCGCGCGGGCCATCGTCGAGACGCTGCGCGCCACGGGCCGCGCGCTGGTGCTGCATGGCGCGGGAGAGTGTGACCTGGTCAGCCTGCGCGGGATGATGCGCGCGGCGGAGTGGGCGCGGTTGGACGGACTGGAAGGGACGCTGCTGTTCACCGGCTGGCAGCTGCGGCGGCCCCACTGCGCGGCGGTCTTCGAGTCCCGACGGCGCGAGTACCTGGACTCGCTGAGCAAGCGCCTGCGCGCGTCCACCGGAGCGGGCACCTGCACGCGGACCTCGCGCGAGGTGGAGCCGGCGGTGGACCTGGAGGGGCGCTATCTGCGGCTGGTGGTGGATGCGGCGGAGGAGCGCGCCACCCGCGTGGCCTCGGCCATCCACGCCATCCGCAGCTGCTTCTTCACCACCAACTACGAGGGCGCGCTGCTGGCCGCGGAGCAAGGCCTGCGGCTGCTGGAGGGAGACCCGGACACGAGCCTCGCCTCCCGCGTGGCCCAGGCCTGGGAGTCGTTGGACACGGGCTTCGTCACGCCGGCCATCGAAATCGACCGGAGCAGCCTGGGCGACGTGGAGGAGCTGCGGGCCCTGCTCCACCGGAGCATGGGCGTGGTGCAGGTCTTCACCGGCTCCCACGACGAGGCGCTGGCTTCGTTCGGAAAGGGGCTGGAGTGCAAGGTTCCGCCGGAGACCACGGCGCGGCTGCACATGTTCCGCGCGCTGACGTTGACCAAGCGCATGGGAGAGCTGCCTCAAGCCCGCGCCGAGGTGGCCGCGGGCCTGGAGGCGCTGGCGAAGGGCTCGGCGGAGGACCGCGCGCTCCAGGAAGGCTGGCTGCGCAACGTCGGCGCGCTGACGTGGTTCCTGGAGCGCAAGCTGGACAAGGCGCTGGTGGAGGAGAAGCAGGCCATGCGCTGCGTGGGCGAACTGCATGACGCCAGCGCCACCCACTTGAAGATCAACCTCATCTCCAACGCCAGCTATCTCCAGGAGTCGGCGCGGCAGTTCACGGACGCCATCAACACGTGGCGGCGCTTCGAGGGCATCAGCGAGCGCTGGGGCGTCAACTTCGCCAAGCACCACCGCTACCGGCTGGCCGGACTGGAGTTCGCCGCGGGTTCGCGCGAGGACGCCATCGAGCACTTCCAGCAGGCGTACGCCAGCGCGGACGCGTTGCGCGACTCCTTCCACCGGCAGGTCATCGCGGCGGAGCTGGGGCGCGTGTTCCTGGATGCCGGGCAGATGGACTCCGCCGTGGACTGGTTCGCGCGCGCCGAGCAACACGCACGCGACATCGGCGAGCCCCTGATGGCCGCGGAGAGCCTGGCCGGCATGGGCCTGGCCGCCGAGCGGAACGACTGGGCGGAGCCCCTGCGCCGGGCCCTGGCCAGCTCCACCTGGCCCAAGCAGACGCGCGCCCTGGTGGACGCGCTGGCCCGCGGCGACACGGCGGCCATCCACGCGGGCCTGCCGCGTCCTCGGACGAAGCTCAACCGTCCGTTCGACTCCGTCAGTCTGTACTAGCGCGTCGCGGTGAACCGGCGGCTGACGATGCAGCCGGGAGCACGCTCGGGCACGTTCACCCGCGAGACGGAGAAGGCCGCGGTGAACGACACCGCCTCGTCCGCGCGCGTGGGGCCGTGGTCGAAGGAGCCCTCGAGCGTGTACTCCAGCTCCGACATCGGCTCCTCGCGTCCGCGCACCTGATGGGTGCCGCGCAGGATGAGCGAGCCATGGCCCAGTCCGAAGTACTGGCCCCTGAGCGTCACGTCGCCCAACGTCGCGGTGACATCAGGGCTGCTGCCTTCGCGGGTGAGGACGAGCGGCGCCCCCTCGGGGAGGATGACTCCCGCGAGCCCACAGTCGGGCCCCAGCGAGCTCGTCTCCTGGAAGCGCATCACGTAGGTGCCGCCGATGGCGCAGCCCCGCTCACACGTCGTCGGAGGGTCATCATCTCCACAGCCCGGGTTGCCCATGCCACTGCCCATGGACAGCGCCGCGGTCAGCAGGAGCAGCGGGATGCGCAGACGCTTCACCCCGGAGTACGGATGACGAGTACGCGCCACATCGTCACGCATGTCGGACTCCCCTCGACGGCACGGGACTGGAGACGGCTCGGGACTATTCGCCAACCTTCGGAGGCGATGCAATCCGAGCCGGCGAGAAAGGCGCCGCGAGCTCTCCCCGCCCCCACGCCATCAACTCCACCAGCGCCAGGGCCGCGTGAGCCCCCGTGAGGATGCCCTGCCCGCCCAGTCCGGTCGCGACGAAGGTGCGCCGCGTGCCCGGATAGAGCCCGAGGTAGGGACGTCCATCCGGTGTCGCCGCCCGCAGCCCCGCCCAGGCGCGCACGAAGCGGGCCTCGCGCAGACGCGGCGCGAGCTTCGCCACCGTGGCGCTCAAGTGCAGCAGGCCCGCGGGCGTCACGTTCTCCACGAAGCCCGCATCCTCCTCCGTGGCGCCCACGACGATTTCTCCCGCGCGCCAGGGCGCCAGGTACGTGGGCCCGGAGACCACTCGCGACAGGGAGACGCCCGGCTGATGCACCACGAGCATCTGCCCACGCACGGGCTTGAGCGGCAGCGCCGGCAGACCCGCGAGCGTGGAGGACCATGGCCCCGCGCTCACGACGAGCCGGTCAGCGCGCAGCACCTCGCGGTCGGTCCTCACCTCGATGCCGTGCGACGTCTCCTCCACGGAGCGCGCCGACTCGCCCAGCCGCAAGCGCACGCCCGAGCGCATCGCGGCGCCCAACAGCGCGTTGACGTAGCCCTCCGTGTCCACCATGTGGCCACGCGCGGACTCGAAGGCGCCCAGCAGCGGCGTCCCCTCCAGCGCGGGCTCCAGCTCCACGAGCCGGGCCGCATCCATCCAGGTCCCCAGCTCATCCGGGTACACACTCGCCTTGCGGGCCAGGGCCTCCTGCCCCTTCACATCCGCGACGATGCGCAGGATGCCCTGCCCTCGCCGCAGCAAGGCGCCTTCGGGGAGCGAGCCCAGGTCATCCGTGAGCGCGGCCCTCCCCGCACGGGAGAAGTCGAGCATCACCGGGTCGTCGTAGAGGCGGACCGAGGGAATGGCCACCCCCGCGGCGGCGCGTGAGCCGCGCCCTCCCGGGTCGACCGCATCCAGCACCAGGACGCGAGCACCTCCCGCCGCCAGCCGCCGCGCGGCCGACAGGCCCACCACTCCCGCGCCAAGGACCAGGACATCCAAGCCGGTGCTCATCGCGGGACTCCAGGGGACGGGAGCGGCGGAGGGTTCACGAGGTCTGAAGTACCAGACCGCCACTCCAAAACGAAACCGGCGCCACACTTCCATGGAAGCGCGGCGCCAGGTCTCTTTGAAGCGGAGTGTCCGACTAGTTGATGAGCTTGCTCATCTGCTGCGCGGCGAGCTCCATCACGTTGCCGGTGCCCTGCGCTGTGAAGCCCTGCTTGTTCGCCTTGAACAGGTCGCCCAGGAGGTCGGTGACCTTGCCCTGGCCCGTGGCCATCTTGAGGCCCGCGTCGAGCAGCGAGTTGCCACCCGCGCCGTTCATCATCCCCTGGCCCGCGAACTTGCCCAGGATGTTCTTCATCGCGCCGCCGCCCGGGATGAGGTCCGTGACGGAGCTCAGCGCCGCCTTCAGCGGGTTCTCGCCCTTCGCGAGCTTCTCCACGAAGCCCAGCGCCGCGCCGGCGAGGGGGTTGACAGCACCGAGGATCTGCTTACCGACATTCAAGATTTTCCCGAGAAGTCCCATGGCCGTATCCTCCTAAGGTTTTTGGATTGAAGCGGGGGTGATTCCAGGCGGCGGGGCCGCCAAAGTAAGCCTGACAGTGGAGTTATCGGAGGCTCGCAGCGGAAGTTCCGTGGGGGCCTTCCGATTGTTCTGGAGCGACAAAACCCCTTTGAAATCCAGCGGTTGAGTCCTGCCTTGGCCCGGTGCGGGGCACACCGGTGACTTCACCGGCAGATCAACCGACCTTTTTTCCAGAATTTTCGGGGGTGGAAGCGGATGCAGGGCCCTTTCGCGACTCGGGAGCCCCCATCTGCACCGCGTCCGAGGCCAGGGCCGACTTGTAGCGGTCGTCCCCCTGACCCGAGCTGAAGCCATCCCGCTGGTGCGCGCGGCTGATGGCCACCTCGCCCGTGCGGAGCTTCTCGATGTGGTTGGCGATTTCGTCCACGGTCGGAGCGTTGGGGTACTCGGCCTTGAGCTCCGCGTCCGGGGTGATGGTGAGCTGGGGCGGCTTGTCGGGGTTCTGCGCGTAGTCGAGAATCCTCTCGACGTAGGCCGCAACATCCACCTTCATGAGCCGGGCCTGCTCCTTCACCTCGGGGTTCTCGAGCAACTCCGCGCGCAGCTCCGCGACGGGACGCCGAAGCTTCTTGGGCTCGGGGACGGCCGTGTTCTCTCCGGACATGGTTCTCTCCAGGTACCTGTCATCCCAGAAGACCCACGAATCCGGGCTTCCGGTGCGGTGCGGCATTCTGCTCGCGGTCGCCCCCCTCGTGTCAAAGCCACTTCCGCTGGAAGACCCGAGGGGAGATGCGGGCAGTCGGCCCTTGGCTACGGGGAACCCGCAGTCCACCGGGTGAGCTGCATGCGCAGCTCGCAGGTGTAGCGGCCCCGGGTGTCGCGGAGCCAGAGCTGCTCGGGCGCCGGGTACATCTCCTCCACCGACAGGCGCTCGGCCTCGCGCGACAGATGCGAGAGCAGGTCCAACGCGAAGGGGCTCGCGGTGTCGATGAGGTAGGGCTTGCGCTCCTTCGAGCTGCGCATGAAGACGAACCGCGGCCAGCCTCGCTCGTTCCGCTCACGCTGCGTGGCGAGGAACAGGTCGAACCCCGAGGCCCGCGCCAGTCGGGCCGAGGACAACTCCCAGCGCTCACGCTGATAGACGGCGCCGCCCACGCTCAACCGAGGCAGGTGGCTCCCCTTCGTGCGCAAGGGGGCATGGAGCACCTGGGGATGCGCCAGCGCGGCGAAGGGGGGATAGGAAGAGAAGTCATCCAGCGGCAGGTACAGATGAAGCCGCGTGCCATGAGCATCCACCAGCGCCGGGCCTTGCGGCGTGGGCAGCACCTTCACATCGCCGGGGGTGAGGGCGCCCTCCTCGACATCCAGCACGTCCGACACCGAGTAGACGAGCCGCCTGCCCGGGAAGACGTAGAAGCCCTTGTTGCGGCGGCGGATGGACAGGCCGACGAGTCCCTTCGCCGCGGGGTCCTCCTCCAACCACCGCGAGGCCACCGCGGAGTAGCGCTCCCTCGAAGGGAAGAAGGCACTCAGCCAGCTGCGCAGCAGCAGGTGGTGGTGCACACGCGCGAGCATCACCTCGAACCCCGCGCCTTCCTTCTTCGCGGCGAGGCAGACGTCCGGCAGCGCGTACCGTCCGCCCGGCGTGGACGTGCCCAGGAAGTCCACCGGCAACGCGCGGTGGCGCGCTCCGTCCTCGTCCAGGAGCACGGGCGGCACGGGCGAGAAGCGGCTGCCCGACACCTGGTCTGGCCGCAAGCGCACCGCGTAGTCCAACAGGTCCAGCGGTGCCGAGCCCTCGCCCAGCGCGTCGCGCACCTGCTCCCGGAAGCCACGCTGGACCTGCTCGCCATAGGCGGCCGACAGCTCCAGGGGACCTGTCAGCGCGGCCTCGAGCTCTTCGGTGAAGCGACGTCCGAAGCGCAGGCGGAACGGAGAGCTGGCCTCTTCGTAGAGGATGAGCCGGTCCGCGTACACCTGCCCTTCACCTCGCCGCGCGGGCTTGCCCGTGGCCTGAGTGAAGTGGGCCTCCAGCTCCAGCAGCAGGACCCTGCGGCGCGACAGGTCGGCCGACTCGAACTCGGCCTTGAGCCTCGCGAGGGTGTCCAATCGCTCCAACCACCGCGTTCGCGCGTCCAGCTCCGGCAGCGCCGCCACGCAGTCACGCACGCTCTCGAAGGTGGCGAAGTCGTTGGGGCGGAAGGACAAGCCCCAGAGCAGCAGCACGCCCTTCACCAGCGGCAGTGCGCTCCGCTCCACCTCCTCCACCGGGACACCCAGCACCTTCGCCGCGGCGGCCGGCGTGGGGTGTTCCTTCAGCACGGCCAGGAGCCGCTCGGCGGACTCCGGCAGGGGCACCTCCAACTTCAGCGCGTCGCATGCGGCGCGGCCGGGAGAGACGGTGAAGAGCGGATTGAGCCTCAGCGGAAGGTGTGCACGCACCGAGCGCTCACGCCCCACGGCCCGCGCCAGCTCCGTCACCGCCCAGAAGGAGAAGAACGTCCGACGACCCGTGTCTTCGCTGGGCACCGTGCGCACATCGAAGCTGTCCTCGTTCGTGCGCTCGCCGTAGGAGATGGGGCCGAAGAAGCTGGTGGTCTCGTTCTTCGCGCAGAAGCGTTGCAGGTACGTGTAGACCTGCCGCTCCACCCTGCGCGAGTCGGACGTGTCCTTCCGCTCATCACCGCGCAGGTAGCGAGCCCAGACGTTGTCGAACATCGCAGGGCTGGACAGGAACACGGCCTCCTGGATGCCTGGGTCCGCCGCGCGCTCGCGCAACCTGGAGCGGAGGGCCAGGCGCTCATGCCCATAACAAGCCTGGAGCGACTCACGCCTCGCCAGGTAACGCGCCAGCGATTCGCGAAGGTCGGCGCCGTGTTGAGACTTCAGCGTGGGGCGAAGACCCCGCTCGAGCGCCTCCTGGAGTGCTCGGCTCCCGGCGTCATCACCTTGCGCGCGCACCGCGTCCACCAGCGCCCGTTCATCCTCGAGGAGCCGCTTCGCCTCCTCCACCACCTCGTCGGATACGCCAAGCGACTCCAGCCAATCGAAGGGGAACCCCGCGTGCCGCAGCACGAACACGTCCCCCAGGGTCCAGCGTTCGCTCATCCGCGAGTCCTCTCCAGGATGGACTTCGACACCAGCGTCTCTTCCCACTTCGCGCGCCGCGCTTCCGGCACCATCGACAACACGTCCGCCACCGGCGCGGCCACGGTCCGCCGAGCCAGCTCGGGCGCGAGCCGTCCATCCATCGCCAGCACGACACCGGTGCGAAGGTTCGCCGCGTACCAGGAGGGAACAGGCCCACCCTCCAGCGAGGCTGGCAGCCGCACCACCGCGCAGCCCGGGTCCAAGCGCAGGTGCGTGGCGGGCCCGCCCTCTGGCGCCGAAGCAGGTGCCCCGAGGAACGCGGCGGCGACCCGGCCCGGGCTCAGCGGGGCTCGGTTCGACAAACGCCCCGCGAGCGCCCCGAGCACCTCCTGCAACCGTGTTGCGGGAATCGTCCCGGGCCGCGAAATCGGGACCGAACGGCAGAGGTCCCGGTCCGGCGGACGTTCACCGGGCACACCCCAGCTCCGCGCCACGTCACCATGTCGCGCCATGCGCTCCACCGACAGATGGAACGGACGCACTCCGGCCAGACGGTCGAAGAACGCAGTGGAACTGTCGTCCAGCGCGGCCAGCGAGGCGTCCAGGAGCGACTCATCCATCCCTGGAGCCCCCACCCACCACTCCGCGACGACGCGCACTCCCGCCGCGCGCAGACGCTGGAAGCCACGATGGAGCCACTCCCTGGGAATCGACCGATGGTCGATGTCGACCACGTGGTCCACGCCGACGGCGCAGAACTCCACCACCGCCGTGTCGCAGCCGCTCTCCACGAGTGACTCGGGTGTCCCCAGCAGATGGAGTGACACGTGTCCCGCCCACCGCGCGCCGCCAGTGAGGGCTCGAAGCCGCGCCAACGTGTCGGCCCCGTCCTCGCGTGAGTCGAGGCGTTGGCCATCGGGAATCCAGACGACCTGTCCAGGGCTCGGCTCCGCATCCAGCGGCGCCATACGCCAGCATAGGGGCGACACGTTCTCCGGGAACGTCGCCCGACGAAACGCGGCCATTCGCGCCAGCACCTCGCGGTGGGTCGTCGCGAAGGGGCCGGCGATCTCCAGCGCCACTTGCGCCGGACATGCATGCGCCAGCGCCACGGCGGCGGGCAGTTGGAGGTCTCGCTCCAACCACAGGCGCACACACTCGGCTCCCGCGACTTGCTCGGCGAAGCGGGCCACTTCCGGTGAGTACGGCGCGGAGCGAGCCGCCGCACGCTCGACGTCCGCGCCGCGCTCCGTGGTGCCCTCCTCCAACTCCACGTCATCCAACCGCAACCGGATGCCGTGAGGAGGCCCCGAGAGGGCCGTCAGCACCGCGCCCATCGCACGCAACTCCGCGACAGTGCCTCGACCTCGAATGCCCTGGGCGACCCGCAGCAGGAGCAACTCGCGCATCGACTGAGGCGTGGGGGGTGACAGCTCCCGGGCCTGGGCTTCGGCCTCCACGGACTCAGCGGAGAAGACCCGGCGGACGAAGCCTCTCGCCAGGTCCAGTCCATGCCACCCCTCGGGAGTCTCGGGAACCAGCGTCACGTCGCGGTGTGGAGGCAGCACCCACCACTTCATGCCTCCTCCTCGGTGGAAGGGAGCACCTCCGGAGGCGTGCCCGCGGTGGGGCCGCCCGACAACAGCGTGCAGCGAAGCTCCACCGTGTGGCGGCCTCGCGGCCCTCGAAGCCAGAGCTGCTCCGGACCCGGCAACATCTCCGAGAGGATGACGTCTTCCTTCTGCTCCAGCAGGTTGAGGAAGACTCGAAGCAGAGGCGGACTGCGCACGTCCACGAGCACGGGCTTCCGCTCGCCCTTGAACTTCGCGAAGACACACGTGGGGATGCCTCGCGCGTCCCAGAGCCCCACCGCGACCCGCAACCTCGCGCGGTCGTCCTTGCACGCCAGCAGTGCGTCACGCGCCGCCGCATCCAGCCGCCACTGCTCGCGCTGCACCACCACCCCACCCAGCGTCAGCCGAGGCGTGTGGTCCCCCAGGGACACTCGCAAGGGACGGATGCGCGGGATTGAGAACGCGGTATGCACCGCGCTCTCCAACTCGCCATTGTAGAGGCACACCTCGGAGCCAAGCCGCTTCGACACGAGCCGCGCGCTCTTGCCATCGCTCTCCACGAAGAGGTCGTCCAGGGGGATTCGCCACGCCGACGCGCGCGAGCTCACCCCACCGAGCTCCACCACCGGGCCTGGAAACTCGGAGGGCAGCAACCCCGTGCGCCGCGAGGGCAACACCGTCACCAGGGGCACCGAGCGCGGCAGCACGCCCATCGCGCGCACCATCGCGCTCTCCACCTTGGCCCGCGCGGGATGGAACTGGAGCGCCCAGCCCCACACGAGGGCCGTGTCGTGGATGTCCCCCATCACCAACGTGTACTCACCGCGAGCCCACGCCTCCACGTCGCGCGCGCCCACGAGCAGGTCCACCGACGTGATGAGCGGCAGGTTTCGAGCCGCGTCCCAAGCCGGGAGCTCCGCCGCCCCCAACTCCACCGAGGACTCCGCCGCGTCGGGAATGGCCTTCGCGAGCACCTCCGCCATGGACGTATCCAAGGGCACCGGCAGGTCGGCGGCAGCGGCCGCGACCTTCCAGAAAGGAACCGTGCGCGCCCCCACCCTCCGCGCCACCGCCTCGCGCGCCGCCGCTCGCGTGCGCCATGCGGCCTCCGCCATCCAGGCCAGCGCGGGCTCCAGCCGCGTGCCCAGTTCGCGGGCGCGCTCACCGCTCACCTCGAGGCGAAGGTCACCTCCGCACTCCTCCCGCAGCGCGAGCCGGTCCTGATAGAAGTTGTGGGACTCCGACGCCGGGCCTCGCTCCGACGGAGGCACCACGCCCCACAGGTCCTTCACCCGCCGCGAGCACTCCTCCTGGAGCGTCATCTTCCCGCTCGCGTCCGCCGCTCCGTAGCGCGCCATCAGCGCCAGCAGTGAGGTCAATCCCTCGACATGCCGACGAGCCCCCGCGCCCGGCAGCGCGGCGACACGCTCCGCCAGGTCGTCCACCGGGTGGTGTACCGCGGACGGCACCTCCAGTTGGTGGCTCAGCAACGCCTTGTCACAGCCCAAACGCAGCGCTTCCCGGGCGAGCCCGGGCGCCACCCCCAACGACGAGGCCAACGACGCCAACGTGCGCGTCCCGTCCGCCAGCTCCACCAACCGAGGCAACAGCTCCTCCGCGCTCACGGGCACGGGGCCCTGCTTCCGGGCGGGCATCTCCGCGAACGCCTTCCTTCGCGGCACCAGCCACGAGGCGATGTCCGGGTCGAACGCAATCGCGCGCACCACCCCCTGCACCCACCACGAAGCCGCGAAGGTGTTGCGCCCCACCAACGTCTCGGGGCCCGACCACGTCAACGACACGCCCGTGGGTGCTTCCGGGTCCACTCGGCCGTAGTTGATGGGGCCGAAGAAGCCCATGGTCTCGTTCTTCGCGCACAGGCGCTGGAGGTAGCTCGCCACCTGCCTGCGCACCCGCGAGCCCCCCCGCCCCGCGAGCAGGTCCTTGGCCACGGGAGGGCTGGAGCTGGCCACCGCCTCCAAAAAGCGCGGCTCGCGGCACAGCGCGACGAGTTGGGACTCCACCCCCGCCAGCTCCCGCTCCAGCGCCGCGGCGAGGCCCGCCTCCGCCTCCTGCGCCGCCAGAGCGCGCGTGTTCCATTCGGCGAAGCGCTCGGGGGACTCCATCCCCTCGGTGTCGACGGGGCGCCCCGCCTTGAGCGCGGCCAGCAGCTCTCGCGAGGGACGGCGCACCCGAGGCCCCTGCTCCCTCAGGGCCGAGAGTCCCCGCCGCTCCGCCTCGAGACGGCGCGCACACTCCGCCGACTCCGGGCAGCCCAACCGCTCCAGCCACTCGAACGGAAAACCCGTCGTGCGCACGACGAGATGAGGGAAGAGGGTCCAGCCCTTCATGGGTCACATGCCCTTCGGCCTCGAGGGGCCCCAATACGGGGCCCCGAGGCCACGCACCGTGTTACCGAACCATCACGACGATTTCCTGCCCCGGCACCGCCAGCACCCAGTGCTTGCTCGCGGCTCCAGAACAGGTGACCTCCACTTCCAACTCGCGGCCGGCATCGATGGGCGCCTTCGTCACCGGCGTGCGCACGGGAAGCGGGACTCCGCCCACCTTGACCTCGCAGCCCGGCATGCTGCTCGCCACGCTCAGCACGCCGCGAGTCCCCTGCTGGGGCATCGCGTCCGCGAAGGTGCGCACATCGATGGCGTCGCGTTGCTTGGTCGCTCCGAACCGGCGCAGGCGTCCGTCCACCGCCGTGGCGATGAGCAACTGTCCCGGTGGCGCCGTCTCCAGCGATGACGAGCCCGGCTCCATCCGCACGCCACCGATGTAGACGTGCTCGCCGTCCTCCAGGTTGACGAACGCGGAGCCACCCCCGCGCAGCAACACCACCGCCACCACCGCGACCACCAGCAACAGTCCGCCGCCCAAGGCCGCCCACTTCATCGGCGAGCCCCTCTCGGGCTCCGGCGCGGCGGGCGCAACCGGCACGGGCACGGGAGCGGGCGCAGGCGGACGAGCCGCCACCGGACTCGCGTGCCCCGCGCCAGAAGGTCTCGGCACGGGCGCCTGGCGAGGCGGCGCCCCCATCGCCTGGGCATCGGGAGAGGATGAACGCGGAGCGCCCGAGGCCACCGGCGCGGCACGAGGCAGGGGAGCCGGACGTGCTTCGACGGCGGGCGGCGGAGGAGTCGCCGGGCCTGCCACCACGAGGACCTCGGTCCGCTCCACGGAGTCCAGGTCCTCCGGCGCCAACATGCCGTGCGACGGCGTCGGCAGGCTCGAGGCGGTGGGTGAACGAGGCTGTGGACGCGGGGGCGCGGGAGGCGGCTGCGGTCGAGCCACCGCGGGCGCGGGCGTCTGGGGGCGAGTCGCCACCGGAGGAGGTGTCTGCGGACGGACCGCCGCGGGCGCGGGACGCGGGGCGCTCGACGGCACGGGCGGCGCGGGGATGCTCCCACTCGCGCTTCCGGATGGGCGCGGCGTCCCACTCCCACCCGTCGCCCGGGGCAGCTCACCGCTGCCCGTCCCCGAAGCGCCGGACTTGGAGAACTCCCCGGTGCCCGAGCTGGACGACGGCGCGTACTCCACCAACCGGTCGCCCAGCGTGTCCTTGAAGAACTGCGCCACCGCGGCCGGCGACGAGTTGAGGCGGTGGTGCGCCATCACCGCTTCAATCTCCTCGCGCATCGCCGCGGCGGACGGCGTGCGGCGCGCCGGGTCCTTCACGAGCGCGCGGAGGATGAGGTCGGAGACGTCCTGCGGGATGTGCGGCCGCAACTGCGAAGGCACGGGCGCGGGCTCGCGGACGATGGCGTTGAGCGTGGCCGCGTCATGCTCCCGGCGGAACGGCATCTGTCCCGTGAGCAACTCGAAGAGGACGACGCCCAGGGCCCAGACGTCGTTGCGGGCATCCAGCGTGCGGCCGGACGCGGCCTCCGGGGAGATGTATGAAATCTTCCCCTTCAGCACGCCCGCCTGCGTGTTGTCCTCGCCCGCGACCTTGGCGATGCCGAAGTCACTGAGCTTGATGGCGCCGTCCAACGAGATGAGGACGTTGTGGGGGCTGACGTCCCGGTGCACCACCGGGTGGGACGTACCCGCCGGGTCCACGTAGCTGTGCGCGTAGTGCAGACCCGCCGCCACCTCCGCGACGATGCGCAGCGCATGCTCCAGCGGCAGGCCCAGGCCCTTGCGGCGCAGCTCGATGACCAGCCGCTTCAGGTCCGGCCCGCGCACGTACTCCATCAGGATGTACGCCACGCCGTCGGACACACCCACGTCGAAGGTCTGCACGACGTTGGGGTGCGTCAGCCGCGCGTTGGCGCGGGCCTCCGCGAACAACATGTCCACGAACTCGGGGTTCTGCGCGAACTGAGGCAGGACCTTCTTCATCACCACGAACTTCTCGAAGCCCTTCACGCCCACCTGCTTGGCGAGGAAGACCTCCGCCATGCCGCCCTGCCCCAGCCGCTTGATGATGGTGAGCTTGGTGCTGCCCAGCGAGTTGGAGAGGTCGGTGGGCGAGCCCTTGTTGGCCTGCGGGTCGGCGTTGGCGGAGCCGAACAGGTACTGGCTGAGCGCGCGCGGCTCCAGCGCCTCCATGTCCTCCATCGGCCGGTCCGACAACGGCATCCGCGCCAGGAACCCCTGGAACTGGGGCATGTGCGGCACCTGCGCGGTGCCTCCGCAGATGGGGCACTCCCGGCTGATGCTCGTCTGCTGCGCGCGCAGCCGCGCCAGGTAGTCGGCCGCTGGGACTCGCTGGTGGCTCACCTGGCCGCAGTTGCGGCACTCACACGGCAGCCACAGCGTGGACAGCTGCGCCGGGAGCTGCTTGGTCGAGCGCGCCAGCACCGCCAGCGCCGGCGGGGGCACGCGGCACAACACCACCTGCGCACCCTGCGCGGCCGTGTCCAGCACCTGCTCCAGCTTCGCCAGGGCCTCCGGCTCCACCTTGCTCACGTGGCTGAAGTCGAACCCGACGCGGCCCTCCAGCCCGGAGGCCAGCCGGCGCACGTTGAGGTCCCCCTTCAGCGCGCTGGCCAGGGTGACGAACGTGATGTCGTCCTGGACGATTTTCAGGTGCTGCGGGAGCTCCGGCTGCTCCGTGGGCATGCTCGCGCGCAGGTAGCGCATCACCACCGGGTCCACGGTGCCGAACTGCTGGCGGCGCCCGAAGTCGAAGAACTCATCGGGCTGGTCCGCGAACTCCAGCGGGTTGGCGCAGACCGGACACCGGTGCGCCGGCGCGAGCCCCTCGGAGAGCACCTGCGCGTCGTCGACCAGGTTCACCACCCGCATCCGGTCTTCGTTGCAGGTGCGGCAGGAGTACGGGGCCAGGAAGGAGAGCACCCGGGCCACGCCCGCGAAGCCTTCCACCATGTTGAGCTGGTCCACCACCACGGGAGGCGCGTGGACCACGTACAGGCCCAGCGCCCCCGCGGGCAGCTTCGCCGCGAACTCAATCCACCGGCGCACCCCGAAGGAGCTGATGCGCTCCACCCGCCCCAGGTCGACCACGAGGAGCCCGTTGAGCTCCGGGGTGGCCGACGTCAGCGGGAAGGTCTCGTCGATGACTCCAGCAATCCGTACGTGGGTGATGGTACCCACACGGAGCCGGCTGATGATGGCGTTGGAACCCTGGCTATCCACCGGCCCTGACCTCATGCAAACAGAACATCAGTGACTTGGGCTGGGCCGCGCGCCGACGCGCGTCTCCCAGGTCCACCACGCAAACGACTCGCGACTCCTGGCCCACCACCACCCGCACCGCCACCGTGTCGCAGTGCTCGAGGATGCGGCGCAAGCCCAGGCCGGCACCGCCGCCCGACATATCCACCTTCACCTTCTGCCCCCACCCCTCCAACGCCCGGGCGAACGGCCCCGGACGCAGCCCCCCGAAACGGTCCACGACCTCCAGCCAGATGCGCCCGTCCTCCACCGCGACACACAGTTCGCAGGCGTCCTCCGGCGCCACCTCGCGCACCTCGGTGCGCCGGTGGGCATAACGAGGAGCCCCCTGCGCATCCACTGGCGCATCGAGAAGCGCGTTGACGGCGATTTCGTGGGCGACATCCGCCGCCAGCCCCGCCGCCACCCGGCTGCCCTCCGCGGCCTCCACCGCCATCCCCACCGCCGTGGCCGCGTGCTGCACGTCCACCACGCCCCGGAGCGGATGACGCGTCACCTCGGCCCGCGCCGGCAGCAGCGAGCCCTCCCGCACGAGCGCGCCCAACAGCCGCGCCTCCCACAGCGAGGGTCCGCCGTCCCGCTCCCGTGTGGCGAGCAGCAGCGCGGGCGGCTCACGGCGGAGCCACTGCGCGTGCTCGGGCTTGAGCACCCCATCGAAGAGCACCACCCCACGCGGACCCGACGCGGGGAGCAAGGCCTCCGGCAGCCCCACCGCGCCCTGCGCCAACAGGGGCGCCACCTGCTCGAGGGACGCCGCGGGCAGGGACGCATCGGCAATCAGCAGGAGGCCGCCGGCCTCCAGGTGGGGAATGGTGCTCAAACGCGGCGCCTAGTAGCGGACCTTGACTTCGCTGAAGAACGACTGCGGCGGCGCGGGGAACCCGTGGGCTTCCTCGTAGGCCGCGTTGAAGAGGTTGGAGCCCAGGAACGACACCGAGATGCCGTCGTAGACGTTGAAGCCGACGCGCGCGCTGGCGGTGATGTAGCTGGCCAGCTCCACGCGCTGGGTAGGCAGGCCCGTCGTCTCGTCCACCTGGAAGCCTGGGTCGAAGCGCGGCCCGACGAACAGGGCGTACAGCTCCGCGAAGGCCACGCTGCCGATGTTGGTCCGGCCGCGCGCGTAGATGCGGTGCGAGGGCGCGTAGTCCAACCGGGTCTCCGGCATGTCGCTCTGGTAGGGCACGCTCTTCGCGTCGAGGAACTGGTAGGCCACGTCGAACGACGAGTTGATGGACGGAATCTGCGCCGCCGCCTCCAGCTCGAAGCCCGCGATGCGCGCGTTGCCCTGGTTGCGGAACTGGGACACCGAGCCGAACACGAGCTCCTGATTGATGAAGTTGTTGGCCACGTTGTAGAAGCCCGTCCCCGTCAGACGCACGCGCCGCTCGAAGGGCCAGAAGTCCACCGCGGCCTCGAACGTGTCGAGCGTCTCCGCGCGCAGGTCCGCGTTGCCAATCAACGTCGCCGCGTACATCTGCTGATTGATGGCGAGCTCCGCCAACGTGGGCGCGCGGAAGGCGCGGCCGTAGTTGGTGCGCACCGTGAGCAGCTCCGGGACGGCGTGGAAGACGACGCTGGCGCGCGGGGAGATCTGATCCGTGCGCTGGCGCCACACCTGCTCGGGGATGTCGTAGCGGTCGTAGCGGGCACCCGCGCTCAGCACCAGCCGCTCGAACGGGCGGTACTCCGCGTCCACGAAGCCGCCGAAGATGGTCTGCTTCGTCTCGTCCAGCGTGAGCGTCGGCAGGACGTTGGGCACGTTGACCTGGTCGAACTTCACGTCGCCGCCCACCGTCACGGAGACCGGGCCGGCCGAGTACAGCGCGCGCACCTCACCGCCCAGGCGGCGGCGCTTGCCCAGCACCCGCGTGGGGTCGGTGCCGAAGGAACCCTCCGTCGTCACGTCACGGCGCTTGAAGAAGCCATACGCCTGGCCGAACACCCGCAGGCTGTCCGTCACCTGCTGGTCCACCTGCGCGGAGGCGTTGAAGTTCTGGACGGACTCCTCGTCGTCGGGCGTGTAGTGGCAGCGGCCGCAGTTGCCCACCGTGGAGATCTGCCCGTGGGAACCACCGGGCCGGCCGATGGTCGCGTCCGTGTAGTCCGCGTCCAGGGACAGCGGGCCCACGCGCACCTTGCCGTTGACCTGGTGCACCTGCGAGTCCTGGTTCTTGTCCACCACGCCCCTGGAGGGGTCGCTGAAGAGCTGCGGTCCATCCGAGCCGTAGCCGTAGTAGCCCAGCAGCGCCTCCACGGGTCCCCCGCGGCCCGCCACGTTGCCGTGCAGACGCCACGTCTGGTCCTGCCCCGCCAGCACCCGCGCCTCCATGCCCACGTTGCGCCCCGGCGCAATCAGGTCCGCCGGCTGACGCTCGATGATGTTGATGACGCCGCTGAAGGCGTTGGAGCCGTACAGCGAGGAGCCGGGGCCCCGGATGACCTCCACCTGCTTGAGGTTCACCAGCGGCGTCGTCTCGTCCGCGTAGAACTGGCCCGTCCACGGGTCCGTCAAGGGACGGCCGTCCTTGAGCAGCAGCAACCGGTTGGACAGGTAGTTGGAGCCCAGGCCGCGCGCGCTCACCGCCGCCTTGCGCATGGAGCCCCGGCGGCACTCCATGCCGGGGAAGTACTGGATGGCCTCGCACAGCGAGAACTGGCCCGTGCCCTCCAGCTCCTCCGCCGGAATCCACGACACCGTCAGCGGCACGTCCGCGATGCGCTGCTTGCGCTTGGAGGCCGTCGTCACCACCGCCTCGCTGAGCACGCGGTTGACGGACTCCTCCAGCAGGTCGGCCCCTTCGGTGGGGTCGCCCCCCGGCAGGCTCGCAAGCCCCGAGGGAGGCGGCAGCGGCCGGTCCATGGCGGGCTCGGCGAACGGCGCGCTGATGGGGACGTTGTCCCGGGGAGCGGGAGCGGGCGGCGTCTGGCGGGCCGTCGCCGGCACCGCGCCCTGTGTGCCAGACGCTGGCGCCACCCCGTCCAAGGTGCTGGGGGTGGAGTGCGCGGGACTCACCGGCCCCGCCACGGGCGCGGCGGGATGTGTCTCCACCATCGGCGTGGGCTCGACGGGCACGGGGGGCTCGGCCACCACCGACTCCGTGCCGGCGGACGGGTCGCCCGTCTCGGGGCCGGCGCCCAGCACCGGAATCTCAGGGGCGGCGGACGGAGCCTCCTCCACCTTGGAGCCCTTGCGCGACTTCGCGGACTTCTTCGCGGTGCGCGGGGGCTTCGTCCCAGCGGGCTTCGTGGTGGTCGCGGACTTCGTGGCCGTCGCGGGCTTGGTCCCCGGCGCCGCGACGCGCTTCTTGCGCTTCACCTTCGGCTGGGACTCGGACGTGGCCGTGGACGCCTGGGCCTGGGCCAACGACGGATGGGCCACCGCCAGGGCACAGAGCAGGATGGACCAGGGAAGAATCGCGCGCGGACCTCGGCGCCCCGCGTGAACTCCCACCGCACCTCGCAGCGGCTCACCAGACACATTCGAGTGCATCGTTCTCACATCCGCGAATGGGAGGAGCCCTCGCGGTCCTGTACGCCCCGGGTGGCGGGCGCGGCGCCAGGGCAATCGGTCTGATTGGACGAATTCGCTCACCTGCTCGCTCGCGCCGTCGGTAGGCAAGCTACCCCAGAGATCCTGCCGGGCCAAGTCGGTGATTCTCAGACCCTAAAACTCAAGAGTCCCCCCATGACAGGGTTGTATGCCACGGCCGAGTCCGGGGTTACGCCAGCGCCGCGCTTCGCGTCAGTCATCCGGCTGCTCGGCGGTGACGGCGAGGTCGCCCGCGAAGGACGGCAGCGACGGCCCCAACTCCTCGGCGCGCACCAGCGCCTGGGTGGACACGCGCAGGTCGGGCGTCTCGGCGAACACCGGCTGGCGGCGGGGGGGGCCCTGGGTGACGAGACGCCGGAAGTCCTCGAACTCCTTGCCCTCGATGCGGGAGAAGGCCTCGAAGGGAGGCACGGCGCCCACGGCGGGCAGGGCTGTGTCCAGGGCGACCCGCTGGTTGCGCAGGTCGACGAGGACGGCGCCCGGGAGCCGGGAGCTGCGGAAGAGGACGCGGATCTCCTTGTTGTCCTTGGGGACGTGCGCCACCGGCACCAGGGCGGCCTCCGCGCCCTTGGCGTCCAGCATCTTCAGGGCGGACTCCACGTTGGGCACCGGGGACAGCTTGAAGTGGCGCTGCGCATCCAGGTCTCCGCCGAGGACGGCATGGGTGACGAACTTGGGGTCGGCGGGCCCGGCGCCCTTCACCAAGGCCAGGCGCTTGCCGGCGAGGTCCTTCACGGAGCCCCGCTGGGTGGACACGATGGCCCAGCGCTGCTGGGACTCTCCGGGGCGCGTGGCCCAGGCCAGGGGCGTGGCGCGGGCGCCCAACTGCAC
This sequence comes from Myxococcus stipitatus, assembly GCF_037414475.1. Next base: position 8,310,384 of record NZ_CP147913.1, on the reverse strand, counting down.
GGCGGCCCACCCTTCGACGACGGCGAAGTCCACCAACCCGTCGGAGATGGCGCGGGCGAAGTCCTCGTAGCGGCCAAAGCTCTTGGCGGCCACGGGGCGCCCCATGGCCTCGGTCAGCCTCGCCGCCAGGGCCTCCGCGTACTGGAAGCGCTCCTGGCCGTCGCTCAAGGTGGTGGCCAGGAAGACGCCCAGGGTGGCCTTCTTCGAAGCCGGAGCCGCGCCCGCGGGAGAGGCCAGACACAGCGCCAGCGCGAGGCCGGCCAGCAGGAAACGAAGCGTCGTCATGGGGTGGTGTCCTCCACGGTGGCTCCGGCCGCCGCCGGGGAGCCCGAGGGCTCGGCGAGGCCATGGAGGCTCTGCAGTCTGTCCTTCCACTCACGCACCTGGGCCATGCGCGGCCCGGTGCCCGAGGCGAGGTAGCGGCGCCAGGCGTCCACCGCCTCGGCCGGCTCGTGGCGGCGCTCCTGGGCGTCGATGCCCAGGTTGAGCGAGGCCACCGCGACGGATGGCTCCAGCCGGCGCCAGGTGGCCAGCGCGTCCGACGCCTTGCCCTTGCGCCAGTCGACGCAGGCCAGGTTGTGTTGGAGCAGCGTGTCCTCGGGCTCGGTGGCGAGCGCGGCCTTGAGCGCCTTCTCCGCGCCCTTCATGTTGCCGGCCGCATAGGCCAGCGAGGCCTCGCGACGGTGGAGCGCGCCCGTCATGGAGGCAAGCCACTTGGGCTGTCCGGGCATGGGCTTCTTCGACGCGGCGGCGAGCTGCTTGCGCGCGGCGGCGACCTGCCCCTTCTTGTAGAGGGCGAAGGCGTCCGCCAGGGCGCGCGTGTTGGGCCAGGCCCAGGCCTGCGCGGGCGTCAGCGCCTTCTTCAGCGCGGCGGTCGCCTCGGCGTGACGTCCCGACTCCGCGCGCGTCAGCCCCCGGGCGAAGAGGACCAGCTTCGCCAGGTCCGCGCGCTTGCCGGTGCCCAGCTTGTCCACCGCGTCGAGGTCCCGGTCGGCGCCCTCGAGGTCACCCGACTCCAGCCGGGACAGGGCCCGGCGCACCAATACCCGCGGAAGGTTGGCCTGGGCCACGCTCGCGGCCGAGCGCGACGGGCCCACCTCGGTGAGCCGCTGCACGGCGGCGTCCACCTGCCCCAGCTCCACCTCCGCCAGCGCCGCGCCCGCGGAGGCCTCCGCCTGCTGGTCCGGCTCCTCGGTCTGCTTGCTGGAGCGCTCGAACGCCTCGAGCGCCGCCTGCGCGTCCCCCGCGCCCAGCCGCGCGTAGCCCAACAGCAGCTGCTCGCGCCACGAAGCACCGGGGAGCGTCGCGCCCTGCTCCATCACCTTGCGCGCGTCGCCATAGGCCCGCGTCTCCATCAAGGCCGCGGCCAGCCGGCGGGCCATGGGGACACTCCGGTCCAGGTCGAACGCGCGCCGCAGGTCTCGCACGGCGTCATCCGACCGCCCCGCCCCGCTGCGGTCCCGGGCGCGGTGGGCCAGCGCGCGAGCCAGCCACTGCTTCGCCCCGGCGTGGTCCGGCTCGACCACGAGCGCGTTGCCATAATCGTCGATGGCCTGGTCCCACTGCCCGGTGGCGAAGTGGTCCGCGCCCAGCAACATCCAGCCCAGCGCCTGACGCGGCACCATCTCCACGACGCGGCGGTGCACCTCCACCGCGCGCTGGAAGCGGCCCGCGCGCCGGTTGACGGAGCCCAGCGAGGCCCACAGCTCCACGCTGTTGGCGCCCGAGCGGACCGCCGCCTCGAGGAACTGGATGGCCTCCTCGTGGCGCCCCTGGGCCTGGAGCGCCTTGCCCACGGCCATCTGCCCCAGCACCAGTCCCGGCTGGAGCTCCAACACCTTGCGGTAGGCTTCCTCCGCGGCCGGGGCCTGCTTCTGCGCCAGCCGAACGTCGCCCAGGAGCAGGTACGCGGCGGGCGTCGCGCCCAGCTTCGCCACCGCCACCGCCTGCGTCTCCGCGCGAGGCAGGTCTCCGGAGGAGAGATACAGCCGGGCCAGCTTCTCGCGGGGCTCGGCCACCTGCGGGAAGCGGGTCGTCACGCCCTCCAACAGGACACGCGCCTCATCGGGCTTGCCCTCCAGCTCCAGCACGCTGGCCAGGCCCAGCTGCACGGAGGCGGACTCGGGCCGCCCCGCCTGCGCCTGGGTGAAGGAGGCCCGCGCGGCCACCGTGTCGCGCCGCAACACGTGCGCGCGGCCCAGCAGCTCGTGAATCTGGTAGTCGTTGGCGGCGAGCTTCGCGGGGCGCAGCGACAGGTAGCGCCGCAGACGCGTCACCGCCGCGTCGCCCTGCTGCGCGTAGAGGTAGTAGCTGGCCAGGTAGTAGTGGACGATGAGGTGCTCGGCCTGGTCCGCCGCGGCCACCTGCTCCATGAGTGGCACCGCCTCCGGGAAGCGGCGCAGCTTGAAGAGGGCCACACCCAGCGGATACGCGAGCGACAGCTCGGACGGGTTCGCCGCCTGCACCGGCTTGAGCCGCTCCACGGTGCGCGTCCAGTCCTGAAGCGCGTTGGCGACGGAGCCCACGCCCGCGGCGGCCGCGATGGAGCCCGGCTCCGCGGCCAGCGCTTGCTCGAAGGAGGCCAGGGCCTTGCGGTACTTCTCCTCGGCCGCCTTCTTGTCGCCGGAGGCGCTCGCCGCGCTGGCGGACACCTGGGCCGTCTCGCCCTCCTTCACCAGCCGCTGCGACTCCGACATGGGGGGAGGGCGGTACTGCGCCAGGGAGGGTGGGGCCGACAGCGAAGCCAGCAGCGCGAGCGCCGAGGTCAGGCGTCGCGGGGAGAAGAAGGGTGTGCGGCGCATGCGGTTCGTCCAGGGGTCAGACGGGGCTGTACTCGGCCACGACGACGGTGATGTCGTCGCGCTGCGGCAGTCCGGCGCTGAAGGCGCGGGCATCCGCGAGCAGCGCTTCACGCACGGCCTCCGCGGACAGGTGGGCATGGGCCTGGACCGCGGCGGCCAGGCGCTGGGTGCCATAGAGGCGGCCCGAGCCATCGCGCGACTCGGTGAGTCCGTCGGTGTACCAGACCACGATATCCCCGGGCCGAAGCTGCGCCTGGCGCGAGGTGAACTGCGACGACACCGACGCGCCGAGCAGCGGCCCACGCGCGGGCAGCGACGCCGCCTGGCCCGTGAGCTTGTTGTAGACGAACGGGCTGGGGTGCGCGCCCGCCGCGTAGTCGATGTAGCCGTTGGACACGTCGATGACGGCCAGGGCGCTGGACATCTGGTGCTCACCCCGCCCCACGTTGGCCAGCGTCACGTTGAGCGCGGTGATGAGCATCTGCGCGTTGACCTCCGCGGGCTCTCGCAGCGTCATGGCGGAGGCGAAGCCGCTGGTGGCGCTGGTGGCCACCAGGGACGTGGACAGGCCATGGCCCGTCACATCGCCAATGCCGATGACGACGCGGTGGTCGTCCAGCGCGGCGCGGAACCACCAGTCGCCCCCACAGGCATCCGCGGTGACGACGAGGCCCGCGATGCGCAGCGGCCCCACCTGCACCGCGTCGCGGCCGGGCAGCAGCGTCTCCTGGACCGTGCGCGCCAGCGACACCTCGCGCTCGAGCTGCGCCTTGGCGCGCACGTCGTCGAGCAGGACCTTGATGCGCTCCGCCATGTGGTTGAACACCACGCCCAGGGTGCGCACCTCGCGGCCCGCGCCCGGCGCCGCCTGGGTGCGCGCGCCCAGGTCTCCGGCCGCCAGCTGCATCACCTTGCCCGTGAGCACGCCCAGCGGACGGGTAATCCTGCGGCTCTGAAACGCGGCGACCACGCCGGCCAGCACCACAAAGCCCAAGCCCAGCGCCAGCATGCGCGTGGTGTTGGCCCTCACCGTGGCCCGCTTGTCGCGCTCCAGCGCCTCCAACTGTTCCTGAAGCGAGCGCAGCGAGTAGCTGATGACCACCAGCCCCTTGCCGCTGGTGGAGCCATAGTCGATGGGCTCCTGAATCTCGTACACCGGCTGGTTGCGGTAGAAGGCCTGGACCAGCCGCTGCTCGGCGGTGCGCGGGGCGGGCGCCTCGGCGTCCTGGCCTCCCTCCGCCTTGGGCTCGCTGTCCGCCATCACCAGCCCCTCCGGGTCCAGAATCTGGACGCGGAGGATGTTGGGGTTGGTGGTGACGATGGAGCCGGCCACGCCTTCCAGGAAGGCGTAGTTGTTGTCGCGCAGGTTGGTGACGGACGTGAGCGCCAGCGTCTGGCCCACGGTCCGCCCCAGCTCGCGGGCCTGCTCCTGGATGCGCTCGGTGGAGCGGCGAGCGGTCTCCTCGAACTGGGACTGGGTGGAGGCCACCGACAGCGCGGCCAGCAGCCCCACGATGACCACCACCAGCGCCGTGGTGGTGAGCAGGAGGATCTGGTCCAGGCGCGGGCCTCGGATGGCCGCGACGTTGGGCAGCTCCCCGGCCTCCAGCGGAGCGATGAGCGTGCTCGTCGACTCCGCATGGGGAAGACCCAGCTCGGCCGTGAGCCGCGTGGCCGTGGACTCGGTGGTACCTGTGATTTCCCGAGTGCCCGTCCGTTCGGTGGGCGAGGGAGCTGCGCCCGGGGACGTACCAGGGGAGGTACCGGACTCGGGTTCGGGGTTCAGACGCGTGTTCGTGCTGGAGGACAAGGACACACCCGGAAGACGACGCCTGGGGGCGGGAGCGGGAGGGTGCCGACTCTAGCGCACTTCTCCGGGTTCGCGAGGGCTTGCATCCGAGGAGTCCCACACTCCGGCGCGGTGTTGACTAGCATTCCCTCACATGAAGCCCCACTTCCATGCCGGCGGGTTTCCCGTACGCATCCACCCGTTCTTCTTCCTCTCCGCCCTGGCGACGGGTTGGGGGAGCGGCATCGCGCCGGAGCGGCTGGCCCTGTGGATGGGGGTGGTCTTCGTCTCCATCCTCCTCCACGAGTGCGGCCACGCCTGGACGCTCCGCAAGTTCGGCGCCGGCGCGCGCATCACCCTGCATGGGCTGGGCGGAACCACGGAGGGAGACCGGGAGGTGACGCATCGCCAGGCCGTGAAGGTGAGCCTCGCGGGCCCCAGCGTCGGGCTCGTGCTGGGCGGGCTCACCTGGGCGCTGTCCCGCGCCACGGCGCCGGAGGCAGGAGGCCTGGGCCACGAGGTGCTGCGGCAGGTGCTCTGGGTGAACGTCGGCTGGGCCTGCCTCAACCTGCTGCCCGTGCAGCCCTTGGATGGAGGAGACGCGCTCGCGTCGTTCGTCCGGGCGCGCGCGGGCGCACGCCACGAGCGCACGCTTCGCGTCATCGGACTCGTCACCGCGGCCGCGATGTTGGGATGGGCGCTCTGGAGCCGCACGGTCTGGGTGGGCGCGCTGGCCGTGCTCCTGGGATGGCTCAACGTCCGGCAACTGCGACGGCTCCCCCGGACACTCGCGTCCCGCCCCACCCCACCCCGCCGCGCGCCCCCAGCGCGAGCCTCGGCCGAGGGCGCGGTCACGCTCGACGAGCTGCTGGGACGCGGCGCCAGCGCCCCCACAGGCGCCCCCGAATCCAAGCCGGAGAGCGCCCCGGCCTCCGTGCAGGAGCACACACTCCCGAAGGAGCCCGCGGCCGAGGCCGAGCCTCCAACGGACCCGGCCTTGGTGGGCCGGCTGCTGCTCGACAGCGGGCTCGCGGCCCTCGCGGTGCGCCCCCTGCAGGAGGCGTTCGCCCACGAGCCCTCGCCCCAGACCGGACACTCGCTGGTCCTCGCGCTGCTGGAGGCCGGACGCACCTCCGAACTGTGTGCGCTGCTCTCCGGGCCCCAGGCGTCGCGGCTGTCCGAGGAGACCCTGGACAGCATCGTCGTCCGCGCGGGGCAGGACACGGGGCTAACGGACCGCGTCACACACCTGCGACAGACCCGCGCTCCTAAGTCGGATGAGCGAGGCTGATTGCCGCGCCGCGCCACCGGCCACCATTTGAGCGAGGGGCCAACAGCCCGGCATCTGGGTGCTTGAGACATGGGGCCGCATCCGGGTTATAGGGGCGTCCCCTCCAGCCAGAGGAAGCCCGCGCGTGTCTCGACCCCGACTCATCAAAGAATCATCCGCGCCGCTCCCGCTCGACAGGGAGCTGCTGGTTCGCATCCACGACCTGATGGTCAAAACGCGCGTCCTCGAGGAGCGCCTCATCCAGATGTACAAGCAGGGCCACGGCTACTTCTGGATTGGCGGTCCGGGCGAGGAGGCGTTCAACGTCCCGCTCGGCCTGCTGATGAAGAAGGGCCAGGGCCCCGAGTACGACTTCCTCCACGCGCACTACCGCCAGTCCGGCACGCTGCTCGCCTTGGGCGAGGAGCCCATCGGCGCCTTGCGGCAGATGAAGAACACCGCGTCGGACCCGTACTCCGGCGGCCGCAACTTCGCGGGCCACTTCTCGCTGCGCAAGTACAACGTGGCCCCCGTCAGCTCGCCCATCGAGGTGCAGTACTCCATCGCTCCGGGCACCGCGATGGTGCAGAAGCGCGTGGGCGGCGACGGCATCACCATCGTCACGGGCGGCGACGCCGGCACGGCCGAGGGTGATTTCGCCACCTGCCTCGTGTGGAGCAGCCGCCCCGCCAACCCGTTGCCGGTGCTCATCATCGTCACCAACAACAAGTGGGGCATCTCCACCTCGGCGGAGGGCCAGCACGGCGAGCCCCGCGTCAGCGAGCGCGGCAAGGCGTTCAACATCCGCTCGAAGACCATCAACGGCAACGACCCGGTGGAGTCCTACCTGGAGCTGAAGGAGGCCATGGAGTACGTGCGCAAGGAGCGCAGGCCCTTCCTCCTGGAGGCCAACGTGTCGCGCCTGTACGGGCACTCGTCCGCGTCCGGCGCCAACTACGTGACGGAAGAGGTCGACTGCCTCAAGGACTTCGAGAAGCGCCTGGAGCAGGACGGCGTGCTCACCCGGCAGCAGATGGACGACCTGCGCAACCGTTACACCGAGGACATGGCCGCCGCCGCCCGCATCGCCCGGGACGAGCCGCTGCCCGAGCCCGAGAGCATCTGGAAGCACATCTTCGCGGAGGACAAGTAACCCATGGCCAACATGGCACAGGCCATTCGCATGGCCCTCCACTACGCCGAGACGCACCTGGGCGTGACGGACATCTTCGGTGAGGACGTGGGAGCGCCGCTGGGCGGCGTCTTCACCTGCACGCAGGGCCTCAAGACGACGTGGAACTCGCCCCTGGACGAGCGCGGCATCATCGGCGCGGCCATGGGCATCGCGATGGGCGGCGGACGCCCCGTCGCGGAGATCCAGTTCTGCGACTACGTCTACAACACCATCGACCTGCTCAAGCTGGCGGGCAACACCTGCTGGTCCAGCAACGGCGACTGGAACCTGCCCATGGTGGTGCGCACGCCGGTGGGCAGCGGCATCCGCGGGTCCATCTACCACTCGCACTCGTTCGACGCGACGATGACGCACATCCCCGGCTGGAAGGTGGTCATGCCTTCCAACCCGCTGGACGCGTACGGCCTGCTCATCTCCGCGTGCAAGGAGCAGAACCCGGTCATGTACCTGGAGCCCAAGGCGCTGTTGCGCGTCAAGGGCGAGGAGCGCATCCCCGGCGAGCCCGACGACGACCGCACCCTGTCCAAGCTCATCGACGCGCCGCTGGGAGACCGCTCGCAGTGGAAGCCCCAGTGGCCGGAGGCGCTGGAGGCGTTCGCGGTGCCCATCGGCAAGGGCAAGCTCGTGCGCGAGGGCCACCAGGTGACGGTGGTCAGCTACGGCCGCACCCTGCCCCTGTGCGCGCGCGCCGCGGCGACGCTCGCCGACGAGGGCATCAGCGTGGAGGTCATCGACCTGCGCTCGCTGTGGCCCTACGACTGGGACATGATGAAGGCCTCCATCCAGAAGACGGGCCGCGTCCTGTTCGTCAACGAGGACACCGAGGTGACGAACTTCGGTGAGCACCTGGTGCGCCGCACCGTGGATGAGCTCTTCTACTCCCTGCTCGCGCCGCCGCGGCTCCTGGCCGGCAAGTTCGTGCCCGGCATCGGCCTGGCCGACACGCTGGAGATGGCCTCCGTGCCCCAGCAGAACGACATCACCACGGCCCTGCGAGCCCTCGCCGGCGAGCAACCGTAAGCGCGGCACCCACAAATACCCCGTGGGTCCGTCCCCACGGAATACCTCGGGCCGCCGTTCCTCTTTGGAGGAGCGGCGGCCCTTTCGTTAGAATCCAAACTGCCTTGTCACAGCCAATCGTCCGGACCGTCAGCCCTGGGGCCGCAGAAGCCCCTGCCTTCCGCATCCGCCGAGCCCGTCGGGGCGACGCCGAGGCCATGGCCTTGTTGCTTCGTGAGCTGGGCTATCCCCAGGGGACGGACCAGCAGACCGTTCACTGGGTGGTGAGCCATCCCGAGATTGAAATCTTCGTGGCTGGCGACGCCCAGGACCGGCCCGTGGGGATGTTGTCCTTCTCTCACCGTCCTCAGCTGCGGCTGCGCGGACGCGTGGGCACCATCGACGAGTTGGTGGTGACGGAGTCCTGGCGACGCCGGGGCGTGGGCCGCGCGCTCATCAAACAGATTCTGGAGCGCTGCAAGGTGCTCAGCGCGAAGCAGCTCCAGCTCGTCTCGCCCCTGGCCACCACGCCGGAGACTCGCGCCTTCTACATCGCCTGCGGATTCTCCGAGGTGGACGCGGGGGTCTTCCGCCATCTGGAGACCGAGGGCCGCCGCTAAGGCGGCCCATCTCCGGGCGGGCTTCGCGCTGCGACTGCCAGCTTCAGCGCTTGAAGCTCGCCACCACGCGCTGGAGCCGCTCGCGGTCCTCGTCGCTCACGTCCGTGAAGCGAACGCCGATGGCTTCCTGCTCGTCGCGAACCCACGCGATGACGCCGGTGAGGTGGAACTCCTCGCCCGCGATGTCCATGGACAGCCGGACCTGGGCACCGACGTCGTAGGCCTTGCGCGTGCGCAGGCACAGGCCGCCAGCGGAGACGTTGATGGAGAACACGCGCAGGGCCCGCGCGGCGTCTTCTGTTTGCTCGAAGCGGACCGCGAACTTCGCGGCCACTCGCTCGTCGGCTCGCCGGTTCGCGTATGCGGCTGGCTCCCCTGTCATCTCCGCTTCCGCCGCCTTGCTAGTCATGTGCACCCGCTACCCCCAGCCCGCTGCTGGCGATTGTGCGCCTTCCCAACGACCGACGGGATTGTGACGCGCCGAGCCGCCCCTTGGGCATCGGTCGTCTGACAAGTGTCCGCTGCTTTCCAGGCCTGATTCAAGGGGGCCCCCAAGAATGGGCTCCATCGGATAAGTGCTCGGGGGACTTTGATTCGGGAGCAAGGGATGCGTGCGTGGCTCGCGGTGTTGACGGGAACCCTCTTTCTGGTGCTCGGGACACCCGGGTGTAGCGACGACAACCCGCACGGCCCCAACGGCGGCGCTGACGCGGGGGGGCCGGGACACCCCGACGGCGGCACCTCCTCCGAGGATGGCGGAACCGGCTCTGACTTCGCGTGCAACGTCGCGCGGCAGGAAGGCTGCGCAACGGGCGACAGCTGCCTCTTCGCGGATCTGTCGGAAGGACGGACGGGCAGCCAGTGCTTCGCGGGGGCGTGTGACGCCGTCCGACAGAACTGCCCGACGGGCCAGCGCTGCACCTACGTGAGCTCGGGCGGTGTGACGGAGCGCCGGTGCGTGGAGGGAGGCACGGTGGCGGAGGGCGGGCGTTGCACGCTGGCCCCCACGGACGCGGGCCTCGAGTTCGACACGTGCGCCGCGGGCCTGTTCTGCAAGGACGAGCCGCAAGGCGACGGGGGCACGGCCTTCTCCTGCCGCCGGCTGTGCCACGCGACGCCTCAGTGCGGCGGCTCGACGGAGTGCAACACGGTGCTGCGGCTGCCGGGAACCTCGGAGCTGCCGCTGTTGTGTGGACCGCGCTCGCCGCCGTGTGACGCGTTCGCGCAAGGCTGCACCGCGCCGTTGAGCTGCTACCCCTCCTCGTCGGGGCCGGTGTGCGCGGGCAGGGGCACCAAGGAGGCGGGTGACACCTGCGACTTCAGCAATCAGTGCGTGCCGGGGAGCACGTGTGTGAATTCGGGGCAGGGGCTGCGCTGCCGGCCCCTCTGCCGCCCCAATGGGACGCCCGCCTGTGCCACCGGAACGTGCCGTCCGCTGAATGACAATCCCGGCGTGGGAGCGTGCGTGCCGTGAAGCGTGTTTCCCTCGCGGGGCAGCGTTTTCGCCTCGCCGGGATATCGCGGGCCCCGCCAAGAGCGGCGGGCCCGCCTCGAGTGGGAAAGGCCGTTCCACACTCGCCCGGGGACCGGGGAGACGTGCGGCGCGGACCACGGGACTTGCCCAGGTGAAAGACGCTCGTCGTCAGCCCCGCCGGTGCGCATCCTCCGTCGTCGGGAGGGAGCGACGATGCGACTGTGGCGAACGTGGCTCGGAGTCCTGGCGTGTGTGGGCAGCGCGCAGCTGGCGTGTACGCCCATCGACGGGAAGTCCTCCGGCGGCTGGGAGCAGGACGAATCCTCCTCGGTCACGAGCATGCCGGCCGAAGGACTGGAGGTCGCGCCCGCGCTGGTGCTCAACGACGATGGCGGGGTGCGCCCGCCGCTCCCGCCCGCGCCAGTCCCTGGCTTCCAGCCGGGATTCCATCAAGCGCTGCGCGGCTCCTTCTCCGTGGGAGGCGTGACGACGTTCCGGCTGCGCATCCCCATCGCCCGCGCGGGAGAGCGGCTCCAGGTGACGTTCCGCGCGGGTGATGGAAGCCTCACGCTCGAGCGCGCCACCGTCGCGAGGGCCGGGGCGGATGGCTCGTTGTTGTCGGCCCCGTCCCCTCTCGGCTTCGGCGGCAAGCCCGGCTTCACCACGGGGCCGCGGACGCTGGTGACGTCGGACCCGCTCCCCTTTCCGGTGAAGTTCCGCGAGGAGCTGGCCATCACCTTCGAGGCCCGTGGCGCGCTGGCGGCCAGCACCATCAACGCGTTTCCCGGCAGCACCATCCGCCCGGGCACCCACGCGATGGCGTCGGGGGCCCTCAGCGGTGAGTCCTTCGAGCGCTCCGTGGGCGTGGCGACGGTGTCCGTGGAAGGACCTCCGGGCCGGGCCTTCCTCGCGGTGGGCGACAGCATCACCGAGGGCTACGTGGACGAACACAACGACGTCCGCAACGCGTGGCCCGCGCTGGTGGAGTCACAACTGGGCGTGCCCGTGGTCAACGCGGGCGTCAGCGGACAGGGCTTCTACGACGCGTTGAAGCTGCTGGATGGCGAGGTGCTCGCGGTGAAGGGGGTCACCGACTGCCTGGTGCTCCTGGGGACCAATGATTTGGGCGAGGACGGAGCGGAGGAGCAAATGGAGGCGCGGATGCTCCTGCTGGTGCAGCGGCTCCAGTCCTTCTGCCGCGTCTGGGTGAGCACGCTGCTGCCGAAGGAGAAGACGAACTACGGCTCCTACGCGCTCGTGAAGTCGCAGCGGCTGGAGTTCAACGCGTGGCTGCGCGCGGGAGGAACCGGCGCGGAGGTCATCGACCTGGAGGCGGTGACGCGCAGGCCGGCCAACGTGCACCTGTACCTTCCCGGGTTGACGGTGGACGGCATCCATCCCACCGCGGAGGGGCATCGGGTCATCGCCGCCGAGGTCGCGCGCGTGCTGAAGGAGCGAGGCGCGCTGTAGCGCACGAGGCTCAGCCGCGAGGCCCCAGCACGCCGTGGAGCGCGAGCAGCTCCGCCAGCCCCGGAGGCGACAGGAGCCAGTCGTTCTCCGAGGGCACCCAGCGCACCGGCGCCCCCGCCTTCTCCAGCAGGGCGTTCACCTGACGAAAGAGCGGCTCGAAGGTGGTGGCGGGAGCCTCCCAGTTGCCCTCGCCCGCCTCGACCTCGACGCCTCCCGGCTCCACGGCGAAGGCATTGCGGCCCTGCAGGGGCTTCACCGCGAAGCCCGGCAGGTAGGGCTGCATGGCCGCCTCCAGCCGCTCCAACAAGGCGCCGTCCTCGTAGGGGTGCGCCAGCTCCCAGTCGAAGAACGTGGGGAGCTGCGAGGACAGCTCGGCGCGCAGCGGGTCCTGGCGGCTGTCGCGCCAGTGATGCTCCGCGAGCTCGAGCGCCGTGGCGGGCACCTTCAGCTCCCACTGCTCCAACTTCGCGAGCAGCTCGCCCATGCGCTCCACCAGCTCATAGGGAGGCTCCGCGCGCGACACCCAGGCGACGTCGGACACGGATTGGCCCCGGCGCACGCCGGACACCGTGTCCCCCACGCGCAGTTGGAAGGGCGGCGCTCCGGACCCGGGCTCGGGATAGAGGGGCGCATGGAGCAGCCCCTCTCCCGAAACCGGCCGCAGCCTCGCGAAGCCGTGCTTGGGGTTGACGTCTTCCACCGTGAACGTGTCCCTGGCCATCCGTCACCTCCTGGCTGGAGAGACTAACCGGTGTTGCGCATGCCGGCCGCGATACCGTTGAGCGAGAGCAGCAGCGGCCGGTCGAAGTCGCCCGCGGCCTCGCGCTTGCGGCGCAGGAGCTCCACCTGGAGGAAGGACATCGGGTCGACGTAGGGATTGCGCAGCGAGATGGCCCGCTGGAGCTGGGGGTTGTGGTCCAACAGCCGCTGCTCTCCGGTCAACCGCTTCACCTGCTTGCGAGTGCGGCGGTGCTCCTGCTGGATGAGGCGCCACAGGGGCCGCGTGGAGGCGGGAGCCAGCGCCGCGTACCGCCCGGCGATGGCCATGTCCGACTTGGCCAGCACCATGGTGACGTTGTCGATGACCGCCTTGAAGAAGGGCCACTGGCGATACATGCGCTTGAGGAGCGCGGCCCCACCCGGCTTCTTCGCGAAGTCCTCCAGCGCAGAGCCCACGCCGTACCACCCCGGCAGGATGGCGCGGTTCTGGGTCCACGCGAACACCCAGGGGATGGCGCGCAGGGACTCGAGCCCCCCCGCCTTTCGCTTGCTGGGGCGGGAGCCGATGGGCAACGCGGCGATCTCCTCCACCGGCGTCGCGGCCATGAAGAGCTCCAGGAACCGGGGGTCCTCCCACACGAGCGAGCGGTAGGCCACCCTCCCCGTCTCGGCGAGCGTGTCGAACGCGGCGCGGAAGGTCTGCTCATCCTCCTCGGAGGGCCGAGGCTGCGCGTCGAGCAGATGGGGCAACACGCCGCCCAGGATGAGCTCCAGCGTGCGCCGGGCGAGTTCGGGGCGCGCGTACTTGTGGTCCAGCGCCTCGCCCTGCTCCGTCGCCTTGTAGCCTCCCGCCACCGCGCCCTGGGGCAACGCGAGGATGGCCTCTTGCGCGGGGCCTCCACCTCGGGCCACGGACTCACCGCGACCGTGGAACAGCCGCAGCGGGACGCCCGCCTCCTTCGCCGCCCGGGTGAGCGCCACCTGCGCGCGATACAGCGCGGCGCTCGCGGCCAGCAGTCCGACCTCCTTGCCGGAATCGCTGTAGCCGACCATCACCTCCTGCGCGCCACGCGCATCGACATGACGTCGGTACTCGGCGTTCGCGAAGAGGGTGCGCAGGACGTCGGGCCCGGCATCCAGCGCGCCGAGCTGCTCGAACAGCGGCACCACGTCCACCGTCGCGCAGCCGCGCTTCTCGTCCCACAGGCCCGCGTGCTGGATGCACTTGAAGGCCGCGAGCACGTCCTCGGCCGTGCTGGCCATGCTCAGGATGAGCGTGCGGCATGCGGGCTCACCCGCTTCGGCCTGGGCCTCGCGCAGCCGGTCCAGCACCGCGAGCAGCCGCTTTCCACCGTCCGACGGCGCGGGGCCTCCCGGCTCCAACGAAGCCGCCGCGCTCACCGCGTCCTCCGCGGGGACTCGAGCCTCCAGCTCGGCCAGGGACAACCCCAAGGCGAGCACGCGCTCACGCATGCGCAGAACCTGACGCAGTCCGGCCTTCGTCGCCTTCGCTTGTTCCAACGAGCGCGCCAGCAGGTCCAGGTCCGCGAGCAGCGCCTCCGGGGTGCGGTATGCGCCCGGAGGCAACGCCCCCGCGTCGCCCGTGCGCTGGGCCAGCACGTGGCGCAGGGCCTGATGCAGGCGCTCTTCCATGAAGCGCAGCTTGCGGCGCCACGGCTCGCCGACCGTCCGAGGCCCCAGCCGCTGCTCGGCCTCCGGGAGCTGCTCGGCGTCGCGCTCCAGCGAGGCGAGGAGTTCGGGCGACGGCTCCGCGTGCCGGACCGACTGCGAGAGCATTCCGCCGAGGCGCTCCAGGCCGTTCATCAACAAGCGCAGGCCCCGGGCCCGGTGGGCGCGCAGCGTGTCCGCGAAGACCTCGGGAGTCACGAGCGGGTTGCCATCCATGTCCCCGCCCACCCACGAATGGACGCGCACCGGCGTATCCACGGAGCCAAGGGGTTCACCGTAGGCGCGCTCGAAGGCCCACTCCAACAGCTCGGGCAACTCCGAGAGCTGCTCGGCGAGCACCTCCTCCACGTACCAGAGGATGTTCTTCACCTCGTCGCCCACCGTGGGGCGCTCGCGGCGCAGCTCGTCGGTCTGCCACAGCGTGGTGATCTCCTCGCGAAGCGACTCCAGATTCTCCGCGCTCTCCCGGGGCGTGAGCTCGCACCGGTCCCGCTCCTCGAGCAGCCCCGCCATCCGGTAGAGCTTCTCCAGCAGCGTGCGGCGCACGGCCTGCGTTGGGTGCGCGGTGAGCGTCAATGTCACCTGCATCCGGTGGAGCGCCTCACGGACTCGCGCGGCGGGAATGCCCGCGTCCTTGAGCGAGAGGAACGTCGCTTCCAGCGAGCCTCGCTGGGGGCTGGGTGACTCGACGCTGGCATGCGCGCGGGCGCGGCGGATGCGGTGGTGTTGCTCCGCCAGGTTGACCAGCTGGAAGTACACCGAGAAGGCGCGAAGCACCGGCTCCGCCTTCTCCACGGGCAGCCGCTTGAGGACCTCGGCCAGCTCCGCCGCGGAGGCGCGCCGTCCGGCCATCGGGCCCCGGCGGCGCTGGATGGCCAACCGGCGAACGTCCTCCTCCAGGTCGAACAGGTCCTGCCCTTCCTGCTCGACGAGCACCTCTCCCAGCAGGCGCCCCAACAGACGGACATCACGGCGAAGCGGCTGATCCACGGCACGAACACGAGCCATATGCCGTGGACACTAACCGCTTCCCCCTGCCCGCGCGCGGGCAATGTCCCAGGGACTCTCGGGCACGTCAGAACCCGAGGTACTCGAGTTCGTCATCCGTCAGTTGATGCAGCGGCTGGCGGGACTTGACCTCACCCGTCTTCGGGTCGTTGTACAGCTCCGAGTCGGGCAGGTTGCGGAGCACCAGCTCCAGCTTGCGAATCTGCGCGCGCTCCGAGTCGACCATCTCCCGCTCGCGGATGATGTTCGCGATGACGCCCGCGGGAATCAGGGCGTCGCCGGAGTCGCCCCCCTGCGACTGATACGAGACCATCTCCGAGCCGCGGGCCTTCTTCTGGAACTGCATGACCAGCGTGGCCAGGCGCTCCGCATCAATCTGATACTCGTCTCGAATCCGCCGCATCCGCGCCTCGCGCTCGTCGATGCGGCCCCCCAGCTCCTTCACCTTCTTCTGCATCGCGCCCCGAAGTTCGGGCGTCGTCTTGGTGTTGTAGCGAACGGACTCGAACATCTCCGTGGGTTGTTCAACGTAGTGCCCCATGGTCCTGGCCCTCCTCGTCTGTGTCGTGAATGGATGACCGCGCGGCGGCGCCCCTCATGCGCTGAGCGAGGCAGTCCTGCGCGGCGCCGCGCTGACGGCGTCACTCGCGGCGGGCTGACTCCACGTCCGATGCGAACCTCAACACCCCGTGTGGCCCCGCTGTCCCACACGGCCTGACCTCGCCCTGTGGCTCCTCGCCCGCACTCAGGCCCGGTCCATGCCTTGCACATGTCCCGGGCATGACACGCGGCCCTCGACGCCGCACGGGAGTGCGCAACCATGTGGACGACTCGGTGGTGGAAGGCGGTGGCGATTTGCGGCTCGCTGGCCACGCAAGGTGTCCTGGCCAAGCCCACGGCGCTGGCTCAAGCCCCCGAGCAGGCAGCCGTCCCCAGCGAGTCGCTCGAGGGAAACTTCCTCGCATCGGAGCTCGTCGAGCTCTTCCCGGGCGCACCGGATGAGATGGCGCTCCCGCGCCTGCGCCACGTCGAGCACGTGGCCTGCGCCGCCGCGCCAGACGGCCGGCTGTGGGTCGCCGCCACGGAGGACTGCGGCGACTCCGAATGCATCGTCAAGACGACCGTCTGGGTCGGCTCGTGGACCATCGAGGACGCGGAGGTCGCCGTCCAATGCGACACCGAGCACGTCGTGCTCTCCACGCACGACTGGCGCATGGTCCTGGTCCCCGACGGCAACGGTGACTTCAACGTCGAGGAGTCCACCTTGGGCGAGGAGCCCGAAGGCTCCACGAAGCAGGCCCTCGCCCCCACGCCCGGGCGCTGAGCCGCGCTACGGGCCGATGCGGCGCAGGATGAGGATGGGCCCCTCGTCCAGCCGCCGGTCTCGCAGGTCGATCTCGCAGTCGAGCAGCCAGTCGCCATGACCTTCCGGGTCCATGATGCGCTGCTGGACCTCCCAGAGCCGAGGCCCCGTCTCCTTGAGGAACGTGTTGGCCGGCTTGCGCGCCTGCGGGGTGAGCACCACCACCTTGTGCTCCTCGTGGTACGGCACCATGGCCTGCTCCAGCTTGGGCGCGGTCCACTCGCCCAGCGGATTGTCCAGCAGCGACAGCGCGTCCGTGTAGCGCTTCTGCCCCAGCGCGCGCAGCAGCCGGTGCAGCTCCTCGCGCACGCGAGCGGCGAAGGCCCGCGGGTCGTCGGTGAGTTCCTTCGGCTTGAGCGACACCTCGGGCTTCGCCTCGACGACGGCGCCCGGGTTGCGCATGCGCTCCCACTCGTCCACCAGGCTGGAGTCCACCTGGCGAATCGTCGCGCGCAGGTGGTCGATGAAGTCCTCCACCTCCTCCGTGCGGAAGCGCTCCGGCACCGTCTGCGCCAGCGTCTTGTACACGTCGCTGGTGTAGCGCAGCAGCACGCCTTCGCTGCGCTGCAGCCCGTACTCACGCACGTAGTCGTGGAAGGACATGAAGCGCTCGAACATGTCCCGCACCACCGCCTTGGGACGGATGTTCTCCTCGCCCACCCACGGGTGCTTGCGCGCGAAGGCGTTGAAGGTTCCGTAGATGAAGTCGCGGTTGGGCTTGGGCCACTCCAGCTTCTCCAGCTCCTCCATGCGGTCGTCGTACTCCATGCCCTGCGCCTTCAGCTCTTGAATCTTCTCGCCCTTGAGCTGACTCAGCTGCGCGTAGAGCACCACCTCCGGGTTCTCCAAGATGGACTCCACCAGCGTCACCACGTCCAGCGCGTACGAATCCGTGGTGGGGTCCAGGAGCTCCAGCGTCTCCAACAGATAGAGCGACAGCGTGTGGTTGAGGCTGAAGTCCTGCTGGAGCTCTTGCGCCACCTTCACCGTGGCCCCCGAGCCCCCCTCCCCTCGCACCACCTCGACGATTCCCGCTCCGCGCAGCGTGCGGAAGTCCCGCGCCGCGTCCCGCAGGTGTCGGCGCTTCAGGAAGTCCGAGTCGTGGCAGCGCTGAATCAACTCCACCAGGCGCCGGTAGCCGCCGGTGCCCCGCACGTGGTCGCTCTGGAGCAGGTTGAGAATCATGCCGTGGGACACGGCGAAGCGGGACTCCAGCGGCTCCGGCATGCCCGTCTGGAGGCGCTCGAAGGTGCTCCGGTCGTACTGCACGAAGTTCTTCTGCGGGGGCTTCGCCTTGGGGGCCTTCTTCTTGCCCGCGGCCTCCTTGGCGGCCTGCTTGATGTTCTCGACGACGTACTCCGGGGCCTGCGCCACGACGCTGCCCTCGTTGTCGAAGCCCTTGCGGCCCGCGCGGCCGGCGATCTGCTGGAAGTCGCGCACGCGCAGCGTGGAAAGCTTCTCGCCGTTGAACTTGAAGAGCTGGGTGAAGAGCACCGTGCGGATGGGGATGTTCACGCCCACGCCCAGGGTGTCCGTGCCGCTGATGACCTTGAGGTGCCCGCCCTGCGCCAGCTTCTCCACCAGGAGCCGGTACTTCGGCAGCAGGCCCGCGTGGTGCATGCCGATGCCGTGGCGCAGGTAGCGCTGGAAGTCCTTGCCGTAGGGCGTGTCGAAGGGCGCATCCAACAGCGCGACGCGGATGGCCTCCTTCTCCTCCTTGGTGGAGAAGTCGACGGACATCAGGTTCTGCGCCTGCTCCGCGGCGGTGCGCTGGGTGAAGTTCACCAGGTAAATGGGGTACTTCTTGCGCGCCACCAGCTCTTCAATCGTCTCGTGCAGCGCGGACTCGCGGTAGTCGTAGTCGAGCGGCACCGGACGCTGCGCGCTTCGCACCGTGGCCACCTCGCGGCCGGTGAGCTTCTCCAGGCTCTCCTCGATGATGTGCGTGGGCCCCAGCGTCGCCGACATCAGGAGGAACGTCGCGTTGGGCAGCGCGATGAGCGGAATCTGCCAGGCCACGCCACGGTCCCGGTCCGAGTAGTAGTGGAACTCGTCCATGACGACGTAGTCCACCCGGGCGCCCGCGTCGCGCAGCGCGAGGTTGGCGAGAATCTCCGCGGTGCAGCAGATGATGGGCGCGTCGCGGTTGATGCTGGCGTCGCCGGTGAGCATGCCCACGTTCTCCGCGCCGAACGCATCACACAGCGCGAAGAACTTCTCGTTGACCAGCGCCTTGATGGGGCAGGTGTAGAAGGAGACCTTGCCCTCGGCCATCGCCTTGAAATGCAACGCGGTGGCGACCAGCGACTTGCCGGAACCGGTGGGCGTCTTCAGGAACAGGTGCTTGCCCGCCAGGAGCTCCAGGATGGCCTCCTCCTGGGCGGGATAGAGGCTGAGCCCGTTCGCTGAGACGTAGCCCACGAAGCGGTCCAGGATGCTGTCCGAGTCGAGCGCGGGCTCCCCCTTCTTCGGGAGCAGGGCGGCGAGCGGCGCTTGGGTTTCAGGGGTGGCCATCACGCGCGCGACTCTAGAGCAGGGACTGGTTGGCGTCCGCTGGGAAATCCAGCGGGTGGGCCCTCACCGAGGGTCCAGGCTCCGACCGCGGTCTCCCCCGTCGGTCCACCCCAGGTCACTGGCCATGGACGTGGGAACGATGTGGCCCGACGGGGCGGTGCCTACCGTTGCGCGGCTTTCCGACCAACAAAGGGGCAGCGTGATGTTGCATTCCTGGCGTGTCGCCATCCTCGCCACATGGGCCGCGGTCTCCGTGGCCCAGGCCCAGTCTCCCGACGTGGCCACCGCCGGCCAGTGGACCCCGGTCCAGAAGTGGCCTTACTCCGCGGTGCACACCCACGTCCTGCCCACGGGAAAGGTGATGTTCTTCTCCGAGTTCGGGGACGGCGACAACCCCATGCTCTGGGACCCGCAGACCAACGTGCTCACCGCGCTGCCCAAGGCGGGCTACAACATCTTCTGCGCGGGCCACGCCTTCATGGCGGATGGCCGGCTGCTGGTGGCGGGCGGACACATCTCGGATGACTCGGGCCTGCCCTACGCCACCATCTTCGACCCCTTCAAGCTCACCTGGACGCGCATCCCCAACATGAACGCGGGCCGGTGGTACCCCACCGTCACCACGCTGCCCAACGGCGACATGCTGGTGACGGGCGGCGCCAAGGAGGACCGGAGCAAGAACCTGATTCCCCAGGTGTGGCAGGCCTCGAAGAACTCGTGGCGCAACCTGAGCAACGCCAGCCTGGAGCTCATGTACTACCCGTGGATGTTCACCACGCCCCAGGGCAAGACGCTCATGGCCGGGTACTGGAAGCCCGCGCGCTACCTGGACACGGAGGACAAGGGGGCCTGGTCCGTCGGGCCTCGCACCAGCTATGCCCACAGCCGCAACGCGGGCAGCGCGGTGATGTACGACGAGGGCAAGGTGCTCCTCACGGGCGGCGACAACCCTCCCACCAACAACGTGGAGGTGCTGGACCTCGGCTCCTCCAAGCCCACCTGGCGCACGGTGCCGCCCATGCGCTACGTGCGCCGGCAGCACAACAGCACGGTGCTCCCGGATGGGACGGTGCTCGTCACGGGCGGGCACAGCGGTCCGGGCACCGACAACCCCAACTTCCCCCGCTATGAGACGGAGCTCTGGGACCCCGCCACGGAGAAGTGGACCGAGCTGGCCCGGTCCTCCGCGTACCGCGGCTACCACTCCACCACGGTGCTCCTGCCGGATGGCCGGGTGCTCTCCGCCGGAAGCAAGGGCGTGAAGACGATGCAGGTCTTCTCTCCGCCGTATCTCTTCCGAGGCACACGCCCCACCATCACCTCCGCGCCCACCAACATCGCGTACGGAGAGAACTTCCGCGTCACCACGTCCGACGCGGCCAGCATCACCCAGGCGACGTGGATCCGCCTGGGCTCCGTCACCCACGCCTTCGACGAGAACCAGCGCTTCATGCGGCTGCGCTTCACGGCCAGCAACGGCGGACTCACCATCACCGCGCCCGCCAACGCCAACCTGGCTCCGCCCGGCCACTACATGCTGTTCCTGCTCAACGGCCAGAAGGTCCCCTCGGTCGCGAAGATCATCCGCGTGGGGGGCGACGCCTCGGTGCCCACCCCCAACGAGCCGCCCCCCGACACGGGCTTCACGGCCGTGGCCTTCGGTTCCGAGTGGAAGTACGACGACCGCAACGTCGACCCGGGCCCCGCCTGGACGCAGCCCACGTTCAACGACGCCGCGTGGAAGAAGGGCCCCGGGCAGCTGGGGTACGGCGAGTCCGACGAGCGCACCGTGCTGAACAAGACGACGCCCGTCCAGTCCACCGTCTACTTCCGCCGCAAGTTCACCCTCCACGCCATGGTGGAGAAGGCCATGCTCCAGGTGGTCCATGACGACGGCGTGACGGTGTTCCTCAACGGCACGCAGGTCTTCTCGAAGTTCATCTCCAATCCGACCCACGCCGCCTACGCGGATGGCGCCAGCGCGGACAATACGCTGAGCCAGACGGCGCTCCCCGCCGCGCGCTTCTTGATGGGCGAGAACACCCTGGCCGTCATGGTGAAGCAAGCCAACGCCACCTCCAGCGACCTGTCGTTCGACCTGGAGCTCAAGGTCATCACCGACGAGATGCAGATGGACGCCCTCTTCTTCGAGAGCCCCAACGGTGGCGAGACGCTCCGGCCGGGCAGCGTCCAGACGCTCCAGTGGATGACCCACGGCTCGGGCGTCGCCAACGTGCGCGTGCAGTTCTCCGCCGACAACGGGGCGACCTGGACCACCGTGGAGCCCAGCATCCCCAACATCGGCTTCTTCGAGTGGACGGTGCCACGCACGGAGACCACCCAGGGTGTCCTGCGCATCTCGGACGCGTCGCGGCCCGACGTCGAGGACCGCACCGACACGCCCTTCACCATCACCGCGATTCCCCGGTTCAGGGCCATCACCTTCGGCGAGTACTGGAAGTTCGACGACCGGAACCTCGACCCGGGCAGCCAATGGACGTCGCTCGGCTTCGACGACACGGCGTGGCGCTCCGGCCCTGGCAAGCTGGGCTATGGCGGCGGCGACGAGCACACGGTGCTGAACAAGACGACGCCCAGCCAGCCCACCGTCTACTTCCGCAAGAAACTCACGCTGGGCGAGGCCATCCGCTCCGCCAACCTTCGCGTCCTGCACGATGACGGCGTGGCCATCTGGGTGAATGGCCGGCTCGTGTTCTCGCGCTACACCGACAACGGCCTGGCTCACGGCGCCTTCGCGAGCACCGTGCTGAAGACGCCCATCACCAGCACGGGCGCCATCGACGCGTCCGCGTTCGTCCCAGGCGACAACATCATCGCGGTGATGGTGAAGCAGGCGAACGGCGAGTCGAGCGACGTGTCGTTCGACCTCGAGTTGAACCTCGAGGCCCGCTAGCCGCCTCGCGGCCCCGGGCATGGCTCAGAGCACCTTCACCGCCTTGACCATGTCCGGGGCCAGCTCCTCGTGAGGGAGGATGGAGAACCCCAGCCGCTTGCTGACGTTCTGCATGGCGCGGTTCCCCGCGAGGATGTCCGCGACGATTCGCTGCATGCCCCACGCGCGGCCCACCTCCACCAGCCGCCGCAGCATCTCCGTGCCCAGCCCTTCGTGCTGCACGGCATCGCTGATGAGGATGGCGAACTCCGCGTCCTGGGTGCCTCGCAGGCGCGTCAGCCGCCCGACGCCCAGGAGCTCCCCACCCTTGCGCTCGGCCACCAGCGCCATCTCCCGCGCGTAGTCGTTGAAGCAGATGCGCGAGAGCCGCTCGTGCGCCACACGGGTGCTCAGCTGCATCAATCCCGCGTAGCGCATGAACACCGTCTGTTCGGAGAGCGTGCGGTGGAAGCGTTCCATCCGAGGCTCGTCCTCGGGGCGGATGGGCCGCAGGAGCAGCTCCTCGCCGTTCTTCAGCCGGAAGGGTGACACGTACTGCTGCGGATACGGCTCGATGGCGAGCTTCGGCAGCTCCGCCTCCGTCACCGACGGCGGATGCAACACGACCCGGGCATCCAGCGCGAGGAGCCGCTCCGACGAGGCCAGGAGCGGGTTGATGTCCACCTCCTTCACCCAGGGCTGCTCCACCACCAACTGGCTGAAGCGCACGAGCAACCGCTCCAGCTCCGGCAGGTCCACGGGCTTCGCGCCTCGGACGCCGCGCAGCGCCTGGTAGATGCGCGTCTGCTCCATCATCCGCCGCGCCAGCGTCGTGTTGAGCGGAGGCAGCCCGAGCGCCCGGTCCTTGAACACCTCCACCAGCGTACCCCCCGCGCCAAACAACAACACGGGGCCGAATTGGGGGTCCAGACTGCTGCCCACGATGAGCTCCAGACCGCTCAGCGTCACCATGGGCTGGACGGTGACGCCTTGAAACGCGTCGGCCTGCCCCAACTCCATCAGCCGCTCACGGATGCCACGGAATGCCTGCCGCACGGCCTCCGCGCCCTGGAGGTTCAGCCTCACACCGCCCACGTCCGTCTTGTGTGTGACGGTGAAGGAGTGGAGCTTGAGCACCACGGGGTAGCCCAGCGCCGCGGCTTCAGCGACCGCGTCCTCCTCCGTCGTGGCGAGCTTCGTCTCCACGGTGGGGATGCCGTAGGAGGAGAGCAGCTGCTTGGACTCGTGCTCCGTCAGCAGGGTGCGTCCCCGCGCGCGCGCCGCGTCCACCAGGCGGCGCGCCGCGTCCCGTCCTCCGGTGGGCTCCTCCGTCAAGGTGGGCGTCTCGTACAAGCCCGCCAGGTTGTACGAGTAGCGCCACATGTAATTGAAGATGCGCGCGGCCGTGTCGGGATAGCCGAAGGTCGGGATGCCCGCGTCGTTGAGGATGCGCTCACCCGCGGCAACCTCGGAGCCCCCCATCCAGCTCGCCAGCACGGGTTTGCCCGGCAGCTTCGCGTAGGGTTTGAGCCGGTCCGCCGTCTGCGTCGGCTCCGTCATGTCCTGCGGCGTGAGGATGACCAGGAGCCCGTCGCTGCCCGGGTCGCTCCCCGCCACCTCCAGCGCCCGGGCGTAGCGCTCCGGGTCGGCGTCACCCAGCACATCCACGGGATTGCCATGGCTCCACTGAGGAGGAAGAAAGGCATCGAGCGCGCGGCGCGTATCATCGCCGAACACCGCCAGCTCCCCACCTCCCGACACGAGTGCATCCGTGGCGAGTACGCCGGGGCCTCCCGCGTTGGTGAGGATGGTGAGGCGGCGTCCAGAGGGGCGGGGTTGCTTCGCGAGGGTCTCCGCCATGTAGAAGAGGTCGGAGATGGACTCCACGCGCAGCACGCCAGTGCGGCGGAACGCGGCGGTGAGAACCTCGTCGCTCCCGGTGAGGGTGCCCGTGTGTGACGCGGCGGCCTGCGCGGCCTGGGCGGTGCGTCCCGCCTTGATGACGATGATGGGCTTGGTGAGCGCCACCTCGCGCGCGGCGGAGAGGAAGGCTCGCGCGTCACCGATGGACTCCATGTAGAGGAGGATGGAGCGCGTCATCGGGTCGTCGGCGAGGTAGTCGATGAGGTCGCCCCACCCCACGTCCAGCATGGAGCCCACGGAGACGAAGGCGCTGAAGCCCACCGCCTCGCGAAGGCTCCAGTCGAGGATGGCCGTGAGCAGCGCGCCGCTCTGGCTGATGAAGGCCACGTTTCCGGGCCGCGCCATGGCGCCGGCGAACGTCGCGTTGAAGCCCGTGGGTGGACGCATCACCCCCAGGCAATTGGGGCCGATGATGCGCATGCGCGCGGCCTGGGCAATCTGGAGGATTTCGCGCTCCAGACGTGCGCCCGCCTCCCCCGTCTCCTTGAAGCCCGCGGAGATGATGATGGCGCCTTGGACACCCAGCTCCGCGCACTCACGGATGACGTCGGGGACGGCGGGCGCGGGCGTGACGATGACGGCCAGGTCCACGGGCTCGGGCAGCGCACGCAGCGAGGGCCACGCGCGAATGCCCAGCACATTGGGCCGCTTGGGATTGATGGGATAGACAGTGCCCCCGAAGGGGTTGCTGATGAGGTTCCAGAGAACGGTGCGCCCCACGCTCCCGGGTCGCTCGCTGGCACCGACCACGGCCACGGAGCGCGGCTCGAATATGACGTCCAGCGGTTGCCGCGTGTGCTGCTGTCGCAGCACGTTGTAGGAAGGGTCCGACTTTCGGGGTCCGGGGGCGTGCGCGTCCATGGGAGCCCTGTGTTTGAAACGGCCTGGGCTCCCGGCGCAAGGCTCTTCACGAACCAACCGTGTGGCAGCCATCATCCCGCGCGGCGCCGTGGGGCTGGCGCTCAGCGCAGGGCCACAGACTCAGTCGAGCCCCACCTTCCCCTCGGACCAGTACGCCTTCACCTTCTGCGTGGCGAGGAGGATGGGACTCGCGCGGAGCTGGCTCCTCAAGGTCTGGATGGACCGCGCGCGCCCCGTCATGACCAGGTTCGCGCGTCCGTGGCGCAGCAAGGCCTCGCGCAGCTTCGACTCCACCTCCGCGAGGTGCGCGTCGCCCGGCGTCCGCTGCACGATGACCGAGTTGCCCAGGTCCAGCTCGGACAGGACCGAGTGCGACTCGGGGCTGGAGGAGACCTCGAACACGTGCGCGATGTCCTTCGCGGGGATGCTCGTGCTCTTCAGCGCGTGCGCGACCGCGAAGGACGTCTCGTCACCGAAGAGGACCACGGGCCCCTGGAGCGAAGCCAACCCGAGGGAGCCTCGCGGGCCGAAGAGCTGGCAGCGGTCGCCGGCCTTGACGGCGCGGCCCCACTCGGCGCCGGGGCTGCGCCCATGGAGGTAGACCAGGAAGCGGGTGCCCCCCAGAGCCGCATCCCACCCCAGCGGGGTGTACGTCCGCATGCCCACACCCGGGAGGAACACCTGCACCTTGTCCCCCGGGAACCACTCGACGTCCCGCAGGTCCTCGCCCATGAGTTCCATCCATCGGAAGTGCGGCGACATCTCCCGGACCTGCCCCACCCTCGCTTCGCGGAACAGGAACCTCCCCAACATCCCGCCAATGATTGCCTTTCCTGACGCCATTCATGGAACTCCACGTGTGGTGACGTGGAGTCACCGTGTGTGCGAACAATTCTCGCCATCCCCGCACACTCGGGGATGAACACATATGGCGCGTGGATGAAGAAGTGTGAAGCCCTTCTTCCCCCTCAGTCGTGATTGTGATTCCAAGTCACCATGCACCCCGAGGGCGTCCGGCACACGCCCATGAGGCACCGAAACAGCAGGAAGTCCCGTGGGCACCGCATGGGAGTTCATTCCTCTCAAGACAGCACGCGGAGCAGACACTCCGCGACGTCTGGAATGGCTGAGCACGCGTGTATCTGACGAATCGCTACAGCCTCGCGAACTTCTACGGCCCTTGAGCCTCGCGGTAGACACACTTGGAGACTGGCGAGAGCACCTGGAAGCCGATCCGCTCCAGGATGGGCCGGCTCATGTCCCCCGCCTCGACGAAGAGGTAAGGGACGTCGCGCTGGCGCGCCTCCCGGGCGCGTGCATCGACCATGGCGCGGTAGAGGCCCCGCCCCCGCCAGTCCGCGAGGACCGAGCCACCCCAGAGACTCGCGAACGAGGTGCCTGGCTCGATGCGCAGCCAGCTCGAGCACACCGGTCGCGAACCGGCCCAGCCCACGAAGACACTCAACACGTCCGGCTGCGTCTTCATCTCCACGGTCAGCGCATCAAGCAGCCATTGGCAGTCCTGTTTCCAGACCTCCCGCTGGACGTCCATGGCGGGAACGAGGCCCGAGGGGTCCTCGACACGGCGGAGCTCCACTTCTGGAGGTAACCGGACCGCGGGCAGAGGCCGCATCGTATCAAGGATGACCAAAGTGACACGCGCCTGCACCTCGAAGCCCGCGCGGAGGAGACGGGCCTCCAGGTCGGCCGGGGCATCTCCCGTGTAGACCTTCCACATGAAGGCCCGGCCCAGGTCGCGGAAGTACGACACCTGGTCTCGAATGACCGAATCGGCATTCGTGTCGTCGACGCGAGCCCAGCACACCGAGTTGTCAAAGGGAGACGGTGAGGGACCGAGTGCACGAATCACCCCGTTCACCTGCTCGACACGCCAGGACGCATCGATGGGGGTGAGCCGCTTGCGGACCTGCTGCTCGAATCGATTCCAGATGTCTGGACTCATGCGGACGCCACTCTAACGCGGAGAGCCGCCTCGGCGGCGGCCTGGCGTGAGCATGGCAACACGCGTCACAGGCGGACATTCCAAACATCGGAACTTCTGCTGGGCACACGTGTCCAACTCCCCCGCAGTCCCCCAACCCAGCCCGGTCGTCCTCCGCTCGAACACCTTCACATCAGGAGGTCCGCAATGAAGCGCTTGAAGCTGTGGCTGTTGGCCTGTGCCGCCATTCTCGCGGTGGCGTGCGGAGGCGAGCCGGCGGAGGCTCTCAACAGGGGCGAGGAGATGAGTACCTCCTCCCAAGAATTGACGGGTTGCACCGCCACGTGCGACCAGGGCACCGTCAGCTGCCCGGCCACGACAACAACCTGCTCCGCCACCCACTACGTGGGCGTGAGGTGTGACGGCGTCGCCATTGACTGCCCTCCTCCGCCGCCTCCGACATGCGCCACACTCCCGACCTGCGAATCGATTCGGGACCAGTTTTGTGATGCTCCGGGCACGCAGACCGAGTGCTGCTGGGGCGGCGTCACGGAAAGCACGTGCTTCTGCCATCCGACCCGGGTGCGATACACCTGTAGCCCCTAGTTCGCATAGCGCGGCCAAACCAAGACATCCACGCCGCGAGCCTGAACCGTAAGCGTCTACGCACCCGTGAGCCAGCCCACGCTGGCTCATGGAGTCTTTCCGCCCCATGTCGAATAGCCCCCACCGCTTGGGGTGGTGCGCGTCCCCGGAGGTCCACAGCGGGCCGCGGGACGACCTACACCAGCCCCCTCCGCTCTCTTCCACTGCCAGCAAATGCCAGACCCCGGGTATTGCCGCAAGTCCCCCCGGTCATGCTCCACCATCGCCCGTTTCACGTCAGGACCGAGAGGAGCGAGTGATGCGCACAGACGGGGTGACAAAGCACGCGGTGGTGATTGCCGGAGGGGGCCCGACCGGGCTGATGCTGGCGGCGGAGCTGGCGTTGGCGCAGGTGGACGTGGCCATCGTCGAGCGGCGTGCCAGCCAGGAGGTCGCGGGCTCGCGTTCGCGCGGCTTGCATTCGCGCAGCCTGGAGGTGCTTGATCAACGCGGAGTCGTCGACCGCTTCGTCTCGCAAGGGCAAGCGGTGCAGAACGTCGCGTTCGGACAGGCCCATCTGGACCTCAGCGACTTCCCGACACGCCACAACCATGGGCTCGCGCTCATGCAGGAGCGCTTCGAGCGCATCCTGGCCGAGTGGGTGGGCGAGCTGGCAGTGCCCGTCTATCGCCGATGCGAAGTGACGGGCTTCACGCAGGACGACACCGGCGTCGACGTCGAACTCTCCGACCGCCGGGTGTTGCGAGCGAAGTACCTCGTCGGGTGCGACGGGGGTCGCAGCCTCGTCCGCAAGGCGGCGGGAATCGAGTTCCCCGGGTGGGACGCGTCGATCAGCTATCTCATCGCCGAGGTCGAGATGACCGGGGCTCCAGAGTTCGGCATCCGCCGCGACGCGAAGGGCACCTACGCCATGGGCAAGTTGGAGGACGGGCGCGTCGGCGTCGTGCTGAGAGAGGAGCAAGTGGTCACGGGCGAAGCGCCGACCCTCGAAGCTCTGCGCGAGGGGCTCATCGCGCTCTACGGGACGGACTACGGCCTGCGTGGAGCCAAACACCTCTCGAGGTTCACCGACATGACGCGGCAGGCGGCATCCTACCGGGACCGGCGAGTGCTCCTGGCAGGCGACGCGGCCCACGTGCACTCGCCGATGGGTGGGCAAGGGCTCAACCTGGGTGTGCAGGATGCCGTGAACCTGGGTTGGAAGCTGGCGCAGGTCGTGCGTGGCATCTCGCCGGAGGCTCTGCTCGACACGTACCAGGCCGAGCGGCACCCCGTCGCGGCGCGTGCGCTGCGGAAGACCATGGCGCAGACCGCGCTGAGCCGTGGTGACGCGCGGATGGACGCCGTACGCGAGACGCTGGCCGAGCTGTTGCGGATGGACGGGCCACGCAAACAGTACGCCGCGATGATGTCGGGGCTGGACATCCACTATGACCTGGGCGACGGGCACCCACTGCTCGGGCGCCGCGTGCCGGACCTCGACCTGGTCACCGCTGACGGCCCGCGCCGCGTGTTCCACTTGCTGCACAATGCGAGGCCCGTGCTCCTCAACCTGGGCGAACCCGGTGCGCTCGACGTCACGCCCTGGACGGACCGGGTTCGGAGGGTCGAAGCGCGTTACTCGGGAGCTTGGGAGTTGCCTGTGCTCGGGACGGTCTCTCCGCCCGTTGCGATGCTGATTCGACCGGACGGACATGTCGCTTGGGTCGGGGAAGGCACGGACCACGGGCTGCGTGAGGCGCTGACCCGATGGTTCGGGCCGCCGCGCTCGACGTGACGCGGATCGCCACCTCCACCGTGAGACGCAACTGCATCCACGGACACAGCTGCCCCTCGATGTACTACTGCAATCAACGGCCCACGCCCCTGCGGTGGAGTGGGCCGCGTTGCCCGGTCACTCCTTCGCAAAAGCCTCGGCTGGGAGGTCAGGACAATATCCCTGACACGCGCTCAGACACGGCGGGGGAGACTGGCTGCAACGTCGTTCACACTCCCTGCCGCATTTGCAGTAACTGTCGCAGTCCTCCTGCTCGACCTCCGCGCGCTCATTCGACATGCGCGCACCCTCTTGAACGTCCCGCCGGATCGCCTGCTCCACCGTTTCGGGGCCGGGCGCGGGCACCTCATTCGAGCCGCCACAAGCCACCAGCCCTCCCAGCCACGACACTACCACCAGACTCAACACCCGCAGCTTCATGCCGACAACCTCCGACCCAAGGGAGTCGCAACACATTGGACATGGTCGTTCTTGGGCGACAACCACCATGCAATCTCCGCATTCCGCCTGGCAACACCTGCGCAGCCCCCTCAGGAATACCCCTCATCTGGCAACGAGATCTCCCAGATGGCCCGCAAGGGTTCGATGGTCACCGGGACTTGTCTCGGAAAGGAGCGGGTTTCGCAGCGGCGACATCAACGCCAAGGAAGAGGCTGAAACTCGCAAGCGACTGTCACTGCCCGGAGGCGGCGGTGCACTCCCCCAAGGGAAAGGCTATGCTCGACACCTCTCAAGGGGTTACACCATGAAGCGACTGATGATGGCCGTGGTGGTTGCGAGTGGAATGGGAGTGATTGCTGGGGCAGCGCTTCTCTCACCTCGTGCGGAAGCCGACGACGAGACTGAGCGGCAACGTGCCCAGAAGGACGCCTGCCAGAAGCTGGACCTCGTCGTTGATGCCGCATCATCGACGAAGATGTGCAGCGTCAACTGTGTCAATGCCCAAGGGGAGATGACCCGCGCCGTGCCGCTCCACGCGGGCGTTCCATGCTCGAAGGACCTGCTCATCCACCGAAGGACCGTCTTCGGGAGCTGCGACGGAAGAGGATTGTGCCGGACCGGACCGTGAGTCCATCAGGTGGGCCCGCTCGGACGGACACATCGCGTGCAACAACGGACCAAGCCCCGTCTCAGCGCGGATGCCGTTGCGGGTCTCTGAATCCGCACGCCTTGTTGAAACGGTGAACCACGAGCAGATACGTCCCGGACTCCAGTTGCAGCGTCACCTTTGGCTCCGGGTGGCGAATGGCCTCATTCCACGATGGGGAGGATACCCCTTCATCAAATCCCTGGCACTGACCGGAATGTGATTGGCGGCCAGTCGCCCCACCCTTGCGCCCCAGCCCTCACGTCAGGCCGGGGCGCCGCTTCCAGCTTCGGGAGCTGCTCCGTGGACACCTCCAGCGATGGGGCAGAAGCAAGCGCGCGTTCATCTTCTCGCTTCATCTCCAGCCCGCGTCAGCGCGGGCACGAGATTGTCCTTCGCCCACTGCGCCAGCGTCGTGGGCGTGGTGGTCTCCGTGGACCGAGGCTCCGCCGGGTCCATGCGCCCTTCAGTCACGGACTGGTACAGCTCCAAGATCAAATCCGTCATGAACCCAGGCACGCCCGCGCCCGCCATCGCCTTGCGTGCGTCCGCCATCGTCACCTGCACGAAGCGCACGGGCTTGCCCAGCACCTCGGAGAGAACCCCCGCCACCTCCGCGTACGTCACGTCCCGAGGCCCGTGGACCCCCACATACCGGTGCCCCTTCCACGCGCCATCGAGCAACACCTCCGCCGCCTTGTCCCCGATGTCCGCGGTCGCCACGAAGGGCAGCTTCCGGTCCGAGGGCAAGGGCAAGAAGATGGAGCCCGCGCTCGCCAGTCCCTGCACCTCCCGCAGCAGGTTCTCCATGAAGTAGCCCGGACGCAGAATCGTCACGTCCGGCACGGCCGCCTTGAACGCCTCCTCCACCGCGAGCAGCGCTCCCACCGGGCCCGTTCCCCGGCCCGTTTGCGCGCCAATGCTCGACAGCACCACCACCCGCTTCACCCCATGCTGCTTCGCCTTCCGTGCCGCGAGGCGCCCCATCCCCTCGGCCCACTCGAGGAAGTCCGGTCGAGCGGCAGGCGGCGTCAGCCAGAAGAGCGCACTCGCGCCCTCGAAGGCCCGGTCCAACACGGCCGCGTCATCGGACGAGCCTTCCACCACCGTGGCGCCACGCTTCGCCAGGTCCGCCACGTTCTGCGCGTTCCTGCTGATGACAGTCAGCGCGACTCCCGCATCCAACAATCGCAGCGCGAGGTTCCGGCCAATCTTTCCATTCGGGGTATTGATGACGATACGCATGGGCGCCTCCAGTGACTTCAGGTTGGCCCCAAGGTGCTCTCCGCCCCAACATGCGGCCACTGCATGTTATTCATTCCACCATGAGCACTGCACATACCTCTCGCCGCAAGGGCCGGGCCACCTCGCGACGCCGCTCAGCGCCTTCGCAACACCCTCCTCCGAACAGCGGCCTGGACTTGTCCGGCATCAACCTCAACCTCGCGGTGGCCCTGGACGCCCTGCTGACCGAGGGCAACGTGACACGCGCGGCACAGCGCGTGGGCATCACCCAATCCGCCATGAGCCACGCCCTGCGCCAGCTCCGCGAGCGATTGGGTGACGCACTGCTCATCCGGGTCCGTGGCGGCATGATGCGCACGCCCCGCGCCGAACAAATCGCCGCGCCCTTGCACCGCGGATTGCTCGAGGTCCAACGCGCCCTGCGCAATGAGTCCACCTTCGAGCCTCGCACCTCGTCCCGCCGCTTCACCCTCGTCTCGGGCGACTACTTCGCCGCCACGCTGCTGCCGCCACTCCTCGAACTCCTCGACCGCGAGGCCCCCCACGTGGACCTCGCCATCCTCCCCCTCATCCCCGACCGGGTGGAGGCCCAACTGGAGAGCGGCGAGGCGGACCTGGCCCTCTCCGCCTATCCAGACCCTTCGCCCTCGCTCCGCCAACAAAAACTCTTCACGGAAGACTTCGTCTCGGTGGTGCGCCGGGACAACCCGGCCGTGAAGCGAGGACTGGACCTGGAGACGTACCTGAGCCTCCCGCATGTCCTCATCAGTCCTCGGGGAGAGGGCGCGGGGGTGGTGGACATGGCGCTGGAGCCCCTGGGACGCACCCGCCGCATCGGACTGCGGCTCCCCTACTTCCTCACCGCCGCCCTCTCCGTGGTCCGCTCCAACCACGTCCTCACCGCACCTCGCAGACTCGCCGCGCTCTTCCAGGACTTCGGCCCGCTGCGCATCCTCCCGCCGCCCGTCCCCCTCCGCCCCTTCGATGTCGTCCAGGTCTGGCACGAGCGCTTCGACGACGAGCCCGCCCATCGCTGGCTCCGCGGACAGGTCTCCCGCGCCGCCACCGCGCCGCGAAACACCCGGTAGTGCGAAGAAGACCCTCGTGGAAATCCCGTAGACCAGAGGCATTTGCAACCGGGTCATCAACTCCAGAGAATCACGGAAGGCTTGGCGTCCACCGCTCGTGCATCCCCACTCGGAGGAAAGACATGAACCACTTCAGCGCGTGGATGCGAATGGCCGCGGTCAGCCTGCTGATGGGCTGTGGAGGGGCTCTCGACGAAGCCCCCGGCGATGACAGGAGCACCGTCGGCGAGGAGCTCATCGAGCAGACCGTCGTCTGGGTGAACGACCAGGGAGTGACCGAGCACTCCACCCGCTTCGTCACCCGAGCCGAACAACAGGCGCAGTTCGCCGCGAGGGAGGCCCAGCGCCGCGCCCCGCCAGGCAGCAGGAGCGCACTCGCGTACCCGGCGCCCGTCATCGACTGCAACAACCAGAACGCGCTCTGGCTCTTCGACCGCGCCGACTACCTGGGCCGGCAGCTCTGCCTCTACCGGAATCCCAGCGACACCCTCGCCGCCCTGGACCTGGGAAAGACCGTTCGCTACCTCGACCCCACCACCCCTTTCCCGAAGTACTGGGCGGGCGCCGTCAGGAGCCTGTCCTCCGGCTCCGACCGAGGCCAACTGGCACAGTGCGACCTGGTGCGGAACTTCTGCAGCACCAGCCCCTTCGACCCGTTCATCGCCTTCAACGCCTGGCAGAACATCGCCAACATCCCCGCGAGCCCGAACACCGCGTGGCTCAACACCAACTGAGCCCAGCCCCTCTCCTGGCGTGCCTCGAGACACGCGGTACATCCAGGGAAGCACCGGAGACCCGTGCAGGACGGCCCCACCGCCGTCCCGCGCGGCGGCCTTCCCGTGCCTCCGCCGCACCGCGCAGCCGCTGATAACCCCGGGAGACTCCAGGCATTTTTCCCACCGAACAGTCGTGCTGTCGTTCGCGGACAGGGGCACTGAACGTCGATTCACCTGTGGGCGAGCATCCGATGGGCCGACCGGTGTAGGGTGCGACCCTATGACTTCTTCCGAGAAGCTGATTTTCACGCAAACCGTGGAAGCGCTCTTCGTGCGCGCCCTCGAGAACCGGCTCACGCCAGCGTGCCGCGAGCACCTGCGCCGTGCGGGGCTGGACCTCGACCAGAAGCTGGGGCGGACGTACACGCTGGAGCAGTGGAAGGAGTTCCTCCGCATCGCCGCCGGACACGTCTACGGCGGAGTGCCCGCCGAGGCCGCCTACTACTCGCTGGGCGAGC
Organism: Myxococcus stipitatus; assembly: GCF_037414475.1. Next base: position 8,276,816 of record NZ_CP147913.1, on the reverse strand, counting down.
GCTTCATGGACGCGTACTTCGGCACCTTCTTCGGCCGCGCGCTCCTGGGCGTCGTCCGGCTGGCCGGGCCTCGCAGGATGCTGCTGCGCGCGGGGATGGGCTTTCGCGCCGGTAACAACTTCAGTGTGGTCGAAATCGTTGAGCGCAGTCCCACTTTCGTGGAGCTGCGGATGAACGACGTGCTGGCGGACCTGCCCACGTTCTCCGCGGGCCTCCTGGCGCGCGCGGTGGAGCTGTGCGGCGGCCACCGCGTGGTGGTGCTCCCCGAGGAGTTCGACGGGACCTCGTCCACGTTCCACATCCGGTGGGCGGAGCTGACGGCCGAGGCCGCCATGCCCACGCCCCAGGACGGTGACGCGGGCGCCTCCCGCCCCCGCGCCTGAGTCCCTCGCGCCCCCTGCCGCAATCCGCCAGGGAGGCGCGCGAATCGCCACGCTCGGGCCTTGGCCGAGCGGGCACCTCAACGACTCCGGAGACCCACGCTCCCGAGTCAAACCGCACAGCCCACCCCATCGCCTTCGGGCTGGCATCCCCGCTGCAATCCCCGAGTCCCGGCGCGGAGGACTCATGGACAGCAACGGTGACGAGAACGGTGCGATGGTGAAGCTCGAGCGTGGCGCGCTCTGGGGTTGGGGGTTGGTGGTGCTGGTGGCGGCCGCGCTGGCTGGAGCGGGCGTCTGGCACGGCCTGCTGCACGAAGCACCGGGCGCCGCCTCCGCGGAGACGCCTGCCACGGGGACCTCGCCCGCCGTGACGCGGGCCCCGGACACACCGCCCCTGCCCTCCTCGACGCAGATGGACGCGCTGCTGCGCTCGCGGCTCGCCGGAGCCTCCTCCCGTTCGCAGTTCGGCGTGTGGCTCAGGGAGCCGGACCTGCTGCGCCGCTTCGTCGCCGTCGTCTCCAACATGGCCAGCGGCGAGAGCCCTCGTGCGGTGGTGGCCTTCCTCTCCCCGAGGGGCGACTTCCGGGTCCGCTCACAGGACGGCCGCGACGTCATCGCGAAGGGCTCCTACACGCGCTACGACGCGCTCGGCCAGGTGGTGGCGAGCCTCGACTCGACGCTGCTCGTGGACACCTACCGCGAGGTGCGGCGGCTGGCCGAGCAGCTCCACCAGGAGAGCGCCCCGCCGGGGGTGAGCTTCGAGTCGACGCTCGAGCGGGCCTTCGAGCAGGTCCTCGCGGTGCCCGTGCTCGACGCAGAGGTGGAGGTGATGCAGCGGGGCGCGCGGTACGTGTACGCGGACCCGGCGCTGGAGGCCCTGACGCCCGCGCAGAAGCACCTGCTGCGCATGGGCCCGGCGAACCTTCGCCACATCCAGGGCAAGGTCCGCGAGATTTCGCTGAAGCTCAACCAGCAGGCCTCCAGGCCCTGAGCCGCCGCTCGCCCCCCAAGCCAGCTCCCCGGCGCGACAGTCCCCCCTCGGGTGGGCATCCGCCCCCTCTTCGCGCCGGGATGTTGGTATCTGCCCTCATGCGCTCATCCCTGCTGCCTGTCCTGCTGCTGTGCACGGCGCTCACCGGCGTCATCGGTGGGGCTGTGCACTTCATCCAGAGAGACAGGCAGGCCCTAGTGGACCAGTTCGCCCGGGAGCGGCGGGCCCAGCTCCAGGAGGCCGCGAGGGGGGTCTCCGAGGCCCTGGAGGACGTGGGCGAGGACCTGCGCTTCACCGTGGAGCTCCTCTCCCAGCCCGGCACCACCGAGGAGCACCGCCGCGAGCTGCGCGCGCTGCTGGAGGCCGTGGGTCAGTACAAGGCCATCGTCGTCTTCGGGCCGGACGGAAGGGAGCGGTTGCGGCTGCTGGACCGGCGCACGGGGGAGTCGCTCGCCCGGCAGTACCCGGCCGAGGAGCTGGCCCGCACCGCGATGAGCGCGATGCAGGGGGACTCGGGGCACATCGCGTCCTCACCGCCCCTGCCCGCGGATGCCTCCGGATGGCTGCGGGCCTTCGCCACCGCGCTGCCTCCCGACACACCCGAGGGCGGCGGCGCGGTGGTGGTGCTGGTGAACGCCGAGCCCTTGTTCGCGCCGCTCAAGCTGCTCACCGCGGAAAGCGACACACACCTGCTGCTGCTCGGCGCCCACGGGTCCCCCACGCCCCTGAGCGCCGCCTCGCTGGCGGCGCACTATCAACGGCTCGCCCGGAATCCTCCCGACACACCGGGCCTGGCGGAGCTGGCGCGGAGCATGCGCGAGGGCGAGGAAGGCTCGCGGCTCATCGAACGCGCGGAGGCCATGACGCTGGGCCTGGGCGACGCGGAGGTGGTGGCGAGCTTTGCTCCGGTGCGCATCAAGAACGGCGCGATGTGGCCGCTGGCCACGCTCTCCTCCACCCGGGGGCTGCGCTCCCACGAGCGCAACCTGGTGCTGCGGCTGTCGCTCGCGGCCTTCCTCGTCTCGTGTTTCCTCATCGCCTTCGGTGTGTATGTCGTGCTGGCGCGAAGCCGCGCCGTGGCCCTCCAGGAGAGCCTGCGCCACGCGAGCCGGCTGGCCCACCTGCACGACAAGACCCAGAAGATTCTCGACCACATCCCCACGGGTGTCCTCGCCCTGTCCACGTCCGGCCGCATCACCTCCGCCAACCGCGCGCTCGGCTCGCGGATGCCCCCGGGCGCGGTGGGCTCCACGCTGGCGGCGGCGTTTCCCCAGGCCCATGCGCCCGTCATCCAGCGCCTGGAGGAGCTGGTCGACGCGGCCGGGGGCGACAACCGCGTGCGCAGCCTTCACGGGGTGCCCTTGCAGCTCTTCGAGGAGGAGGGCCACTTCAACGTCCACGCCGTCCCGCTGGAGCCGCACCAGCCCGATGTCCGGACGCTGCTGGTGCTCGAGGACCTGAGCGACCTGCGCGCGCTGGAGGGACAGCTCTTGCGCGCGGAGAAGCTGACGACGGTGGGCGTGCTCGCGGCGGGAATCGCGCATGAGATTGGCACCCCGCTGGGAGTCATCCGGGGCCGCGCCGAATACGTGCAGGCCAAGCTGGGCGCGGAGCATCCCCAGTCCCCGGGGCTGGGGACCATCGTCGAGCAGATAGACAGGGTGAGCCGCACCATCCGGCAGCTGCTCGACTTCTCGCGCCTCCAGCCGGCGGAGTCGCGGGCCGTGCCGCTGGCGCCGCTCGCGGGGAGCGTGCAGGAGCTGCTGCGGGTCGAGGCGGAGCGGCGGCGCGTGGACCTGAAGCTGGAGGTCTCCGCCACCGTGCCTCCGCTCGCGGCGGACGCGGACCAGTTGCAGCAGGTGCTGGTCAACCTGCTGCTCAACGCGTGTGACGCGTGTGGGCCCGGAGGACAAGTGCGGTTGACGGCGTCACTCGGGGAGGCGGACGCCTCGGGTGCATGGGGACAGGTCCGCATCCGGGTCGAGGATGATGGTTGCGGAATCGCTCCGCGGCATCTGCATCAAGTCTTCGACCCTTTCTTCACCACCAAGAAGCGCGGTCTGGGCACCGGCCTGGGGCTGACCATGGTGGCGCACATCGTTCGGAACCACGGCGGGCGCATCGAGCTGGACAGCGCGCCCGGCCAGGGGACACGAGTGACGCTGCAATGGCCCGCCGCGGCCCCCGCGCGAGAGGAGCAACATGTCGGTTAGAGCCCGGGTCCTCGTCGTGGATGACCACGTCGAGATGGGACAGATGCTGCGCGAGCCCCTGGCGGACGCAGGCTACACGGTGGACGTGGCGTCGGGCGGCGCGGATGCCATCGCCCAGCTTCGCTCGGCCGTGTTCGACGCCGTCATCTGCGACCTGCGCATGCAGGACGTGGATGGCTTCGATGTGCTGGACGCCGCGCGCAAGCTGGACCCGGACCTGCCCGTGCTGATGATGACGGCCTTCGGCGGCGTGGAGAACGCGGTGGAGGCCATGAAGCGCGGCGCGTGGCACTACTTCGCCAAGCCCTTCCGGCTGGACGAGGTGCGCCTGTACGTGGGCCGCGCGCTGGAAGAGCGCCGCGTGCGCGCCGAGCACCGCACGCTGAAGCAGCAGGCCGAGGACCGCGGACGCCTGGGCGCGATGGTGGGGCGCAGCGCGGCGATGAGGGCCCTGTACTCGCTGGTGGAGCGGGTGGCGTGGTCCAGCGCCCCCGTGCTGGTGCGCGGCGAGAGCGGCAGCGGCAAGGAGCTGGTGGCTCGGGCGCTGCATTTCGAGGGGACCCGGCGCGCGGGGCCCTTCGTCGCGGTCAACTGCACCGCCCTGCCCCACACGCTGCTGGAGAGCGAGCTGTTCGGCCACGTGAAGGGCGCGTTCTCGGGGGCGACCAGCGCCCGGCGAGGGCTGTTCGTGGAGGCCGATGGCGGCACGCTGTTCCTGGATGAAATCGGGGACATGGCGCCGGAGCTCCAGGCGCGGCTCTTGCGCGTGCTGGCGGAGGGTGAGGTGCGGGCGGTGGGAGCGGATGGCTCCCGGACGGTGGATGTGCGCGTGGTGGCGGCGACCCACCAGGACCTGGAGGCCCGGGTGAAGGAGGGCCGCTTCCGCGCCGACCTGTTCTACCGTCTCAATGTCGTGACGTTGCGAGCCCCGCCCCTCCGGGAGCGGCCCGAGGACATCCCCGCCCTCGCCGAGCACTTCCTGGAGCAGGCGCGCGACCGCAACCCGCGCTCCCCCGTGCAGCGCTTCGAGCAGGCCTGTGTCGCGGCGCTGTGTGCGCAGCGCTGGCCCGGCAACGTGCGCGAGTTGGAGAACCTGGTGGAGCGGCTGGTGGTGCTGGGGACACGGGAGACAGTTGACATGGAGCAACTCCATCCCCATCTCTCCGAAGGCACCTCCGAGCAACATCCGCTGATGGAGGCCCAGAGGGAGGTGATTCCCTTGCGCCGGCTCGAGAGTGAATACATCGCGTGGGCCGTCTCCCGGTGCGGGGGGAACAAGACACGCGCCGCGGAGCTCTTGGGCATCGACGTCTCCACCATCCACCGCCGCGAGCGTTCGGAAGGCAAATAGCCACGGACACCTGGGCGTTCTGCAACGACGCGACAGGTGGCCTCGGGCAGTCCTCGAAGGAAGATTTCACGGCATGGCGCATGCTTCTTCACGGAGGCATGCGCCCTCTTCTCCCGCTCCTCGCGGTCTTCTTCACCGTTGTGGGTTGTGCAGCGCGGCAGCCCATCCCCGCCGTCTCCCCACAAACCCAGACACGCGACGCCCCGGTCACCGCGCGGCCGGAGAACGAGCGGCCCACCTCCATGACCGAGTCCCCCGACGTGGAGCTGATTCCCCTGACGATGGAGCCGGTCTACTTCGAGCTCGACTCGACGACGCTCCGGCCCGAGTTCCGCGACGCGCTGACGCAGCTGGCGGATGCGCTGCGCAAACGTCCCGAGGCCCGGGTGAGCATCACCGGCCATACCTGTGAGCTGGGGACGACGGAGTACAACCTCGCGCTGGGCCAGCGCCGCGCCTCCGTGGTCCGCGACTACCTGCGCCGGCTGGGCGTGGAGTCGTCGCGGCTGTCCACCTTGTCCTATGGCGAGGAGCGTCCGCTCTCGGCGACGGCGCTGGAGAAGAACCGGCGCGCGGAGGTGCAGTGGCTGCACTGAGTGCCGCCGTCCGCGCTGTGCGGGGCACGGTTCTCGATTAGGGTGGCCGGCCTTGGAGGAGACATCCTTGAGCGCCCCCTTGTTCAAACGCGTCGACACCGTCTTCATCCCCGTGCGCGACCTTGTCGCGGCAATCCCCTGGTACACGGAGACCTTGGGGTTCACGCTGCGCTGGCACTCGGGCAACTACGCGGCGCTGAACGCGGGCGAGACAGCTGTCACCCTGTATCAACCCGAGGGAGCGTTCCAGCCGTTCACCGTGCACGCTCCGCTCAACTTCCATGCCTCCGACATCAAGGAAGCCCATCGCCGCTTGAAGAAAGCCGGGGCCACGGTCGAGGACATCGTGGTCATGCCCGACGTGAGCTTCTTCGACTTCAAGGACCTGGATGGCAACCGGCTGGGCGTCTGCTGGTTCCCCGAGACGTGACTCGCCGGGCGCAGGTGCAGTGGCCGCGCTGACCCGGCGAGCGCCTGGGCCCGCGGCTACGCCGTGGCGGGAGGGAGCTTGGCGACGAGGTGCAGTTGGAAGTCCGCCGCGTTGAAACCGCTGGTGGAGTTCCTCCACAAGCTGGACGTGTACATCTGCTTCACGTGCTCGGTCACGAGCGTATTCAAGTCCGACGGATTGGGGACTTCCCACTCGGCGGTGTTCGCATCCATGAACCGGCAGGTGGTGTCTGTCTTGAGCAGTCCCACCACGTGGCCCGAGTCGTCCCCTCCCGCGCCGCCATTCTTCGGCGTCAGGCCGAGGCGGTAATAGCCATTCTCGAGTGGCTGCGACGCCAGGATGCGGCCGAGGTCCTTGGTCGGTCCCTGATGGACCCGCGTTCCTCGCCCCAACCCCGCATTCACCTGGTCTTGCGTCTGGGAGATGTTGAGTGCGTTCTGATAGGAGGCGTCGATCCGGGCCTCAAGCGCATGTGCCTGCGGCGAGTCAGCCCCGTGCGCAGCGACGACCTTGTCCTTCTCGGCCTTCAAGGCATGGTAGTTCGCGACCTCGGTCCGCATGTCGTCCGCCAACGTATGAATCCTGTTGATTGACTCCGCTTCATGCTGCTGGCCGATGATGAGATTGCCGAACTTGTGCTCCACCAACTGGGAGAAGTTCGCCACGGCCGTGGCCTGATTCGGCGCGCCCTGGTTCATCCGGATCCATTCGGAGGTCATGACGCTGCAAACCCCTTGGGAGCCCTGTGAGAAGGCCGCCTGGACCTCGGGGTTGGCCATGATGGGGTTCTGGCTCTGGTCGATGTAGTGCAGCACCTTCGCGCCAGGGACCTTCGCGTTGATGGAATCACAGGCATCCTTGATGAACGGCCGCGGGACAATCTGCGTCTGGTGAGTCAGGGTCCGGCGAATCTCATCCATGCCATCCTGGAACTTCGCCAGGTCCACGCTGTTGCGCCGCTGGGGGACGGAGGGGTTCTGCGCCACCTTGTTCAACGCCAGGGTGGGATGCTCCAAGGTGGACGCCAGGTGTGGCTTGCCCGACGAGCCCGCGGGGTCCTTCTTGCCCGTGAAATCGTCCTTCTTCGCGAGGGTCGACGACTCCGTCCCCTTCGTCTCGAGGGCCTTCGCGGCCTCCTGCGCCTTCTCCACTTCGGCCGTCTTGCTCTGCGTGGACGCAGGTGCCTGGGTCGTTCGATGGGCAGTGAAGACGGACGGCTTGCTGTTGACGTTCGTGGGGGACATGAGTCCTCGGGAGTGCGCTCAGGGAAAGGACGAAGCCGCGCAAAGCATAGGGGCCACGCATCACCGCGCCAACGCGAAGCGACACGGTTCCGAATCCCATCTCGGGACTCAGCGCGCGGCGGCCCCATCCCCTGTCCCGGTCCGCTTCTCGACGGTTTCCAAGAACGTGAGGATGCAGCGGACACACGCCTGCGGGTCCTCCAGGGGAAACAGATGTCCGCCGGGGAGCTCGCTGAACAGCGTCTCCGGCATGACCCTGCGGGCCCGAGCGAACGCGGCCGGCACCAGCGTGTCCGTGTCACGCCCCCGCACGATGAGCGATGCCCCCCGGACCGCGCGCAGGGAGCGCCACACGTCCTTCGTGTAGGTCTCGAAGACCCGGGCCTCCCACTCGCGCGGAATGGTCAGACGCAGGCCGCCCTCAGGCGCCTCCGTCAGTCCATACCGGAGGTAGTCCTCGAAGCACGCCGCATCGAAGGCACGGAACAACGGCTTCTTGCGGTAGCTCAGCGCCGCTTCCTCGCGAGAACCCCAACGCTCGCGCCGCCGGCGCGCCAGGCTCGCGGGAGGAACCCGGCCGAGCTGTCCCAACACTCGCAGCACATCAATCGCGGCCTTGCGCCACCCCGAGAACAACACCGGGTCCAGCGCGACGACAGCCCGGAACAACCCCGGCTCCTTCACGGAGGCCAGCAGCGTCGCCACCCCGCCCATGCTGTGCCCCACGCCGATGACCCCGTCCAGCTTCGCCGCGCGCAGGGCCGCAATCAGGTCCTCCGCCATGTCATCCCAGGTCCGCATCGAGCGCGGGTCCGAGCCCGGCACCAGACACCGGCTGCGCACCGTGACGACGCGGTAGGACGGCTTCAACAGCTCGATGAGCTTGCGGTACGTGCCCGGGGGGAAACCATTGGCGTGCGCCAGATGCAGCACCGGGCCGGTGCCGCCCCAATCGTCCAGGTGAAGGGCGTCACTCATCGCCCGCCCTACCGCCACTGAGGATGAGCAAGCACCCGCGCTTCAACCTCGGGCGTCAGCTCCGCGCCATGGGGTGCCCGCGACGACGAGCGCGTCCAGCGCTCCACCCACCGCGTCCCCAGCGGCGCCACCAACGACTCGCGCCGAGTGGAGGCCACCGTCGTCTCACCCTTCGTCCCCGTGGACGCACCCGCCCCCACGAAGAAGCCCGCGAGCAGCAACGTCACCCGCGTGGGTGTCGCCGCGCTGTACGTCAACAACAGCGCCCCCTCGCCATCCTCGCGGCAGTGACGGCGGACCCTCGCCAACACGCCTTCCGTCCACATGTCCGGATTCGACGCGGGAGAGAACGGGTCGAAGTACACCAGGTCCGCCACCGGCAGCGCCCCGTCCAGGAACGGCACCGCGTTCCCCAGGTGCAGCCGCCAGCGCAAGCCCTCCTCCTCCCAGACTCCGTCCCGCATCAGCGTCTCGGCGGCCTCGCGAAACGGCTGGAGGAACGCAAAGCCCGCCGCGTCCGCCAACGCCAGGCGCAGCGGCGCCAGGTCCACCTCGAAGCTCACCACTTCCAAGGACCGCCGCCTCGCCCCGCCCAGCTCGCGCGCGCACGTCAGCGCGGCCACCGCGTTGGTCGCGGCCCCCAACCCCACGTCATGGATGACCAGCGGAGGACCGGGCTGGGACAGCCGCTCGGCCAGCCGGGGCTGCTCGACATACAACCCCAGCGCCTCCTTCCACGGGCCCACCGACGGGTGCATCACCTCGCCGTGCCCCAGGTGCCGCACGGCCCGCGAGCCATTGCGCAACGTGACGAGCTCGAAGTCGCCGTCGCGCGGGTTCTCCTCCGCGCTCACCCGACCTCCTTCAGCGTCAAGTCGCGCGCGCTGGCCTCTTCCTTCATATCCTTGGGCGTGGCGACGGCGGCCTTCAGCTCGCGCGCCACCTGCTCATACGTCCCGGAGAGAATCCCCTCGCGGATGCGGCCCATCAGCTTCTGGTAGTGCCGCACGTTGTGCACCGACAGGAAGCGCGAGCCCAGGTGGTGCTTGCCCCGCATCAGGTGCTGCAAGTAGCCGCGCGTGTAGCGCTTGCACACGTAGCAATCACACTCGGCATCCAGCGGCTCGTCCGCCAGGCGGAACACGCTGCGGGTGATGCGCACCAGGCCCTGGAACGTGTACGCATAGCCCTGCTGCGCCATCTTCGTGGGGATGATGCAGTCGAACATGTCCACGCCGCGCAGCACCGCCTCGATGAGGTCCGTCGGCGTGCCCACGCCCATCAGGTAGCGAGGCTTGTCCGCGGGCAGCGACGCGGTGGTCCGCAGCGTCATCTCCTCGCGCTCCACCTTCGTCTCCCCCACCGCCAGCCCCCCGATGGCGAAGCCATCAAAGGGGAGCTTCGTCAGGAACGCCGCGCTCTCATCACGCAGGTGCGGGAACACACCGCCCTGCACAATCCCAAACAGCGCCTGCCCCGAGTCCACCTGGTTCTTCGCCGCCAGGCTGCGCACCGCCCACCGGTGGGTGCGGTCCATGGCCTCGCGCGTGCCCGCCTCGTCCGTGCGCGAGTCGATGCACACGTCCAGCACCATCATGATCTCCGAGTTGATCGCCTGCTGCATGGCGATGCTGGACTCGGGACTCAGAAGCTGCCGGCTGTTGTCGTAGAAGCTGCGGAAGTGCGCGCCCTTCTCCGTGATGAGCCGGTCCTCCGGCAGGGAGAAGATTTGAAAGCCACCCGAGTCCGTCAGCACGCCCCCATCCCACTGCATGAAGGGGTGGATGCCGCCAAAGCGCTTGAAGACCTCCGCGCCGGGCCGGAGCATCAGGTGGTAGGTGTTGGCCAGGAGGATGCTGGCGCCCGTCTCCTTCACCTCTTCCATGGCCAGGTGCCGGAAGGCGGCATGGGTGGCCACCGGCATGAACATGGGGGTGCGGAACGAGCCGCGGCGGGTGTGGAGAATGCCCGCGCGGGCGCCAGTGGGGTCGGTGGTGAGGAGCTCGAAGCGAACGGCCATGGGCGGGGCCTTATACCCGTCATCCCCGCCCGACGGTCCATCCCTCTTGCCCGTCCCCCCGCCCGGCGGGCGGACAAAGACTCAAGAGCCCGCCATTCCAGGGCATTTTTCGTGGACCTCCGGGCGTTTCATGAGGTCACCGCGAGACAGAGGGGACGCGAATCCACGCTTCCTTGGCCGCTCCGCGTCAATTCCGCTACAACGCCCCCGCCATGTTCAACGTCATCAACGTCTCCAAGGCCTACGGGCCCAAGAAGCTCTTCGAGGAGGTCAACGTCACCTTCTCCCCGGGTCGCCGCTACGGCCTGACCGGCCCCAACGGGGCGGGCAAGTCCACGTTCATGAAGATCCTCGCCGGAGACGAGGAAGCGGACATGGGCAGCATCATCCGCCCGCGCAAGCTGGGCATCCTCCGCCAGGACCACTTCCGCTACGAGGAGAACCGCGTCCTCGACGTCGTCCTCATGGGCAACAAGCCCCTGTGGGACGCCATGTCGGAGAAGAACGCCCTGCTCGCCAAGGCCGACATCACCGAGGAGGACGGCAACCGGCTGGGTGAGCTGGAGGGCGTCATCGCCGAGGAGGACGGCTACTCCGCGGAGAGCGACGCGGCCACGCTGCTCGCCGGCCTGGGCATCGACGAGCCCTTCCACGAGGGCCCCATGCGCCAGCTCACCGGCGGCTTGAAGCTGCGCGTGCTGCTCGCCCAGGCCCTGTTCGGCAAGCCCGAGGGGCTTTTGCTCGACGAGCCCACGAACAACCTCGACATCGACTCCATCCGCTGGCTGGAGAACTTCCTCCACGAGTTCGAGGGCGTGCTCGTCACCATCAGCCACGACCGGCACTTCCTCAACTCCATCTGCACGCACATCGCGGACATCGATTACGAAGCCATCATCCAGTACACGGGTGGCTACGACGACATGGTCCGGCAGAAGGCCCAGCTGCGCACCCGCGTCGAGTCCGAGACGGCGGAGAAGAAGAAGAAGATCGCCCAGCTCCAGGACTTCGTCGCCCGCTTCAGCGCCGGCACGCGCGCCTCCCAGGTGCAGAGCCGCATCAAGCAGATCGAGAAGCTCAAGTCGGACGACCTCAAGCGCTCCAACATCGCCCGTCCGTTCATCCGCTTCGACCAGAAGGTCGTCAGCGGCCGGCAGACGCTCATGGTGGAGGGCATCAGCAAGTCCTTCGACGGCGAGCCCGTCATCCGCCCCTTCAACGCGCTGGTGTGCAAGGGCGAGAAGATCTGCGTCATCGGCCGCAACGGCGTGGGCAAGTCCACCCTGGTGCGGATGATCGCCAACCAGTTGGAGTCCGACACCGGCAAGATTGTCTGGGGCCACCAGGCCACCGTCGGCTACCTGCCGCAGGACCACCACGGCGCCGTGCGCAAGGGCACCACCTGCTTCGGGTGGCTGCGTGACTTGCACGACAAGCTCACCAACGAGGAGATCTCCGGCGTCCTCGGCCGGATGCTCTTCTCCGGCGAGGAGCGGATGAAGAACACGGACACCCTCTCCGGTGGTGAGACGGTGCGCCTGCTGCTCTCCAAGTTGATGATCATGCAGGACAACGTCCTCGTGCTCGACGAGCCCACCAACCACCTGGACCTCGAGTCCATCTCCGCGCTCGCCGAGGGCCTCCAGAAGTTCGAGGGCACCGTCATCGTCGTGACGCACGACCAGGAGCTCATCTCCGAGGTCGCCACCCGCATCTGGTCGCTCCAGGCGGGCAAGGAGGTCCTCGACTTCAATGGCCCGTACTCCGAATTCCGCGAGAAGCACGCGGACATCGTGACCAACCGCCGCTGAAGCGGTGTCGCGGTGACACGCGGCACCTCGCCGGGAGCGTGGACCTCCACCTCCCGGCGCTTGGGGCCGCAAGGGTGGCCTGATAGACGCACGCGCCATGGCCGACGTCCCTTCCCACCCGAAGACACCCCTGACGGGCCTTTCCGAACAGCAGCAGGCCCAGAGCACGCTCCGTGAGTTGGAGGAGCATCGAACGGCGCTCACTGGCCACTGCTACCGGATGCTCGGTTCCGTCTCAGAAGCAGAGGATGCAGTCCAGGAGAGCTTCATCCGGGCCCTGCGGCATCAGGACCAGTTCGAGGGCCGCGCCTCCCTGCGCACCTGGCTGTACCGCATCGCCACCCGCGTCTGCATCGACCTGTTGGGCGAGCGAAACCGCCGCTGCAGGCCCATGGAGCTCAATCCCCCCTTCGAGCTGGACGCGCCGCTGGGCGAGAAGCCCGCGGCCGAGTGGGTGGAGCCCGTCCCGGACGCGCTCGTGCTGCCCTCGAACGCCACGCCGGCGGAGCTGGTGATGATGCGGCAGAGCATCCGCCTGGCCTTCGTGGCCGCGCTCCAGCACCTGCCGCCCCGTCAGCGCGCGGTGCTCATCCTCACGGAGGTGGTGGAGTGGTCCGCCATGGAGGTCGCCGCGGCGCTCGACATGACGGTCGCCGCCGTCAACAGCGCGCTGCAACGGGCTCGCGCCACGCTGGCCACGCGGGATGTCAGCGCGCCGCGCGGCCCGCTGACGGAGGACGAGACAACGCTGGTGCAGAAGTACGTGGACGCGTTCGAGCGCTACGACATGGACGCGCTCACGGCGCTCCTGCATCACGACGTCACCATGTCCATGCCGCCGCTGTCCTTGTGGCTGCGGGGGCCGGAGAAGGTCCGCGCCTGGATGCTGGGACGCGGCTCCGGGTGCCAGGGCTCACGTTTGCTGGCCACCATGGCCTGCGGCGCTCCCGCCTTTGCGCAGTACAGGCCTGGTGGCCCCAACGGCACCTATACGCCCTGGGCCCTCACCGTGCTGGAAGTCGAGGACGGCCGCATCGTCGGGCTGAACTACTTCCTGGACGCCAAGACGCTGTTTCCGCGCTTCGGCCTCCCCCTGGAGCTGCCGGCCCGCTGACGCAGCACCGCCTGCCCCCACGGCGGCCTGGAGACCGGTGCCCGGACTTTTTTCGCGGGCGACCGATGATTTCCGGGCCGCCGGCCAGTCCATGCCTGTGAAACCACCTGATGTTGGAGGCACACATGGCTACGACGAACTTCCGCAAGGTCTTCATCAACCTCCCCGTGAAGGACCTGAAGCGCACCAACGCGTTCTTCACCCAGCTGGGCTTCAGCTTCGATGCGCGCTTCTGCGACGACACCGCGACGTGCATGGTGCTCAGCGAGGAGGCCTACGTCATGCTCCTCACCGAGGCGCGCTTCAAGGACTTCACCAAGAAGCAGATCTGCGACACGAGCAAGTCCATCGAGGGCATCTTCGCGCTGTCCGCGTCCAGCCGGGACGACGTCAACCAGCTGGTGAAGAAGGCGGTGGAGGCGGGCGGCTCGTACGGGGCGGACCCGGTGGACCACGGCTTCATGTATGGCTGGAGCTTCTTCGACCTGGATGGCCACCACTGGGAGGTCATCTACATGGACATGAACGCGCTGCCCCAGTGACGCCCATGGGCACCGGAGCGCTCAGCTTGCCTTGTCCGTTGGCGGGTTGAGCGACTGGAAGAGCGCGGTGAGGTCCGAGGACATCTGCGCGACGGTGGTGCGCTCCAGGCTCTGCTTGAGCGCCGCCTCCGCGCGTCCGAAGACGCCTTCCAGGTACTGGGCCACGCACGGTCCGATATCGCAGTCCGGGGCGGGTCCGACGGGGTGGCGGCCGAACAGCTCCCCGCCCTCCTCCACCGCCTCGTAGATGTCCCGCAGGGTGATGTCCTCGCAGCTCTTCGCCAGCGTCACCCCTCCCCGAGCCCCCCGCTTCGTCTCCACCAGCCCCGCCCGCGCCAGGTCCCCCAACAGCCTGCGCACCACCACCGGATTCGTCTGGATGCTGCGCGCCATGGCCTCGGACGTCAGCGGGCCCGCGTCACTGCACGCGCACTTCGAGAGCATCGCGACGATGTGGGCCGCCATGGTGAATCGGCTGTTCACGGACCCTCCAGGCTCGAGATGGAAACCACGGAGGTTACCTATCGCCCACCCGGGCGGGTTGCAACCGGGTGAACCCTGTCATTCCGGCCGCTTGCCTGCCCGTGGGTGGGTGAATCGTGTCTCGGGGTTAGAAGTTGGGGAGCCCGACGCTCTTGTTCCTCACACCCCAGTCCACCATGCCGTCGCTGTCCTCCACCCGGATGCGGCACAGGGACTGGCTCGCTCCCCCCGAATCGAAGAGGGGCCTCATGTTGACGCTGATGTCGTCCACCGTGGGGCTGGTCGCGTAGGAGCAGCGGGCCCCGCCGCACAAGGCGGGCTTCCACCCCTGCTCGTCCTGGAGCGAATTGAGCTCGCCGACGAAGCTTGAGACTCGATAGCTGGGGTGGATGAGCGCGAGGCCATCCTGGAGGGTGCCGAACGGGTCCCGCAGCCGCAGCACCCGGTCGCCTTGGGGGAGCCGGAAGGAGGTCGTGCCTCGCACGTCCCACGCCGCGTCATGGGCCAGCGGATAGGTGCGGCTGGGCAGTTGGCCCTTGCTGGCGGTTTCCGAGAACGGAAGCATGCTTCCACCGAGCCGGAAATCCGAGAGGTGTACGACAACGATGTCGCCCACCGCCACGTCCACATCGGGGAGCGTGGCGAGCGGCTCCGCGATGGCGCCCGCCGACAGCGTGATGTTCGTCATGGGACCGGCCTGGATGACCTCCAGCTCCACGCGGCCCTCCACACCGAACGCCCTGCTGGGGTCGACCTCCGAGATGCGCAGTCGCGCGGGCGTGGCATGGCCACGGAAGCGGAAGGTGTTGAACGGCGCCTGCACCCGAGCCCCCAATCGGTCCTTCAGCGAGTCGGAGACCGTCACCTCGTACTGCCCGCGCGGAACCTGCGCCGACGTTTGCAGCCGCACCTCGGACGTCCCCTGAATCACCGCGCCCGTGACGGAGAGGCCCGCAATGGAGAACTGAGCGCCAGAGGCATCCAAGGTGCTCGCGTCGAGCCGGCGGTCGAAGCGCACCTGCACCTGTCCCTCCGACAGCGCCTGGGCGAACACCACGCGGGGCGAGGCACACGCGACCGACTCCATCTGTTCCCACTTCCAAAGCGTGGGCTGTGCATATGAGCCGTAGGACCACAACGGCGAGGTGAGCAGGACCTGGCAACCCGGGGTCAGCTCGGGGCTCTGCTCCAACTCCGGCAGCCGGAACAGCAGCCGATAATCGCCGGAGCTCGTCGGCACCCCTGCCGTCTCGAGGCGGATGGAGGAGAAACCCGTCCCCGCACCATCGCTGCTGTACGAGCCGGCAAGTGTTCCGTAGAGGGTGACAAGCTCGGAGTCATACACGGAGATACTCGTTGGCAGGGCGACGTGACTCACATCCTGCGCCAGCGCCTTCATGGAGTAACCCGTCCCAAGCACCGTGAAGCTCGCGGCGTCGATGCCCGCGCGATACACCCAGTACCGGTTGAGACGGTTCACCTGGACCCGCACCCGCTCTCCGCCCACGGGGACGGGATTGAGCGACGCCAGGGGCACCTCCACGAACAGCGCCGGTCCAGACGTCTCCGCCTGGAGGAAGAACCCCTCGGGCTCGGGCTGGGTCGTCCCCACGGCCGGCTTGACGAAGGTGATGAAGGCTCCGTCGATGAGCTTGGGCTCCGCGGGGCTCGGAGAGGACGCACGCACGGCGGCAATCTGGGCCGAGGCCAGGGTGCTTGCGTCCAGGACGTAGGTCTCCCGGCGCGTGGCCTCCACGTTGCCCGCCAGGTCGAACGACGCGAAACGCACCGTGGTGGTCTGCCCCACGAGGATGGGCTCCGTGTAGAGCCGAGAACTGCTCGAGGGCTCCGAGCCGTCAACCGTGTAGCGCGTCTCACGGCACTCCGCCTTGGCGTCCACGCACGTGAGGCGCACGGCGACGGGCCCATCGAAGGCTCCGCCCACCGGATGGGCCTGGGTCAGCGGCGCTTCCATGTCGAAGTCATATTCTTCCTGGCGAACCGCCTCCCACTGGCCCACGGCATCGACCGAGCGGAAGCGCAACCTCGTCGCCGAGGAGAGCGGGATGGGCCCCGTGTACGTGGAGCCGTTGTCCTCGGTGGGCTCGCTGCCATCCAGGGTGTACCGGGTGCGCACACAGCCACTCCCGGCGCCGTCGCTGCAAGCGAGCGTCACCGACTGCTCAGCGCGGTACAGGCCACCCGCGGGACTGGCCACGGTGGTGGGCGCCGAGGTGTCCGACTTGAACTGATAGACCTCGTGCATCGCCGTGCTGACGTTCCCCGCGGCATCCACCGCGATGAAGCGCAGCGTCGTCGTCGTCGAGAGGGTGACGGGCCGCGAGTAGCGAAGCGACGCCGTCGTCGGGAAGGAGCCATCCACCGTGTAGTGGAGGCCAGCACACCCCGACGAGCCCATGTCCGTACACGTCAGCGTCACCGATTGAGGGGTGAAGTAGGTGCCACCCCGAGGCGACGCGGAGGCGGAGGGCGACGCGGAATCAATGATGAACGTCTCCGTCTGGATGGGGCTCTCATTGCCCAGCCTGTCGCGCGCGAAGAAGCGCAGCACGCCATCGCTCGGCACGTTCACCCAACCAGAGTACGACTGGAACGGCGGCGCGGGGGAATTCAGGCCCGGTGCATGGGAGTAGTAGACGGAGGCGCAGCCCGCCCCGCTCCCATCGTCACAGAACAACTGCACGAACTGGCCGTACTGATAGGTGCCTCCCCGGGGCGAACTCCGGACCGAGGGCGGAGCGGTGTCGACGACGAAGGACACCGACTTGGACGGCTCCACGTTGCCCACCTCGTCCACGGCGAAGAACCACACCGTCGTCGAGGACAAGACCTGGAAGGGCCCCTCATAGACGGGGGAGTCCTTCGTCGGTTCCGGTCCGTTCAGCGTGTAGTGGATTCGAGCGCACCCGGCGCCCGTATCACTGCACGTCAGGGACACCGTGAACGCGGTGGTGGACATGCCCCCGTTCGGCGACGCGGCTGAGACAGGAGGCTGGCCGTCCACCGTGAACTGCTCGCTGCCTTCCATGGACACATTTCCCACCTGGTCCACGGCGATGAAGCGCAGCCGCGTGGAGTCAGCGAACAGGAGGGGCGACACGTAGACCGGTGAGTTGGTCGAAGGGCGGGAGCCATCGCGCGTGTAGTGGATGGCGGCGCAGCCCGTGCCCGCGCCGTCATCACACTTCAGCGAGACGGAGAGGCCACGGCCGTAGGTGCCTGAGCGAGGGTTTGACGCGACGGTGGGCGGCTGCGAGTCCACCACGAACTGCGCCGAGCGCGCGGGCTCGAGATTTCCCGCGCGGTCCACCGAGCGGAACCGCAGCGTCGCACGCGTCTCGATGAGCACCGGCGCCGTGTAGCGAGTCGAGCCCGTCGTCGGCTCGCTGCCATCCAGCGTGTAGTGAGTGGCCTCGCAGCCCGCTCCAGCGCCATCGTTACAGGTGAGCGTCACCACGACGGGCGCCTTGAAGATGCCACCCAATGGCGACAGGCTCGTGGTGGGAGGAGTGGTGTCCCGCGTCGGACTGGGCACCGTCCCTCCGTCCCCGCCCACTCCGCCGTCCTGCCCGCTGTCTTTCACATCGGGCTCAGCACCTCCCCCACCGCAGGCGCTCGCCAGCAACAGGGTGAGGATTCCAACGAGCCAAGGGGCTCGGAACCAGGACGTAGGCCGTGACATCGAAGCTCCTGAAAGGGGTGCACCACTCGCGAGTGCGGGGAATGCACAAGCACTTGGTCGGTGGTTGACAGGGGGTCGACAGCCCATCGCCGATTCATGATGGCTGTAGCCACGTCGTTGCACGGACGTCACACACCAGGCAAGGACATCCTGGCGGGGTCACGGCCGACACAGCCACGGCGCAACTGTCGCGCGGCCGCGCTCACCCTTCGGGTACTGATTGAGACATCAACGGCCCGAACCGCGCCGCAGGAAGAAGACTCCCAGCCCCAATCCCGCGGCCCACTTCGTGGCGGCGGCCAGGGGCGTCTTGGAGAGTTCCCCCCTGTCCTCCGCGATGGGGGCATCCACCTGACGTGGCGCGGACCGCCCCTCGGGCGAACGCTGCTCCAGGATGGCGTTGATCTCCGCGCCCAGCAGCACCACCTGCGAGGACAACCACATCCACAACAGCAGCACGATGACGCCACCGATGGCGCCGTAGTTCACGTCATACTTCCCGAAGTTGGCCACGTACTTGGAGAAGCCCCAGGACGCCACCACCCAGATGACCACGCCCACCACCGCGCCGGGCGTGATGAAACGGAAGCGGTGCCGGGCGTCGGGCAGGACGTAGTACAGGACGGCCCACAGGAACATCATCAGCAGGCCCGCCACGGGCAGCCGCAGCCACTGCGCCACCGTGGAGACCGGGCCGGGCAGCCTGCTGGCCAGAGCGGGCGTCACCACCGCCGCCAGCGCCGCGACGATGGTCACCACCGCCGCCATCAGCGTCGTGGTCACCGCGATGAGTCGAAGTTTCCACACCGGCCGCGTTTCTTCCACGCCGTAGGCCGTGTTCAGCGCGTCCATCAACGCGACGATTCCACCGGAGGCTGCCCAGATGGCGCCCACGCCACCCACCGTCAACAGCCCCACCGGGTTGCTGTCCGCCAGCGACTCGATGCGTTGTCCCAGGATGCTCGTCACTTCCTTGGGCGCCACCTTGCCCAGCTCCCCGATGAGCACCTGGGCCTGCTTCGGGTCGATGATGACGCCCGCCAGCGACACCAGGAAGAGCAGGAAGGGGAACAGCGCGAGGATGGCGCGGAACGTCAAAGCCCCCGCGACGTTGCTCACATCGTCGCGCTTCCACTCGTCCTTCAGGCGCTTGAAGAACTCCTTCCACCCCATGCCGTTGCCCGGGAAGACCATCTCACCCCTCGCCCATGTAGGTCCCGGGGATGTTGGCCATGGACCCCCGAGGCGGCGCCCCCTCCCCCTCGGATTGCCTCCCCGGCCGCCCCTCCCTCGGGGAGCTGGCTTCCTGAAAAACATTCCATCTTGTAAAAAACACTTCACGCCCGGTCGAACCTGCCCGGCAAGGCCCGGCGCCCACTCCAGGACTCAATCCGCTCCGAGGACGCAATGCTCGTTGCATCTCTGCTGAGTGTCAGTCTGGCGCTCGTGGCCAGTGCGACACCTGGCGCCTCCGCGGAGGCTCGCGCCGAGGCCCCTTCCCAGACGCTCTGGCTCGTTCAACCCATGTACCCCGGCCAGGACGCGTTGGTGCAGCGGGCCGAGACAGGCATCGCGGGGCTCCTGCCCGAGGACGTGAAGCCCAAGCAGGTGCTGGGGTCCAAGGCCCTGGCCACCCACCTCCAAGGACGCAGCGGCGACCTGGCCTGTCTGGCCGGTGGCGCCCGGTGCCGCGAGCCCTTGGGGACGTACCTGGCCTCGCTGGGGTTGGAGCGTGTGGTGCTCGTGCGGGTGGGTCAGGATGACGCGGGGTATCGCTTCCGCGCGGTGAGCGTCCGTTCGGAGAGTGGAGCCCGCGCGGAGGCGGAGACGAGCAACCCCTCCTTCGACAAGGCCCTGGCCGGAGTGATGGTGAAGTTCCTGTCGCTCAACGCGGTGGTGGAAGCGGTGACGGAGCCCGCGGGCGCCACGGTGTTCATCGACGGGGTGAAGGTCGGCGTGACGCCGTACACCACGGAGGTGCTGCCCGGAGAGCACGCGTTCCGGTTCGAGCTGGCCTCACATCTGCCACGCGAGGAGACGCGAGTGGTCGCCTCACGCGAGCACGTGAAGCTGCGGCCCGCGCTGGAGAAGGTGCCCGCGCGGCTGGTGGTGAAGGTGTTGCCGGAGGGCTCGGCCATCCTCGTGGACGGCACGGTGGTGGGAAAAGACGCGGTGGACCAGGGCATCCAGCCCGGAAAGCGCACGCTTCGGCTCACGCAAGAAGGCTACGAGCCGCACGAGGTCGAGGCGGATATCGCGCCCGGCGCGACGTACACGCTGGAGCAGGAGCTCAAGCCCACGTCGATGCAGGCGTTCAAGCTGGCCATGCGGCGGCGGCAGGCGGCCACCATGGCGCGGCAGAGCTACCTGGAGGCGGCGTATGAGTTCTCCAGCCTCACGTCCGACACGCTGACGGCGCAGCCGGTGAAGTCGGAGGGCGGCGTGGGCGAAGTCCGCGGCACTGGCGTGCGGGCTCCGGGCTCGCGACGGCTGCGGGGGCTGGGATTGGAGTATGGGCGGTATGGCCAGTACTTCGGCGTCATGCTGGTGGGGGCGACCTGGTACTCGACCGGTGATGTCTGGACGATGGGCGTCAACGTGCCGCAGGCCGCGACGGCCCCCGGACTGACGGGGCTCACGCAGGTCGACACGAAGGTGCAGATGCTGTCGGTGCGCGCGCTCCAGCCGCAGCTTCGCTACGTGCTGGGCCCGGTGTCCTTCGCCATCCAGGCGGGCCTGGACATCCGAGGCGCGCTCGCGAAGGAGGAGGACGACGGCTCGGGCTTCTCGCCGCGCTTCAAGGACGGCCTCTATGCGCTGGACCTGCACGCCTCCGGACAGGCCTCCGCGCGCATCTTCGTCTACGAGGGCCTCTATGCCTCCGTGGCCTACCAGCGGGGCTTCTCGCTGCTGAGCAAGATTGCCGGGACGAGCAACTTCCGGGGAGGGGTGGGCTATGCGTTCTAAGTCGCGCCGGCTGCTGCTGACGTGGATGCTGCTGCTGGGAGGTGTGGCGGGAGCGGAGCCGCTCGTGGGCCCTTCGGTGGGCAACGCCGACGCGCTCGTCGCCGAGGCCACCAAGCTCTACAACAAACGACAGTACGCGGAGTCCACGCGCCTGTTCCTGCGGGCCACGCGAGCCAATCCCTCGCTGCTGCCGGCCTATCTGGGACTGGGCCGCGCGCGCATGGGCGCCAAGGAGACGGCGAGCGCCTGCGCCGCGTACCGCGCCTGGCTCAAGAGCGCGCCGGACATCCAGGAGCGGCCCAAGGCCCAGGGTGAGCTGGAGCTGTGCGAGCGGCAGCTCAAGGCCACCCGGAAGAAGAAGTCCCCGGCGCCCGCGGACCTGACGGCGCGGCACGTGGAGATGAAGGCGGGTTTCTTCGAGATGCTCGAGGCCGGCAAGCTCACCGAGGCGGGCGAGGCGCTGCGCACGCTCGTGTCGGAAGGATATCTGGGCGTGGACCTGGCGGAGATGGCCTCGCGCTTGAGCACGGCGAGCCGCGCGGGCGCGGAGGAGAGCCACCGCCGCGCGTTGACGGGCGAGGCGCTCACGGCCGAGCAATTGAGCACCGCGCGGGGGCTCCTGGACTGGGCGCGGGACACGGGGGAGCCCGTGCCCCAGGCCTCCGCGAAGGGGCTGTTCCTGGAGGGGTTGGTGGCACTCCAGGGAGGAGACGCGCGCGCCGCGGAGGGGTTGTTCGCCAAGGCCACCGCGGAGGCGCCGGGTGTGACGGAGTATCGCGTGTGGCGGGCGGCCGCGCTCCAGCGGGCGGGGGATTTGCGTGGGGCGTTGACGGTGATGGAGACGGACCTTCCGGAGGACCCTCGCACGGACCTGCTGCGCGCGGCGGTGGCGCAGCAGACGTCGGCGGGAGATGGCGCGCGGGAGCTGGAGCGGCTGCTCTTCCAACGCTACTCGCCGGCCGCGTCGCGTTGAGCGGGCGGCGTCCTCATCACCGGGAAGGATTGGATGGCCCTCTTCATCTGCCAGCGATGCGAGGCGCAGCACGACACCTGGAACGGCGCGTGCCCTGGCTGTGGGGGCACGGAGCTGCTCACGGTGACTCAGCGAGTGGACCGGATGCTGGGCCGCACCGTGGCGGGGCGGTATCGCATCGTCAAGAAGCTGGGCCAGGGCGGCATGGGCTCGGTGTACCTGGCGGAGCAGGTGGGCATCGGGCAGCAGGTCGCGATGAAGTTCCTGCACAGCGGCCTGTCGCTGGACCTGGACGTCACCCGCCGCTTCCTCAACGAGGCCAAGAGCTACGCGCGGGTGGGCCACCCCAACGCGGTGAACCTGCACGACTTCGGGCAGGACGAGGAGGGCAACCTCTACATCTCCATGGAGTACGTGGAGGGAGATGACCTCAAGCGCCTGCTCGCGAACGTGGGCCGGATGAGCGCCCATGAGGCCGGGGACATCATCCTTCAGGTGGCGGACGTGCTCGCGTACGCGCACGCGCGGGGCGTGGTGCACCGGGACCTGAAGCCCGAGAACATCATGGTGCGGCAGGGCCTGCGCGGCTGGCACGTGAAGGTGCTGGACTTCGGCATCGCGCGCATCGCCGACGGAGCCACGCGACTCACGGCCCAGGGCGCGGTGGCGGGGACGCCCCGATACATGTCGCCCGAGCAGGCGCTGGGCCAGGACGTGGATGCCCGCGCGGATATCTACGCGGTGGGCGTGGTGCTCTTCGAGCTGCTCACGGGCGTGCAGCCGTTCGACGGCAACAGCGTCGCGGACATCATGCAGCGGCAGGTGAATCAGCCCACGCCCCGGCTGGGAGACGTAACGGCGGAGCTGGACCTGCCCGCGCTCGACGCGGTCATCCAGAAGGCCACCGCGAAGAAGCGCGTGGAGCGCTACGCGACGATGGAAGCGTTCGCCTCGGACCTGAGCAACGCGCTGCCCACGCTCATCGGGCGGCCGCCCATCAGCGGCGTCAATCCCGTGGTGAAGCCTGGCACGAATGGCAATGTCCACTCGGGCACGCTCATCTACGGCGATGGCACCGAGGACACGATGTTGCGGGGGGCCTCGGGGGCGACGCCCACCGACGCGGGCCGCATCAACACGGGGCGCATGACGCCCCTCCCGTTGGCTCAGCCAGCACCGGGGACACCCGAGTCCCCCTCGCACGAGACGCAGACGCCGGTCATCGACAGGACCGAGCGGCTTCCCGTGACGCCATTGCCGGCGCAGGCCGCGCGCGACGGGTTCGACAAGACCGCGCACGCGATGTCGCCCTATGCGCCCGCGTCACGCGGCCGCGTGGGCTGGGGGGTGGGCTTGAGCATCGCGGGCGTGTTGATTGTCGCGGGGCTCGGGGTGGTGACTGTCCGAAGTGGCACCCGAGACAATCCAAGTCCCCCGCCTGTCGCGGAGAGCCCCAAGCCAGTCGCGGAGCCTCCTCCCAGACCCGTGGAGGAAACCAAGGCCCCTGCCCCCACGGCCGCCGCGGCCGATGCGGATGCCGCCGCGCTGGAGCGACGCAAGGAGAAGGCACTGGATCGACTCATCGAGATTGGCGACGACTTCAACGATGGCGAGCTGTCCAAGGCCTCGGAGAAGCTGGCCCTCGCGCGGAGCCTGGGATTGGACGTCGTCGAGCCCAAGCTCGCGGAGCTGGGAACCCGAATCGAGGATGCCTCCAAGCGGCTGGCGCGCGCGCGCGGCCGTGAGGACGAAGGCAACTGCCATGACGCCATCCTCCTCTACCGCGCCCTGAAGAAAGACTATCCGCAGCTCGCTGACGCACAGCGCGGCATCAACCGGTGCCGACAGATGTTGCCTCCCGACGTCTCTGAATGACCCACGGCAAACTGGAGCGCCCCTTTCGCATTCGCTCCCGGAGAAGAAATGACGCCCGACCCAAGCCCTCCAGCTCCTGACAAGGGGCACTCCGGAAAACGCCTCCTCGTCGCCGGCCTGGTGGCGCTGCCGTTTGTACTTGGCGCGGGATGGCTTCTTCATGCCCGTTCGTCGGAGGCCCCCCGCTCCTCGAGCCGCCCTCGCGACGCCAAGGACACACGCTTCTTCGAGTGCAAGTTGGCGCTGCAGTCCTGGCGCATCGCGCAGGGGACCCATCACGCCGAGAGTGACGTCTATGATCCGGTCTTCGCCAAGGTGGACTTCCCCATGCAGCGCGGCAACCGGTACACCTACTTCGCGGGCAGAGGGCCGGTGGAGCTGCGCGACACCACGCCATCCGTGGGGGCCGACACGGCGACGGTGATTGGCGCCGACACGGAGTTCCTCAAGCAGCAGAAGGACAGCACGGAGTCGCTCGTCTCGTTCGAGCAGCTCCCGCCTGGGGTGCAGGCGGTCCTGGGCATGACGGGGACGTGCCCCCAGTGTCAAATCAGCGCGGCCTGCGCCGCCAACCTCGATGACGACGACACGCTCGATGTCTGGGTCATCTCCACGGGCCCGCTCCCGCTCAATCACGCCGATGGGAAGCCCTCGGAGCCGGACTCCGTCATCCACGTGGTGGATGACCACCTCGACTGACTCAGGCCCCGAGCTGTGAATGCACCTGCGAGAGCAGTTCGTAGGAGCGCAGCCGCGCCGCGTGGTCGAAAATCTGGGAGGTGACCATCAGCTCATCCGGCTGCGTCTCCGCGATGAAGGCACGCAGCCCTTCGCGCACCTGCTCGGGAGCGCCCACGAAGGAGCAGGCCAGCATGGACTCCACCTCCGCCAGTTCGTACTCGGTGATGAGCCCGTCCATGCTGTCCACGGGCGGAGGCAGCTGCCCAGGACGGCCACGCCGTAGGTTGATGAAGGCCTGCAGCAGCGAGGTGAACAGCCGCTGGGCCTGCGCCTCCGTATCGGCCGTGAAGACGTTGACGCCCAGCATGGCGTAGGGCTTCTGGAGCACCTCGGACGGCCGGAACTGGGTGCGATACAGATGCAACGCCCGCATCATCTGCTGCGGCGCGAAGTGAGAGGCGAACGCGAACGGCAACCCCATGGCCGCGGCGAGCTGCGCGCTGAAGAGGCTGGAGCCCAGCAGCCACAACGGCACCTTGAGCCCCATGCCGGGCACGGCGCGCACGGCCTGCTGGGACGTGGGCTCCTGGAAGTACGCCTGAAGCTCCGCGACGTCCTGGGGAAAGGTATCGGACGTGTCCGCGTGGCTGCGCCGCAGCGCCAACGCGGTACGGCCATCCGTCCCCGGAGCCCGGCCCAGTCCCAGGTCGATTCGTCCGGGATGCAGCGACTCGAGCGTGCCGAACTGCTCGGCGATGACGAGCGGTGAGTGATTGGGGAGCATGATGCCCCCCGCGCCCACGCGAATCCTGGACGTCCCCTGCGCGACGTGCCCGATGACCACCGCCGTGGCGGCACTGGCGATGCCCGTCATGTTGTGGTGCTCGGCGAGCCAGAAGCGCTGGTAGCCCCAACGCTCGACATGACGAGCCAGGTCCAGCGTCGAACGCAGGGCCTCCCCCGCGTGGCTGCCCTGGCGGATGGGAGAGAGGTCGAGAACGGAGAAGGGAATCATCGGAGGACCCCGGGGCACACTCGCGGAACGAAGGACGGGACCGCCCCGTCCCGGGCAGGCATCACCCCCGGCGCTCCTCCGTTAACCCTCAGGATGCCGATGCGCACGGGAAACGCGGCGCGGCGCACGACGCCCCGGTGTCCCGCCCCCATCCCCAGGCAGTCAAGGGAATCAGCCCTCTCCCGCCGCGAGCCCCTCCATGGAAGACTCCCCACAAGGTTCCTCATGCTCGAAGTCAGCCACGCGCGAATGGTGGAGCAGCTCCGGACGCTGGGGGTCCGCGAGGGCGGCACGCTCCTGGTCCATACCTCCTTCAAGGCGGTGCGCCCCGTCGAGGGCGGCCCCCTGGGCCTCATCGGCGCCCTGAGAGCGGCGCTGGGCCCCCTGGGCACATTGGTGATGCCCGCGATGACCAGCGGAGACACCGTCTTCGACCCCGCCTCGACGCCCACGGAGAACATGGGCATCACCGCGGAGCTCTTCTGGCGCCAACCCGGCGTGATGCGAAGCACACACCCTGGAGGCTCGTTCGCCGCCGTGGGCCCTCACGCCGCGGACATCTGCCGCCCTCAGCCCCTCTCACCACCCCACGGGCCCGACAGCCCCGTGGGCCGGGTCCACGACCTGGGTGGCCAGGTGCTCCTGCTCGGCGTGAGCCATGGAGAGAACACGACCCTCCATCTGGCCGAGGCACTCGCACAGGTGCCCTACTCCGTCGAGCATCCCTGCGTCGTCGAGGTCGACGGTGTCGCGCGCACGGTGATGATCGCCGAGACCGACCACTGCTGCTCGCGCTTCCCGCTCGCTGACGACTGGCTGCGAGCGCTCGGCCTCCAACAAGAGGGCCCTGTCGGCCATGCCCACGCGCGGCTCTGCGACGCCAGGGCCCTGGTGGAGCTCACGGTACGGCGGCTCACCGCCGAACCCCTGACCTTCCTGTGCCCCCACGATGCGGGCTGCGAGGAATGCGACGGGGCGCGCCAGAGCATCGCCACGACACCAGCCTGACGAAGCGTCAGTCCTCCCCTTCCATGTCGCGCTTCAACCGGGTGAGCAGGTTCACCGCCTCGGACGCATAGGGGGATATCCATCGCTCATGGATCTCCTTGAACGGCGTGGCGTTGAGGTAGTTCCAACGCACGCGCCCCTCGCGCACGGCGATGACCAGGCCCGCGGTCTCCAGGACCTTGAGGTGCTGCATCACCGTGCACCGGTCCAACGTGGACTCGAAGTGCGCGCACAAGTCCCCCGTCGTCCGGGGCGCGGCCTTCAACAGGTCCAGCACCTCCCGCCTCCGTGAGTCCGCCAGCGCCTTGAAGATGAGGTCGTCTTGCTTTGCCCTCGACATGTTATATTTCTATAACATATCGTCGAACGAAACCCCACCCCCATGAGGAGCCGTTCCATGGAGCCCAAGTTCCAGGTGCAGTTGAAAATCCAGAAGCCGGTATCGGAGGTCTTCGACGGTGTCGTGAATCCGCGCAAGCTCACCAGCTACTTCGTGAAGACGGCCAGCGCGCCGCTCGTGGCGGGCACCACGGTGAAGTGGGGCTTCCTCGAGACTCCGGGGGAGTTCGACGTCGTCGTCCGCGAGGTGGCGAAGGACGAGCGCATCACCCTGGAGTGGGAGTCCGCGGTCGGCGGCTCCAACACCCTCATCGAGATGAACTTCAAGCCCATCGATGCCAACAACACGATGGTGCAGATTCGCGAGTCGGGTTGGAAGCCGGACGCCCAGGGCTTCAAGGCGTCATACGACAACTGCGGTGGGTGGATGCACATGGTGACGTGCCTCAAGGCGTACCTCGAGCACGGCATCAACCTGCGCGCGGGCGGCGCCTACTGAGCTGGCGCCCCACCCGCTGCGCCGCTAGAGCGAAGGGAGGACAGGCGCGTCCTTGAGGCGAGGGGCGCGCAGGTCCTTGGGCGACATCAGCGGCTCGGACACCGGCCAGGGGATGGCGAGGTCCGGGTCGTTCCACGCGATGCAACGCTCCGTCTCCGGCGCGTACAGCGTGGTGCACTTGTAATGGAAGTCGGCGGACTCGCTCGTCACGCAGAAGCCGTGGGCGAAGCCCGGTGGAATCCAGAGCTGCCGGCGGTTCTCCGCGGACAACTCCACCGCCGCCCACTGGCCGAAGGTCCGCGAGCCGCGCCGGACATCCACCGCCACGTCATACACGCGGCCCGCGAGCACCTGCACCAGCTTCCCCTGCCCTTGCGGCTCCTGGAAGTGCAGCCCGCGCAGGGTGCCACGCGACGAGCGCGAGTAGTTGTCCTGGACGAAGGGCCCGGGGATGCCCGCGTCCGCATAGCGCTTCGCGTGGAACATCTCCATGAAGAAGCCCCGGTCATCGCCGAACACCTTGGGCTCCACCAGGAGCAGCTCCGGAATCTCCAACGGCGTCACCTTCATGACACCGCGCCCCGGTTCTCCGCGACGGCGAGCAGGTACTGCCCGTACTCGTTCTTCCGCATGGGTTCCGCCAGAGCCGTCAGCTGCTTCACGTCGATGTAGCCCATCCGGTACGCAATCTCCTCGGGGCACGACACCTTCAGCCCCTGGCGTCGTTCGATGATCTCGATGAAGTTCGAGGCCTCCATCAGCGAGCTGTGTGTCCCCGTGTCCAGCCACGCGTAGCCCCGCCCCATCAGCTCCACGTCGAGCTGTCCCCGGCGCAGGTACTCCGCGTTGACGTCGGTGATCTCCAGCTCACCGCGCGGGCTCGGCTTGAGCGCGGCGGCGATGTCGAGCACCTGGTTGTCGTAGAAGTACAGCCCGGTGACGGCGTAGTTCGACTTGGGCTTGAGCGGCTTCTCCTCCAGGCTCACCGCGCGGTTGTTCGCGTCCAGCTCCACCACGCCGTAGCGCTCCGGGTCCTTCACGTAGTAGCCGAACACGGTGGCCCCCGACGTGCGCTTCGCCGCGTTGCGCACCCGCTGGCTCAGCCCGTGGCCGTAGAAGATGTTGTCACCCAGGATGAGCGACACGGGCGAGGTGCCCACGAAGTCGCGGCCGATGACGAACGCCTGCGCCAGCCCCTCGGGCCGAGCCTGCTCCGCGTACTCGAAGCGCATGCCCCACTGCTCGCCGCTGCCCAGCAGCTCGCGGAAGCGAGGCAGGTCCTGCGGCGTGGAGATGATGAGCACTTCGCGGATGCCCGCCAGCATCAACGTGCTGAGCGGGTAGTAGATCATCGGCTTGTCGTGCACGGGCAGCAGCTGCTTGCTGACCACGCGAGTCAGGGGATACAGCCGGGTACCCGAGCCACCGGCGAGGATGATGCCCTTCATAGCCACCTCTTGAGGTCAGTGTCCGCGAGCGGCCTTCCACATCGCGTGGAAGCGCGAGAGCGACTCGGCCAGCTCCAGGGGCTTCTCCGCCAACTCGGCGCGCGCCTTGTCCGTCTTGAGCCCGCTCTTCAGGGGCCGGGGACTCGGCAGCTTCAGCTCCGCCATGCGCGTGGGGATGACGAGCCGCGAGTCGAACCCGAACACCTCGCACAGCGCCCGTCCGAAGGCGACCCGGTCCATCACCGCGCCACCGCAGGTGTTCCACACCCCACCGAGCCTGCGCTCCCCCAACTCCACCAGCATCGCCGCGACGTTGTCCGCGAGCGACGGCGAGACAATCTGGTCATCGAACAGCTTCACGGGCTGCCCCTTCTCCAGATTCGTCACCAGCCACGCGCCGAAGTTGAGCCGCCCCTCCACCGGAGGCCAGCCGTACACCACCGCCGTCCGGGCGATGGCGCATCCCGGCGCGAGCACACGCACCGTCTGCTCCCCCATGTGCTTGGTCAGGGCATAGACGCCGCGAGGATTGGGCACGGCCGCTTCATCATACGGCCCCGCGTCGCCATCGAAGACGTAGTCGGTGGAGACATGGACCAGGTGCGCACCGGCCACGCGGGCCCCACGGGCCACCGCCGCCGTCGCCTGGACGTTGGCGGCATAGGCCGCCTCCGCGTTCTTCTCGCACGCGTCCACGTCCGTCATGGAGGCGCAGTGGATGACCACCTCGGGCGCGGCGGCGGCCAGCGCCGCGGACACTTCCGCGTCGCGCGTGAGGTCCACGGAGACGTAACCGTACGCGCCCCCCGTGCGCCGAGGCCCCCGCCCCAAGCCGACCACGGTGTGGCCCCGCTTCTCCAGCAGCGCACACGCGCGGCTGCCCACCAGACCGTTGGAGCCCGTGACGAGCACGCGCATGTCACGCCCTCCCCTGGAGGCGGTGGCGGTACTGCGTCTCGAAGTACTGCCGGTACGCGCCGCTCATCACGCGCTCCCACCACGCGGGATGGTCCACGTACCAGCGCACCGTGTCCGCGAGCCCCTGCTCGAAGGTATGCGCGGGCGCCCACCCCAGCTCGGCGCGAATCTTCGACGGGTCGATGGCGTAGCGCCGGTCATGGCCCGGCCGATCCTTCACGTACTGGATGAGCGACTCCGGCTTGCCCACCAGCCCGAGGATCGCCTTCACGATGTCGATGTTGCGCCGCTCCGCCCCACCGCCGATGTTGTACACCTCTCCCGCGCGGCCCTTCTCCAGCGCGAGGAGCAGCGCCTGGCAGTGGTCCTCCACGTGCAGCCAATCGCGCACGTTGGCGCCGTCGCCGTACACCGGCAGCGGCTTGTCATGCAGGGCGTTGACCACCATGAGCGGAATCAACTTCTCCGGGAACTGGTAGCGGCCGTAGTTGTTCGAGCAGCGCGTCACCACCACGTCCATGCCGAAGGTGTGGTGATAGGCCAGCGCCAGCAGGTCGGAGCTCGTCTTGCTGGCCGAGTACGGGCTGGAGGGCTTGAGCGGCGAGGACTCGGTGAAGGCGCCCGTGGGCCCCAGCGAGCCGTACACCTCATCCGTGGACACCATGACGAAGCGCTTCACGCCTCGCGCGCGGCATGACTCGAGCAGGCGCTGGGTGCCGAGCACGTTGGTGGTGACGAAGACCTCGGGGCCCAGGATGGAGCGGTCCACGTGGCTCTCGGCCGCCAGGTGCAGCACGGCGTCGATGGCGTGCACCGACATCAGGTGCTCCACGAGCTCGCGGTTGCCGATGTCGCCCCGGACGAAGACGTGGCGCGGGTCGCCCTCGAGGTCCGACAGGTTCTCCAGGTTGCCCGCATACGTGAGCTGGTCGAGGTTGACGACCGTCCAGTCGGGTCGCTCGCGTCGCAGGTACCTCACGAGGTTGGAGCCGATGAAGCCACACCCTCCTGTCACCAATACGTTCATGTGTCGCGGGCCTCGAGAGCTCGGAGAGTGTGCCTGCGTATCGGAGGGGGTGGCGACGGTCAAGGCGCTCGGGACGCCCAGGCTTGTGTACGCCCCCCCGCGGCGCTAAGGGAACCGGGCGTGAAAGAGAGCCTCCGCAGCCCTTCGACGTCGACTCCCCGGGAAGTCCACCAGCTCGTGCCACGACTCGCGTGGGGAGACGGGGTGGGCAACCAGGCGCGCTACCTCCAGGGGCTCCTGCGCCAATGGGGCTACACGTCCGACATCTTCGCCGAGGACTGGGATGACGCGTGCAAGAACCAGGTCCGGCACGTGCGCGAGTACGAGAAGCAAGCCCGCCCGGACACCGTGCTGCTCATCCAGCACAGCTTCCAGTCGCGGCTCGTGCCGCTCATCGCTCGGGCGCCTGGCCGCAAGGCCCTCATCTACCAGAACGTGACGCCCGCCCGGCTGTTCGAGGGGTTCGAGCGCAAGGTGGCGGCCGCGTGCGACGCGGCCCGGGACGAGCTGCTGGAGCTGCGTCCGCACATCGAGCGGGCCTTCACCTATTCGAAGTTCAGCGCCGAGGAGCTGGTGGCCGCGGGCTATCGCTCCGTGGTGACGATGCCCTTCGCCATCGACTGGACCGGGTTCGACACACCTCCGGACCCCGCGCTCCAGGCGGAGCTGAGCGATGGATACTCCAACATCCTCTTCGTGGGACGGGCGGTGCCCAGCAAGAAGGTGGATGATGTGCTGCGCGTCTTCGCCGCGTACCAGCGGCTCTATCAGCCGCGCAGCCGGCTCATCATCGCGGGCTACCTTCACCGGGACAGCGCCTATGGCGCGTATCTGCACGGGCTCAAGGATGTCCTCGGCATCGAGCGCGTCGTGTTCATGGGCCGGGTGAGTCCGGCGCAGCTCTCCGCGTGCTTCGCGACGGCGTCGGCCTACCTCTCCATGAGCCGGCATGAAGGGTTTGGCGTGCCCTTGCTGGAGGGCATGTACCGCAACGTGCCGGTGGTCGCGTACGGCGCGGCGGCCGTTCCTGAGACGATGGGCGGCGCGGGGCTCACCACGCTCTCGGATGACCCGGCCGATGTGGCGCAGCTGCTCGCCGTCATGGACCGCAATCCCACGCTGCGAGCCCAGGTGCTCGAGGCGCAGAGGGCCCGGCTGGGTGCGCTGTCGCAGGAGTTCGTGGCCACGCAGGTCCGCGAGGCGCTGGATGACCTGCTCACCTCGCGCCCCAGCGAGGTCACCGCCCAAGCAGTCCCCGCCACCATCGACCTGGTGTGCCCGGGGTACACCATGCATCCCGAGGATGCATCCTCGCGACTGACCCGGCGGTTGGCGGAGCGGTTGCCGGGGGCGAGGGTCCTCGCCTTGAGGCCCCGAGGGGAACCCGCTTCGATGGAGCTGCGCGGGCAGCAGGTGGATGGCGTGTCCGTGTGGCACTTCACGCCGGACCAACCCGCGAGCCGCACGAGCGCGGTCCTGCCCGGCTCGTCATCGATGGAGACGGCCGTGCGCGTCTCGGCGGCGCCCGTGGTGCTGGTGGGAGTGGACACGCTCAGCGCACAGGCGGTGCTGCCGTACGTGGGGGCCAGAGCGTGGGGGGTGCATGTGGCGGGGCAAGCCTCCACGACCCTGGAGTCCGCGCGGAGCCATTTGAAGGACCGTTTGGTGATGATGGAGCCCACGGCCCCCGAGGCCGCCATCACGACGCTGTGGGAGGGGTTGCGTGCGCGCTGAGGATTTGTTGACCGATGCTCCCTCGGCCGAAGCCGTGGCGAGGGAAACCGAGAAGCTGCCAGAGGTCTCCGCCGAGACACGCGAGTCCCTGCGCCGCGCGCTGGAGTCCTCCGCCCAACAGGCGACACCCGCGCCCTGGCCCACGCTGCTCCTGGAGGCGCGAGGGAAGATGGACAGCCGCTATGCCGGACCGGTGACGTCCCACCGGGGCGGCATCTCGGGCCCCGCGCTGGTGCTCGCGAAGCGTGCGTTCCGGCTGCTCTTCCAGCCGTTCATCAACGAGGCGCTGCGCAAGCAGGTGGAGTTCAACGAGTCCATCCTCGATGCGCTCGCCACCATCCACGACGTGCAGCGCGAGCACGCACGCACGCACGCCACCTGGAGACAGGACGTCGAGCGGAGGCTCGCGCGGATGGAAGAGGCGGCCCGGGCACGTGGTTCCCATGAGGCCACCGACACCGAAGCCGCGCTCCCGCGTGCATCCACGAGCGCGAGCCCCAACGCGGTAGCGCCTTCATCTCCCTCCACCCTCGAAGTTCCCCAGACAGAACGCGCCGCGGCCCCACGGCCTGGCGCGGACACCGGACCGCAAGGGCCCCCGCGCGGGCCCGTGGGCGGAACCTCCCGACGCCGCTCTGGCCGGCGCTAGCCTCCCGCCAACGAGGTCTCCGTGCGCATCTGCCTGGTCTCTCGAAAGCTCTCTCCCTATAGCGGCGGTGACATCGGCGCATACGTGACGAGGATGGCCCGAGCATTCGCCGATGCGGGCCATGAGGTGCATCTCCTCACCGCGCCTCAGGCGGGCCTGGAGCACGCCGAGCGCGACCTGCCTGGCATCCGCGTCCACGCCATCCACTCGGAGATGGATTTCGCCTTCGCGGGGGCCTTTCCCTTCCCGCCGCCGCGACACGCCATGGATGCGTATCAGTGCCTGCAGGAACTGCATGCACGTCACGCCTTCGACTACATCGAGTTCCCCGAGTTCGAGTTCGAGGGCTATTTCGCGCTGCGGGCCCGGCGCACGCTGGGGCACTTCGCTTCGGCGGTGCTCGCCGTGCGGCTGCACACGCCCTCGCGCGACATCCAGGAGCTCAATCGCGTCTCGACGCTGGACCTGAACGCGGCCCAGCAACAGTACATGGAGGATGGCTCCATCCAAGAGGCGGACCTCGTCCTCTCCTCGACACGCGCGCTCCTCGACAAGGTGAGCACCCGGCTGAACCTGGAGCGCCCGGGTGTCGTCATCCCACCGCCCTTCCCGTCTGCTCCTTCACCCCGCGCGACCTCTGACCGCGCACGGGTGCTGTACGTGGGCGACCTCGAGCACCGCAAGGGTGTCCACCTGCTCGTGGACGCCATGCAGGACCTGTTCGAGAAAGGGGTCGACGCGGAGCTCCAGCTCATCGGTGCCGACACCCAGACGGGGCCCTCGGGACGCTCCATGCGCGCCTGGCTGGAGCGCCGCATCGCGCCCGCCTGGCGCGAGCGCATCCACTTCGAGCCCCCTTCCGAGCACACCGCGGCCATCGCGGGCGCCACCGTCGTCTGCATCCCCTCGCTCTGGGACAACGCGCCCGACATCTGTCTTGAAGCCATGTCAGTCGGAGCGCTTGTCGTGGCCAGCGACAGCGGCGGCCTCGCGGAGTTCATCGAGGTGCCTCGCAGTGGGCTGCTCTTCCGCGCGGGAGATGTGCCCCACCTGGCCGAGACTCTCGAGAAGGCACTGAGCGACATCGCCTTGCGTGAGCAGGTCCGCATCGAGGCCCCCGCGCGAATCGCCGCCCGCTGCGCGCCCGCGAGCGTCGTGAAGCAAGTGGAGGACGCCGTGGCCTCCGTCTCACACGTCCGGAACCACGCGCTCCCCAAGCCCAGGCCGCGCTCCGACACGCCGCGCATCTCCGTGCTGGTCCCCTACTACAACATGGGGAGCTATCTGCCGGAGACGCTGCGCTCCATCCGCGCGCAGACCTTCACCGACTACGAGATTGTCCTCGTCGATGACGGCTCCACTGAAGCGGAGAGCATTGAACTGCTCGAACGTGTCCAGGCCCCCGACCTCCGGATCATCCGTCAGCGCAACGGAGGACTGAGCGCGGCGCGCAACACGGGCCTTCGCCACGCGCGAGGGCACTACGTCCTCCCGCTGGACCCGGACGACCTCATCTCGCCCACGTTTTTGGAGAAGACCGTCACGGTGATGGAGGGCACGCCGGGGCTCGGCTACGCCACGTCCCTGGTGAGCTACTTCGTCGATGACCCGGCCCGGATGACGGGTGGCTTCGTCCCTTGGGGGATGGAACGGGACGC
The DNA here is from genome assembly GCF_037414475.1 of Myxococcus stipitatus. The sequence goes on along the minus strand of NZ_CP147913.1, from coordinate 8,242,145 downwards.
GCTGTGGGTGGCCAACGTGGCCTCGACCTGCACCGCGCTGATGGAGCGCCGCGTCCTCTTGGACCTCGGCGGCTATGACGAGTGGTTCATGGGCTACGAGGACTGGGACGTCTTCTGCTCGCTCGCGGAGCGGGGACTGGAAGGCTCCGTCATCCCCGAGCCCTTGTTCCACTACCGCGTGCGACACGACTCCATGACGCGCACGTCGCTGGTCTCCGAACGAGACGCACTGCTAGCCCGGCTGAACCAGAAGCACCCACGCCTCGCGTCGAATCCGGAGCGGGCACTCCGCATCCACCGGGGCGAAGCACGCAGGAACGAGCTTCGGCTCCTCGCCCAGGCCGCCGCGGCCGTTCCCCCGCCCCTGCTCAACCGGGTCGTCGACCGGGTCAACGGCACACTCAAGCGCTTCGACTTCGTCCACCACGCGCTGCGTGGCGCGGCCACTCGCGTGCTGGGCGCGGAGGACGACCCGCGTCCCCTGCGCCATCAGCTCGCGGACCGGCTGCGCCGCAAGGCCCCGCCCCGGCGCTAAGCCGGGGTCCGGGGTGCCCAGCGCGGCTCAACGCCTCGGGTTGCTCCACTTCCGGGTGGTCTTCACCACCTGCTTCACCCAAGGGTGGACGGCGGGCACCGACTTGAGCGTCCGGTTGACCAGATCCACCAAGGCATAGCGCGTGGGGCGTGCCTCCGCGCCCTCTGGCGCCAGGCTGCTGACGGCGCGCTTGATGAGACCGTGCACCGCGGGCATGCGCTTGAGCGTGGAGTTGAGCGTGTCCACCACGTTGTAGCGCAGGGGCACCTCCGCGACGGCGCCGGCAATCGACGCCACCAAGGGCTGCTCGGGCGGGGGCGAGCGAGGTACCTCAGGGGCCGCCGCCAGTAGCAGGAAGGCCGCCAGTTGGATTCCCTCGGGAAGCGGGCGGCGAAGTCCCTGGTGGAGCTGGAACAGCAGTTCTTCATGCCGGCGCGGGTTGACGCCGGAAATCATCGACCCCTTGCGCCGCCGATAGTGGAAGTGCAGTGCGTTGGTGACGAGGAAGCGGTGCCCCGCGTGCGACAGGCGCAGGTAGAGGTCCCAGTCCTCGTAGCTCGTCAGCTGCTCGTTGTAGCGGAAGGTGTCGAACAGGGACCGCCGCATGAGCGACGTGGCGCATGACAGCCGATTGGCCACCATGCCCAGCGACGGACAGTCCCCGATGAAGAGCGCGTAGTCGATGAAGCGCCGCTGGGAACGCCCCTCGTCGGAGTCGAAGTACCCGGTCGACGGAACCACCACGTCGAACTCCCGGTGACGCTCCAGCGCCTCCACCGCCATGCGGATGAAGGTGGGACTGATGCAGTCGTCCGCGTCCAACGGCAGGACGTAATCCCCCGTGGCCGCGCGCAGGCCGATGTTGCGCGAGGCGGGCAGGCCCCGGTTCGCAGGGTTGCGGATGAGCTTCACGCCGCTGATGCCGGCGTTGGCATCCTCCTCGATGCGAGCCAGCACTTCGTGGTCGAACGCGCTCGTCGAGGCATCGTCCACGACGATGACTTCAATCTCCGGGTAGTCGCTGTCCGCGATGCTCGCCAGCGTCTCCGGCAAGAAGCGGCCCAGGTTGAAATTGGTGACGAGGACACTGACGCGAGGCCGGGCCGAGGCCTTGGCGCGGACCACCGGCGCGGACTTCTTCCGCTCCATCTCCCAGTACGGAACGTCCGCCGTCCACTCCACGGGACGAAGCGCCGGGGAGCGCCACGCGCGCTCCAGCGCGCTCGCGAGCCCTTCGACGCTGCCGTCGAACTTGTGGCAGTTCACCCCATCGGCGAACGGAGTGCCCTGCCCGAAGGCGATACAGGCCCCATTGAGCACCAGCGTCGCCCCCGCCGCGGAGGCTTCATAGGCCGTGAGGTTGAGCGACTCGTAGTCCGAAGGAATGACGACGATGCCCTGCCGCATCAACGCGTCGCGGTCCTTGCTTGGTCCCGAGAAGATGAAGCGCGGGCGCAGGTCCTCCGGAATCAGGGACTGGATGTAGGCGAGATAGACTGAATTCGCCGTGTGGCAGGCCAGCACCGCGTTGCCCCGGTACTCCGGGCAGGCACGCATGAAGGTGGCCGCGCCCCGGACGAACAAGTCCGTGCGCTTGAACGGCTGGATCTTCGTGACGAAGAGCAGGTCCTGCTCGCCCTCCCCCCGCAGCGGCACCATCTCCGGCTTGGGGGCCACGGGCGGAAACTCTTGAACGACCTTGTCCAGCCACGTCTTCGGAAAGCCGTAGTAGGAGCGGTTGAACTCGGCGATGCCCGGGATGTGAGCGACGACGAGGTCGGCATCCCGCAGCGCCTTGCGCTCGAACTCAAAGCAGCCGAGTCCCTCCTTCGTCAGGACCTGCCGCTCGAACGGAGCCAGGATGCCCGCCGTCGAATGCAGCCGCACCACGATCTCACTGTCCACCAATCCACAGCCCAGGAGCTTCTCTTGGATGGCGCAGAACGCCCATCCTCGGTAGTCCGGGAACTCGATGACATCGAAGTGAGTCCCCTCTGCCTCCAACCGGCGCAGTTGGAGGAGCAACTCCATGGACTGTGCGTGGCAGGAGGTGTCCGTGAAAGCCGCCGAAGGTGGATACGTGCCACCCTCGTCGAAGCTCAGGTCCCAATCCGAACGGGCCTTGGCGACATGGGCCTTCACCTTGCCGTGGAAATATCGCTCCACCTCGAGCGGACGTACCGTCACGTAGGACGGCAGGAGCACGTGCATCTCCACGCCTTGATCGCGGCGCAGTGTCTCCTCGATGAGGTTGTGAAGGATGCGGCCAATTCCCCCCGCGGTGAAGGGGTAGAGCTCATCCGAGACAAGGCAGACGCGGCGAGGGCTCATGATTGAACGAACGCCTCCAGGACGCTGACAGCCTTGGAGACCAAGACCTGCTCGTAGTCATCCATCATCTGCATGAGTTCATCGGGTGCACGCTCGCGCAGGGACACGAGCCGCTCGATGGCCGTGGAGACCACCTCCACGGAGTCCACACCCACAACCTGCGCGAGCTGCTGATACGGATGCGAGTCCAGCGATCCCAGGCTGAGCGGTCCGTGGACACACGGAATCCGCAGCGCAAGCGACTCCAGCCCGGTCATGGGCTGGCACTCTGAAAGGGAGGCATTCAGGACGATGTCACAGCGGCGAATCAGCTCGAACATCTCGGTGCGGCTGGGGCGCGAGAGGTGGTGGATGCGCCGAGAGCTCTTGATCGGCTCTGGCAGCCTGTAGTTCGTCGTGACGTAGATGTCGCTGATACGAGACGAGGCCTGGCAGGCCAGGAGGTTCGTATAGAAGTTCTTGCGCCAGTCGTTGGGCGTCGGGATGAGCGCGGTGCGCGTGAGTCCACGCACCCGCGAAGTGCGCTCCGCCGCCGACAGTCGGGGAGGCAGGTTGAGCACCGTCTTGGGGAATATCTCCCGTGCAAGCAGGTGCATGCCCGGCTTCACCGTCGCCAACGCGTCGATGACACCCCGCCGCTTCAGGTCAATGAGCTGCGAGAAACTCTCCAGCTCGAACGTGTGGTGGAACTGAGCCGTCGAGCCGTGCCACAGCGCGAGGATGCGCACCGACGAGCCCAGCGCCCGGCGCAACAGCACCATGAAGTCATGGGCGTTGTTGGAGTAGCCGTGCATCACGACCGAACGGCAGCCGCTGCGGTCCACCAGCTCGATGGCGGCGCGCAGCTCGCGTTCATCCAGGGGCCGCTCGGAGGTGAGCGCCAGCTTCTGCCCCGGCAGGTACCCCGAGGCCGCGCGGATGCCGTGCCACTCCTGATGGAAGACCTGCATCACCCGCCCGAACTGAGGCAGGTCGAAGGCCCAGCGCGTATCCAACGCCGCGTTGTGGATGAAGCCAGGAGGCGATGACGGCGGCGTATACGTCACGGGCGCGTCCGGGAAGGACACCCGCGAGGAACGCAAGCGCGCCAGGTCATCGGACAGCGACTGGAGCCGCTGGCGGCGCGCGAAGCGCTCGGTCTCCACCCCGAGCTGCTCGGTGAGCTCCGCCACCTGCGCTTCCAGATTCGGGGCGGGCTCCGACAAGGTCTTGCTGGCGCGGCTCGCCCACTCCAACAACCGAGGCGTCGCGCGCGTGTGCAGCGCCTCCAACGTCAGCGGCTGGGACTCGTCGCGCGGAGCCTCCGGCCCCACGAGCTGGAAGTAGCGGCGCCCCTTTCCACCCTGGCGCTTGAGGACGTAGACATCGTGGGAATCCACGAGCCCCGGCCCGTGATGCAGGTCCCACCCCTCCGGCAGCAGGTCCGCGAAGGCGTGGAGCCAGCTCCCTGGGTGCTTCGAGGCATCCCACACGCTCGTGGGCATCAGCGGGCTCTCCACCAGCACCAGGATGCCCCCCGGAAGCACCAACTGCCCCAGGGTCTCCAACAGCTGGGTGATGCGCTCGCTCGGGTTGTGCACGAGCGTGGAGACGGTGAAGACGATGTCGAACCGGCGCCCGTCCACCGCCACGAGCGGATCGTCCCCACAGAAGATGCGCTCCTCGACGGGCTGCAGCGACGCGGGAGGCTCCTGCCGGAGCGGCTCCGTCATCGACTCGGAGATGTCGTACCCGTGGTAGCGGACGCGGGAAAGCTGGGAGATGTAGGTCGCGTGGTGACCAAAGCCACAGCCAAACTCAAGCACGGACAGCGACCGGTCCAACCGGCGCTGCTCGGAGCGAATGAGGGTGGTCAGGACTCGCTCCTGCTGACCCCGCGCGATGTTTCCCTGCCCTTCGCGGACCCGCGACAGCTCCCGATAGGAGTGGCCGTTGGTCGTCTTCCAGAAGTGGAGACTCTCGCTCATCTGGGCCGCGTCCCCAGCGGGGCCCTCGCTCTTGATGTCTTTGTACATGTGCCGATGTGAAACGACGCCGCCTACATGAACCGAAGGTGGGTTGTCAGCGGGGTTCCCGCAGAACCGCAACCATTCCCACGCTTGGCACCAATCAGGCAAGAGACGTGCGGAAAGTGAATGGTAAAAGCGCCCAGGGAGGACCCCGGTCGGATTGGAGTGAGCCCCATTCTCGGCTAACCGCCTGCCCCCCCGCCAGCCAGGTGTGCAACGCCATGCACATCAGTCGACGGCGGAGCGGGCGGGCCGAGACTCCTGGGCCAGCAGGTCCTCCATCATCCGGTCCACCTGCTCTTCCCATGTCGTGCGGCGGACACGTTCCGCGGCGCGCGCTCCGAGCCGCACTCGCAGCTCCGGGTCCAGCACCGCCGCCCTCAACCGCGCCAGCACCGAGCCGGGCGTCGGCGCCGCCAGCAAGCAGTTGCCACCGTCCTCCAGCAGCCAGTGGTTGGCGGGGTTGTCGTTCGTCACCACCGTCATGCCGCACGCCATCATCTCCAGCGGCAGGTAGGACGGGTGCCGGGTGAACATGAAGCACAACCCCACGTCGCACTCGCGGTAGAGCGCCGCGGTGCGCTCGGCGGGGAGCACGCCCAGGTTCGTCACCAGGCCCCGGACGCCGTAGGACTCAGGATGCCACTCGGCTCCCGCGGTGACGATTTCCACCGCCGGGCCCAGCTCGCGCTTGAGCCGCGTGAGCGCGGCCAGCCCCAGCTCGAAGCCGTTCCGCTCGTTGCCCGGGCGCCCGTAGAAGAAGACGCGCACGGGCCCTCGCCGCGCGGGGCGACGGTCATGGAAGAGCACGCCATCCACCGCGGGCTCGAAGGCGAAGCCTCCCATGCCGTGAAGCGCCCTCACCGTGTCGCGCAGGCCCGGGGTGTTGAAGATGCCCTGGAAGCCCAGCTGGTACGTCTGCTCCGCGAGCGCGGACTGGGTGCCCGCCGCGAAGAACATGGGCTCGTAGTCCTGGACGAAGTAGGCGCGCACGCCGGCGCGCGGATGGCGCAGCACCTGATAGACGGAGGTCCAGTACGTGGCGATGGCCAGGTCGCAGGCGGGGAGCGACGCCAGGTCCGCCGCGCCCGCGAGCACGCGGAAGGCCCCGGCCGCCTGGGGAAACACGGTGGCGGCGCGCGCCTCGAAGTCACCGGGGCTCGCCCCGGGCTTGTCGTAGACGACGAAGTCGCTCTTCACGCCATGGCGGCGGTGCATCAGGTCCGCGAAGCGGAACAAGGTGTGGATGCCCGCGTAGACGTGGCCGAAGGCCGGGATGAACCAGGAGGCAGTGCGCACCTTTCCGCGCGAGCGCAGGGCCGCCAGGGCCGCCGGAGCCTGCACGCGGGACGCCTCCGCCTGCTCCGGCGTGAAGTCGAGCTCCCCCAGGTGCTCCACCAGGTGACGCTGGGCGAGCGCCCGCGCCTCCAGGGCGGCGTCCTGCGCGCTGGGAACGTCGTGCGTCAGCGTGCGCAGGGCCAGCGTCTCCCCCGTCTCCTCGTGATGGCGCAGTGAGCAGTCCGTGCCCTGCAGCGTGAGGTTGGGGTTGTAGAAAGGGTCTCCCCGCTCGCCCAGGTACGGGCGATAGGACACGTAGGAGCGCCAGTAGTCCGACTCCGGGATGGCGTCCGCGCGCCGGCTGGCGGACTCATGGTGGATGAGCCGCGCGTGTGGCGTGTACACCACCCGCAGCCCCCGCTGATTCAAGCGCAGGCCGATGTCCACGTCGCTGCCACACACCTGGAAGCGCTCATCGAAGCCCCCCAGCGACTCGAACACGTCGCGGCGGAAGATGACACAGGCGCTGGTGACGGACAGCCAGTTGCGCGTCCACTCGGTGTGGCCAAATGGGGTGGAGATGGGGCCGTCCGGCAGCCGCCAGAAGGGATGGCCCGCCATGCCGGTGATGCCCACCACCGCGCCCGCATGCTGCACCGTCCCCTCCGGGAAGAGCAGCTTGCAGCCCACCGCGCCCACCTCGGGGCGCTGCGCCTGCGACACCAACTCCTCCAGCCAGGAGGGGTCCATCACCTCCATGTCGTTGTTGAGGAAGAGCAGCAACTCCCCGGTGGCCTGCTTCGCCGCCCAGTTGTTGATGGCCGGGTAGTTGAACGGGAAGTCCCACGTCAGCTTCACCAACCGCGGGTCGGTCAGCCGCTCCAGGAGCGCGAAGGTCTCCGGCTGGGTGCTGTTGTTGGACACCAACAACACCTCGAAGTGGGGATACGCGGTGCGCGCCAGCAGCCCCGGCACCAGCAGCTCCAGCAGGTCCGGCCGGTCCTTGAACGGGACGATGATGGAGACCTTGGGCGTGCCGCGCACCGGGTAGCGCACCCGGTGGTGATGGGGCGTGAGGCTCGTCACCTCGGCCACCTCGCCTCGCCGCGAGAGGTGTTCGCGCAGGGCCCGCTGGGCCGTGTCCATGACTCGCGCCGGCTCCGGCTCCAGTCCCGGTGGCGTCGCCGCATGCGCGTCGCGCCCGTGGAAGAGCACCTTGGGCACATGGCCGATGCCGCGCGCCACCTCACTCAGCCGCAGCAGCAGGTCGAAGTCCCACGCACCGCCGAAGCCCTCGCGGGCGCCCCCGACCGATTCGACCAGGCTCTTGCGCGCGACGGCGAAGGAGCCCACGTAGTTCACCGAGCGCAGCAGGTCCGGTGACCAGTCCGGCTTGAAGAAGGGAGCGGTGCGCCGGCCCTCCGCGTCCAGCCGGTCCTCATCCGCGTAGAGGACGTCGAGCGAGGGCTGAGCCTCCGTCGCCAGCACCACCTCCGCCAGCGCATGCGGCGCCAGCGTGGCGTCTGGCGCCAACCCGGCCACCCACGCCCCCGTCGCCACGGCGAGTCCCGCGTTCATCGCCTCGGCGCCGCCCGTCTCACGGGGCAACACGACCCGGCGAATGCGCGGCTCCCGCGCCACCGCCGCACTCACCAGCGCGCGGACATGGCCCCCCGCGCGGCCATCGTCGACGAGCACCCACTCCCAATCGGGATACACCTGCGCCTCGATGGAGGTGACACAGGCGCCGAAGAAGTCCTCGAGCGTATCGCGCAGGACCGTGATGAGCGACACCCGGGGACGCACGGACAACGCCGCCACCGACTCACGCGCCCGCGCGAGGTCGTCCTTCTCCCGGCGCTCGCACCACGCCTCGTAGTCGCCCAGCTCCGGAGGAAGGGGCGGCGGAGTGCGGGTCCCCAACACGCCCGCGAGAGCCAACACCGCCTGCTCGTTGAAGCGAGTCTGCCGGCGCAAGAGCTCCGTCCAGAGGGGGCCACCCGCCCGCAGCGCTTTCGGCAGCGCCTGGGCTCGCAGCGGATCATTGCGGTCCACGAGCGAGGCAATCCACCGCGCCCCCGTGGCCTCGTCCGGAGGCTGGAGTCCCGCAGCGCCGGCGATGGCCTCCACCATGGCCTCGTTCCATTCCGCCTGGCCCCGCAGGAGCCCCTCCAGCAACGGGCCCGCGGCGGAGAGATAGGAGCGCTTGGCCACCTCCACCACCGAACCCAAGGCGCCACCGCGGTGAGACCGCGTCACCTTCCAGCGAGTCGGGTCCACCCGAGGCTCGAGCTGCCCGCGCACCCACGCCGTCAGGTCCTCGCGCAGGCGCAGGCTCCGGTGCACGGAGAGATACTCCAGCACCCGCACCACGGCCTTGTTGAAGTCCGCCTGCGGCCGCAGCGACTCGACGTGGAAGGGCTGAAGACCCTCGATGAAGGCGCGTTTGGTGGCCGTCACCACGCGGCCCAGCCGGGCGCGGTGTGAGTCAGGCACGGAGAACTCGTGGGGCACCGCCAACCGCGCGGCCTCCTGGAGCGGAGAGAGCGCCAGCGCGCCGTCCGGGCGGGCCCGATGGAGCTCTTGTGTGAGGAGCTTCAGGGCGCCCTCGAGCGCCGTCACGTCCTCACAGGCCTCGGGCAGACACGGGCGCCGCGAGTCCAGCAGGGAGCGCACCGCCGCCACCATCCGGGCCAGTTCCCCAGCGCCCGGCGCCGCGTCAGGTGCCCCCGCCTCCACGGCGAGCTTCTCCAGGACCGTCTTCACCGACGTACCGCCTCTCTCGTTCACATCCGGGCCGTCGAAAGACGCGCCCCCTCCCGGCGCCAGTCAGCCCCGACCTCAGGGATGACCCCCACCCGCGAGCGCGGACTCCACCGGCACCGGGACAGGCTCTACCACCCAGTGGTGCGCCGGACGGAACACGCCGCGCTCAGCCACATTCGAGCTCACCTCGAACGAGCGCCGCTCCGTGGACACTCCACCCGCCGTCCGCGCGGTCACCACCAGGACATATGTACCGGCAAGCAACCCCAGGCGCTCCAACACCAGGCGCATCCGCCCCGACGGCGGCAGCTCCCGCGGCAACGGCACCGCCTCCAACCGGGTGCTCGTCTCGTACAGCGGGCGCCCATCCGGCGTCTGGAGCGAGACCTCGAACTCCACGTCCTCGCAACCACCGCGGGCGGAGAAGTCCACGCAGACCTCCACGCCCATGTCCGGCGACAGGTTCCGCGGCTCCCCACCCGACGCATCCACCAGCCGCAGCCCCGCGATGCGCACGGGGGCGTCTCCGCCCACCACCGAGTGGACCTCGGGCAGCGCGCCGCCGCCCTCCGTCAGCGCCGGAGGGGTGAAGACCACCGACTGGGCCTCCGCCAGGGCGATGGCTTGCCGGTATTCGGTGACAATCTCCGAGGGGCGGCCCACGCGACGCACGTAGCCACCGTCAATCCAGATGGCCAGGTCGCACCAGCGCTCCACCGTGGCCAGGTCATGGGTCACCACGACGATGGTTTTCCCCTGACGCTTGAACTCCGTCATCTTGGCGACGCTCTTCTTGCTGAAGTGCTCGTCACCCACGGCGAGGATTTCGTCGACGATGAGGATGTCCGGGTCCACGTGTGTGGCCACCGCGAACGCCAGCCGCATGTACATGCCGCTGGAGTAGGTGCGCACCGGCTCGTCGATGAACTCGCCCAGCTCACTGAAGGCGATGATGTCGTCCATCCTCGCCCGCACTTCCGCGCGCGACATTCCGAGGATGATGCCGTTGATGAGGATGTTCTCCCTGCCGGAGAAGTCCGGATGGAAGCCCGCGCCCAGGTCCAACAGCGCGGAGATACGGCCGTTGATCTCCATGACACCCGAGGTGGGCGCATAGATGCCGGTGATGAGCTTCAGCAGCGTGCTCTTGCCCGAACCATTGCGGCCAATGATGCCGACCGTCTTGCCGCGGGGGATGCAAAGGTTGATGCCGCGAAGCGCGGTGATGAGCCCCGCTTCCTTGGGCACGCGCTGGCCGCGCAACCAGCGCATGAGTTCGGATTTGAAAGTCGTGTACTCGCCCCGGATGGTCCGCTTCCGGAAGTGCTTCACGACATCGCGCATGACAATGGCGTCGAGGGATTCCTGCATGGCGACGGCTCAGATGGATTCCGCGAAGTCTTCGCGGCGGGATTCAAAGATGCTCGAGGCGCCCCACAGCAGCACCACCGAGAAGACGGCCAACAACGCCAAGGGCGCCGGATCCGGCCACCGGTGCTCGTAGAAGATTGCCTGGTAGGAGACGAGCAGGCTGGACATCGGGTTCAGGGTCATCACCACATCGCGCAGCGGGCCGTCCTGGATGGTGGAGACGGGGTACAGCACCGGCGTCATGAAGAACCACATCGTCAGCAGGTTGGTGACGATGTGCTGCAGGTCCCGGAACGTCACGTTGATGGCGGCCAGGATGTACGTGAGCGCCAGGGTGAAGACGAGCTGGATGGCGACCACCACGGGGAACGCCAGGATGTGCCACGTGGGCGTCTGCCCGTAGAACAGTCCCAGTCCCACCATCAGCGGCAACGACAGCAGGTAGTTGCTCAGGTTCGTCAACACCACCGTCGTGGGCAACACCTGCGCCGGGAACCGGACCTTCGTCATCAAGTCGCGCCGGTCGCTGATGGCGCTCGCGCCACCGCCCAGGGACGAGGCGAACCAGAGCCACGGCAGCAGCCCCACGAACATGAAGTACGGGAAGCTGGGGATGTTCTGCCGCATCACCACGGTGAACAGCAGCGCGTACACCATCATGTGCAGCGTGGGGTTCAGGAACGTCCAGAGGAACCCAAGGAACGACCCTCGGTAGCGCGCCTTGAGCTCGCGCTGCACGAGGCTCAGGAGCAGTCCGCGGTATTGGTAGAGTTCTCGGACGAGGCGAATCATGAGGGGGCCTTCATATAGCAGGCCCCGAGTGCGTGCGAGGCAAGCAGATGCACTCTCGCGGTGACTCAGATTCCTGAGGGGCTTGTTCGCCCTCTCCTCGACCAGGCCCGCCTCGCGACGCTCACCACGCCTGCCCCGTGGGACGATGAAACGTTCACCCCACCCAGCACGAGACGCTTTCCCAACCACACCCGCACCGCCATGCCATGCGAGTCATTGCGCGGAAAACAAAAAGGCCCCCTGGTTTCCCAGGAGGCCTTTGTTCTGGAGCGGGAAAAGGGATTTGAACCCTCGACCCTCGCCTTGGCAAGGCGATGCTCTACCGCTGAGCTATTCCCGCATCAGGTACCGCCGCTTCGTTCGCACCGTGTTGCCGCCGCGCCCGAAGTGAGATGGGGTATACAGAGGCCTCCCGAGCACGTCAAACACTTTTCGCGACAGGTGCCTCGTCGCCACGCTTCGCGAGCATCGCGAGGAACGCTCGGAAGTAGACGACCGCGCTCCAGACGGAGAACGCGCCGGACAAGTAGACGAGCACCTTGCCCACGAGGTTGTAGTCCACCGGCGTGCTGAACGAGCCGAGCGTGAGCGGGTGCACGTAGTGGACGCACAGCGAGATGATTCCGACGAGCTGGAGGGACGTCTTCCACTTCCCCTCCTGCCCCGCCGCGATGACCATGCCTTCGCTCGCGGCGATGGTGCGCAGCCCGCTGACGATGAGCTCGCGCGCCAGGAGCACGATGACCACCCATGCGGCGATGCGGCCCAGGCGAACCATCATCACCAGCGCGGCCATCGCGATGAGCTTGTCGGCCAGCGGGTCCATGAACTTGCCGACCACGGTGATGAGGTTCCACTTGCGCGCCAGGTAACCATCCACCACGTCGGTGATGGCGGCGGCGGCGAAGACCAGGCCCGCGAGCAGGGAGCTCAGCGGGTCCGCGTCGTACATGAGCCAGACGAACGGGGGGATGAGGAAGATGCGCCCCAACGTGAGCATGTTGGGGAGGTTCCAGAACTCCTGCACCAACACGCTGGGCTTGCGCTCCGCGCGTCGGCGCGCCCGCTCCTCCCGCTTGCGCTGTTTCCGGCTCGCTCGGTCCGTGGCCATGGCGCGCTCTTCTAGCGAACCGCGAGGGCGATGAGGGCAAAACCTTCGCCCCCCAGCTCCACCGCGGTGCGCAAGGTCTCGCCGGAGGGGGATTTGAGCAGCGACACGACGCGGGGCGTGAGGTTGCCCTGCCAGCCCACCAGGTGCGTCAACGGCACCGTCACCGGGGCCTCCGGGCGCACCACCACCGAGCGCAGGGGCCCAGGCAGGCTCAACAGCACCTGCCCCTGCCCGCGCAGGTGGACCAGGTCCAGGTCCGGCGCGATGTCCGACGGCACCCGGCCGTTCTCGAACATCACCGGCTCCTCGAACGCGAAGACGTTCTCATCCCGGAAGTAAGCGGAGTCTTCACCCAGGTCCACGGAGAGGAACACGCGGTGCTCGGCCGGCTCCAGGTGGAGCACGCCTTTTCCGCGCGCCCGCACCATCCGGACCGGTCCTTCACCAAAGGGCTTGTCCGTCGCCCTGCCCCGGAAACGCTTCATCTCCGGCTGGAACACGAGCTGGCCCTGGAGCGCCACCACCCCCTCCAATCGGGTGAGCATCTCCCCGTCCACCGCGATGCTGAACGTCCCCTCGCCCGGGACGAAGGGGCCCTTGGAGCGCTCCGCCTCCAGCACCACCGCGGGCGCGAGCTTCGCCAGGACAAGCGCCGTGGCGACCGGTGCGGCTCGCGCGGCGACCTTCGTGAGCTGCACCTTCGTCAACGGCACGGGCGTTGGCACCGTGGCCGCGTCGCGCGGGGGCTCGGGCGTGACGGAGGCACCCGCGTCCGCTGGCGGCGCCACCTCCTCGGGGGTCGCCGTGAGCACCGGCCCGCCGTCGCCTTCGGTCAGCGCGCTGGGGCCTTCGTCCTCGGCGAAACGAATCTCCTCCTCCGGTAGTTCCTCCGAAGGAGGCGCGGCCTGCTCCCGCACCGGAGCGGGAGGCGGCGCCTCCACGCGAGCCGCGGGCGCGGTGGGCGCGGGCGTGGGCCTCGAGAAGTTCTCTCCGGCGATGGCGCGCGACATCTTCTCGGCCATCGCGTCGCTGCCCGCGAGCAGGAAGTGCTCACGCGCGCGGCCGTACTCGCCCATCTGCGCGAGCGCGAGGCCCAGGTAGTTCTGGGCCTTCTGGTGCTCGGGCGACAGGTCCGTGGCGGTCTCGAACTCACGCACCGCGCGCTGGAGCGCGTTGGTCTTCAGATACACCAGGCCCAGGTTGACCCTCAGCGTCGGGTCCACCGGGTTGTCGCGCACGAGCATCTCGTAGAGTTCGGCCGCGCGGTCGAACAGGCCCAGCTTGAAGTAGCAGAGCCCGAGCAGGTTCTGCGCTTTCTCGTTGCGAGGTTGGAGCTGGTGGGCGCGCTCCAGGAACTCCTTCGACTCGATGACCTTGTTGGCGGCCAGCAGCTCGCCACCGCGCTGGAGCTGCTGGAGGAATTCGTCGTCAGCGGGGCTCGTCTCCGCCCGCCCCTTCACGCGCGTCGTCATTCTGGAAGTTGGGCTCGCGGGGACCGCCCTCGGCGGGCCGCTCGCGCTCCTTGTAGTGGTAGTAGAGCTGGAGCACCTTGCGGACGTACCCCTGCGTCTCTTCGTAAGGGGGCACCTTGCCGCCGTAGCGCTTCACCGCGTCCGGGCCCGCGTTGTAGGCGGCAATCATCTTCACCATGTCGCCGTCGAACATGTTGGCGAGCACCCGCAGATAGCGCACCCCGCCCTCGATGTTGTCCCGTTCGTCGAAGATGTCCTTCACATACATGTCCGACGCCGTCCCCGGCATGAGCTGCATCAACCCGCTGGCCCCCTTGTGGCTCAGCGCATTCGGATTGAAGTTGCTCTCCGCATGCATGATGGCGCGCACCAGCGCGGTGGGGATGCGATAGCGCAGCGCCGCCGCGGCGATGTGCGGGTCCAGGTCCGGCGGCGTGCGCGAGCGCCCCACCACCGGCGCGCTCTTGGCGGGGGCCTGCGCGAACGAGCCCTTCATCTTCTTCGCCGCCTTGGAGCCCGTCGGCGGGACGTTCGTGTAGACGATGGTCCCGTCCTTCTCCACATACCGGTAGATGGACTCGGACGCTCCCGCCCACAGCGGGAAGGCCAGCACGGTCAGGAGGAGCGCGGGAATGGCACGCATATCGGCGCACCAACCTTAGACACACGGCGGAAAGTCCTCAAGAAAACGCCTTGTTTCCGGCACTTACAGTCGTTAAGGCTGTTGGCCATGCCCCATCGGTTCGACTTCCTCGTCCTGGGCGGCGGAGTTGCGGGCCTCTCGTTCGCCCTCCAGGCCGCTCGCCATGGCACCGTGGCCGTGCTGACCAAGCGCGAGCGAGGCGAGAGCAATACCGCCTACGCCCAGGGTGGCATCGCCAGCGTGCTCGCCCCCACCGACTCGTTCGATGCGCACATCGAGGACACCCTCATCGCGGGCGCGGGCATCTGCCACAAGGACGCGGTGGAAGTGACGGTGCGCGAGGGGCCCGCGCGCATTCGCGAGCTGGTGACGCTGGGCGCGGAGTTCAACCGAAACACCTCCGGCGAGTTCCACCTGACGCGAGAGGGCGGCCACTCCGAGCGGCGCATCATCCACGCCGGAGACATCACCGGCCGCGAGGTGCAGCGCGCCCTGCTGGCCAAGTGTGACGAGACGCCCAACATCACGTTCTTCACGAACACGGCCGCCATCGACCTCATCCTGGACCGGCGCCAGCCCCGCTCCGGCGCCAACCGGTGCCTGGGCACCTACGCACTCTTGGAGAGCGGGGTCATCGAGCGCTTCCTCGCGCGGGTGACGGTGCTGGCCACGGGCGGCGCGGGCAAGGTGTACCTGTACACGTCCAATCCGGACGTGGCCACGGGCGACGGCGTGGCCATGGCGTACCGCGCGGGCGCGCAGGTGGCGAACATGGAGTTCTACCAGTTCCACCCCACCTGCCTGTACCACCCGGAGGCCAAGAGCTTCCTCATCAGCGAGGCGCTGCGCGGCGAGGGTGGCAAGCTCCGGCTCAAGGGCGGGCAGACCTTCATGGAGCGCTATCACCCGCTGGGCGCGCTGGCCCCGCGCGACGTGGTGGCGCGCGCCATCGACGCGGAGATGAAGCGCACCGGCGACGAGTGCGTGTACCTGGACATGACACACATGGGCCGGGCCTTCCTCACGGAGCGTTTCCCCAACATCTACGCGACCTGCAAGGCGTTCAACATCGACATGGCCGTGCAGCCCATCCCCGTCGTCCCCGCGGCCCACTACCAGTGCGGCGGCGTGGTGACGGACCTGCACGGGCGCACGTCGGTGCCGGGCCTGTACGCCATCGGCGAGGTGTCCTGCACGGGGCTTCATGGCGCCAACCGGCTCGCGTCCAACTCGCTGTTGGAAGGACTGGTCTTCGGCGAGCGCGCGGTGGCGGCCACCGTGGCGGAGATGGCCTCGCTGTCCACGCCGCACGAGGACCCGCCGGAGTGGGACCCGGGCAGCGCGGTGGAGTCCGACGAGAGCGTCGTCGTCACCCACAACTGGGACGAGATTCGCCGGCTCATGTGGAACTACGTGGGCATCGTCCGCACGGACAAGCGGCTGATGCGCGCGCGCCGGCGGCTGGAGTTGTTGCGCGAGGAGATTCGCGACTACTACTGGCGCTTCAAGGTGACTCGCGACGTCATCGAGCTGCGCAACATCGCCGACGTGGCGATGCTCATCGTCGACTGCGCCAGTCGCCGCAAGGAGAGCCGCGGCCTGCACTTCACGCTCGACTATCCTCACACCGACGACCACCACTGGCTGCGTGACACCATCCTTTCCCGGGAGCTGTGAGCGACATGTCCTCTGGACCGCGACACATCCTCGACGCACCGGGCGGTGGGCCTGAAGGCCACCGCGGTCCGAGCCATTCGTTCGGCACCCCGCCACCGCCCCAGGAACCCCAGCCCCGGCCGTGGGTCTGCTACGCCATCATCGCCATCTGCGTCGGCGTGTTCGCGCTCGAGGAGCTCGGCATGCTCCCGGCGTTCAAGGAAGGCAAACTTCCCCTGGGTGCCCTGTACGGGCCCGCGGTGCAGGCCGGACAGTACTGGCGGCTTCTGGCCGTGGCCTTCGAACACGGAGGCATCCTCCACCTCGCCTTCAACATGTCCGTGGTGGTGACGCTGGGTTTCACGCTGGAGCGAGGCATCGGCAGCTTGCGCTTCGCGGGCCTGTCGCTCGTCACCGCGCTGGGCTCGTCCGCGTTCTCCCTGCTCTTCGACTTCGACAAGACGATGGTCGGAGCCTCGGGGATGATTCTGGGATGGGCGGGCGCCATGATTCCCATCGCCACCCGGCAGGGCCGGCGCGAGCTGGGCATCTGGTTGGTCCAGGTGGCCGTGCTCAGCCTCCTCCCGGGGGTGAGCTGGTCCGGACACCTGGGCGGGTTCCTCTTCGGCCTGCCGTGCGGGGTCGCGCTGCGGCAGGGGCGGCGTGTCTACGCGCTCGCACTGCCCATCATCCTCTTCCTCACAGCCGTGGTGGCGCTCTTCGCGGCCCACCCAGAACGACGTGGAGGCTTCTGAAATGGAAGTACGCAGTATCTGTGTGTTCTGCGGTTCCCGGCCGGGCAATCGGCCCGAGTACACCGAAGCCGCCCAGCAGCTCGGCGCGGAGCTGGGCCGGAGGGGAATCACCCTCGTCTACGGCGGCGCCAGCGTGGGGTTGATGGGCACGGTGGCCTCCGCCGCGCTGGCCGCGGGCGGGAAGGTGGTGGGCGTGCTGCCCCAGTTCCTGGGCAAGCGCGAGCTCGCCTATCTGGGCCTCACGGAGTTCATCCGTGTGGACTCCATGCATGAGCGAAAAGCCCTCATGGCCTCGCGCTCGGATGCCTTCATCGCCCTGCCTGGCGGCTTCGGCACGCTGGATGAGCTGTTTGAAATCACCACCTGGGCGCAGCTCGGCCTGCACGGCAAGCCCATGGGTCTGCTGGACACACGCGGCTTCTTCCAACCGCTGGTGGCCCTCGCGCGGCACATGGCCCAGGAGGGCTTCGTTCCCGAGGAGCAGGCCCAGCCGTACGCGGTGAGCGCCTCTCCGTTGGAACTCGTGGACCGGATGCTGGCCGGCCCCACGCTCAAGGTGACGGAGAAGTGGTTGAAGCGGCCCGAGCAGACGTGACGGGCCGCGCGCGGCCTACTGCGCGGACACCTTCAGCTCCGCCTTGCCCAACGACGAGGCGAGGCGGAACATCACCTTGTCCGTCCCTGGCGGGATGACGGGCTGCCCGGTGGACATCACCGTGGGGAACTGCACCTCGTAGCCCACCCAGAAGACACTCGTGTACGGGTAGTACGCGCGCATCTCCAGGTCCGCGCGACCCAGCCGGCGGATGCGCACCGGCGTCACCTCGCCCGCGGGCGTCACCAGCGCCATGCGCCAGATGGAGCGCTTGAAGTCGAAGTCGAGGTACCGGTAGTCGTTGACGTGGACGCCCAGGAAGAACTCGTGCACCTGCCCGGCCTCGGCGCGCTCCTCCGCGAGCAACTGCTCCACCTTGGGGGCCGGCAACACCTGGAAGGCCGCCTGACGGCGCACCCGGGCCTCACGGAAGGTCCACGTCTGGAGCGTCACACCCGCGAAGAGGCGTGTGTCGAAGCCGTCGTAGATTTCCTGGTTCGCCGAGTACTTGTTGAGCAGCGCCCGGTAGGCCTCTTCCGCGCTCTCATCGTGCAGCGTGGGGGCCTGCTCGCCAATGGCGGGAGGCAAGGAGGAGCAGCCGGACAGCATGCCCAGCAGCGCTCCCGTGGCGAGAACCTTCTTCACGGAATGAAGTCCTTGCGGGTGAACAGCGTGAAGAGCCGGTGGCCCGCGGCCTCCACCGCTTCGCGTCCGCCCTCCATCCGGTCCACCAGGGCGAAGGCGCCCAGCACCGTGAGGCCCTCCGACTGGGCCCGCTCGATGGCCTTGATGGTGGAGCCACCCGTCGTCACCACGTCCTCGACGATGGCCACCTTCGCGCCCGTGCCCAACCCGCTGAGCCCTTCAATCCACTGGCCGGTGCCGTGGCCCTTGGGCTCCTTGCGGACGATGAAGGCCGACAGCGGATACCCGGACAGGTAGCCGGTGAGGCTCACGGCCGACGCCAGCGGATCCGCGCCCAGCGTCAGACCTCCCGCGCCCACCGCCTCGGGAGCCTCCCGGCGGATGGCGTCCAGGAACAGGCGGCCGATGAGGAAGTGCCCCTCGGCCAGGAGCGCCGTGCGCTTGCAGTCGATGTAGAAGTCCGACTCCTTGCCGGACGAGAGCACCACTCGGCGACGCTCGAAGGAGCGCTGCGTGAGCAACTCCAACAGGCGGGCCTTGTCGCGGGCCAGGGTATCGGTGAGCACTACAGTCCCTCCAGGTACGCGACCAGCTCCGACGAATACCGAAGCTGCATCAACAACTCCGCGCGGCGCGACTCATCCAGCGAATTGAAGACGTCCGCCAACAGCGAGAGGTCCTGGTTGATGGCCCCCAGCCGCTGCGAGACATCCGCCGCCAGTTCGTCCGCGTCGATCTCCTCCTCCACGCCCTCGGGCGCCAGCCCGTCCTCGGTCGCGAGCGCCTTGGCGAGCATGTCCGCCACGGCGGCGCTCAGGCGCCCCTCGGACTCCAGTTGCTCGCGCTTGGCCTCCAGCACCTCGGGCTCGACGGGCGTGGCGTGGATGGCCTCCGCCAGCGACATGAGGAGCGCGTCCTCGTCGGACAGGTCCGTGTGGACACGCGCCTGCACCGCGTCCCGCTTGAGGAAGCGCAGCGCCGCCACGCGACGGAAACCGCACACCAGTTGGTAGCGCTCACCGCCCCGGGGCCGCACGTCCACCGGGAACAACTGCCCCAGCCGGGCGATGTCCGTCGCCAGCCCGGACACGTCTCCCTCCGGACGGAGGCGATGGCCCGTGTCGTCCTCGAGCCGGTCCAACGGCAACAACACCGTCACCACGCGACCCGCGAGCCGCTGCTCCGGAGCGGCCAGCATCTCCAGCCCCGGCTCCTCGTCGTCATCGGACTCAGCAGCGTCTGAATGAGACTCGGGCGCCGACAAAGCCTCGGACTCGGAGAGCGCGGCCTCCGGCGACGCCGCTGCTTGCGTCGACGGCGCGTCATCCGCCCGAACCTCCGCAGCGGGAGCATCCTCGGTCCGCGCCTCGGGCTTCGGCTCCCCGCCGGAGTCACCGGACTCCGAGGGGGACTTCACCTGGGACTCTTCCGACGCACCCACCGGCGACTCCATGGTCCGCTCGGGCTCGCCCGCGCCGGGCGCCCCTTCCGCGGCGACTCCGTGAGACTCCACCGAGCCTCCCTCTGGCGACACGCCGCCCGCGTCCGCCGAGGCGGGAGTCGAGGAGCCCGGCTCCCCTCCCCCACCATCGACTCGCGCGAGTGCCGCGAACGAGGGCTCGCCCTGCGCGGCGACATCAGAGCCACCGTCGCCCCGCGCCGAAATCGCCTCGGGCGCCGACGACGAGCCACCCTCCGGAGACCCCGGCATCCCTTCCTCTCCGTCAACCCTGTGCTCGGCGTCCATGGTGGCACCCCTGTTTCGCGTTCACCCACACCGCCAACTCCGGCGGCGCGGGATGTGCGCTCTAGCGGGTCTTCTTCTTCACCACGACCTTCTTCTTGGCGCCAGCACCCACTGAGAAGGGCGTTGGCGGCTCGGCAGAAGTCGTCTGCTCCACGGGCGGGGCGGCCGGACGCGACTCAACCCGAGGGGGCGGAGGCGGCGGCAGCGGCTTGCTCGCGGGGCGGGCGGGAGTCGTGGGCGCCGGTGCCGACGGGCGCGTGGCCGCGGGAGGCGGCGGCGGGCGCGGCGGAGTCGGCGTGGAAGGACGCGCGGGCGCGGCGCTGGGGCGCGTGGTGGTCGTCACCGGACGCGTCACCGCGGTGGGACGCGCCACCACCGGGCGCTCCGACGGCAGACGGCCAGGCTCCACATCGCCCATGTCCACGCGGCCTCGGAAGCTGGCGCCGTCCACGATGATGACGCGCGGGGCGTGGATGTCGCCCACCATGCGTCCTTCGCGGGTCAGCTCCACGCTCTCCGTGGCGTTGATGTTGCCCACCACCACGCCACTGACGATGGCGTTCTTCACCGCGACGTTGGCCTTCACCACGCCCGACGGCTCCACGATGAGGGTACGGCTGAGCGTCAGCTCGCCCTCCACGCGGCCTCGGACCGTGAGGTCCTCATCGCCCGTCAACCGGCCGCTGATGAGGATGGAAGGCCCCACCACGGTGTTGTTGACGATATCGTTGCTCAGCTCCTTCGGGGTGGCCACGAATCAGCGCTCCTTCATGTCCATGTCGACGTTGCCCTTGAAGGAGGCTCCGTCGGCGATGAGGATGCGCGGCGCCTTGATGTCGCCCACCACGCGGCAGTCCGTCTTCAGCTCCACCTTGTCGCTGGCGACGATGTTGCCCGTCACCTTCCCGCCAATCTCCACGTTCTGCGTCTCGATGTCCGCCTCGACGACGCCACTGCCCTCCACGTAGAGGCTCTCCTTGAGGGAGATCTTCCCCTTCACGGTGCCCTGGATGACCAGGTCCTCGTCTCCGGAAATCTCTCCGTCGATGACGATGCTCGAACCGATGACCGTATTCGCCATGAGTGTAGTCCGCCCTCTCGAAAGGTGTATGCCGCGGCCGCCCGCGGCGTGAGCTTCAGATATCGTCCGGCAGCCGGACGTCCATCTCGATGGAGCCGTTGAACACGGCGCCGTCCTCGATGACGATGCGCGGCGCCTTGATGTCGCCAGCCACCTTGGCCGAAGCGTTGATGGCCACGCGCGTCGAGGCGTCGATATTGCCACTGGCCTCGCCGTTGATGGTCAACTCCTCGGCTCGGATGTCCGCCTGCACCTTGCCGGTGCTCTCGATGGTGAGGTGGTTCTTCAGGGCAATCTGCCCCTCCACCCGACCCTCGATGACAAGGTCCCCACCACCCGTGAGGCTTCCCTTGATGACGATACCCTTGCCGATGATGCCCGTTTCACCCGTTGCCATGCGGTGACCTCACCCAGAGCCTGCTCCTTCCGAGGAGCCGGCTGCCTTGATTATGTCAGAGATGCGCGGAGATCCAGCCGGAGATATCCCGGAACACCTCGCCGCGCCCCACCTCGTTGAGCGGCTCGTGCTTCATGCCCGGGTACTCCTTGAACTTCTTGTCCGCCGAGCCCGCCGTCTCGAAGAACACCCGCGCCGCCGCCGGAGCCGCCACCCCATCCTCCGCTCCACACAGCACGAACAGCGGGACTTGAATCTTCGGCGCCAGCAGCATCGCCTCCGCCTGGGCCTTGGTGGACTCGATGAACCAGCGAGGCGTGGCGATGGACAGATAGAGCGGGTCTTCCTTCGTGGCGCGCTGGACTTCGGGGTCGCGCGTCAGGTCCTCGACCTTGAGGCCGGAGGCGATGCCCAGCCACGGCACCAGCGCTCCCGCCGCGCGCGCCGCCATCACCTTCACCGCTGGAGGCGTGATGGCCAGCTTGAAGTACGGCCCCGACAGCACCAGTCCGGACAGGCCCTCCACGGTGCGAGCCCCCGCCCAGTGCGCCGCCATGAGGCCACCGTGGCTGTGGGCCAGGGCGAACGTCTTGCGTCCGCCGGCCGCGCCACGCACGCGCTCCCAGAAGACCTCCAGGTCGTCGACGTAGTGCGGCCACTTCTCGCAGTAGGCGCGCCGGCCCTCGGCGCGGCCATGGCCCCGGTAGTCGAAGCCGTGCACCGCGAAACCGTCCGCCACGAGGGCGTCCGTCACGTATTGGTAGCGTCCGAAGTGGTCGCCGTAGCCGTGCACCACCGCGACGTGCGCACGCGGCTCGGAGTCCGGGAGATGGGTCTTCCAGAAAAGCCGCGTCCCATCCCTGCTGGTGAAATAGCCCTCGTCGATGCGAGCCATAGGGCTAGCAACTTAGCGGCCCGCCGCACCCATGGATAGCGCCTTGAGCTTGCGCTCCAGGGTCTCCCGCTGACCCGGGGGCTCGGCCGACTCGGGATCCAACGCCAGCACCTCCAGCGCCCGGCGCCAGACTCCCGCGGCGGCCTCCCCTCGGGCGGCGCGCTGATAGGCATCCCCCAGGTGCTCGAGGATGACGGGCTCGTCCGGAGACTGCGCCACCGCGCGCTCCAGCGCATCCACCGCGCGAGGGTAGTCCCCTCGCCGGAAGTAGACCCACCCCAGGGAATCCAGGAAGGCGCCGTCATCGGGGCGCAGCTCCAGCGCGCGGAGCACCAGCCGCTCGGCTTCGTCCAGGTCCTTCCCCGACTGCGCGATGAGGTAGCCCAGGAAGTTGAGGGCCGAGGCATGGTCCGGCTCCACCGCGAGCACGGCCCGCATGCGAGCCTGCGCCCCCGCGAGGTCCCCATGCCGCTCGCAGGCCGCGCCCGACACGTAGAGCAGGGCCTGGTCCCGGGGGGCACGAGTCACCGCCTCGTTCAAGAGCGCGACGGCCTCGTCTCCGCGCCCCTGGCGATGCAAGGTGGCCGCGAGCGCGTCATACAGCGAGGCCGAAGGAGTCCCGGACAGGCCCTCCCGCAGCACGGACTCGGCGCGGGCGGGTGAACCTCCCCGCTCGAGGGCTCGGGCGTACTGGGCCCGCACCTCCGGGTCCGCCGGAGCCGCCTGGAGCGCGGCCCGCAGGAGCGACAAGGCCCCGGGGTGCTGCCCCGCCATGGACAGGCAGCGGGCGCGGCGGACCCGGGCATCGGCGAAGACCTCCGCGCCCTCTGGCACGGCGGCGTAGTCCTCCGCCGCCTCGGCGAAACGCCGCATCCGCTCGTGCACCAGTCCCGAGTAGTACGCCAGACGAGGCTCCTGGGCATTCGACGCCCGGGCCGACGTCAACACCTCCACGGCGGCCTCGGGCTCGCGCCCGGACAGGTAGATGAAGGCCACCCGGACCGAGGTCTCCGGCTCATGTGACAGCGACAAGAGCCGATCCAGATACGCCCGCGCCCGCACCAACGAGCCCGCCTTCAGCGCCGAGCGGCCCGCCGCCAGCAGCACCTCCTCGCTGTCCGGGTCCCTCTCCAGGGCGCGCGCCAGCGTCTCCTCCGAGCGCGCCGGGCGCCCCGTCTCCTCGTACAGCTTCGCCAGCGTCCCCAGCACCTCCACGTCTCCGGGGTCCCGGGCCGCGGCTTCGGTCAACAGGCGCTCCGCGCGGAGGATGTCGCCGCGCTCTGCCAGGGCCAGGCCCAGCCTGCGATAACCGGAGGCCTCTCCGGGGAGGGCTCGGGCGAGGGAGTCCACCACCCTCACGGCCTCGGCCACGGAGCCCGTCTCCAGATAGAGCTGCGCGAGCACCAGGTAGGCCTCGGGCTCGCGAGGCTTGAGCGCCATGGCCCGCCGCAGGTGAAGCCGCGCGCGGGTGAAGCGGCCGGACTCCAAGAGGACCCGGCCCAGCAGGACATGGGCCGGGTAGTACGCGGGAGCACGCTCGACGGCGCGGCGCAGCTCACGCTCCGCCTTGTCCAGGTCTCCCAGGCGCGCGTACTCCTCCGCCAGACGGGTGAGCAGCAGCGGATGCCCATCGTTCGTGGCCAGGGCCAACCGCAAGGCATCCACCGCGCCCCGATGGTTCCCCGCATGGTGCAGCAGCCGGGCGCGCAGGAACTGGGTGTAGCTGGCGGACGAGGAGAAGGTCCCCTCGTCCGAAGCCGCCGCGTCCATGGCCTCGCGCATGGCCTCCCGGTCCACACGCGGGCGGCGGGGCGCGGGGGTCGCCGCGACGGCCCCGGGTCCCCACAGGGCGGCGAGCAGGACGAAGGCGAGGAGGCGGGAGGAGCTCACGCGAGACGAAGTCTAGCGCGGCCCCGTCCCGCGTGCAGGCGGCTCAGCCCTCATCAGGCGGCGGCGCGCCCAGCTTCTCCAGCAACTTCTCCACCGAATCGCTGTCCTGGCTCACATCCGCCACCGCCGAGCGGTACTCGGTATCCGTCACCTTCTCCACATCCGGAAGGAGCCGGCTGATGACGTTGCGTGCCGCCTCGGCATTGCACTCCGGGAGGACGACCACGAAGACACCACTCCCCAGGTGGGAGATGGCATCCGGGTGACGTACCCGCTTGCGCATGACGTCCGCGATGTTGCCCGGAATCGACTCCACCGGCCGGTCCGGCCGCAGCACCGCCAGGCTCAAGGCCCGGAGGTAGCGCCGGCTGCGCGCCAGCTCCTGCTCGAGCCGCAGGAGCAGTCCCCGTCGGTCATGCAGTCCCGTCGCGGGGTCATTGCCCGTGCGCCGCTGGAGCGCGGGCTGGGACTTCTCGCGCTCCTGCTGCTCGCGCTCACCCTGGCGCAGCTTGAGCGCGCGGTCCGTACGGTTGAGCAGCTCCACCGCGTTGAACGGCTTGCTCATGTAGTCCACGGCGCCCAGGTTGAGCGCGCGAACCTTCTCCGCGACGCCCTGGTGCGCGGACAGCAGGATGACGGGGATGTTCGCGGTGTCGGACGACGACTTCAGCGCCATGGCCGCGTCCAGACCGTCCAGCTTGGGCAGGAACACGTCCATCACCACCAGGTCCGGCCGCTGCGCACGCGCACGCGCCAGGCCCTCCGCGCCGTCCCGCGCCACCTCCACGCGGTACTTCGAGCGCAGCACCTCCGACAGGACCGCGGCGATCTCCGGCTCGTCCTCCACCACCAGCACGCGAGGCTGCTCATGGAGCGTCGCCGTCGCGACGGGCGGGCGGGGATTGCGAGGCGCCTCCTGCGCCAGCGGCAGCGTGAAGACGAAGAGGCAGCCGTGCTCCGGCGGGCTCTCCGCCCAGATTTCTCCGCCGTGCAATTCGACGAACTCCTTGCAGATGGCGAGCCCCAGCCCCGTGCCCTTGCCCCCGTGACGGTAGCGGTCGAACACCAGGTGCAGCTCGTCCTGGGGAATGCCCACGCCGTCGTCCTGCACCGTCACCTTCGCCGCGTCGCCGTCCGGACGGCCCAGGCGTCGCGTGGACACGACGACCTCGCCCGCGGCCCGAGCGTGATGGATGGCGTTGGTGATGAGGTTCTGCAGCACCTCGTGCAGCTTCACCTCGTCGCCGATGAGCATCAGGCTGTCGGGACAGTCCGCGCGGAGCGCCACGCCGCGCTCGGCGGCGAGGATCTCCAGCTCGTTGACGGCGTCGCGGCACAGCTGCGCCACGTCCAGCACGCGAGGCTCGATGGACAGCCGCGCGGCCTCGCCCTTGCCCTTCTCCAGCAGCGACTCCACCAGGCCGAGGATCTTCTTGCCCTGGCGAATCATCGCCTCGGCGGACTGCTTCTGCTGCGACTCCAGCGGCCCTTCCAAGAGGAGCCGGCCATGGCCCAGGAGCACCTGGAGCGGCGCGCGCAGGTCGTGGCTCACCACCGCGATGATTTCATCCTTGAGGCGGTTGAGCTCCTTGAGCCGGCGGTTGGCCTCGAGCAGCTCGTGGTAGCGCTCCACGTAGGCCATCTCCAGGTCTTCGCGCTTCTTCTTCACCGCCGTGTGAAGCCGCGCGTTGCGGATGGAGTTGGCCAGCACCCCCGCCACCGCCTGGGTGAACTCCTGCTCATCGCGGCCGAAGGACGCATCCATGCGCGAGACACGCAGGAACAGCGCGCCCAGCAGGTCGTCCTGGCAGATGAGCGGCTGCACGAGGATGGACTTCACGCCCAGGGGCACGATGGAGGTGCGCACCTCCGCCATGAGCGGGTCTCGCTGCGCCTCCTCGATGAGCACCGGCTCACGCGTCTCCAGCGCGCGGCGCAGCTCCGGATAACGCGCCACCTCGATGTCGAGCTGCACGAGGCTGGGGTCCTCCTGCGTCGCCACCACCTTGCCCGTCCGGGCGTGGCTGCCCTCCACCAACACCACCGAGCACCGGTCCGTCCCGGTGACCCGCCCCACCTTGTCCACCGCGATGCGGAGGATCTCCTCCAGCTCCAGCGAACTGGTGGCCGCCTGGGTGATTTCCAGCAGCATGCCCATGCGGAGCCGGACGCGCTCCTCGCGGTCCTTCAAGCGGCCCGCCCGCAGCGCCGCCTCCAGGCGGGGCACCACTTCGTCCGCGCCGCGAATCCAGTCATCCACCGCCAGGCGCTTGAAGGCCTCCGCCGAGCGCGAACGGCCCACGTCCACCACCACCGGCAACCGCTGGAGACGCTCCACCCGACGCAGGGAATCCAGCAGCTCCGCGGCGCGCTTGGCCGTCACCGACAGGAGGACGACCTCCGGCTGTAACGCGTCCGCCAGCTCCGCCAGGCCACTCTCGCGTTCGGCCGTCGCGCAGTGGTAGCCGCTCGCCGTCAGCCGCTCCATCAAGGCGTCGCCGGATTCCTTCCCGGCCACCACCAGCACGCGTCCCCGCTGCTCCGCCTGCATCTCGACTCTCACAGTGAACCTCGCACCTGGGCGTCCCGGATCGGGACACGCTGGGGAGGCTGCAAAAACCCGTTGAATGCGTAAGGGTTCATGGTTCGGATCCCGATCATGCCGCCGTTCACGTCCGTGGGCCAGAGCGGCGCACACCCCGGGGCAACGAAGACTGAGAGTGCGGACATGGCGGCGCCATGGCCCTCGTGGCTTTCCCGCAGGAGGGGCCCTCTATAGGCGCGCAAGGCCCGGGGGCTCTCCGCCCGGCCTCTCCCCGTCCATTCGAGCATCCCTCCTCCACACATGGGACGGGCCGGCTATCACGTCATGGGCCCCAGGAGGACGCCAATCGTCGCGGCCCCAGGCCCTGGATGCGATTCTGGAGGGGGGTTGATGCCGGGAATGGTGCGAGCACGATAGAGTGCCGCGCCATGCTCCATCCAGCCTTGACTCGGCGTGCATGGCGATGCGCCTTCGTTCTTGTCTCCAGCCTGGCTACGACGTCGTGCGGCGGTGACCCGCCCCCTCCAATCCCGGATCCACCCCAGGTCTCACTGACCGTCCCCGAGGGGAACGTCGCCGGAACGAGCCTCAAGCTCAGGGCGCAGGTGTCGGGCTGCGAGAAGGTCTCCACCCTCAACATCTACGACCGGGAGGTCTTCCTCAAGGCGTTCCCCTACGTCAACGGCGACTCCCCCATCGAGCTGCTGGCGGCGGACATCCCCTACGCCAAGCCGCTGGTGGGCATCGCCGCGAGCCTCTCGCTCATCGCCGAGGTGGTGTGCGAGGACGGTCGCAAGAACACGTCCCTGCCCCAGCCCGCCATCTTCTTCCCCGTGGCGCGGGTGGTGGAGGATCCCGAAGGCAACCAAGTCTACGCCCACCCGTTCGCCGTCGAGGGCTCCGGAAGCAACACGTCCTTCCTGAGCTGCCTCAAGACGACCCCGGGCGGCATCGAGCGGATGCTCCGCCACAACGCCAGCGGAGCGAACTCCGGCCGCATCGACGTCCCCACGTTCTGCAACGGGTCCACGGTCATCACGCCGCGCCACACCGGCACCGGCGGCACGGGCACTGGCACGGACAAGCGCTGGGTCTACACCCCGGACAATGGCGCGTTCGCCATCCTCAGCAAGGGCACCACCTTCCAGAGGACGTCGCAGACGCCCGTCGGCCTGAAGGTCAAGGACCTGACGGTCGACCCCGTGAGTGGAGACGCCATCGTCCGCTCGAAAGAGGGCCTCATCTACCGCGTCAACCACACGTCGGACATCCAGGGAGCCAACGCGGTCAAGTGGCAGTACCAGCGGCTCCTCATCGGCGACCCCATCGGGCAGATTGTCATCAACGACAAGAAGATCATCTTCGCCAGTCACATCGCGTACCGGGACGACAACAGCGCGGAGGTCATCGTCGAAGAGCTCGATATCGACACCGGAGAGCTGCTCAAGACGACCATCGTCCGCAAGCGCACCACCGCCGTCATGATGCCCGTGGGCGGCTTCAGCTCGGATGGGAGCATCCTGTACCTGGGCTACCCGCTCCCCGAGGACAAGTCCGTGGTCATCGCCTGCTCCGCGAGCCTGCCCGGCTGTGAGGACGCGACGTCGAAGTGGTCGACGGGCGCCCTGGCCGGCGAGATGAAGCAGATTGTCACCTACGCCAATGGAACCCGCGTGGCCGCCGCGACCACCCAGCGCGTGTGGACGCTGGACGCGACGACGGGGGTCGTCCGCAACCGGGAGACCCGCTCGGTGGACGCCAACGGCGCGCTCCACGTGAAGTACCTGCTGCCCGGCAACCCGTCCACGGACCTGTTCTTCCTCAACGGCCCGGCGCCGCAGGGCAACACGGCGACGCTCCCTGTAGAGCTGGTCGGCGTGGATCAGACCTTGGGCACCAACGGCGAAGGCCGCGAGCTCTTCCGCTACCAGGTGCCCGTCTCGATGGGCGCTGCGTTCGATGAGTCGGGCCGCCTCTGGATGCGCACCAACCAGAAGCTGCTCCAGCTCCAGCCGTCGTCGCAGTACCGCAGCGCTCGGCCTCAGTGAGCGACTCCGGGAAGGGCGCATCCACGTGCCCTTCCCTCGCGGATGCCTGACTCAGGGCCGCTCGGCGACGAGGAGCGCTTCCACGTTGCCAGCGGGCCCAGGCACGGGTGAGTCCATCACCCCGCGCACGGTGAGCCCCTGCTCGCGAACGAACGCCGTCACCGTGTCGATGGCGTCCTGACGCGCGGCGGGGTCTCTCACCACACCGCCCTTGCCGACGCGGTCTGGCCCCACTTCGAACTGGGGCTTCACCAGCGCGGCGAGCAGCCCTCCCGGCTCCAGGAACGTCAGCACCGAGGGCAACACCTGCGTGAGCGAGATGAAGCTCACGTCGATGACCACGACGCCCACCTTCTCCGGCAGGTCCTCGTCCGTCAGATAGCGCGCGTTGACGCGCTCGCGCGAGCGCACCCGAGGGTCCTTGCGCAGCTTCTCGTGAAGCTGGCCATACCCCACGTCGATGGCGTGGACCCTCACCGCGCCGTGCTGGAGCAGGCAATCGGTGAAGCCGCCGGTGCTCGCGCCGATGTCCGCGCCCACCTTCCCCTGAACGTCCAAGCCGAAGCGGTCGATG
Source organism: Myxococcus stipitatus (assembly GCF_037414475.1). Next base: position 8,213,009 of record NZ_CP147913.1, on the reverse strand, counting down.
GCCGCCTTCAGCTTCAGTCCTCCTCGCGAGACATACGGAAGGATCTCGCCCTTGAGGCGCAGCTCGGCTTCCACCGGGACCAGGGAGCCGGGCTTGTCCACACGCTGGTCATCCACCACGACCTGTCCGGCGAGGATGAGCGCCTGGGCCTTGGTGCGCGACTCAGCCAGTCCGCGCTCCACCACCAGCACGTCCACCCGCTCCTTGCGAGGCTTCACGGTCGACTCTCCTCCAACAACGCCCGCCCCGCTCGCAGCATCCCCGCGGCGTCCAGGCCCAGCTCCGCGCGCTGCACCCGCGCATCGCCATGAGGAACGAACGCATCCGGCATGCCCAGTACGCGGACACGCGGAGACACGCCCCGCTCCGCATAGAGCTCCAGCACCGCGCTCCCCAGTCCTCCTCGCACCGTGCCCTCTTCCACCACCACCACCGCGCCGTGCGAAGCGGCCTCGAGCAGCGCGGCCTCGTCCAGCGGAGACAGGCCGCGCGCATCGAGCACGCTCCACCCGGGCTCCTGCCGAGCCGCCTCGAGCGCCGCGAGCCCCAGCGGCCCCAACGTCACGAGCGTCAGCCGAGGCTTCTCGGCGCGCACCAACCAGCGAGCCCCCCGCACCGGCGCCGCCTCCACGTGCACCTCCACGGGAAGCGGAGGCAGCGTGCCTCGAGGGAAGCGGATGACGGAGGGATGAGGCGCCTCGAGCGCCGTCGCGAGCAGCGGCGCGAAGTCCTCTCCCACCACGGGCGCCCACAGCGTCAACCCCGGGAGGGGACGCAGCGACGCGACATCATAGGTCCCCTGATGCGTGGCCCCATCCGCGCCCACCAGCCCCGCGCGGTCCACCGCGAAGACCACGGGCAGGCCCGGCAGACACACGTCGTGGATGATCTGGTCGTACGCGCGCTGCAGGAAGGTGGAGTAGATGCAGCACACCGGCCGGGCACCCGCGGCCGCGAGCCCCGCGCAGAACGTGACGGCATGCTGTTCCGCGATGCCCACGTCGTGCACGCGGTCCGGGAAGCGCGCCTTGAGGGCATTGAGCGCCGAGCCCTCCAACATCGCGGGCGTCACCGCGACGACGCGAGCGTCCCGCGCCATGGCCTCTTCCAACGCCGACGCGAGCGCCTCGCTGTACGTGCGATGACCTCCTCGCGAGCGCACCAGCTTGCCATCACGCCACTCGTAGGGGCCCATGGCGTGCCCACGCGTCTGGGCATCCGCCTCCGCCGGGGGGAAGCCCTTGCCCTTGAGCGTCAGCGCATGCACCACCACGGGACGGTGAGAGGCCCGAGCCTCGCGCAGCACCCGAATCAGCGCCTCCAGGTCATGCCCATCCACCGGCCCCAGATACGTGAAGCCCAGCCCCTGGAAGAAATCGCGCGCGCCCCGCGTGCGCAGCAACGACGGAATGGCGCCCACGTTGGCGCTGATGGACATCTGGTTGTCGTTGAGCACCACCACGAGCGGCAGAGGGCTGCCTCCCGCGTTGTTGAGCCCCTCGAACGTCAGCCCGCCCGTGAGGCCGCCATCCCCGAGCACCGCCACCACGTGGCCTCGGTGCCCCATCAACCGGCGGCCCTCGAGCACGCCCAGCGCCGCGGACACGGCCGTGCACGAGTGGCCCGCCAGCAGCGCATCGTGAGGACTCTCGCGGGGGTCCAGGAAAGGCGCCACACCGCCCGCCTGCCGCAGCGTGTGCATCCGCTCGCGCCGCCCGGTGAGCAGCTTGTGCGCGTACGTCTGATGCCCCACGTCGAAGAGAATCGCGTCCGTGGGTGAGTGGAAGACACGATGGAGCGCGACGATGAGCTCCACGGCCCCCAGCGACGCGCCGAGGTGTCCACCCACCTTGCCGCAGACGGTGATGATGTCCTCGCGGAGCTCCGCGCACAGCTGGGGCAGGTCCGATTCAGGCAGGGCCCGGACGTCCGACGGCGAAGCGATACGGGCCAGCAGTTCCGCCATCAAAACTTCCGCTCCACCACGTAGCGCGCGAGCGCCGCCAGGGGACCATCCTCACCCTCGAGCGGACGAACCGCTTCCACGGCCAGGGACACCTGCTCCCGCGCCATCCGCCGCGACTCCTCCAGCCCCACCACCGCGGGGAAGGTGAAGCGCCCCGCCTCCGCGTCCGCACCCGCGGGCTTGCCCAACTCCTCCCGCGTGGCCGTCACATCGAGCACGTCGTCGGCGATCTGAAACGCCAACCCCACCGCGTCGCCGTACATCTGCGCGCGAACGAGCGCCTCCGCATCACCTCCGCCGGCCAGCACGCCCATGCGGCACGCGGCCCGGATGAGGGCCCCCGTCTTCAGCCGATGCATCCGCACCAGGTAGTCCAACTGCGCGGGACGGTCCTCCGCCGTGTCGAGCACCTGACCGCCCACCATGCCCGCCGCGCCCGCCGCCACCGCAAGCTCCCGGCAGAGCGCTCCACGCACCGGCTCCGGCCCGTTGGCGAGCAGCGCGAACGCCTCCGTCAGCAGCCCGTCACCCGCGAGGATGGCCATCGCCTCGCCGTACACCTTGTGGTTGGTGGGCCGGCCCCGGCGGAAGTCGTCGTCGTCCATCGCCGGCAGGTCGTCGTGCACCAGCGAGTACGTGTGGATGAACTCCAGCGAACAGGCCGCGTCTCCGGACAGCGGAGACACCAGCGTGGCGCGCGCCACCGTGTCCGCGAAGGCCAGGCACAACACCGGCCGCAGCCGCTTGCCGCCCGCCATCAGCGAGTAGCGCATCGACTCCACCAACCGAGGCGGCGCCCCCGAACTCGCGAGCCGGTCCGCGCGCTCGAGCAACAGCGATTCCACTCGCGCCTGCTGAGTCCGCAGGAAGGTATCCAGGTCGAAGTGGGCCAAGCGTCGGTGCTCCTTGAATCGGCTGGGAAACTACGAAGCCGGTGGTGCCACCAGCTCACGAATGCGGCGGACGAGCTTGTCCGTATCCAGCGGTTTGACGAAGTAGTCCGCGGCGCCAACTTCACGGCCCCGCCGCTTGTCCTCCGAGTCGCCCCGCCCGCTGATGAAGATGATGGGGATGTCCCGAAAATGCTCGTTCTTCTTCACCGCCTTACAAAGCTCGAAGCCATCAATCCAGGACATGTTGACGTCCAGGAGGATGGCTTGCGGCCTGTGGAGCTGCAGTGAGGCAATCAGCCGCAGCCCGTTGGCCGCGAGCGTCACCTCGAAGCCCTCGTCCTCCAGGGCCGTCGCGAGCAGCTCCCGCGTGTCGCGGTCGTCGTCGACAATGGTGATTTTCGGCTTCGACATGCCGGTGCCCACGTCCCGCACGGCCTAGAACGGAACGTCATCCTCGGGAGGAGGCCGTGGAGCGGGCGCCCGAGGGGCCGCCGGGGCAGCAGCCGCGGGACGCGCCGCTACCGACAACGGGGCCACCACGTCGGAGCCGTCCTCATCCTGGAGGAGCTGCTCGATGCGCTGCTCCGCCTCGGTGAGCAGCTTCTCACCCCGGCGTACCAGCCGGATGCCCTCCTCGAACGCCTTGAGCGAGTCCTCCAGCGACAGGTTGCCGCTCTCCAGCCGGCCCACCGTCTCCTCGAGACGGGACACGACGTCCCCGTACTGGCCAGGAACCTCGGCCTCCGCTGTCTTGTCCGCCTTGGACGCCTTGTCCGCCTTCGCCACAGCCTTCCACCTCCCCGTTCGGGGCGCGGGACTCTAGAGGGTGGCCCGTTAGCAGTCCACCGGCCCTTTTACAGCCGTCACGGTGGCTTCGACTTCTTCACATCCGCCCAGGGTTCTCGCCCCGTTCGCCGCGAGCTTGATGCCCAGACGCTCCCCCACCTCCACGTCCGCCGCCGAGCGAACCACCCCGCCGTCACGCTGACGGAACACCACGGAGTATCCGCGCGACATCACCTTCAGTGGACTCATCGCGTCCAGCCGTCCCTCCAGACGCTGGAAACGCCGTTGCGCGTCCGCCAGCGTCCCCTGCTGGAGCGCCCGCAGTCGCGCCTGGTGGGCCGCCAACCGGGCCCGCTCCTTCGAGACGAGCGCCACCGGCGAGGCGCGCTCCAACCCCAGCCGCGCCGCCGACAACGTCGCCTGACGAGAGGCCACACCCGCGCGCGCCGCCTCCGACAAGCGCATGGCGAGCTTCAACAAGTGGGCACGTTGCTCACCCAGCCGGGCTTGGGGCCGGGAGCGTTGCAGCCGCTCGGCCAGCGCGCGCAGCGACTCGCGCCGCTCACGCACCGCGGGCCGCAGCACCCGCATCATGGCCTCCACCTGTTCGGACAGGTGCAGCCGCTGATGGTTGAGCATCCGCCGCGGGTCCTCCAACTGGGAGGCGAGCTGGCCCTGGTACTCGCGCAGCTCCAACACCCGGCGCTCCATGGCCCGGCGCAGCCGCCCCGCCTGCGTCGCCAGCGACAGCTCCAGGTCCGCCAGCACCGGCGCCAACCGCTCCGCCGCCGCGCTGGGCGTGGGCGCGCGCCAGTCCGCCACGAAGTCGGAGATGGTGAAGTCGATCTCATGACCGATGGCCGACACCACCGGCACTGGCGAGGCGAAGATGGCCCGCGCCACCACCTCCTCGTTGAAGGTCCAGAGGTCCTCCACCGAGCCACCGCCACGCGTCACCACGATGACGTCCACGTCGGTGCGCGCCAGCCGGGCAATCGCCCGAGCCACCTCGGGCGCGGAGCCCTCGCCCTGCACACGTGCATCCGCCAACAGCACGCTCAGCCGGGGGTTGCGCGAATGCAGCACCCGCAGGAAGTCCTGCAGCGCCGCGCCCGTGCGGCTCGTCACCACGCCGATGCGCTGGGGAAGAAACGGCAACGGACGAGGAGGCCGCACGCGGCGGTCACCGATGAGTCCCTCCGACGCCAGCCGCGCCTTGAGTTGCTCGAAGGCCAGCGCCAGCGCGCCCTCTCCCACCGGCTCCAGCCGGTTGACGATGAGGCTGTAGCGCCCTTGCGGCTCGTACAGGTCGACGCTTCCCTCGGCCACCACCTCCATGCCATCTCGAAGCGCGAACCGCATGCGCCCCGCGAGCGACGCCCACACCTTGGCGTCGATGGACGCCATGGGGTCCTTCAGCGAGAAGTACCAGTGGCCTCGCGCGTTGGCGCCCCGGAAACCCGTCACCTCGCCGCGGACCAGCACCCGGGCGAAGCGTGACTCCAGCGTCTGCTTGAGCTGGCGCGTGAGGTCGCCCACCGAGAGCACCACGCGCTCGGGCTTGGGTGGAGCCGCGGGCACCCCTTCGAGCGGCCCCAAGAGCCCGGTGCCATCCGCGTCCACGGGCGGCGGCGGTGGAGGCGTCTTCTTGGGCGAGGCCACCACGCGCGGGGGCGCAGCCGGTACGCCGAACAAGTCCCCCTGGAGTCCCAACGAGGCGGGCGGCGGAGACTCGCCGCCCGCGCTTTTGCGCTTCGTCATCGCGAGAGCTTCTCGACCCAGGTCTTCGCCTTCTCGTGGTACTCGTCCTCGGGAGGCGTCATGGCCACCACGTCCTTGAACTTGGGCAGCGCGTCCTCGGGGCTGCCGTCCTTCAGGGAGTAGGCCTGCAGGTAGAGGTCCTTCGCCTTCGACTTCATCTCGCTGATGATGTTCGTGGCACCCGCGTGTCCCGGGTCCGCCTGCAGCGTGCGCCGCGCGTACTCCATGGCGCGAGCCCACTGTCCGGCGGCCTTCGCCCCACTGGCGCTCTTGTAGAAGATGGTGGCCGCGCGGGTTCCCGCGTTGCGAGCCATCTTGCTCGTGCGCCCCTCGGTGATGTCCTTGTCCAGCGCGAGCAGCTTCAACAGCCCCTTGGCGTCCAGGTCCTCGATGCGCTTGTAGAGGTTGCTGAACTCCGTCATCTGCGCGAGCAGCTTCTTGCACTGCGCCGTCTTCGCCATGCACGCGTTGAGGATGGACACCGCGCCAGACATGTCGCCGTCGCGGAAGCGCTCCACCGCGGGCTCCCAGGGCTTGGGCGCGGGACCGGTGATGACAGGCTTGGGCGCGTCGCGAACGGCGATGGCCCGCACAGCCTCCTCGTTGATGAGCTTGGCGTCGCGGTGCTCCGGGAAGGCCTTCAGGATGTCATCCGTGATGATCTTCGCCATGTCCAACTGGCCGCCGTCCAACGACGCGCGCGCCTCGCGGGAGCGCTTGTCCGCGAGCTCCACCACCTCGCGCTTCGTCGCGTTCACCTGCTCGTAGAGGAACTGGCTCTCTCCTGCCTTGGACAGCGCCGCGGCGGCCTTTCCCAGCTCGCTCTTGGCGAGCGCCTCGCGCGCCTCCGACAGCCGCTCTTGAACGGGAATCTCGCGCTGGGCATGGTCGAGGTAGTCCTTCACGCCCGGGTAATCCGGCGCCCTGCTCTGCAAGTCCTCCAGCAGGGCCTTGGCCTCCACCCACTTGCCTTCACGCACCAGGTTCTTCGCGTCCTGGAAGGTCTTGCTCAGCGACTTGCGCTCGGCCTCCATGACGCCCCGCTCGGCGGTCGCCTGGGCCTCCTGGTTCGCGGCCCTCATCTTGAGGACTCCAAGCCCCCCAAGGAGGACCACGACCACGCCGCCGGCCAGCAGCTTCAAGCGCAGCTTCTTGCGCTCGGCCTCGGGGTCCGCGGGAGCATTGGCCGTCGCACGCGCGCTGCGGACCCGGCCTCCCTCGACACGCGGAGGAGGACGGGCAGGCGCGCCTCCACGGCCCGCGGGAGGAGCACCCGGCCGGCTGCGCGGGGGGGCCGCCACCACGTTCGTGGAGTTGGCCACATCCTCGAAGCGCAGCTCGGTGTCGCCCAGGGTGATGACGTCGCCGTTGGCCAGGGGCGTCTCGTCCCCAATGGCGTCGCCGTTGACCAGCGTTCCGTTCCCGGACCCCAGGTCACTCACCGTCCAGCCACCGCCCGACTTGCGCACCATGACGTGCTTGCGGGACACGGAGGTGTCGGGGATGCAGATGGGGTTGTCCGTGGCGCGGCCGATGACGTACTCGCCATCCTCCAGCGAGAACTCCTCACCCGACTTGGGCCCTGCGACACAGACGAGACGCGGAGACGCAGCGACCGGAGCGGGCCGAGCCGAGGGCGACGGCCGACGGGCCGCTGGGCGAGCTCCAGCCCCTCCCGAGGGCGTCCCGGAAGGAGGCCTGCGACGAGCAGGAGGGGAACCGTTGGACATGACGAATCACCGACTTCCTAGAAGAGAGCACCAGCTCAGAGCTCGTGCTCGAACGCCTTTTCCTTGGCCAGATTGTGGCAGCGATGCTCGGTGGTAGGGAAGCGTCTGCTGATCTCTTGCAGCGCCGCCCGGGCCTTCCTCGCGCTCCGGAACTGCACACTCTGCTGGAATTCCAGCATGAGCTGGGCACATTGGTGGTCCAGCTCGCCGGATGCCTGCGACAGGTGGAACCGCACGTCCTCGTAGAGCTCCGGCTTGGTCTCCAGCGCCTCCAAGGTCAACCAGGCCGCGCGGAACTGCTGCCAGGAGCGGAACAGGTTCTCGGAGCCCACGCCCCTGGCATCGAAGAACCGCCGCCCTGCTGACGCGTACTCCCGGGCCTGGGCCAGGAGCTGCTCGGGGGGGAGCTCCGGCACCGGGATGATGTCCACCCGCAGGTTCCATACCCGCCAGGTCTCCTGACCCGGAGGGTTGCGGACATTGTCGAACGAGACGGTGTTGAGGTCGCCGCGCTTGAGGGTAGCGACAGGGAGGATGAGCTCCAGCTCCCGCTCCGCGGTGGTGGTGGTATCCGGTGGGACCCAACCCAGGTTCACCCCGTTGAGGATGAGGGCCACCTCCTCCTTCGAGATATCGCTGGCCTGGTAACGCAGCAGGGCCACCGCACGGGTGGGGGCCACGAACTGGAACTCGAAGGACTTCTGGTCGGAGTGCTCCCATCGCACCCCCTCGCCCAGGCCGAAGGAATCCGGTGTGGCATCAACCCCCAGGGTCGTCGGCTCCGCCCCACCCGAGCGCAATCCCGCCCCACCCGCCAGGTACACCTGGGCCACGCCGCCAGCCGCCGCCACGACGCAGAGCAGCGTCAGGCTGGCCAGGAGCTTGCCGGGGACCGACAGCCCCCGCCACCAGAGCAGGAACTGCCCACCCCGAGTCTGAGCGAGCGCCCGGCGCTCCCGCGCCCGGTCCGCCGCGGTCGGCCCGCCCGTCGGGGGCGCGGACGCCACATGGGTCGGGGCGGCCGCGAGCTGCGGGGCAGGCACTGGCGGGGCGAGGGCCGCCGTCACGGGCACCCGCGTGATGCGCCGTGTGGACTCGTCAGCGTCCACCGCGGTCGGCTCATCCAAGGGGCTGAGGACACCCGCGAGCGTGGGCAACGCCAACTCGGTGCGCTCTTCAGGCTCTTCGGCGGGGAAACCGGGAGGAATGCCTGGCGGAGCGGACACATTCGCCCGCTCGGGGGGCTGCGGAGGCACCACGGACGGCTTGCCCCCCGTGATGACGCCGACCTCCGTGTGCTCTTCGGCCAGCGACGCCATCGCCGGAACGAGCCTGGCCGCGACGATGGGCAGCGCCACCTCCGTGCGCTCCTCGAGCATGGCATCGGGGAGCGGAGGGAAAACCGGCGCACCAGAAGCCCCCACCACGGTGGACAGTCCAACCTCGGTGCGTTCCTCGCGGTGTGACTCGAGCACGGGCGGTCCGGGCGGAACGAACGCAGCGGAAGGCTTGAGGCCGCCCGGCGGACCCGCCGAGGGCGAAGGCCCTGCCACTCCCGGCCCGGAGCGAGGGGCCACGGGCGTCACGGCGGGGAGCTCTCCGGTGGGGAGAAACTCCTGGCCGCGGGGGTCCAGGCTCACGGAGGGAGTCGCGTCGCGAGGCACGCGCCGGATGGGGCGCGTGGCGTCTTCATCACCGTCGGGAGGGACCCAGACGAAGGTGAACTCCACGGGCCCCAGGCCAATCCGGTCGCCATCGCGCAGGAGCTGCTCGCCAGTCAGGCGACGACCGTTGAGCAACGTGCCGTTCGCGCTGCCGACGTCTTCGGCGAAGTACTGCCCGCCGCGCATGACGATGCGCGCGTGGTGCCGGGAGACACCATGGTCGTGCAGCACCACATCGTTCTCCGAGGTGCGGCCGACCTTCACCTCGGCCTGCTCGAAGACGAGCTCCCGTCCCGCCTGGAGCCCCTGGGTGATGGTGAGGAGGATGGGCAGAGGACTCCCCCTACGCGAGCTCACCGAAGAAGAACTGGAACACGATGGGCCCAAAGAGCACCATGAACACCGTCGGGAAGATGCAGGCGATGAGCGGGAAGAGCATCTTCACCGGCGCCTCGCCGGCCAGCTTCTCCGCGCGCTGGGTGCGGTCGATGCGCATCTGCGTGGACTGAATGCGCAGCACCTTGCCCAGGCTCGTTCCCATCTTGTCCGCCTGGATGAGCGCGGTGACGAACGTCGTCAGCGCGGGCAGGTCCACGCGGACAATCATGCTCTTGAGCCCCTCTTCGCGCGTCTTGCCCATCTTGAGCTGCTTGAGCACCAGCTGCAGCTCCTCGCGAAGCGGGCCCGCCTTGCCCTTCTCCACCACCTTCGCCAGCGCGGCGGTGAAGTCCAGACCCGCCTCCACCGACAACGTCAGCAGGTCCAGGTTGTACGGGAGCGCGCGGCTGATGAGCAGGTGGCGCTTCTTCACCTGGTCGTTCAGCCACAAGAGCGGGTAGTACATTCCGAAGAGCAGGAACACCAACGACCAGGCCAGGTTCTGACCCACGCCGTTGAGGATGAAGAGGCCCATCAGCAGGCCCACGACGGCGCTCACTTCCTGCAGCGCCATCATGTCCTCGGGCTTGTAGCCCTGGGGCTCGCCCGCCTTGATGAGGTTGCGGCGCGACTTCGCCTCGTAGCTGGGCCAGATGAACCGGCGGTTGAAGGCCCCCAGCCGGCGGATGGCCACCGAGCCGAAGCCCTTCATGCCGCCCTGGGACTCGTCACGCACCTCCGACAGGAAGCGCTCGAAGAGCACCTGGTACAGACCGAGTCCGAGAAAGCCCACCGCTCCGGCGAAGAGCAGCGCCGAGCTGCCGACCAACACTTGGGTCAGGAGATCCACCGGCCACTCCTCAAATATCGATGTTGACGATGCGCCGGATGATGAGGATGCCCATCACTTCCATGATGGCGATCAGCACCACGAGGATCCACCCGAAGAAGTGGTTCATCATGGGCTCCATCAGGTCCGGCCGCATGTAGTTGAGCACCATGCCCAGCACCGCCGGCATGGCCGCGACAATCCACCCCTGCAGCTTGCCCTGCGAGGTGAGCGCGTCGATCTTTCCCTCGAGCCGGAAGCGCTCGCGAATCACGGTGGAGATGGTCTCGAACATCTCCGCCATGTTGCCGCCCAGCTGGCGCGCGATGTTCGTGGACACCACCACCAGCTCCAGGTCGTCGCTGCCCACGCGGCGCCCCATGTTGATGAGCGCCTCCTCCAGCGGCACGCCCAGCTTCACTTCCTTCACGAACAGGCCGAACTCCTGAGACAGCGGCGCCATCGCCTCGCGCGCCACGTGCTCGATGGCCTGAGGGAAGGTCAGACCGGCCTTGAACGCGTTCGCCATGGCCTGCAGCGCATCCACCAACTGGACGTTGAACTTCTTGATGCGCCGCTTGCGGTAGTGCTTCACCAGCAGCATCGGCAGGAAGAAGCCGAACACCGTGGCCACCACCGCCAGGATGGGGTTGAAGATGATGTACGAGAGAATCCCCAGCAAGCACATGCACGCGATGTTGAGGACCAACATCTGGCGCGCATCGATGAAGAGGAACATGTCGCTCAAGTCGTTCATCGACTTGGCGACGTAGCGCTCCTGGTACTGCTCATACGCCTTCGACAGGACGCTGAAGATCACCAGGCTGAAGAAGAAGACCGAGCCGGTGACGAGGAGGAGGACAATACCAGCAAGCATGCGCGCGCTTCCCGGGGGCTAGAGGGCGGCGAAGCGCCGACTACTGAGCGCCAGCGGCGGCGGCCTTCTCGCCACCACCCTTGATGATCTGGATGATCTCCTGCCGCTTCTTCTCCAGCACGCGGGTGCGCTCACCCGACAGCAGCGTGCTGATGGTGGCGCGGCCACGCTCCTCGATGAGGTCCACGTCGTCCTCGTTGCGCAGCGAGAGCGTCAGCGAGCCGAGCTCTGTCGCCAGCACCAGGATTTCGGCCTCTTCCGGCAGCACCATCAGCGAGACGTTGTTGTACTCGCGCTGGTTCTCCGGGATGAGGTTCACGTTGGTGGTACCGGTGATCTTGCCCGTGGCCACCACGATGATGTTCTGCAGCAGCGTGACGCCGACGTTCTCGTCCGTCTGCGGGTCGCGGAACGTGCCGATGATGTCCACGTGGTCGTTCGGGCGAATCCAGCCGCCCACGGCGGTGGCGTTCTTCGCGTCGATGGTCATCGCGCGCATCTTCTTCTGGACCTTCGAGGACAGCCGTTCGGCCGCCTTGGTGGTCTCGAACTGGCTCCACAGCAGCGGATCACCCGCCTGCAGCGCCACGAGGACCTTCTGGTTCACCACGTAGGACGCGGAGTCGGGACGGACCACCGACGAGGTGACGAACTGCTCAGGCACCGAGCGCTGGGAAATCATCTCGAAGGTGATGACAGTTCCTTCGGGAATGTCCTGGGCCGCGACGACAACGGGGACCAGGTTCCAGCCACGGCGAACATCGGATTCCTTCTTCTTGATGGCGGAATACGCGATGACGCCGGCCAGAAGGCCGAGCACGAGCGCAACGACGAGCGGAGTCTTGCCCTTCAGCATGGTTCAGGAACCTCCAAAACGGGGGGGCGCCGTTCGGCGGCAAAGGCGGTCAAGGGTGTAGAAATCTAGAAAGGCGCACCTTGGCGCCGATGGCGCGAGATGTTAGCCGTGCGATAGAGCAGGTGTCAAAACCACCTCCCGCGACAGCACCGAATCCCGCGCCATCCTTGTTGGATCGGGCGTTTGCGTCAGCGGGTCTCAGAGCGCCCGGATGCGCCGCCTGTCCTCGTCGGTCAGCCCGTTGTATTCAGTGATGCTGTAGAGCGCATCCTGCACGACGGTGATGGCGTCCTGGCCCTTGATGACCTTGTTCTTCAAGAGGTCCAACAGCGTGAGGATGTCTGGATCCGTGGAGACAACGCTCAGAGCGTAGGGAACGCCCTCCTCGGACGGCGCGCGCTTTTCGTTGATGCAGTACATGTGGAGGGGAACGATGTACGGCTTCTCCTCGGAGCCCGCATCTGGACCCGCATCGACACCTCCAGGGCCAATCCCCGTGGGAGGAATCGTGATGCGCACGCGATCCATCAACATGCCGTTCTGATATCGGCTCGTCGACATGCTCAGCATGACGAGTGCGGGCTCAAACGTCATCGTCACCGGGGCACCCGAGAGGTTGCGCAGCGGCACGCAGACCAGCACGCCCTGCCCCGTGCCCTGGGGAGCCACTCCGTTGCCGCAATCCCCGTCCGCGTCGCTCGCGCCGTAGGGTTCGCCCGCAAGCTCGATTCCGGGCGGAAAGACGAAGGGATTCCCCACGGGCTGCCCTGGGTCTTCTCCGAAGCCCGGACGCTCCTTGTTCACCCCTGCGTCGAAGCCGCCAGAGCCACCGCCGCCACCATTGTCACTGCACGCCAGCACCCCTGCCCCAACGCCCACCGCGACGACCATCCACTTCCAGGCCGCATGCGCCATTGCGCGCTCCTTGTCCTCGCATTCGAGGCGATGGCAACCCTCCGGCCACGGGCCACCGCGTCACGAGGTGGCCCGAGACTGGCCGACTCCCGGGTCGTCGGCAACACCGCCGTGAATCAAACCCGTCAGGGAATGGGCGAGACAGCGGGCTTTTCGGCCGGGGGCAGGTCGGGATTGAAGAGCCCGCGCAGCACCAGCTCCTTGCCCCGGTCGTCGAGCAGCATCGAGGGCTGGCCATCCCGCATCCCCACCAGGCGGATGGTGAAGCCGACTCCGTCGGGCGTCACATGGACCCACAACGCGCCTGGAATCATCGACTCGGCCTGTTCCTCCTCCGACTCGAGCCAGACCACCTGTGGGGCCACCGCGCGCAACTCCCGCGTGTGAATCCGGTCTGGCGAGGGCCCAGCCACCTCGAGCGCCTTGCGCCAGGACTCCACATCCGTGGGAGCCTCTCCATGCGCCTGGAGCTCCTGCACCATGGACAGGTGGACCCGGCGCGCGACGCGAAGAATGGCCAGGTTCGCGGACTCTTCAGAGCGGGCCTCCGCGAGCGGACGACCATCGCCCGCACCGACGGCGCCCACCACCGAGACCAGCACCGCGCCCGAGGCCCACAGGGGCGCGGACCGTCCACGCACCAGCCCCCAGACCAGGGGCAACGCCCCCACCGCCGCGACGAGTGAGCCCGCGAGGAGCAGCCACCGAGGCAACGGGCCCACATGGAACGGCTGGCCCAGCACCAGGAGGACGTGCCGCCACTCGGGCACCGCGACGTACAGCACACCCGCCGCCATGGCGAGGAACACCGCCGCGTGGAGCAGCCGCAAACCCACGGGCGATGACGCCCCCACCACGCTTCGGGTCGTCACGGGAACGGCAGGTTCAGCACGAAGTAAAAGGAGTCGTAGTAGATCTGGTACGAGCGCATGAACAGGTCGATGACGTTCGACTGGACGTCATCGGACCAACGGACCTTGACCGACGCGCCGACGACCAGCGCGACGACGAGGATCCAGTTCAGCATGGAGTATTCGACCATGGCCTGCCCACGCTGGGAGGCGCGGAGGCGCTGCTGCGTCTTGGGGATGGTCATGGATGGGTCTCCGAAGGGCTTGACTCGTCGGGAGCTTCCGTCCCGGGAAGGTCAGGGAAGATACGGTCAGCATACTCCAGCTGGACCTTGGGGGCCGATGGGGCGGGAAGCAGCATGCGGGGCTTGGCGTCGATACCGTACTCCGCCACTTCCATCGAGTGGGCGATGCCTGGAATCTCCATCTTCGCCAACTGCATCAGCGGAATCTCGCGGCTGAGCCACATCCGCTTGACGACGGTCTTCTTCACGACCACTTCCACGGACACCGCCGACACGGTCCCCGCAAGCGTCATCACTCGCATCTCCTTGCTCGAGCGTAGCACGGGCTTGAGCCCCACGGGCATGGGGGTCTTCTCGTCGTCGGGGTCCGGCATCTTGTCCTCGCGGCCCTGCTCCTCCATCTGCTTGAGGACGTGGTCCAGGGCCTCTTGCGAGTACTCCTGCGGGCGATCCGTGGGGCCGCCGATGTAGAGCCGGGAGATGGCGTCGTAGCGGATCTGCTCGCCCTCACGGGCCACCAGCATCCGCATCTGCATGAGGGGCGCCTTCATCGCCGGATGCGTCCCCGCCTCCATCTCCACCCACACGGAGTCCCGGCCGGCCTTGTCCTTCTCCTCGCCCACCACGGCCATGCGCCAGTAGTAGACGCGATTGCCGCCCGCACCACCGTCGAACCGGTACGTCACCCAGTCGCCCACGCGCGCCGCACGCGCACCCTTCGACAGGTGCGCCATGACAGTGCGGGCCGCCGGATTCTCCTGCTGCGCCTGCGCCGGCGTCACCGCCAGCAGCAAGGCGACGATGGCCAACCCCACCCTCATTTCCCCGCTCCCTTCGACGACTTCGCCTTCTGTTCCTTCTCCCAGGCCTCGCGACTCTTGCGGACGGCGTCGTCGTTGGGCACCGCGTCCAGACGGTCCGACCCCACCCACGTCTGCATGACGGTCGACATGCCCTCGTCCACCGAGGACACCGTCGTCATCACCTGTTCGCCCTTGCGCGCGTGCTCCATCGTCACCTGCGTGCCGCCGCCCAGCTTCGTCACCGACTGGCGCACGGGCTCATAGCCCTGGCGCGCCAGTTCCGCGCTCACGCGCTGCTGGACGTCGGTCAGCTCACCAGTCACCAGCGCCGAACGGTTCTGGGAGCCACCCGGGTCATCGCGCGCCGTCACGTCCTGGCTGTAGATGGTGCCTTCCAACGTCACCAGGCCCGCGGCTGGAGACTTCGGCGGGCGGGTCCACAAGTCTCGCAGCGCCGTGAAGCCCACCGTCTTGCCATGATGCACGCGCAGCACCACACCGCGCTGCAGCCCCTCGCGCGTGAAGATAGCGGACACCACGGCCTCTTCCTCGAGGTCGCCTTCAACCACCGTGGGGTAGCCCTCGTCGCGCCACTTCTTCGCGAAGTAGGCGACCACCTTCTTCATCGGGTCCGTCGTCGTGAAGTAGGCCAGCCGGTAGTACTCGCCCCCAATCACCAGGTCATTGCCGATGCGCGTGTGAATCGTCCCGGGATAGACGGGCACCTCCTGCTCGGCCAGCGCCGGCCCCGTGGCCATGAGCGCCAGCCCCAGCAGGAGGCGAACAAGCACGCTATTCCCCGCAGCGGATCTTGTTGTCCTGCTCATCCTTGTTCGTAGCCTCTTGCTGGGCATCAGGATCCGACGGGTCATCTGCCATGGCCCTCTTGCAGCCCATGAAGAACTCGCCGCGCGCCTTGAAGACCTTGATGTAGTTGCTGTTCTCGTACGTCATCTCGTCGCGGAACGGGGCCGTGTCGAAGCAGTCCGGGCGTTCATGGTCCAGCAGGCTTCGCATCGTGTGGAGACCGCTGCTGGGGAGCTCCTCGTACTTCTCCAGGCCGTTGCACTTCGACTTCTGGGCCGGAGAGATACCGTAGTTGCGCGAGACGACAAACGTGCCCAGGAAGTTCGGCAGGAAGTTGCCCAGGAAGCCAAGCACGGACCCGATGCCGCTCTCGCCATCCGGCGGAATCCCGAGGAACGTCATCCGCTTCACCTGGAGGTAGAGACCGTGGGGGTCACTTCCCGAGCGGTGGTTGCCTGCTCGCCGTGCACGAACGATGGCGTCACCACCATCCGGCATGTGCCAGCCATTGGCGTACATCGAATAGCGAGAGCGAAGCTGCAGGTTGGAGAGGTCGTGACCGCCGAAGACATCCGTCTGGAAGAAGCCACCCGGGCCTGAGTTCTCATCCAGGTACGCGCGAGGAAGGATGGCGTTCTGGAAGTTCATCTGAACCTCCGACTCCACCCACCCCTTGTTGTTGAAGCCCCAGGAGTTGAGCAGCGAACCCGCGCCCCGGTTGAGCAGCCCGAACACGCCACTGGCGAAGGAGCCTCCCTCACCCGAGCTGCCAGGGCTCCCCAACATTCCGGACTCCAGGAAGGGAATCTCCTTGTTGGTGATCGTGCCCTGCACGTTGGCGTAGCGCGCGATGAAGGACCCCGCAGGGTTGTTGGGCTCCACGGAGTCCATGTCCTTGTAGCGCTCGATCAGCTCCTCGTGGGCCTCCTTGCGCGCATCCTCGAACGCGGCGTCGTGTTGCCCCTTGGCGAAGTCGGAGAGCGCGTAGCTGGTCATCTCCCAGACGGCGTAGCGCGCCATCTCCTGGAGCTTCAGCTTCGCCCGGACCAACTCCGTCAGGTACATGCTGAACATCAGGATCATCACGAGGAGGGGCACGGACAGCGCGAACTCGACCGTGGCACCACCGCGATGAAAACTCTTGCGAGACATTCGGGTTCTCATCGCGGGCCTCAATGCGTGATGACCTTCGGGCCGAAGCCCTGGAGTGCACTCGGCAGCGAGTCAATCATCACCCCGACCACCGGAAGCTGATGGCGCCCCTGGAACACAGACGCCAGACGTGGGCGCCAGTACGGATTGAAGAAGTTGGGCTGCTCCGTCCAGTTGCCGGGGCGGTGGTAATAGCTCTGACCGCGCGAGAGGACGTTCATTCCCTCGAGGAGGCTGAGGAACTGCTTGCGCTTGTTCAGCATGTCCAGCCCCTCGGAGTCAGGCGTGAGGGCGAACTTCACCTTGCCTTGTTCATTCAGGAGCGCCGGAGCATTGGTCCCGGTGCCGTCCTTGTTCTCGCGGTTCACAACATCTTCGGGGGACTTGTTGAGATACAGCCACGCAGTGGGCTGGTTGAAGTCCTGCTCGCGCGTGGCCATCTGGCCCATGTCCGCATTCGCACGGGGGTCGCACGTCGAGCCATACTGCCCCGGCTCGAAGTGCATGAACGGCGTCACACCGCCCCACGGATGATTGCCATCCTGGGCCGGGCGCACGTTGGCCGTGTACACGCTCACCTTGAACCAGCACCCCTTCAGGAGCTCGAGGACGCAGACCTTCTCCTCGTGGACACCCACCTGACGCTCGGGCCCCTTGGGCGCCCTGTGCTGGCGCCAGTTCTCACTGTTCTGGGGATAGTGGACACGCCAGTGGACACCGCCGTTGACGCCTTGGGAGTCCTCTTGGTTCAGCGCCCAGACGCTCGGCTTGAACATGCGCATGTACGGCACCTTGGTGCGCGAGGTGTCGCCGAGCCCCTTGCGGTTGTCGCCGAAGCAGCGGGTGTACGGGTCCTTGTTGTTGCAGGACAGCGGATTGTCCGCCTTGCCCACGACCACGTCGATCTCGGCCGGCCCCAGCTTGAGCCAGTACAAATCGTCCGCGCCCATGTTGTCGCCCTGCGCCGTCATGCCCCAGGGGTAGAGGTTGTCGTTCCAGTCGCGGATGTAGTTGTGCTGAGAGCCTCCCCTGTCGATGAGGTTCTTCGCCGCCGGGAACGTCGCCGAGAGCATGCGCGTCTGTCCCATCTTCTGGAACTCGAACAGACCTGGCGCATTCACGCCGTTGTTGAGCATGTCTCGGATGAAGCCGAGCGCATCTGGCAGCGGCAGGATGTCTCCCAGGCGGCGCGACGTGATGAAGCGCTCCGGGCACGTCCCACCCGAGCTGCGGTCACACGAGTAGCGGGTGGCGTTGGTGATGCCGCCCATGGAGCGCTTGGCTCGCGCAATCGGGTCATTCGCCGCGCGGGCCTTCACATCCAGCGCACCGAAGGGGTTCTTCCATGTATTCGGGGCCAACGGCTTTCCGCCCGCGGCCGCGCTGTGCGCCTGGCTGAAGAGGCAAGTGGTATAGGCGCCCGTGATGAGCTGGCTCGCCATGGAGTTGAGGTTCGTGTCGTTCGCGTCCAGCACGCCCTGCGTCGTCTGCAACACATGCGTGGCCGCCGACATCATCACGGCTTGTGACGTGAAATACATGGCGCCATTGAACACACGATGTGCTGGCACGACATATTTCCCCAGCCACCTGTCTGGGTTGACTGCCTTCAAGACGCGCTGAAGCGGCTGGAGGAACGCCGTCTTGTACAGCGTGATGATCTTGTTGATGGCCTTGATGATCTGCCCGATGTACGGAATCACCTCGATGATGGGACACAAGATGATCCACAACTTCTTGCGTTTGCCCGCGCACGGATTGAGGGTCTTCATGAACCCGTAGAGGTCCGTGAAAAACGCCTCCGCTCCGTAGATGACGGAGATGAGCGAGTGCCACATCATCGCGGACACGTAGTGAGACACCTGCGTGCGGTTGGCGTACGCGTAGAAGTTGAACGCGCGCGCCTCCATGGCCGCCATGGAGTACGCGCCAGCATCCGCGGTGTTCTGCAGACGCACGCGCTCGTGCACGGTGTGGCCGATGTTGACCGTGGTCAGCACGGCGATGGACATGACCAGGACCATCAGCGCGGCCAGGACGAGAGCCTGGCCTTCCTGGCGACGGAAGCTCTGGCGGAGGATTTGAGTGAACATGGTGTGTGCGTCCTCTTACAGGCCCCAGTCAGGGTTGAGGTGCATGACCCACTTCCGATGGAAGTTGGACTGCATGCGCATGGAGTAGGTCGCCGTCAGTGGCATGAAGTAGCGCTTGCCCACGAGGCTGGAGACCAGCGGGATGCTTCCGGTGGCGAGTCCCCAGAGCACCCACATCTCTGGGGCATAGAGTGAGTCGTAGCCCTGCTCGTGCTCGATGCCTCGCGCCCGCGCCACGAGGCCGGAGATGTTGCCGTCCGCCATCATGTTGGCGCGCGGGTCCATCGTGGCCCGATCAATGGCGCCTCGCAGCGCCACGTTGGACTGAGACGCGTACCACGCGGTGAAGATGATCCAGTTCGCGAACGGAATCTTCATCTCGTAGAAGTAGCGCAGCCGGATGGTGAGCCGCGTCGCCTTGCGATACACGAGCTCCGAGCTGTCCGGCTCCGGCAGATTGAAGAACTTGCGGATGTTGTTCTCGAGCGAGGGCACTTCCGGGAAGCTGTCCGCTCCGTCGAAATCCAGCTCCTGCCAGTTGTAGCCAGAGCGCAGCTTCCAGATGGTGTCGATGGGCGTGAAGTACGCCGGGTTGACGGTGTCCACGCGGATGAGGCCGAACAGGTTCGAGCCGTTCACCGTGCGAGGCACCCGGCCGCCGCCGAAGTTCAGCGTGCGCATGGCCGAGTCGTAGATCTGGTGGATGGCGAAGGTCTTCGCCAGGTTGCCGATGTCGTCGGTGCGGCCCAACGTCGGCAGCAACGCGATGATGGCCGCGTCGTGCATGCGCTCGTTGTTGCCGTTCCACACGATGCCGGCGCGGGCCGCCTGGTACGCGGCGTATTCGGTCATCAGCTTCGCGTGCTGAATCAGCGTCAGCTGGATGATCCCCAGCGTCATGAAGACCGCGAGCGGCATGATCATCGCCGCTTCGACCGCCGCCTGACCGGATTGCCGGTTGGCGATCCCCCGCGACCGCCCTTCCTGTTCCATTCCCATGGCGCCATTATCGCGATCAGCGCCGACATGACGCATCGGTCAAATGGACAGCCGCGGAGGTATCAGCCTCCCAAAAACTAAAAATCCTGGCGGCTTACGGCGCTGGCTTCGAATCAGCAGGGGCCGCGTCATCTGCTGTAACAGACTCACGGTTCAAGCGCCGACGCGCCGCATGCGCCGCATGGGAATCCGGCGACTCCGCCAATACTTGTTGACAAGCCGCAATCCCAGCCTCGCGGCGTCCCAGGGCCAGCTCCGCGTCACACACCCGGCTGAGCAAATCCATACGCACAGAGCCAGACGCCCCCGCGTCAAGTGCGAGTCTCAGCAGACTCACTTCCCGGTCCCTGTCTCCAGACCGGTTCGCATCCTGGGCCAACCGGGACAGCTCCGCGATGCTCCTTTTCGGAGCCAGTTGGTCATCCGCGTCCTGCTTGGACTCCGCGGCGGGCGCGGCACGGGCCTCCAAGCCCGTCTCCCGCTTGGCCTTCTTCATCGAGGCGGAACGCGTCGGCTCCCGAGGAAGCGGCACTTGCTTCGCCTCCGCGGCCTCCGCGAGCGCCCCCACCGCGCTTCCACGAGTCCCCTTCGGCATCTCCGGAGCTGGCGCGCTGGCCACTTCGTTTCGAGCCAGGGGCTCGGTGACGGACTCCAAGGCGGGAGCCCCAGGAGCTTCGTCCCAGGACTTCGCTGGCCCGTCCAGCGAATCGCCCTGGGGCAACGACTCCTTCGTGCCTCCTCCCCCCCCCAGCCGAAGCGGCTCGCGCGGAGGACTGGCGGATGCCACGGTCGGAGCCGCCGCGGGCGCGTTCATCCGCGGAGGGGCTTCCTCCTGGTTCAAGGCCACGCGGCTGGGTGCCTTCTCGCGGCTCACCTTCTGGATGGGAAGCGCTTGGGGCTTCGGCGCCTCGATGGGACGACGGGTGCCCACTCCTCCACCACTGCCCGCCTCCGCCCAACCTTCCGCGCGCTCCGCTTCCGCGCCCCCGAACGCCCCCCTTTGCTTCGCGGAGTACGCCAAGTCCTTGTCACCGCCGGCATGGCGCGCATCCGCCAGGGCTTCCGCGGCCACCGCGGAGGCAGGAGCAGGCCCCCCCGAGGGAGGTGCCGCCGCAGCGGAGCCCCCCATCGGAAGAGCCGCCGCCAAGGGCGCTTCCTGCTTCGCCGCCGGGGCCTCCGCCACCCGCTGCGCATCCAGGGTGGACAACTGAGGCCGCGTCAGCTCCGGCGACACGGCCATGAAGGTCAGGACACTCAACGTGCCCGCCGACGCGAGCCCCACGACGGGCAGCAGCCAGCGGCGCCAGCGCGAAGGCTGGGGCGCGGGTCCGGCGGCGGTCCGGCGAGCGGACTGCTGCGCATAGGCCAACAGCGACTCCAGGCCTGCGTCCGGCGCGGGCTCCTCGGTGAGCTGCGCCATGGTGACACGCACCCCGCGAATCTCCTTCAGCGCTTCGCTGCAGCGGGGACACCCTTGCAGGTGGGATTCCACCGCCTGCGCTTCCGACGAGGGCAGTTCGCCATAGGCGAAGTCGAGGAGGCGGTCCTCCTGCGCGTGGACGTTCTGCGGCTTCATCCCACCACCGTCCTTCCATCCTCGGCGAGGTCGCCGTCCACGCCCAGCTCCGCGAGCCGGCGGCGCAAGCCATCCAGCGCGTAGCGCATCCGGCTCTTCACCGTGTTCTCGGAGACGCCCGTGACCTCCGCGATGTCCTTGAACGGGATGCCGCTGTACTCCCGGAGGATGAACACCTCTCGCTGCTCCTCGGGGAGGGCCGACAGCGCACGCTCCAGGAGCGGCCGCAGGCGCGCGTTGTAGGCACCTCGCTCCGGGCTCGCGCCGGAGTCCGGAAGGGCATCCGCCAAGGCGCGCCCCTCCTCGCCATTCTCACCCTTCACCGGAGACTCCAGGGACGCGGCCTGGCGGTAGCTTTCTTTGCGCGCGCTGTCCACACAGAGGTTCCTCGCGATGGTGTAGACCCAAGTCGTGAACCGGGCCTTCGCCTGGTATTCGCCGGCGCTGCGTACCACCTTCAGCCATGTCTCTTGCAGCACGTCCTCCGCCCGTGCGCGCTGTCCGACGAAGCGCAGGATGAAGTTGAACACCGGTGTCCTGTGCCTGCGCACCAACGCCTCGAACGCACGAGCGTCTCCCGCCTGGAAGGCGAGCATCAGCCGCTCGTCTGAGGTCTCCGGTCCCAACACTCCCCCATCGCTCGTGGAGCCACGCTCACTCCGGCCCACCCTCAACCCGAGCCCTCATAACGGGCGACGGTGCACAAGGGTCTATTCCGGTCGTGGCTTCCGGTAAGTGGCCAGAATGACAGGGAGCGCGACGACTGTCACCAACGCGGCCTGCGCCAGCAGCACCGCTGGCAGAGGCCGCTGGACGTGGACATGGAGGGAGCGGCCAAGCGCCAGCCCCAGCAGAATCCCCGTCGCGGTGCGCACGACGTTGGAACCCGAGGCCGGGCGGAAGCGCCCCACCGCCCAGTCCACCAGCGCTGGCAACGTGAGGAGCACCACCACCGGCACATCCCACTCCCACTTCAGGGGAGCACGCGCGGCGAACAACCCCACCAGCGAGGCCAGCAGCACCGGGTACGTCCCCAGACATCGGGCGCACACCCGAAGCCCCCCCAGCAGGTACGTGCGGTTGTACTCATCCGGGTGATGGTGACTGAGCCAGAACACCGTCGGCACCTCCGGACTGCGGTGTGGGTAGGGACTGCCGGGCCTCTTCTTCCGCGAGGAAACACGCGGCGGAGTGTCCGTCCGGCAGCGAGTACAGCGGCGGCGATTCGCGCCGGCAGCGCTCCATGGCGTGGGGACACCGGGGATGGAAGGCGCATCCCGGGGGCGGCGCCAGCGGCGACGGAGGCTCTCCGGGCACCAGCATTCGCGTGCGAGTCCGCCCCGGGTCCGGCACCGGCACCGCCGCGAGCAGTGCCTGCGTGTAGGGATGGCGAGGGCGGCTGTACAACCCGCGCGCTGGCGCCAGCTCCACGATGCGCCCCAGGTACATGACCGCGACGCGGGTGGACATGTGCTCGACGATGTTCAGGTCGTGCGCGATGAAGACGTAGGTGAGGCCCCGCTCACGCTGCAGGTCCACCAGCAGGTTGACGATCTGCGCTTGGATGGAGACGTCGAGCGCGCTGATGGGTTCATCGGCCACCACCAGGTCCGGGCGAAGGGCGATGGCGCGCGCGATGCCCAGACGCTGACGCTGTCCCCCCGAGAACTCGTGCGGATAGCGCCCGAGCGCCTCTCGCGGCAACCCCATCGCGTCCAGCAGCGACGCGACCTCGCGCTCCCGTTCCCCGGGGCCTCGCGCGAGCCCATGGATGTCGAAGGGCTCCCCCAGGATATCGCGCACGGTCAGCCGCGGATTCAGCGATGCATACGGGTCCTGGAAGACGAACTGCATGCGCCGGCGCAGCGGCCGGAGCTGGCGCTGCGACAGTCCCGTGAGCTCCTGGCCATCGAAGTGGACGGAGCCCGCGGTGGGGTCCACCAGTCGCAGCAACGCCCGCCCCAGCGTGCTCTTGCCACAGCCACTCTCGCCCACCAGGCCCAACGTCTCGCCCCGGAACACGTCCAGGCTGATGCCGTCCACGGCCTTCACCGCGCCCCGCGTGCGCTGAAGCCATCCCCCACGCACGGGGAAGTGGACCGCGACATTCCTCGCATGGAGCAGCGGCTCGGAGCTCATGGCGCGGGCACCGGATGATGACACGCCGCGAGCTGCCCCCCGCGCTTGGGCTCGAGCACCGGCGCCACGCGAGAGCACTCCTCCCGCGCACGCTCACACCGCTCACGAAACGCACAGCCGGACGGCAAGCGCCCCAACGCCGGCACCATGCCGGGAATCGCGCGCAGCCGGCGGCGCACACCCGAGACACCCGCTTCCACCTCCCCGCCCAGCGCCGGCAGCGAGCGCAGGAGGCCCGCGGTGTACGGATGGGCCGGGCGGGCGAACAGCTCGCGCACCGGCGCCTGCTCCACCACCTTCCCCGCGTACATCACCACCACCGTGTCACAGCTCTCGGCGACGACGCCCAGGTCATGGGTGATGAGCATCACCGCCATGCCGCGCTCGGCCTGCAGCCGCTTGAGCAACTCCAGAATCTGCGCCTGGATGGTGACGTCCAGCGCGGTGGTCGGCTCATCCGCGATGAGCAGCGCCGGGTCACACGCCAACGCCATGGCAATCATCACCCGCTGACGCATTCCCCCCGACAGCTGATGAGGCCACGCATCCACGCGCTCACCGGGCGCGGGAATGCCCACCTGCCGCAGCATCTCCACCGCCCGCTCCCGCGCCTGTGAGCGCGTGGCGCCCAGGTGGAGCCGGACTCCCTCGGAGATCTGCTCCCCCACCGTGAAGACGGGGTTGAGCGACGTCATCGGCTCCTGGAACACCATGGCCGCGTGACGCCCACGCACGCGCCGCAGCTCCTCGTCCGGGAGCTTCAACAAGTCCCGCCCCTGGAAGAGCACCTCGCCGGCCGCCACCCGCACCGGAGGCTGGGGCGCGAGCCTCAACACGGACAGCGCGGTGAGGCTCTTGCCACACCCGCTCTCCCCCACCACGCCCAGCGTGCCGCCTGGAGGCACCGAGAAGGACACGCCCTCCACCGCGCGCACCGGCCCCTCGTCCCGAGACAACTCCACGGTGAGCCCCCGCACGTCCAGCAGGGGCCCCACGGGCGCAGGCGACGCGTTGTGCGTCACTTCTTCGCCAGCTCCTCCAGGAACTCCACCTCCTGGATGAGCCCCTTGCGGATGAGCAGGCGGATGAGGCTTGCCACCATGCGCGCGGGCTTCACCTTCTCCGTGTCCAACACCGCCTCGTCGCCGCGCGACATGCGCTCGAGGTCGTCCAGGATGGCCAGGTCATCGTCGGAGAAGTCCGGCGTCGGCGTGAGCGCCAGCGCGGGCTGGGAGCCCTTCGCGGCGCCTCCGAACATCACCACCGGGACGCGAGGCCGCTGCTCCTCCTCTTCCGCGCCCAGGACGGGAGGCGGCGGAGGACGCGCCGCGGGCTTCACCCCGAGCAGGTCGTCGAGCGAATCTCCGCCCGCGCCCGGCCGAAGGGCTTCCGCGGGCGGAGGCGGCGGTGTGCTGGGCCGGCGCGCGGCGGGAGCGGCGGCGGGTGGAGCTCTCACTGCGGGGGGCTTCGGCGTCTCCGGCATCTCCCACTCCAGTGGCGTCCCCGCGGCGACGGGGGGATGGCCCGAGCCATCCTCCTCGTCCAGCGGCATCGCCTCCACGATGTCCAGCGGCTCTCCCCGCGCCCGGGCCAGCGCGGTGTCCAGGTCGTCCGACGCCACGACGAAGACCCGCACCTGCTTGCGGAGCTGGAAGCGCAGCTCATCCACCAACGTCAGGTCTCCGGGGTCTTCCACTCCCACGTGAATGCGCTCACTGCGCCCCTCCACCTCCAGCCGGAAGAGCAGCACGCGGTGCTCCGTCTGGAAGTCCAGGGACACCAGCGACGACACGTCAGAGGGAATCTCCTCGGGAAGCTCCACGAAGGGCAGCCCGTGCTGGAGGGCCAGCGCCCGGGCCACGTGCGTCGGCGCGCACAGCCCCTGGGCCACCAGCGTCTCGCCCAGCCGCATCTGGCCTGGAGCACCTCGCCTCCCAAGCGCCACTCGCACCTGCTCCGCCGTCACCACCCCCGCCTCGACGAGCAGCTCACCAATCTTCTTGCGCATGACGAAGGGCTACCGCTTGACCTTGGCGAGGTACTCCTCGCGAGAGAACACGCCCTTCTCGATGAGCAGCTCCACCATCGCCTTGAGGGCCGCGACTTCCTTGCGCTGCACTTCCTCCACGCTGCGCAACAGGTCGGCGGGGCTGCCACCTCCCGCGCCCCCCCGGGCCGCGGGCTCGGGGGCTGGAGCGGGACGAGCCGCCGCGGGCGGGGGCTTGGGCGCGGAGACGACGGCGGCCGCCGCCGGGTCCAGGTCCTTGAGGTTCTTCACCACCGTGCGGCCCTGGGCGTCCACCACCTTGAAGTTGGTGTCCGCGTCCTCCAGCTCCATGTTCTGCTCGTACAGACGAGCAAAAGCCCGGGCGATGGAGGAGCGCCCCGCCACGTTCGGAACGATGCGGCACTTGGCCACCGCGCGCAGTTCGTCCAGCATCCGCACGTTGAGCGGGTCGCTCATCGCGACCACCAGCGTCTTGCCCTCGTCGCGAAGCTGAAGCGGCAACACCGAGAAGTCCCGCGCCGTCTGCACCGGAATCTTGGCCTTCACGTGCGGCGGCAACACCTGCACCGAGTCCAGGTTCACCGCCGGCATCCCGAGCTGCTTGGACAGCGCACGCACCAGGATGTCCTCGGAGACGAGGCTCATCCGGACCAGGATTTCACCGAGCTTGCCGCCCCACTTCGCCTGTTCGGCGAGCGCGGCCTTGAGCTGGCTCTCCTGGAGCACATTCGCCTTGATCAGCAGTTCTCCGAGCTTGATCTGTGCCATGTCGTGGGGGGCACTCTACCCGAGTCCGGCCTCGGCGCTTCTTCTTCGTGCCTGACAGGTCAGGAACCCGGCACTGGGGGTGCTGGCGACTCATGCCCTCCGGCTGGAAGCTCCCGCCCCACCTCGTCCACCTCGACGACCTTCGCGCCCTCGGGAGGGGTCAGCTCATAGAGCGTCAGGTCCGGGCGCCCGTTCAGCTTGATCTGCTGATAGCGAAGCTCCAGCCGCGTGCCCGCCTGCTTCGCGACCAGCTCCACCTTGCCCGGGAAGATGAGCCCTCCCCGCTCCAGGAAGTCGCCGAAGCCCAGGTCGTACCCAGGCACTCCCCGCACCTCGCTCTTCACGACTCGCAGATACTTGGGGTGAACCTGGAGCACCTGGGTGGCCGCGCCCTGGTAGAGCGTCAGGACGTAGACCCCCTCCTTCGCATCCAGCTCCAGCGTCTTGCGCTCCGGCGGGATGAGGGGCACCTGGCCCAGCATGATGGCCACCAGTTCCTCGCCCGGCAGGATGACGGGCAGGAAGCGCGAGACGTTCTGCGGGCTCGCGGGGCCCTGATAGAAGGTGTTCCCCTCGGTCTGGTACAGGCCGAAGCGCGTCCCGTCGGCGACGAGGGAGGCAAGCGGCCGGTTGAAGAAGTCGAACGTCTCCAGGTGCAAAAGGGCCGGCCGGGTGACGGCGAGGAACATGCCGATGGTGCCACTCTGCTGGGGGGATTCGACGCGCAGCTTCGCGTCCCCCTCCAGCGTCACGACGTTGTCCTGGTTCTTCCGGACACGCTCATAGACGACATCAGCGTCGGTGAGCTGCCCCTCGGGTCCGAACTCGATGCGCTTGGGGCAGGCCGAACAGAGCACGACCAGGAAGATTGCGGCGGCTGCGCGGTTCATATCTCCTAGTCTGGGCCATGGCGCCCTGCCAGGTCACCCACCAATGAGCCTGAACGACATCCTGCATTACCTCCGCCTCGGCGGAGTCACCTTGGCGCTGCTCCTCCTCGCCTCCGTGGGCGCGCTCGTGGTCGCTGTCGAGCGCATCATCGCCCTGTGGGGCGTCAGCGAACGCTCCCGCCTGTTGGGCGAGGCGGTCAGCAAGCACCTGTTGCGAGGTGACGTCGCCGCTGCCCGCACCGCCGCAGAGCGCTCGGACGCGGTCGCCGCCGACATCTTCCTCGCTGGATTCGACCGCTGGGAGCGCACCCGGGCGTCCGGAGGCTCGGGCGTGGAAGCCGCCGTGGAGCGCGAGCGCGCCCAGGTCGGCCTCAAGCTGCGCCGCAACCTGTGGATTCTCGCCACCATCGGCTCCATCACCCCGTTCGTGGGCCTGTTCGGCACCGTGGCCGGCATCATGCGCTCGTTCAAGGACCTGGGCCTGGATGTGCAGGCGGGTGGAACGGGCGGCACCGGCGCGGTGATGACGGGCATCTCCGAGGCGCTCGTCGCCACCGCCGTCGGCATCCTCGTGGCCGTGCAGGCCATGGTCTTCTACAACTACTTCCAGGCCCGCCTGTCGCGTGTGCTGGTGGAGCTGCGGCTGATGGGCGACGAGTTCGCGGAGCTGCTCAAGGAGCGCGCCTCGGGTGTGCCCCCGGAGCCTGTGCCCCGTCCCGAGGCCCCCGCCCCCACCCCGCCTCGCACCGACACGCAGCCGGCCTGAGCCCGGGGGAAATCCACCATGGCCATGGGCAAGACACCGGGGTCCGGTGACGAAGGCGACGAGGGCGTCTTCGCCGAAATCAACATCACCCCGCTCACCGACATCTTCCTCGTGCTGCTCATCATCTTCATGGTGACCAGCTCCGTCATCGTCCAGCAGGGCCCCGGTGGAGGCGCCAAGGCGGGCCTCAAGGTCAACCTGCCCAAGGGCGGCGCCGCGGACGTCACCGCGCGCACCACGGACATGTCCGTCGCGGTGCTCGCGGACGGGCGCTTCGTGCTGGCCGGCAACGTCGTCAGCCAGGAGGAGCTCCAGAAGGCCTTCGACGAAGCCAAGGTGAAGGACCCGGACACCGTCGTCATCGTCCAGGCCGACGAGGGCGTCCCCCACGGCACCGTGGTGCAGGTGATGGAGCTGGCGAAGAAGGCGGGCCTCGGGCAGCTCGCCATCGGCGTGCGCGAGGGCGAATAACGCTGGAAACACGAAGGCCACCGCGGATGCCTTTCACGGCGTCCCGGTGGCCTTCTTGCGTCGGGAGGAGCTCACCTCACCGCTCGGCGGGTGAGCCCTCTTCAGTCAATCGCGAGGCTCAGACGCCACCGAAGGCGGCGTCGGAGATGTCCACCGGGGACGTGTCCTCGAGGGCGATGAGCCGCGCGGCCTGCTCCACGCCGGGCAGCACGTTGCGCGCGTAGAACAGCGCGCTGAACTTCTTGCCGTCGTAGAAGGCGCGGTCCGGGTGGTCCGCCGACAGCGCGGCCTGCGCCTTGTCCGCGATGAGCGCCGCGTCCAGCAGCAGCCAGCCCACGGCGACCTCGGACATCATGTTGAGGAAGCGGTTGGCGGACAGCGGAATCAACGGGAACTTGCCGCCGTCCTGCGACCAGCCGAACAGCATCATCGCGCTGGACATCAGCGCCTCCTGCGCGCTCGCCAGGGCCTTCACCGCGTCGCCGTACACGGGGTGCTCGCGGTGCGCCTCGACGAAGGAGCCCACGTCGCCCATGAACTGCTGGAAGTGCATGCCACCGGCCTGGCCCAGCTTGCGGCCCACCAGGTCCATGGCCTGGATGTGGTTGGTGCCCTCGTAGATGGAGAAGATCTTCGAGTCACGCGTGTACTGCTCCACCGGGTAGTCCTGGATGTAGCCGGCGCCGCCGTACACCTGGATGGCCTGCGAGCAGATGCGGTACGCCTGGTCGGAGCCGTAGGACTTCACCAGCGGGGTGAGCAGCTCCACCTGGCCCTTGTGGTAGGTGGCCGCCTCGTCGTCCTTGCCCGTCAGCTGCCGCGCCTTGTCCAGGTGGTGGGCCAGCTTGATGATGAGCGCGCGGATGCCCTCCACGTGGGACTTCATGTCCAGCAGCATGCGCCGGACGTCCGGGTGCTCGATGATGGCGGCGCGGGGCGCGGTGGGGTCCTTCCACTTGGTGAAGTGCGAGCCCTGCTTGCGGTCCTTCGCGTAGTCCAGCGCGTTGTAGTACGCGGCCGCCGCCAGCGAGACGCCCTGGATGCCCACGGCGATGCGCGCGCCGTTCATCATCTTGAACATCTGGCTCATGCCCACGTGCTCGACGGTGCCCACGAGCTCGCCCAGACAGCCGTCGCTCTCACCGAAGTTCAGCACACAGGTGGCCGAGCCGTTGATGCCCATCTTGTGCTCGATGGAGCCCACCGACACGTCGTTCGGCTTGCCCGCGCTGCCGTCCGCGTTGATGCGCAGCTTGGGGACGATGAACAGCGACAGGCCCTTGGTGCCGGGCGCCGCGCCGTCGATGCGCGCGAGGACCAGGTGGATGACGTTGTCCGCCATGTCGTGGTCGCCGCCGGAGATGAAGATCTTCGTCCCCTTGATGCTGTACGTCCCGTCGCCGTTGCGGCGCGCGGTGGACTTCGCGGCGCCCACGTCGGAGCCGGCGTGCGGCTCGGTGAGGCACATGGTGCCGCCCCACGTCCCGTTGAGCATGCGCTCCACGAACTGGTGCTGCTGCTCCTTCGTGCCGCACTCGGCGATGACTTCCGCCGCGCCGAACGCCAGGCCCGGGTACATGTTGAAGGCCGAGTTGGAGCCCGATAGCAGCTCCTCCACCGTCACCTGCAGCATCATCGGCGCGCCCTGGCCGCCGTGCTCCGGGCTGACCGACACCGTCTTGAAGCCCTGCTCGTAGAGCTTCTTCCACGCGTCCTTGAAGCCCGTGGGCGTCAGCACCGCGCCGTTCTCTACCCGACAGCCCTCGCGATCACCCACCGAGTTGAGGGGCCCCAGCACCTCGCGCGCAAAGCGGTACGTCTCCGACAGCACCGCCCGAGCCTCGTCCGAGCCCCAGGCGTCATAGGGCGCCTGACCGGCCACCTGGCCGAAGCCGAACTGCTCGAACAACGTGAAGTAAATCTCTCGAAGGTCGGTCTTGTAGGTGTTGATGCCGGCGGACATGGCCACTCCTGCGTGTTGGCTCGCTGCCTACCCTCCCCAGAGGGCCTTGGGTCAGCGGCACGAATGAGACACACGAAGTGTGGCGGCGACTGATTTTTGAGTCAACCCTGAATGACACCCTGCGTTGAGGGGCCCGGCTGGGGCCCCCACACCGCAGGGCAGGAAAGCGCTACTTCTTGGGCTTCTTGGCCGACGGGAGTGTCGCCGTCTTGGCGGCGGGCTTCTCCCGAGGGACGGTCTTCTTGGAGGTGGCGCCGGTGCGCCGCTCGTCGGACGCGTCGTCGTCCTCGGTGGCGGGCGGGGCCTCGCCCGCTCCCCCGCTCGCCGAGGCCGCGGGGGTGTTGGCCAGGCTCTCGCGAGGCACCTCGATGACGATGGGGGACTGGCCCGAGCGTTGCCGGTTCTCGTCCTCCAGCGAGTAGAAGAGCTGAATCTGCGCTCCGCCCTTCATCACCAGCTCGCCGCGCTGGTTCTCCGCCCACAGGTCGATGTCCACGAAGTAGCGGCCCGCGGTGCCGTGGCGGTTGCTCACGCGCCCCTTGCAGACGACGGTGTCACCCGGCCACACCATCTTGATGAAGCGCACGTTGTAGCGCCGCATCTGCCCGCCCCGGGCCCAGTCGCTGATGAGCTGGCCCAGCATGCCCATGACGAGCATTCCGGGGGCGTACACGCTCGGCATGCCCACGCTCTTGGCGTAGAGCTCGTCGACGTGGACGGGGTTGTAGTCCCCCGACGCGCCGGCATAACGGGCCAGCTGGACGCGGTCCACGGGGGCCTTGGCCAGCGCGGGCAGTTCATCGCCGACGCGGATGGCCTCGAAGTAGAGCTTGCGTGCGGGCATCACGGGGTCTCCTTCGTGGCTCGGACGACCAACGTCCGGCGGGCGCGGAACACCAGGTTGCCTTCTTCGTCGCGGCCTTCATCCTCGATGACCGCGATGTCCATCTTGCCAGACATGCCTTGGCGCTCGGAGACGTCCGCGACGCGCGTGGAGACGTAGATGCGGTCCCCGGCGAAGATGGGACGCTCGTAGTCGAAGCCCTGCTCCGCGTGGAGCAGGCTCTTGATGCCCACGCCGAGCAGCTCCCTCAAATCCGCGGCCGAATGGAACGAGGCCGGGAAGGTGGGTGGCGCGATGATGGTCGGATACCCGGAGGCTCGAGCGTACTCCTCGTCGTAGTAGATGGGGTTGTAATCCCCGATGGCCTCCGCGAAGCGACGGATGGCTCCTTTCTCCACTTCGTTGAGCGTCGGCGGCGAGGCACGGCCGATGGCATTCTTGTCCAGCATTGGCCCTCTCCTGACTCTAGCGTCCGGCCGGAAGCTCGAGCACCGTGAGGAGCCCTGCTTCGGCAGCCGTCAAGCGTGGCGCGGCATTCACCAGCACATTCGCGGTGGCCCGGTCGCCTGCCACTCCCCCCGGGATTTCCAACACCAAACGAGGTTCCGCGTCGATTTCGATGCGGTCCTTCGGTTCATCCGCCCCCATGGCGATGGTCAGCTCCAGCCGGACCCGCTCTTGTCCGTCCTCCAACCCCACCACCGACTGGAACATGCCCGCCACCCGCCCCTTCTTCACCGTGAACGCGCCGCCGAGGATGTCTTCCTCCGCGAAGACGGGGGCTACCTCTTCTTCGTAATCATCACAATCCAACCCCAGGCCCAGGGCCGCGAGTGCCGCCGACTCCACCAGGCCCACGTGGCCGAGTTGCTCACCATCCACCAACTCGAAGAACTCCTCCTCCGTCAGCCCCGCGCCCACCTTGCGCTGCAGCGCCTCGCGCCGGGTGCGCGCATCCACCACCCGCGTCACCGTGGCGCGCCGCACCGGGCCACACACCTGCCCCGCCGTCGCCACCAGGCGGTCCAGCACGAAGCCCGGGTTGACGCCCGCGCCCAGGATGGACACCTCCGCGCGCTGCGCGGCCTGGTCCAACTTGTCCGCCAGCTCCGGGTACTTCAGGTACGGGAACGCCAACTCCTCGCACGTGCTCACCACCGGCAGCCCCAGCTTCAGCGCCGCCAGCAATTGCTCCATCACCTGCGGCAGCCGGGAGCCCGTCGCGTGCAGCAGCACCGCGCCCTTGCGCCGCCCCACCGCCTTCTCCAGCGAGTCCACCACCTTGACGCGGGGCGCCGGTCCACCCAGGACGTCTCCCAGTGGACGACCCACCAGGGAGGCATGGGTGTCCACGGCCCCAATCAGTTCGACTTCGGGACTGGACAGGGCAGCCTTGGCTATCTCCTGCCCGATGAACCCCAGCCCCATGACCACCACCGGCACCGGCCCTGCTGGGGCTCTAGCCATCGGAGATTGCTCCAGGATTACAAGGGGTTAGCGTTGAAACGCAGCCTTGCCGCCCACCATAAATCACACCTTGGCGGGCAGGCAAGCATCACTTGGTTTGGCTGCTCTTGCCATTTGCAAGAACTTCCAATGATTTCCGGGGCTTGCAACCACAAACGTGGGGTGGGGGCCTGTTTGGGGGGCAGGCAAGACGTGTATAAATATAGACAAGCCCGCGACCTGCCGGAGACCCGCCAACATGGACCGCATCCTCGTGGTGGATGACGACGTGCTCATCCTCGCCGCGCTCTCCCGGATCCTCGAGACGGAAGGCTATGACGTCGTCACGCACAGCGACCCGGCCCTGGCGGCGCGCGAGGTGGGCTTCAGCGTCGTGCTGACGGACTTCATGATGCCGTACCTCAACGGCATCGAGCTGTTGGGCGTCCTGAGGGAGACCAACCCGAGGGCGGTGCGGTTGATGCTGACGGCGGCGGCGGACTTCCGCGTCGCGTCGGAGGCCGTCAATCGCGGCGAGGTGTTCCGGCTGCTGGGCAAGCCCTGGTCTCTGAGCGAGCTGACGAGCAGCGTGCGTCAGGCGGTGGAGCACTACCGATTGGTGGAGGCCAACGAGCGGCTGTCGCGCGAGGTGGCGGCGAAGAACGCGGAGCTGGTGGCCATCAACCAGGACCTGGAGCGGCGGGTGGTGGAGCGCACCACGGGCCTGCTGGATGGGCTCATCAGCGCGCTGGACTATCGCGACACGGAGACGCAGTGGCACTCGCGCCGCGTCTCGCTCTATTCGCGCAGGCTCGCGGAGGAGGTGGGGTTGGCCGGCGCCGCGCTGGACGTGGTGGAGCAAGGAGCGCTCCTGCACGACATCGGCAAGATTGGCGTGCGCGACTCCATCCTGCTCAAGCCCGGACCGCTCACGCCCGAGGAATGGGTGGAGATGCGCAAGCATCCCGAGTTCGGCTACCGGATGATGGCGAAGATGCCCTACCTGCACGAGGCGGCGCTCATCGTCCTCCAGCATCAGGAACGCTGGGATGGGAAGGGCTACCCTCAGGGCCTGGCCACCGAGGACATCTGCATCGGCGCGCGCATCTTCAGCATCGCCGACACGGTGGATGCCATCACCTCGGACCGCCCCTATCGCAAGGGCCGGCCCATGAGCGTGGCGCGTGAAGAGATTCGCCGCTGCGCGGGGACCCAGTTCGACCCCAACCTCGCCGACGCCTTCCTGCGCATCCCCGAGACGGAGTGGCAGCGCATCCGCCACCAGGTGGAGACGCTCGAGAAGGAGGAGCACGAGCGCTGGCGAAGCCACCCGCTCGGGCCGCCGGAGCCGCTCGCCCGCGCGAGCGGCGCCTGACGTCGACTACGGCAACGTCACCGCCGAGACCTCGCGAATCACGTCCCCCTCCAGCAGCGCGTCCACCACGTCCATGCCGGACACCACCTCCCCAAAGGCCGTGTAGCGGCCGTCCAGGTGCGGCTGCGGCGCGTGCGTGAAGAAGAACTGGCTGCCACCGGTGTCCTTGCCGGAGAGCGCCATGCCCAGCACACCGCGCTGGTAGGGCCGGCGGGTCATCTCGCAGCGGATGGAGTAGCCAGGCCCCCCCTCCCCGTCTCCGCGTGGGTCTCCGCCCTGCGCGACGAAGTCCGGCACCACGCGGTGGAAGGTGACGCCGTTGAAGTAGCCCTTGCGAGCCAGGCCATACAGGTTGCCGGAGGTCAGCGGCGCGTCCTCGGCGTCGAGTCGCACGGTGATGTCGCCCTTGTCCGTGCGCAGCACCAGGCCCGCCCCGCGTGGCGCGGGCTCGGGGCGGAAGGTGTCGCGGGGCAGCGCCACTCGCTCGGAGCGCACGGGCTTGCCGGTCATCTCGCTGAGGGCGAAGGCCGCAACGCGGCGCACGTTGGCGTGCGGGTGCGTCAGCCACTGGCGCATCCGAGGCTCCGCCGCCGCGCCTTCCAGTGCGACGAGCGCGCCCGCCACCGGGCCCGCGAGGTCGGGCTCGGAGGGAACACGGTCGGCCAGCGCCTGCACGCCCTTCAACGCACCGGCGTCCTTCAGCCCGCCCAGCGTCGCCGCGGCCGAGCCCGCCACCACCAGGTCCTCGCTCCGCAACAGCTCGGCCACCGCCGACGCGGTCCGTGGCGTGGGCCGCTCGGCGAGGACCTCCATCGCCGTGAGCCGGACCCTCGCCGACGGATGGCGCAGATAGGCCTCCGCGAACTCGGCCGGAGTCTTGTTCGGCGAGAGCGCGACCTCGCGCAGGCCCAGCGCGAGCCGGCGCTCTTCGGACACCAGCGAGCCACCACAGCGAAGCACCTCAACGAGCTCGCCACGCTGACGGTCCAACGCCGCGGCCAGCCGGCAGTCGAGCCACGCCAGGTCCGCGAGCGCCAGCTGCGAGGCCTGACCGCGCAGCTCCGGGTCGGCGATGGCGGAGCGCAGGGACTCGAGCACGGGGGCGCCAAACGCAGGCAGGCCCTGCTGCGCCAACGCGAGGATGGGATGGCCCTCCGCGGAGCGCGCCCGCGTCGCCTCACGAGGCGCCGAACCCACGGGCAGCGGCGTCTCCCTCCCCTCCGCCACGCGCTTCACCCGGGACGACAACGTCTTCAACACCTCCAGCGGTACACAAGGCCCGCTGCACGCGGCCGCGAGCTTCGCCAACGAGCGCGCGGCCTCCGCGGCCACTCGAGGCGTCGCGTCGTCCAACAACCGGCCCAAGACCACCGCGTCCTCGGGCCCGCCGACGTCTCCCGCGGCCTTCACGCACAGGGCCCGGATGTCCGCGTCCTCATCCGTG
The DNA here is from genome assembly GCF_037414475.1 of Myxococcus stipitatus. Next base: position 8,177,714 of record NZ_CP147913.1, on the reverse strand, counting down.
AAGCACTGGCGCAGCGCGGGCAGCGACTCGGCGCGCTTCGCCGTCGCCACCAGATAGGCGCCGCCGTACCGGGCCGCGACGGGCCAGTCCAAGGCCATGAGCGCCTGCGCGGGCGCCAGGGGCACATCCTTCACCACCACCGCCCCCCCACGACGGGCGGCCACTCCCAACGACAGCGCGGCACGGCCCGCGAGCTCGCCGTCACTGCCCTTCATGCGCTCCACCAGTCGCGCGAACGCATCCGGGGTGGCAACGCGCCCCAACGCATCCAACTGGGTGAGGTGCACCTGCGCGTCGTGCTCCGCTGCCTCGGCCTCCAGAAGCGGCGCCGCGAGCCGAGCCCGCTCCGCATCCGTGAGCGGCTCCCAGGAGAGCGCCAGCTCTCCCACGGCGAACGCGGCCTCGCCGCGCACCCGAGGCTCCTCGTGCCGCAGCCCGGCGACCACCGCGTCCAACGTGGCCACGTCCTGGATGCGAGCCAGCGCCCGAAGCGCCCGCGCGCGCACCCGCGAATCCGGCGCGCCAGTCGCGAGCGACACGAGCTGTCCGTCTCCAAGCGAGCGCAGGTCCTCCCAGTCCTGGATTCGCGCCATCACCTCCGGGTCCGGCGGTGACTCATCGGGTCCGCGCCCGGTGTGGGCACACCCTGAAACCAGGACGAGGAGTGACAGGGACACAGCGAGGAGGCTCGGGCGTCGCATGCCTGCGGCCTAGGCCAATTCTCCGCGAAAATCCAGGGGTTAGGCCGCATGCTGTTTGACACGCGCGGCCCCAGGCTCCGAAGATGTGCCCTCGCATCTCTCTGCAGGAGCGCCGGTCCTGAACTGCCCTGGCTGCGGCTCGAAGGTAGCCGCCAACGCATCCATTTGTTCCGTCTGCGATTACATCATCGACGGCTCGTTCCTCTCGGCGGAGCCTCCGGGAGACAACGATGATGAATCCACGGGCGCGAACGAGGACCCACGCCCGGCGCCCAAGCCCGCGGCGCCCGCGCGGCCTCGGCCCGGCAAGTCTCCAGGGAGCAGGCCCCCTCCCGCCGCGAGCGCCGACGCCACCAACGTCCGCAGCGTGGAGGACATCGCCCGGAGCGCCTCCCAGCGCGCCAGCCGCCCCGCGCCTCGCGCCTCGCCCAACGCGGCCCCTCGCCGCTCCGCGCCAGCCGCGGCCCCGGCCCCCGCCCCCGCGGCCTCCGCGGGCCCAGACCCGTGGGACCGCGCCAACCGCGCTGAAGAGGACGACGAGAACAACGCCATCGCCAACCCGGACGAGCTCATCCAGGACGCCAAGGAGCTGCTGGGCGCGATGAGCGCCGGGGACAAGATTGCCTTCTACGGCGCGGGGACCGTCGTCCTCTCGTGCTTCGTGCCGTGGAAGGAGACCGCCGCGGACGGTGACGCCCTGGGGCTGATGAGCATGGGCTTTGGCGCGTTCCTGCTCGCGTTGGTGGTGATGGTGACCATCGGCATTCGCGCGCGCAACACGTTCCCCAACCTCAATCCCGTGGTGCCATGGATGGCGCAGCTGGTCACCACCATCATGTGCGTCATCTGGTGTGTCGTCTTCATCAAGGTGTCGTCGGACACCACGCTGGTGCCCTCGCCCATCGGCAACGCCGAGATGATGAACTCCGCGCCAAGCTTCGGTGTCTTCATCGGCCTGCTGGGAGCCATCGCCGCCCTGATTGGCGCGTTCCTGGGCCTGAAGACCCGCAACGACGACTGACGTGAGCCCATCCGCGCGCACCTCACGAAAGAGGTGCCGCGCGGAGCCACGCCGTTCTAGCGTCCCGCCACCATGTCCGACGCCACGCCCCTCTCCCGACTCACCGCCGCGCTGAGCGGAACCGTCTTTGGCCAGCCGCGTGTGCTCGCTGACCTGGTGACGGCCTTCCTCGCGCGAGGCCATGTGCTGCTCGAGGGTGTGCCGGGCGTGGCGAAGACTCTCACCGCGCGCAGCATGGCCGGAGCGCTGGGCCTTCTCTTCACGCGCATCCAGTTCACCCCGGACCTGATGCCCGCCGACATCCTCGGCACCAACGTCTTCCAGTCGCAGGACAACGCCTTCCGCCTCGTGAAGGGCCCCATCTTCACCGAGGTGCTGGTGGCGGATGAAATCAACCGCACCCCGCCCAAGGCCCAGGCCGCGCTGCTGGAGGCCATGGAGGAGCGGCAGGTCACCATCGACGGCGTCACCCACCCGCTGCCCCCGCACTTCTTCGTGGTGGCCACGCAGAACCCGCTCGAACTGGAGGGGACCTATCCCCTCCCCGAGGCCCAGCTCGACCGCTTCCTCATGCGCGTGCGCGTGGGCTATCCGGACTCCGACGCGGAGACCACCATGCTGCGCGCCTTCCACCAGCGCGAGGGACGTCCTCCGTCGGTGGACCGCGTGCTGGACGCCCCCACGCTCGCGGAGCTCCAGGCACGCGCGGCCCGCGTCACCTGTGACGACTCCATCCTCCAGTACGTCGTCGCCCTGGTGCGGGACACACGCGCAAGCCCCCGCGTTCGACTGGGCGCAAGTCCCCGCGCGGCCCAGGCCCTGCTCGCAGCCGCCAAGGCGCGCGCCGCGCTGATGGGCAACGACTTCGTCACGCCGGATGACGTGAAGAGCGTGGTGCCCAGCGTCCTCAACCACCGCCTGCTCCTCAAGGCCGAGGCCGAAGTCGAGGGCATCACCGCGGACGACGTGTTGAAGCAGACGCTCGAGCGGGTACGGGTCCCTCGGTGAATCAGGGCCGTCCGGTCCCCACGGGCCTCGCCGTGGCGCTGTTCGCCGTGGCGCTCGTCCCCGCGGCGTTGACCGTGGCCAGCCCCACGTTCGGCTGGCTCGCGCTGGCGATGAACGTGGCCGTACTGGCCCTGTGCGCCGTGGACTTCCTGCGCGCACCGCGCGTCGATGACGTGAGAGCCTCTCGCGAGGTGGAGCCCATCCTCTCCTCGGGAACGCGCAACGCCGTGCGCCTGGTGTTCGAACGGCTCGACGAGGGCACCGCGCCCCTGCGAGTCGAGGTCCGAGACGAGCCCCCCAGCACCGTCGTCAGCACGGGCCACCGCCAGTCCCTCACGCTCGCTCCGCGGAACACCGCGCCCTCCCGGGTCACCTACTTCGTTACCCCACCCTCGCGAGGGGATGCACACTTCGGCGACCTGCATCTGCGGCTGTCCGGTCCGCTGGGCCTGTGCGCCAGACAAGTGCGAGTGCCCGCGGCGCGTACGGTGAAAATCTATCCGGACCTCACCGCGCTCTCGAAGGAAGCGCTCCTGCTGGCGCGCTCGTCCGACGCCCCCTCCGAGCGCACCGTGCGGCGCCGCGCCTCCGAGGGTCGCGAGTTCGAATCCCTGCGCGAGTACCGCCCCGGCGACGACTACCGCCACATCGACTGGAAGGCCTCCGCGCGCCACGCCAACACGCTGGTGCGCACATGGCAGCCCGAGCGCCACCAGCCCATGTTGCTGCTGCTCGACTGCGGGCGGCACATGGCGGGCAAGGTCCGGGGACGGCGCAAGCTGGACCACGCGGTGGACGCGGCGCTCCGGCTCGCGCGCGTGGGCCTGGACGCGGGCGACGTGGTGGGCGTCATGGCCTTCGCCAGCGACGTGCTCACCTTCCTGCCGCCACGCAAGGGCCACGAACACCTGCGCCTCATCACCGAGTCGCTCTACCGCGCCGAGGCCGCGCTGGAGGAGAGCGACTACGGCCGCGCCTACGACTTCGCCTTCGCCCGCCAGACACGCCGCACGCTCGTGGTGCTCTTCACGGACCTGGTGGACCCAGACGCGTCCTCGGCCCTGCTCACCCGGACGCTGGCCTTGCGCCCCCGGCATCTGCCCGTCGTCGCCTCGCTGCTGGACGAGGACGTGCGCGCCGCGGCCACCCAGGTGCCCGAGGAAGTGCAGGACGCGTATTCGCGGCAGGCCGCCTCGAGGCTCGAAGCGGAGTTCCGCCGCACCGCCAGCACCCTGCGCGACGCCGGGGCCCTGGTGGTGCGCGCCCCCGCCCAAGGCTTTGGCGCGGCCACGCTCAACGTGTACCTGGACGTCAAGTCTCGCGGACTCCTGTAGTCCTCGCGGTGATGTCCAGCGGAAAGTTCGTGTGACGCCCACATACGGTGCGCGCGCGCGTCGCTCACGAAGAAGCATGCCAATCGCGCGGAGGCCGATTTTTCGGCCTCGGAAACGACCCCCTTTACACCGTGGCCTCCGTCAACAAAATGGCCGGTCTCTTTTGCCCCCCCTTCGGTGGGCACCCAGAAACAGCACGGATGGAGACAGTCTTGGCGGAGGTCGCGAGGGGATTGCGGGTGGAGGTGGAGGCGGACGCGTCGGTCCTCGCCGGCGGTGTGGAGTCCGTGGAGCAGCCGGTCCGGTCGCTGACCCCCTTCCATGAACGACTGCTGGCCGAGGAGCTCCTGGCGCGCAGCGGCGACACCCAGCAGCGGCTGGCCAGTGCCCTGTCCGAGGCCAAGGTCGACCTCAATCCCCACCAGGTCGAAGGCGCCATGTTCGCGCTCGACTCGCTGTCGCGCGGCGGCTGCATGCTGGGCGACGAGGTGGGCCTGGGAAAGACGATTGAAGCGGGCCTCGTCATCGCCCAGCTCATGGCCGAGGGAAAGACGCGCATCCTCATCCTCGCGCCCGCCACCCTCCGGGCCCAGTGGAACAGCGAGCTGCGCGAGAAGTTCGACCTGGACAGCGTGCTGGTGGACGGCCGCACCGTGCGCGCCACCGGCAACTGCTTCGACCAGCCCTTCCCCGTCATCTGCTCGCACCCCTTCGCGGCGAACAAGGCGCACCTGACGTCGGAGATTCCCTGGGACCTCATCGTCATCGACGAGGCCCACCGCCTGCGCAACGCGCACCGGGCCAACAACAAGATGGGCCAGGCGCTGCGAGCCTCCCTGGCCGGCAAGCCCAAGCTGCTGCTCACCGCCACCCCGCTCCAGAACGACATCATGGAGCTGTTCGGGCTGATGTCGCTCCTGGATGAGCAGATTCTCGGCCCCGAGCACGCCTTCCGCAGCCGCTACCGGGTGGACGAAGGCGGAGGCATGTCGGAGGCCGCCGCCACCGAGTTGAAGGAGCGGTTGGCCCCCGTGGTGCAACGCACCCTGCGCCGCCAGGTGCGCGAGTACGTGCGGTACACCAATCGCCGCTCCATCGTGGAGGACTTCACCCCTTCGCCCGAGGAGCACGACCTCTACGAGAAGGTCAGCGAGTACCTGCAGCGCTCGGAGGCCGCGGCCATCGAGCCCGGAAAGAAGACGCTGCTGACGCTGTGCTACCGCAAGCTCCTGGCGTCCTCCACGTACGCCATCGCCCCCACGCTCCGGCGCCTGTCCGACAACCTGGACAAGCGCCTTCAGGCGGCCAAGCTGGGCCAGAAGGCCCTGGCGATGTTCGAGCCCGAGGAGGCCAAGCAGTTCGTCGAGGAGGGCGAGGAGTGGTCGGACGATCCGGCCAAGGCGCCCAACATCCGAGTGCTGGAGCAGGAGGTCTGGGAGCTGCGCCAGTACGCGGACCTGGCGGACTCCATCAAGGTCAACGCCAAGGGCGAGGCGCTCAAGCGCGGCCTGGACCGCACCTTCGGCGTGATGCAGTCGCACGGCTGGCCCGTCAAGGCGCTCATCTTCACCGAGTCCAAGCGCACGCAGCAGTACCTCTTCAACCTGCTGTCGGAGAGCGGCTACCAGGGGAAGATTTCACTCCTCTCCGGAGACATGGCCGGCACGCCCGAGGAGCGGCGCGCGCTGGTGGATGAGTTCCGCAACAAGACGCAGATCCTCATCTGCACGGAGGCCGGCGCCGAGGGCCTCAACCTCCAGTTCTGCAACCTGGTGGTGAACTACGACCTGCCCTGGAACCCGCAGCGCGTGGAGCAGCGCATCGGCCGCTGCCACCGGTACGGACAGCAGCGGGACGTGCTGGTCATCAACTTCCTCAACCGCATGAACGCCGCGGACGCGCGCCTGTTCGAGCTGTTGGAGAAGAAGCTCAACCTCTTCGACGGCGTGTTCGGCGCCTCCGACGAAATCCTGGGCGCGCTGGAGAGCGGCGTCGACTTCGAGCGCCGCGTGCTGGACATCTACCAGTCCTGCCGCAAGCCCGAGGACATCAACACCGCGTTCGACAAGCTGCGCTCGGACCTGGAGCAGCGCATCAGCCAGCGCATGACGCAGATGCGCTCGGTGGTGATGGAGCGCTTCGATGGCGACGTGCGCCGCCGCCTGCGCGGACAGAACGAGCAGACGAAGGAGACGCTCGCGAAGCGGCAGCAGGAGGCCCGCGCCCTCACCAACTCGGTGCTGGGAAGCCGCGCGTCCGGTCGGCTGGAGGTGGCCAAGGCCGCCTATGCCGTCAAGGAGCGCAAGCAGGACGCGGTCAGCTACCTCCAGCTCGACGCCGCGGGCCTTCCCTCACGCCTGGCGCGACTGGCCGGCAGCGAGGGCTGGTGGTTCGCCTACAAGTTCGAGACGACGGGCCTGAAGCCCGAGGAGAAGGTCGTCCACCTGGTGCTGGTGAAGGATCGCGAGGGCAACTTCCGCGCCCTGCCCCTTCAGGACGGCTCGCACTTCGTGAAGCTGGAGGCGAAGGAGGAGAAGCGCCGCCAGCCCGCGCCCGTGTCCGTGCAGCTCATGCAGGAGCAGTCGCTCATGACGGCCAAGGATGAAATCATCCGCGCCGCCGAGCGCCGCAATGCCCTGGAGCTGGACAAGGCCAAGGAGCGCGCGGACCGCTACGTCGAGGACTGCCTCATGGAGTCGCGCGAGGCCGTGGAGACCGCGCGGCAGCAGTGGATTGAAGCGCGCAAGCAGGTGGCCCCGGTCGAGGACGTCGCCGAGCGCGCGAAGGCCCGGGCCCACGCGGACCGCCTGGAGCGCGAGTACCGCCGCAAGCTGTCCTCGCTGCGCAACGAGGAGGAGAAGCGCTACGCCTCCAAGGACCGCCAGCTCGCAGAGCTCGCCCAGAAGGCCAAGGTGGCCGAGAAGCGCTCGCTCATCGCCTCCGCCTACTTCTGGCTGTCCTGAGCGGCTTGCGGCTTGAGCCGCACCCACGTCGCGCCCCAGCCCCCGTCCGCCTCCGAGGCGGAACGGAAGGACTCGACCTCCTCGAGCTTGGGAAGCAGCGCATGCACCGTGCGGCGCAACGCGCCCGTCCCCTTGCCATGGATGATGCGCACGTCGAGCAACCCCTTCTGGCGGCAGGCCCAGAGGTACTCGATGACGAGGGGCTTGACCTCGCGGGGGTGAAAAAAGTGCAGGTCGAGATTACCGTCGATGGGGAGCTCGACGACCTCGTCCTCAGCGGGCGGGGGTTCCGTTCCCTCCGGAGGGAGCAAGTCCTCGCCGGGTGCCAGAGGGGGTTGTCGCCGCGGGCTCATTCGTCCACTCCCCCGACTCTCGCTTCTTGCGCTCCGCTTCCTGCCGCCGCCGCTCCCGGGCCACCCGGTACTGCTCGGACACCTCGGAGAGCTCTTGCTTCAACGCGGACAGGTTCTTCTGCAGGTCATCCGCCGCGGCGTCGTTGCGCTCGCCTGCTCGGTCATCGCGAGCGCCCGCGCCTCCGGCTGTCGTCATCTGAACCACCAGCGCCGCAACCAGGACGGAGTTCATGCCCCATCAAGTAAGCAAGACTTGTGCGCGGAGGCAAGGGGCGTTCATGACACGACGCTCCGCTGGCTCCCCTCCTGGGTCCTGCCTGAGACGATACGTTCCGCCAGTTTGATGGCGGACAGTGGCGCGCTTCCCTCGGCTTTGTTGTTGATGGTGACGAAGACGGGACGCTCGCGGCGCAGGCCCGCGAGGCACGCTCGCGCCAGCAAGTCCCGGGTGGGCACATCTTCGTCCACCAGACGGTTGAAGGGCGCGTAGCGGGCTCGAGCCTCCTCGTAGCCAAGGTTCGGCGGCAGCATCCACCGCACCACCAGCGCCCGCGCGTCCAACGCTCGCGTGCGCTTGGCCTGCAAGCCCATGTTCGGCATGTGCGCCCAGATGGCCAGCACGGGACTTGCGCCCACATCCGCCAGCGCCTGCGCGAAGCCCTCCGTCAACAGCTCCTCGTTGCGCACCTCCACCGCGTACAGCGGGCCCTTGGGCAGCGCGGTGAGGAACGCATGCAGCCGCTCGACGAAGCGCGCGACGCCCCCGAGCACCTGCGGGTCCTGCGGCGGGAACTGGAAGACGAGCGGGCCGCCCTTGTCACCCAGTCCCTCGACGAACGGGCGCACCACGAACTCCTCCGCGTATGACGCGTTCAGGAATCGCTCGTTGAGCTGGCCCCGCTGCGCGCCATAGCGCTCATGGGTGGGAAAGCGCGCCAGGGTGCAGACCTCATGGGCCTTCGCGAGGAAGCGGAAGTCCGAGGGGACCTGCTCGGCGTAGTCGGCGAAGGCCTCGGCGGTGATGGGGCCGTAGAACGTTCGGTCGATGCCCACCGTGCGCAGGACGGGGTGACGCGCGTAGGCGCCCAGGCCCTCGCGCGCGAGCTGCGACGCGGCGGCCTCATGGTCATAGACGAGGCCATTCCAACCCGGGAACGTCCACGACGAGGTGCCCAGGTAGACGCCCTGGGGAAGCTCGCGGCCCAGCGTGGCCAGGGCCTCCGGTACCGGCGCGGGCTCCACGGGCTGCGAGCGTCCACGGCCCCGAGTGGGCGCCTCCACGGGTGCCCCCGTGAAGAGGTCGAGCTGGGAAGGTCCGCGCTGTGGAGCCATCGGCAATCTCCTACGTCCTGCATCCCGTGAACCCATGACGAAGGGCCCCTCGTCCAGCGCACATAACGTTGGACGACACGTGATTCAGCAGGTTGCCTCAGAACCCCGAGATGTCCCAAGAGGGATGTCCGACCTACAGGCAGCCAAGCTCCATGGCCCGGAGCACCGCGCGGGTCCTGTCCCTCACGCCGAGCTTCGACAGGATGCTGGAGGTCTGGTTCTTCACGGTGCCCTCGGCCGTCCCGAGCGCATGGGCAATCTCGCGATTGCTCAGGCCCCGGGCGATGAGGCGCAGCACCTCGACCTCGCGACGGGTGAGTCCCTCGGGAAGCTCCGCGTGCGGGAAGTCCCGGCCCAGGTCCGCGAGCCCCCGCGCCACGCGCTCCGCGACACCAGGAGGCAGCAGCGTCTCTCCAGCGTGGACCCTGCGGATGGCATCCGCGAGTTCCTCCAAGGACACGTCCTTGAGCAGGAAGCCCTGCACCCTGGCACGCAGCGCCTCGACGATGGCCGTGTCCTCGTCGAAGGTGGTGAGCAGCACCACGCGCCAGTTCACTGGCTCACGGCGCAGCTGCCTCAAGGCCTCCAGGCCCGACATGCGTGGCATGCGCACGTCCATCAACACGACGTCGGGGACCAACGCGGCCACCTTCGCCAGCGCATCCTCGCCGTCCACCGCTTCGCCCACGACCCGCAGGTCCGGCGTGAGGTCCAGCAGGCTGCGGAGCCCTTGCCGTACCAGCGCGTGGTCATCCACCAGGACGATTCGAATCATCCGCGGCGCCATCCTGCCCCACGACAGCGGCGCTCACTCCATGAGCCGGCGCGACTCACGACGCCTCCGCCTCACATGCCGCCGGCAGCCAGGCCTCCAGCTCCCATCCCCGTCCCACCGTCGCACGCCACTCCACATGGCCTCCCAGGCGCACGAAGCGCTCACGCATCCCTCGCAACCCCGCCCCTGGCGTGGGGGCATTCGCGCCCTGGCCGTCATCCCGAGTGAGGACCCGAACGCCACCGTCCGCCTCGGAGGTGATGCGCACCCAGAGCTGCGTCGCCTGCGCGTGACGGAGTGTGTTCGTGAGGACCTCCTGGACGCAGCGGATGAGCGAATGCGTCGCCTCCGCTGAAGCGAGCACCAGCGCCCCCGGCACATCGAGATGGACGGTGAGCCCGGGTGCGCCTTGAGCGAGTTCACGAAGTGTCTCGAGCAGAGGCGTGGGGGACTCCCGCAGCGCGGACACCGACTGACGAACCTCCGCCATCAGCACACGCGAGGCTTCGCGAGCGCGCCGCAGATGCTCGAGCGAGTCCGGCTCCCTCGCGGTGTACACAGCGGCTTCCAGGTTGAGCGACAGGGCCGTGAGGTGATGGCCCAGGGAGTCGTGCAGCTCGCGAGCGATGCGCAATCGCTCCCCTTCCCGCTCCCGGGCGGCGAGCAACGCCTGCGCGGAATGGAGTTCCACATGCAGACGCGCCAACTCGGCTCGCCCGAGGGCCTCCCGGACCATGACGATGGTCGAGCCCAGCGTGAAGCCCTGAAAGCCGACGAAGATGAGCGTCTGGAGCAGCGCGCGCTCCAGCGAATAGAGAACCAGGAAGACGCACAACATGGCCACGGACTGCGCGACGACCCAGGCCGTCGCCATGCGTTGGGGCATCGACTCGGCGACCTGCGCCGCGACGATGGCGAGCAACGCGCCCTCCACCCCCGTTCCGCCAGTGCCGATGACGGCGAGCGCCGCCACCGACTGCACGCCCAGCCACAGCAAATCGCCCTCGCCTCGTGCCCGGGCGCTGCGCCAGTACGCCACACCGAACGAGACGAACGCGATGAACCAGACGAGCTCCCGGAGTGATGCGAGCAGCGAGGGGTTGCGCAGAATCTCCTCGCCGCGAGTGGCGCCGACCACTCCCCACGTGAGCACTCCGGCCACCAGCAACAACCGCTGGACCGAGGCTGTCTTCCTCGTGTGGTGACTCAAGGCCATGGATGCGCAGCATAGGGCCTCGCTCCGGTGGGTGGACATGTGCCGGAAGTCACAGCGTGACTCCGTGACTTCCCGCCGATGTGGCCCACCGAGCGCTTGCGTACCTTGGCCCCCGTCTCGCTTCACCCGGGAGGGCCGCATGTCGCTCGATGTCATTGCTCGCACGCTCCACATCACCGCGGGAGTCATCGGATTCACCGCGCTGTGGTTGCCGCTGGTCGCACGCAAGGGGAGCACACTCCACCGGCGCGTGGGTTGGGTCTACGTGGCCGCGATGCTCGTCGTCTGCCTCACGGGCCTGCTCATCTCCGGTTGGCGGTTCACACAGGGGCCGGCCGAGCGTTCAACCGCCCTCTTCTTCATCTACCTGAGTGCCTTGAGCGGCACGTCCGTGTCCATGGGCGTGCGAGTGTTGCGCACCCGCGCTCGGACGACGCCGAACCGCAACCTCTTTGACCTCGGGCTCTCCGCGCTGACGCTCGGGCTCGGGCTGTTCACGGGGGCGTGGGGGCTCGCCGTGGATATCCCCCTGCTGTGGGGCTTCTCGCTCGTGGGAATCGTCCTGGGAGGTTCATCGCTCCGGTATTGGCTTCGAGCGCCCCAGGAGCGCATGCACTGGTGGTTCGAGCACATGGGCGCGATGATCGGCTCGGGCATCGCGACGCTGACGGCGGTGCTCGTGGTCAACGCCCGGCACCTGGGCATCGAGGGAATGCAGCTCGCGGTGTTCCTCGCCCCCACCGTGGTGGGCGTCACGGGGCTCAGGCTGTGGGTGCGGTACTACCGCGCGAAGTTCGCGCCGAAGCTGACGCCCCGTGCCACCAGCACCGAGACGCCCGCACGTGTCGCCGCTCATGAATGAGCCAGGGCGAGAGGAGCAGCCTCCTCTCCCGCGTCCACACGCCACACGAGCGGCGCCACCTTTGTCATTCACCTGGGAGGCCAAGGCCAGCCTCCCTGCCCTCACTGCCCGGAGGTGACGGTGACGCCCGTTCCCACGTGGCGAGAGGTACCGACACCCGTGACGAGGTTGCCCGTGGATGTCACGGTCAACGCCGTTCCACTGCCCTTCTCGTAGCTCAAGCCCCGGCTTGTCGTGCCACCGTTGCCTCGGATGACGTTCCCCGTCACCGAGACGAAGCCCGTGCCGTAGTTGACCTGACCGATGGACAGGTAGTGGTAGCGAGAGGCGGCGTTGGGCTCACCTCCGAAGTTGAAGACCTTGTTGTCGGAGATGACCGAGGCCGCGTCCCCCTGCACCGTGACGTCGATGCCCGCCCACGTCCCCGCGGTGGTGCCCTCGCCGAATCCCTCGACGTAGTTGTCTGCGAGGGTGGTGCCGAACATCCGGCGCGCGACGAGCGCCGACTGACCCACGCCGTAGAGGTGATTGCCTCGCACCTTCCAGCCCGCCGCGTTCTCCATGCGAATGGCGCTCTCGCCCGAGTCCGCAATCCAGTTGTCGATGAGGTCCCAATCCGTGACGGAGTTGCCGGAGTCCTGGACGTACACACCATGGAGTCCCGAGTCGCTGATGAAGTTGTGGACGATTCGCCCGTTCACCTGCGTGTTGACGATGGGTGCCCCCGCGCTATGGGTGTTGGTGAGGCGGATGCCCGAGCCGCGCATGTGGTTGATGCGCAGGTTCTCCACCGTGGAGTTCCATGACATCAACACGATGCCGTCGGTGGCCTTGCTGGGATTGTTGCTCGCATTGCCCTCCAGCGTGAGGTTCTTCACGCTCACCGGGTCGCCCGTGAAGGTCTGCGCATCCAGCCAGGTGTCACTGGCCATCAGCGCCACGAGGTTGGCCCCGTTCGCCTGCCGGATGACCGTGCCCGAGGGTTCTCCACCTCGGTACGCACGCTGACCGCGAAGACGAATCGTCGAGTTGATGAGGCACGGTCCGGAGATGACGAGTTCATCTCCCGCCGCGCTCGCGGCGACCGCGGCGTTGAGCGTTTCGTCATCGCTGACGGTGTTGTTGCACTGAACCGGCACCTGCGCCGCGAGCACGGGGAGCGGGAGCAACAAGGCCACCGCGAGCGGCTGCGCAAGCCTTGCCAGAGACGAGCGAAGGGAACGACGGTCCAGGGAGCTGGGAGTGTGCATGGTCGCCTTGAGGGAGCGTCCACGAGGAGCCCCATGCCCCTCGCGGTCGACGCTCATCGAAGTCGACACGGGGCACACTCGAGTGGCGCAGCGCTCGCAGCCCCCGCACAAATCTTCAATGCACCCGCACGGCGGCTGCCGTCCCGTCACAAAGCGGCAGCGCGGCTGGAGGCTACACCTTGATGCGGATGGCCGAGGGCAGCAGGGTGAAGGTCGCGGGAAGGCGGCCGGGTGTCTCGCCATCGACGTCGAGAATCACGTCGTGGCCGTCAGCGGACTCGGCGTGGAGGGTCTGGCAGCGCAGGCGGCGGGTGCCCTTCCAGGTGACATGGGAGCCGTTGTAGACGCCCTTGGACTTGAGGAGGAAGTCACCCAGGCCGTAGCCGGACCAGATGGTGATGTCGAAGGCACCGTCGTGAGTGATGGCATCGGGGGCGACGAACATGCCGCTGCCGAAGTAGCGCCCGTTGGCCACGGCGACCGCAGTGATGTCGAGCGTCTCCACGGGACCTCCATCCGTGGACAGCTTCACCTTGCGCTCGGTGTGCTTCATCAGGCCTTTCAGCGTGCCCCACAAGAAGCTGACGTTGCCGCCGAGCGCCTTGCTGCCACTGTTCACCTCGGCGGCCACCACGGCGCTGACGCCGAATGAAGCGATGTTCGCGAAGTAGCGCGTCGCGGGCTGGCCGTCGTTACCGATGAAGTCGAGGCGGCCCACGTCGAAGGGCTCGGTGGTTCCGGTGCGCAGACGCTCGAGGGAGGAGTCCAGGTCCAGGCCCCAGCCGAAGGTGCGACGGAAGTCGCCGCCAGTGCCTCGGGGGATGAGGCCGAGGGCCGCGTTCGGGTTGATGGCCTTGCCGTCGCGAAAGAAACCGTTGGTGACCTCGTTGAGGGTGCCGTCACCGCCCACCGCGACAATGCACTCGTACCCCTGGTCCAGCGCCTCGCGGGCAATGCGCGCGGCATCCATCCCGCCTTGGGTGAAACCGTGCCCGAACTCGCCGAGCACCTTTCCCACCTGCGCGGCAATCTCCACCCAGCGCTTTCCGGTCTGGCCATTCGCGCTGCGCGGGTTGACCACGAGGAACGTCTTCATCGGCACCTACCCCTCCCTGGAATCTGCCTGTTTACGCGGTTGTGGCTCGGCACTCCACTACGCGAAGCACCTCCCAGGTCGGCTTCCTGGCCTCTCCAGTGCGAAGCGGCTGACGCACCGCATGCTGGACCTTGCTGAGTGCCCCAACGAAGTGGGGGGCATGCGAAGTCCGGCTCAAGGCCCCCACGCAAGGTCATGGGAGCCCCACGAGGCCTCTTGAGTCTCGGAACATGGCACGGATTCAGTCCGCCGAGAGGGACCGGGGACGGTCATCGTGCGCGACAACGTCCACCTCCCGACGGGCCGAGACATTCCAGTCGATGGGGAGGTCCGCGTCGCAGAAGGTGCAGACGAACCACTGCTCCTTCACGAGCGTGGTCTCAGCGCAGACCGGGCAGCGGCGAAAGAGCGCCGCGGGGTTGAAGGCCGGCGGCGCTGACAGGCCCGCGCGAGCCAAGGATTCCACCACGGCGTTCCAGCAGGACACGTCCGGGCAGTAGCCCGTCGACAGGTTGCTGATGGCGAAGACCCGAGCGCCGCGAGCACGCGCGGCGAAGCCCATCTCGCCAGCGGCGAGGACGTCTTCACCTCCAGCGCAGGCGACGTGCTCCGAGCGTCGAGGGGCAAGCTTCAAGCATGCTCGCAGGTCGACGACGTAGGTCGCGCCCTCGATGAGCGCATCGGGATGGGCGGAGAGCCAGGTCTCCAGGTCCGGCAGTGCGCGAATGAGAGTTCCGGGAGGCGCCACGGTGGAGCGGCGACGAATCTCCTCGGGACCGGCGTAGGGGTAGGCGAAGAATCTCATGCGCTGCCGACGCCCTGGGGCGAGCATTCCTTCCGCGCATATCACCGCGGACTCACCGAGCCACGAACACCGCGCGTGTCCCGTCCTCCGTCGGCGGTCGGCCCATTCTGCTCCGGCGCGGACGAGCAACCCTTGCACGTACGGTCGCCCCCCGCCGCCACGGATTTCGCCCCCGAGACACGTCGGCATCGACTGCGTCTTCCCTTGGCGCGAGAAGCGACACCCAGCGACTTCGCGGCGTGGTTTCGACAGACGAGCGACCGGCAAGCCCATGCACGAGCAAGGCGCCCACGAGCCACGTCACAGCAAGTCCGCCTGACGTGCTACCGGAACCGGGCCGCTCCACCATCGACATGCGGGGGCTCGCAAGCGCCTCCTCTTCGCGGATGACCTGCGTGACATTGGCTCCTGGGAACTCCGCCAGAAGGCGAACGGCGACGTGTCGCTGGGTGCCGCAGCACGCGCCCCCATCCACGAACGTCCTCGCCGCACCAAACGGGGCTCAGCGAGGAGTTACGACGACTCTCCACACTGAGGCTCAGGTGGGTTGGAGGCACCGGCGCCTCGGTTCATTCCCGGGGCGCCGGTCCATGCACGCGGAGCACGGTGACCATCGCCCACCACCCGAGAACAGGCCCCGCACCCGCACCGAAGACGGGAACGGGGAAGTTCCCGACGAACGTCGCTCCAGACACCATGGCGAAGTACAGGATGAAGCTGGCCCCCATGCGCGCGGTTCGCGGGTCATGACTCCGCGCCGCGAAGACTCCCGGGAGAAACAACCCCACGGCGGCGACCCCGGCCACGAACACGAAGGGCGCCCCCCGCGCCGCGATGAGCACGAGGATGCGCTCCACATGGTCTAGCGCGTCGAGCGGGTCCTTCCGAGTCCAGGTGACGGCCGCGAGGCTCAGCAGCAGCACTGCGATGAAGAGGCCCGCGCGCCTGTTCACGAAGTGGCCGCCCACCAGCAACGGCACAGCCGCGAGCGCGAGCGCCGTCGCTTGCGCCGCGTCCGGCTGAATGACGTGAAGCCCTTGCGCGATGACCACGAGCCCCCACGCGAGCCGCGGGTTCCACGTGCCTCGAGACAAGATGCCGAGGAACAGCCACGGCAGGAAGGCCGCGGATGCGTTGACTCGCACGGGCCCCAGTGACCACCAGCGATGAACACCCTCGATCCCCGGGGAGGCCAATGTCGCGGCGATGGCCAGACACGCGAACACGGGGAGCCCTCGCTCCGCCCAGCGATGCGACGCCCATGAACCCCGTGTCAGGAGCAGGAAGCCAGCGCCCCCGAGCACGATGGCCACGAGGTTTGGGAGGAACGCTCCGGAACGGACACCGTGAGCACTCGCCGCCATGAGCCCCACGCAGGTCGCGAGGGTGGGCGCGATGAACATCCAGGGCTGGGAGACCTTCAGCACGCCCGAGGGCTTATCACGCGCGGGACCCTCGCCACTGTTCGCGGCCCCGCATGCATTTCGAGACTGCGGAGGCTTCCGTCAAGGCCGGTGGCGAAGGATGAACTCGCAAGCAAGGCACCACGGGCATCCCCCAAACGAGTCGCGAGGCCCAGTGCCCGCCTCACACGCGAGCGGTGCGCTCGCTGCGCGACGCACACAACACGCAAGGCATCGCCGCCCCACGTGCACTCCGGCATCACCCAAACGAGTCGCGAGGCCCCGTACCCACCTCACACGCGAACGGTGCGCTCGCAGGGCGATGCCCACGACAAGTCCGCCCCACGTGCACCACGGCATCACCCAAACGAGTCGCGAGGCTTGATGGCCGCGCGCTTCGGGCCCATGCGGTTGTCGGTGCTGCCGATTGGCGCCTACCGGCCGCGGGTGCTCCACACGGTGCACATGGGGCCGCGCGAGGCGCTGGATGCGCACAAGGTGCTCGGCTCGTCCACGTCCGTGGCGATGCACCACAACACCTTCCCCATGGCCTTCGACGGACAGGACGAGGCGAAGTTCCTGCTGTTGCGGCTGCTCACGCGCGAGGAGGTGCGCCCGCGCTTCTGGGCGCTGGGTTTCGGCGAGGGGCGGTTCGTCGAGCCCCTGCCGGCGATGCCCGCCGCGGTGGCGAGCGGGTGCGCGGCGGAGCGGTAGGCCCCGGGCGTCAGCGGTTGTAGGGCCGCTCCTGCACCCAGTTGAAGCCGCGCCCGCGCAGCTGGGTCTTCGACAGGTCCACCGCCTTCAGTTTCACGTCGACCTTCGCGCCGTCGACCTCGCCTCGGAGCACCAGGTGCTCCGCCTCCGGCGTCTCGCGTTGGAGGGTGGCCACGGGCTTCGCGTCGTCGTCCCAGCTCGACATGAGGAGGAGGGACTTCCCGTCCTCGCCCTCCTTCACCGGGAAGTGGCGGCGCACGTCGTCCATCTTCCGGGCGGTCACCACGTTGCGGCCGACGGAGACAGCGCGCCAGCGGTGCGGGTCCGTCAGCAGCGGCGGGAGCTCCTGGCCGTCCCGGGTGAAGGACTCGACCTGGTAGAGGCCCCCGAGGAGTGGCGGGGGCGCGCCGTCGCCCCACTGGGTGTAGCGCTCGTGGCTCCGGGTGGCGCCGCCGTGGAGCAGCCAGCCGATGAAGAGGAGCTTCGCGGCGCGCGTGGCCCACAGGACGCGGGTGGGGAGGGTGAAGGGGAGCTCGAGGGACGCGGGCTGGGTGGCGCGGTTGAGGACGAAGACGTTGGCGAGCCGGCGCAGGTCCGGCAGCGTGAGGAAGACGGCGAAGAGCAGGAGCTGGGTGGAGTAGAGCTTGACGGGGACGTCGTAGAAGAAGTTCAGCGCGACGACGTTGGACATCACGCCGATGACCACGAGCGCGCCGAGCGTCGTGGTGCGGCGGGTGAGCAGCAGCAGTCCGCCCAGCACCTCGGCGCCTCCGGTGAAGAGGTTGTAGCCAGGGGAGTGGCCCATGAAGGTCCACAACAGGCCCATGGGGGAGAAGTCGCCCAGGGACTGGGTGAGCCGCTCGACGGACGCCATGGGGAACTGCGACTTGAAGACCTTGGAGAAGCCGTAGCCCAGCATGGGGATGGCCAGCAGGTAGCGCACGTAGATGTGCAGCAGGGTGTGGGCCTTGTCGTAGCGCTGCCGCCACCGGTCGACGAGGGACCACACCGCCGTCGTGATGAGGGCGAGCGCGAGGAACAAGGCCGTCTGTGCATAGTCGAACGCCCTGTCGCCACTGCCCGTCTGGTCCATGGGCAGCTCATTCGGGTACCTCGCCACGTTGCGCGTCACCCAGGGGACGACGATGGCCCAGAAGTCGCTGATGGCCTGGGAGATGGACGTGCCGATGACAGGGAGCGAGTCGAGCGGGAAGGCGAAGCAGCTGATGAGGATGAAGGCGCAGACGAAGCGGAAGCCGAGCCGCTTCGCGAGGCTCCACGCGGGCGGCACCGGCTCGGTGGCGAGGGGAGGTGTCACGAGCGCGACGGGCTCGGGCGCGGAGGGGATGGGAGCGGCGGTGGTCATGGCGGCCTCTTGCCGCCAAGCGTAGCCAGGGCCGCCGCGCGGATTCAAAAGACGGTTGCCCGACACGTGACGCGGTGCACGGAGAACGAGCGTTCCATCGTAACTGTTCGCCGTGCCCCGTCCTTGCATGAAGTTGACCCGTAGAGAGGGCGACAGGTGTGGTCGTCAGGCTTGGCTCTTGGGGAGCGTGACAGAGCCCGGATTCTCGATGGAGGCGAGCGCAGCGCGCTGCAGGTAGTGCCCCGGCTCCTCTCCGCGCAGGCGAGCCGTCTCGATGAGCGAGTAGAAGAGAGCGGCCACCTCGGTGCCTCGCTTCGACTTGCTGCCGTAGTGGTTCTTTCGGCCCATCACCATGTCGCGCATCTGCCGCTCGACATGGTTGTTGTCGATGGGTACCACGGGGTTCCTCAAGAAGACGGTCAGCAAGTCCGCCCCACGTGCACCACGGCGTCACCCAAACGAGTCGCGAGGCCCAGTGCCCACCTCACACGCGAGCGGTGCGCTCGCTGCGCGACGCACACAACAAGTCCGCCCCACGTGCACCACGGCGTCACCCAAACGAATCGCGAGGCCCAGTGCCCACCTCACACGCGAGCGGTGCGCTCGCAGGGCGATGCACACAACAAGCACGACATCTCCGCTCCCGGTGCTCCGCGGCTTCGCCCGAACAAGCCGCGAAGCAAATCGCCCCCTCACACGTGCAACGTGCCCTCGAGCACCGTCACGGCGACTCCGCCGATACGGGCCCGTTCGGGCTGTCCCGCCCTGCCAGTCACCTCCACCTCGATACGCCCAGGCTTGCCCATGGCATCTCCCTGCTCGATTCGCGCGAGGACAGTGCCGCCTTCGGCGGGAAGCGGCAGCACGCCATTCATGGCCAGGTACATCCCCAGCGGCCCGGCCGCTGAACCCGTCGCGGGGTCTTCCGGCACGCCAATCCCGGGCACGAAGTAGCGCGAGTGCGCCATGCTCCCAGCCTCGCGAGTCTCGCGCGTGAAGACATACACCCCACTCAGCCCATGAGGCCGCAGCAACTCCGCCAGCTCACCCGAGCGCGGAGCCAGTCCCCACAAATCCTCCCTCCGGCGAAACGGAACCATCAACCGATGCCCGTTGCGCCGCACGGGAAGCGATTCATCCACCATCGCCACCGCCCCACCCACGAGCGCCATCACGCGCTCCAATGACACGGGCGACTCCAGCCACGGCAATCGAGGCGTGACAATCCAAGGCCGGCTCCCACCCGTCCCCATCGCCTCCAACTCCACATCGAGAGTCCCCGCCGCGCACTCCAACCGGGTCGTCCCCGAGCGAGGCAACAATCCTCGCTCCGCCAACAGGTGAAACGTCGCCACCGTGGCATGGCCGCAGAAATCAATCTCATCCGTCGGCGTGAAGTAGCGCAGCCGAACCCCTCGCCCATCAGGGCCAGACAAGAGGAACGCGGTCTCCGACGCCCCGACCGCCGCGGCGATGCGCTGCATCGACTCCTCGCCCAGTCCCGCCGCGTCCAACACCACGCCCGCTCGGTTCCCTGCACCAGGCCGCTGCGTGAAGGCATCGACAATCGTCACCTGCATGGAGTGCGCTCCCCTGGCCGCGATGAGTCCTCACCCAGACAGCGGCCTTCACATGTACCGATACAATGGATGCATTGCGCGAACACCCTCGTCAACCGTATGAATTGTCACCATGACAATCTGGACGCCCAACCTCCGGGGCCGTGAAGGCCCGCTGTACCGGGTCATCGCGGATGCACTCGGCGCGGACATCGAGGAAGGCCGTCTCGCCGCGGGTACTCGCCTGCCCACCCATCGTGAGCTCGCGGAGAAGGTGGGAGTCACCGTCGGCACCGTGACACGTGCCTACGCGGAGGCCGAACGCCGCGGCCTCATCGGCGGCGAAGTCGGCCGAGGCACCTTCGTCCGCCCCCGGGACACACCTCGCCATCTCCCCTCCCCCGCACCCGACCTCGGCGACGACGCGCTCGTGGAGCTCGGACTCAACTGGCCCGCGACACCACCAGGCGACCCCGCGGGCAGGGCCCTGCGCAAGTCCCTGGACGCGCTCCAACGCTCTCCCCAACTGCCTGACCTGCTCGACTATCAACCCCACGCGGGACTTCCCTCCCACCGCGAGGCCGGTGCCCAGTGGATTCAGCGCTTCGGCCTGGAGGTCGCCCCCTCACGCGTCATCGTGTGCTCGGGCGGACAGCACGCGATGGAGGTCGCCCTCAGCGCCCTCACGCGCCCCGGTGACACCGTGCTCTGCGAATCACTCACCTACCCAGGGCTCAAGGTGCTCGCGAACCGGTTCCACCTGCGCCTGCACGGCGTCGCCATGGACGAGCACGGACTGCTCCCGGATGCACTCGAGGCCGCCTGCCGCACGGGCGCGAAGGTCCTCTTCTGCCTGCCCAACCTCCAGAACCCCACCGGCGCGGTGATGACCGAGGAGCGCCGTCGCCGCATCGCCGCCGTGGCCCGCCAGCACGGCCTCTCGGTGGTCGAGGACGACGCCTACGGACTCCTGCTCGACAAGCGCCCCGCGCCGCTGTGCTCACTCCTGCCCGAGTCCGGCTGGTTCATCGCGGGGGTCTCCAAGCTGCTCGCCCCGGGCCTGCGCATGGGCTACCTGGCCACGCCCGAGAACACCCACACGGAGCGGCTCGCGGAGGAGACAGGCCTGGCCACGCGGATGACTCCCGCGCTGATGGCCGAAATCACCACGCGCTGGGTGCGCGAAGGCATCGCGGACGAGCTCGTCATCCGCCGGCGCCGCGAGGCCCAGGAACGCATGGAGCTGGCGAAGAAGCTGCTGGGGGAGTGGCTGCCACGCCCAGGCCGCGGCGCCACCTACCACCTGTGGCTGAAGCTCCCGGCACCGTGGCGCGCGGAGCCCTTCACATCCCACGCCCGGCGCCGCGGCGTCACCGTCACGCCCGCCGAGCTCTTCAACGTGGGGCCCGCCACCGCGCCAGCATCGGTGCGCGTCTGTCTGGGAGCCCCCCGCACCCGCGCGTCGCTGGAGAAGGGACTCCAGCGACTGAGGGACACGCTGGAGGGAGGGCCGGAGCCCCTCGCCTCCATCGTCTGACTACTTCTGCGGCGGCGGCACCGGACGCACATGCAGCTCGCGCAGCTGCTTGTCGTCCACGTCGCCCGGGGCGCCCGTCATCAGGTCCGTGCCCGTCTTCGTCTTGGGGAACGGAATCACGTCGCGCAGCGACTCGGAGCCGGTGAGCAGGAAGGCGAGCCGGTCCATGCCCAGCGCGATGCCACCGTGCGGAGGCGCGCCGAACTTGAGCGCGTCCAGCAGGAAGCCGAACTTGGCCTGCGCCTCCTCATCACCAATGCCCAGCGCCTTGAACACCTCCGCCTGGACCTTGGGGTCATGCAGACGGATGGAGCCGCCGCCAATCTCGAAGCCGTTGAGCACCACGTCGTAGCGGTGGCACTTCACCCGGCCCGGGTCCGTGAGCAGGTACGGCACGTCCTCGTCGTGCGGACGCGTGAAGGCGTGGTGCGCCGCCACCCACGTGTTGGTCTCCTCGTCGTGCTCGAACAGGGGCGGGTTCACCACCCATAGGAACTTCCACTGGCCGCCGCTGCCGTACTCCGGAATCAGCCCCAGCTTCTTCGCGACGTGCACGCGGAGGTTCGCCATCACGGTGTGGACCAGCGCCTCCTTGCCGAACTGGAACAGGATGAGGTCGCCCGTCTTCGCGCCCACCGCCTGGTTGATGGCCGCCCGCAGCGCCGGCGAAATCGTCTTGGACAGCGGGGACTGCGTCCACTCGCCCCCCTCGCCCACCTTCGCCCGCGCCAGGCCCTTGGCGCCCGCCTGCTTCGCGAACTCCTCCAGCTTGTCGCTCTCCGCGCGGCTCATCGCCTTGTCCGCGGGGATGACCATCGCCTTGACGATGCCCTTGTTCTGCACCGCCTCGAACATCATCGGCACGCCGCCCGCCTCACCGTGCTCGCGGATGAGGTCGGTGAGCACCGTGTGCTCCAGCCCGAAGCGCAGGTCCGGCTTGTCGTTGCCGTACTTCGCCATGGACTCGTAGAAGTCCATGCGCATGAAGGGCGTGGGCACGTCGATGCCCAGCACCTCGCCCCACAGCTTCTTCACCAGACCTTCGATGATGGTGAAGATGTCGTCCTGGCTGACGAAGCTCATCTCCACGTCGATCTGCGTGAACTCCGGCTGCCGGTCCACGCGCAGGTCCTCGTCGCGGAAGCACTTCACGATCTGGAAGTACCGGTCGAAGCCCGCCACCATGAACAGCTGCTTGTAGAGCTGCGGGCTCTCCGCGAGCGCGTAGAACTTGCCCGCGTTCATGCGGCTGGGGACCAGGAAGTTGCGCGCGCCGCCGGGCGTGTACTTGCCCATGAACGGCGTCTCCAGCTCCAGGAAGCCCTTGTCCACCATGTACGCCCGCGTCAGCGCGTTCATCTTCGAGCGCGTCATCAGCGACTTCTGGAGCGGCGAGCGGCGCAGGTCCAGATAGCGGTGCGCCAGGCGCTTCTCCTCCGAGGTGTCGATGGCGTCCTCGATGGGGAACGGCGTCGGCTCGGAGCGGTTGAAGATGGTGAGGTCGCTCGCCTTGACCTCGATTTCACCCGTCTTCATCTTCGGGTTCACGTTCTTGCCACGCGAGACGACCTTGCCGCGCACGCCGATGCAGAACTCCAACCGGAGGCTGCCTGCAAGCCCGTGCGCTTCCGCGTGGTCCGGCTCGAACACCACCTGCGTCAAACCGTCCCTATCCCGCAGGTCGATGAAGACCGCGCCGCCGTGGTCTCGACGATTGTGCACCCAGCCGAAGAGGACGACCTCCTCGCCAATATTCGTCGCGGTGAGCTGACCGCACGTGTGGGTACGCTTGACCTCGGAGATGAATGGGACCGCCATGGAGACCGCCTGCGTTGTTCGGAGAGGGAAAGGCGCGGCACCTTAAAGAGCGTGGAAACGATGCGTCAAGGAGTCCGCGTCCTCCTGACACCTCTCCGACGGTCGGCGCCCCACACGCCTCCTGGCGCCCGCCACATCCCCCCAAGGGCCCTCCCGTGCGCCCACGGCCCCACCCGAGGTGCGTACCCGCCAGGCCGTCCCGCCGCACGGGGCCTCCCGTCCCGGGGCGGCCCCTCTGGGATTCCGAGGGGAATACACGTTCCGAGCAGACCGGAGTAAAACGGCCCCATGCTCCGAACAGTCATCGCCACCACCGCGGTGCTGGGCCTGGCCGCAGGCTGTGCGCCCGACCCGCAGACCCCGGTCAAGATTCGAGCCCTGGTGCTCTCCGGCAACGGGCAGTACGTCCCTGAAGAGGTCGAGCTCAAGACGGTCGACGACATCGTCGGTCTCAGCGGCACCGTGGCGGACATCCACGGCGGCGCGCGCATCGTCTTCGACCCGAAGGACCCCGAACTCACCAATGCCACCACGGCCGACGCGTTCGCCGCCGCCCTGCTCAAGGGCGAGGGCCACGACGTCGCCGCCAACTACATCAACCAGGATGACGTCCTGTGGCCCGCGGACTTCCACACCTGGAACATGGTGACGACGTACTACAACCTCGAGCGCGCCTTCGACTACTTCCGGGAGGTCACCAACATCCCGGTGACTGACTTCAAGAAGCCCGTCAAGACGTACTACTTCCCGGAGTTCGTCCTCACCGACGTCCAGCCGGGCCCCATGAAGGACAACGCCCTCTACTTCTCGGCGATGGAGTCCTTCCTCATCCTCCCGTTCGACCAGTTGCAGCGAGCGCCCCTGTCCATCAACGCCGGGGTCATCACCCACGAGTACGCTCACCGCATCTTCAACCTGAAGGCCTACGGCGGCACGCCCTTCCCGGAGGCGCTCATCACCTGGTCCAGCCCCGGCGGCGCCAGCCCGGGCGCCAACATCCTCAAGTCCTTCGACGAGGGCCTGGCCGACCTGCACGCCTACGGCGCCACCTGCCGCAGCAAGAACGGCTGCGACACCCGCTTCCTCTCCACGTCCTTCTACGGCGCCGAGCACGGCCCCCTGGCCGACCAGCGAGACCTGGCCAAGACGGACCGCTGCATCGACGACGCCCTGCGCGACAGCATCCGCGACAACAGCCTGGGCCAGTTCAGCGGCAAGGAGTACCTGGTGGGCACCATCCTCGCGAGCGCCCTGTACCAGGCCGGAGAGGCCACCGGACAGCGCGACATCCTGCTGCGCTCCATCGTCGCGGCCTACAACGACGAGACCACCGCGACGCCCGGCATCCTGCAGCTCACCCGCCGGTTCATCTCCGACCAGTCGAAGTTCACCATGGCCGCGGCCGCCGGAGCCATCATCAGCCACGTCACGGACCTGCGCCTGAAGGAGGCCGTCTGCAACGAGCTGATGGACCACCTGCAGATTCCCAGAGACCAACTCGTGGGCACCAACAACCCCAACCTCTGCCCGCCCAGCGCCGCTGGCGGCACCACCTGCCCCCGCCTGGGTGCCGACTGATGAGGACCGTCACCGTGAAGACCTGGCTCACCCGCTGCCTCGTGGGCGGACTGCTCGCCTCCTCTCCCGCGCTCGCGCAGGACGATGACGACCCGTACGCCTACCCGGAGGACGAACCGGGCCCCACCCAGCAGCAGATTGACGAAGAAGAGGCCGCCGAGTACCGCCGCCGCTTCACCGACCAGGCCGAGGAGTTCCGCCGCGTCTCCGAGCAGGAGGGCGAGGACGGCGACTTCAAGGCACTGGCGGGCATGGACGACCCCAACAAGGGCTTCGCCGTGGAGCTGCTCGCCGGAGCCCTCCTGCTCTCATCACCCCAGGGCCGCTTCGCCAACACCACGGTGGGCCTGGGCGTGCGAGCCACCTGGGAGTACGGCCGCATCCTCAACATCGAGCCCCTGCGCGAGGCCCTCTGGGCCGATGTCCGCTGGACCTTCGGTGGCGAGAGCGACGGCACCCAGTTCATCAAGGCCGGATACACGTACCACTACTTCACCATCGCTCCGGCCTATGAGCTCAAGTTCGGCAAGTCCGACTTCGGCGTCTTCGGGCAAGTGGGCGGTGGAATCACCTACGTGACGTCCTACGTCTCCGTGGACAACAAGGAGACCCAGGTGAACGGCATCAAGCCCGTCATGCAGTACGGACTGGGCCTTCGCGGCCGTCCCAAGCTCACCCGCGACGGCAACCTCCGGCTGGCCCTGCGCCTGGAGGCCATCGGCTTCCGCCGCGGCTACCTGAACGACTTCTTCCTGGGTGGCAGCGTCGGCGTCGCCTTCTAGTCAACACGTCGCGTCGCGCTCGGCCGCGCGGAAGTTTTTCCACCTCCCGCCGGCCAGGCGCCCCTCGCTCCCTCGCTCCTCCGAGGGGCGTGGGGGTTGGCATATGCCCTGCTTGTGCCCACCGTCGGGTGTGGCGGGGAGGTGGGGCATGAAGGGCGTGCAGGGGCAGAGCCAGGGCAAGCATTGGGACCCGGTGTGCGGCAAGCAGTTGGAGACACCGGAGGGGCAACCGTCGTCGGAGTACAAGAAGCGCCGGTACTTCTTCTGCTCGGAGCGCTGCCGTCACGCCTTCGAGCGCCAGGCCGAGCGCTTCCGCCTCAACGAACTGGCGCGCGTGGGCGCGTTGATGACTCCCGGCCGGGTGCGCTGGGGCCTCGCCTGACGAGGCCCCGCCTCACGCCGCGGCCCGCACGTCCTTGAGCCGCAGCGACAGCTTTCGCTGTCCACGGAACGTGTCGAAACCCGCCTGGAAGGCCAGGTCCACGGGCCCTTCCACCAGCCGCACGCGGTCCGCCATGCCGAAGCCGATGGCGTCCAGCTCCGGGGCCTCCACGAGGGCCAGCTTCAAGTGCCCGTTGCTGCCCGCGGCCTTCGCCGGGAGCACCCGCGGGCGAGCCACCTGATGGCGCAGCACCAGTACCGGCTCCGGGTTGCCCTGACCGAAGGGCCCCAGCCGCTGAAGTGCCTCCACCGCCGTCGCATCCAAGTCCCGGGCGCTCACCACGGCGTCCACGCGGCAGCGCGGGATGAGGTCCTCGGGGGTGAGCCGCTGCCAGGCAATCTTCTCGAACGCCTCGCGCAGCGCGGGCAGCTTGTCCGCGTCGATGGTGAGACCCGCGGCGTGCTTGTGGCCACCGAACTTCGTGAGCAGCTCCGAGCACCCGCTGAGCGCGTCGAACAGGTGGAAGGCCTCGATGCTGCGCGCCGAGCCCTTCCCCACCCCGTCCTTCACGCCGACCATGACGGTGGGCCGGTGGTAGCGCTCCACCACGCGCGAGGCGACGATGCCGATGACGCCCGGGTGCCAGCCCTCGTCGAAGAGGACGAGGCCACGCGCGTCCTTGTGCTCCTCGGCCTGGGCCAGCGCCTGGGTCAGGATGTGACTCTCGATGCCCTGCCGCTCCGCGTTGGCCCGGTCCAACACCGAGGCCAGCGAGCGCGCCGACTCCAGCGTCTCCGAGCACAGCAACTGGAGTCCCAGCGACGCGTCATGCAACCGGCCCGCGGCGTTGATGCGGGGCCCCAGGCGGAAGCCCACCTGACCCGCGGTGATGGGCGTGTCCGGGTCCATGCCCGCCGCTTCCTTCAGCGCGCGCACTCCCGGACGGCGGGCGGCCGTGAGCTCCTGGAGGCCGTGCGTCACGAGGATGCGGTTGGCGCCCGTCAGAGGCACCACGTCCGCCACGGTGGCCAGGGCCACCAGGTCCATCAGCGCCCGGAGGTTGGGCTCCTTGCGGGTGGCGAAGTAACCCTCGTCGCGCAGCCGCTTGCGCAGGCCCATGCAGAGGTTGAAGGCCACGCCCGCGGCGCACAGCGCCTTGGTGGGGTACTCGCAGCCGGGCTGGTGCGGGTTGAGCACCGCCACGGCCGGGGGCAGCGTGGGCGGCACCGTGTGGTGGTCCACGACCACCACGTCCAACCCCAACTCCTTCGCGCGGGTGATTTCCGCCACGGAGGTGATGCCGCAATCCAGTGTCACCAGTACCCGCGTTCCATCCCCGGCGATGCGCTCCACCGCGCCCAGGTTGAGGCCGTAGCCCTCATCCAGACGGTGGGGGATGTACGTGGCGGGCGAGCCGCCCAGCTCCCGCAGGAACAGACACAGGAGCGACGTGGAGCACACGCCATCCACGTCGTAGTCGCCGTACAGCGTCACCTTCTCGCGCCGGTGCAGCGCGCGCACCAACCGGTCCACGCCCGCCGCCATGCCCTTCATCCGGAACGGGTCCGGCAGGTCCGCCAGCCGGTCCGACAGGAACGCGGACGCCGACTCGGGCGTCCGGTAACCGCGATGCAAGAGCACCCGCGCCGCCAACGGATGGAGTGACAACTCCCCCGCCAGCGACCCCACCTCCTCCTCGACCACGTCTGGAAGCAACCACCGCACGCGCGAGCTCCCCTCCTCGGCGCACGGAACCCCTCCGTGGCCGGGACGAAATCTTGACACGCGAGACAGTACCTCAGACGTCTGACGAGGAAAGTCCAACCTTGGGCACGACATTTCCCTTCCTGCTCGGGCGTTCAGGCGTGCGCTCGGCCAGTTGTCTGCCCGTGGGGAGCGCGGCGGGCGGGGGATGCACAGCCTGTCTGCACACAACCTGACAGGGAGGACTCATGACATCCACGACTATCCAAGCGAGCGTCTGCGCGCTCGCGCTCATCGGCGCCAGTTCAGCGTTGGCGAAGGATGAGGCGGAAGGCAAGCGCGGAGATGTGAACGTGTTCCTCAAGGGCGGGCTCGGTGACTACACGGGCGACCTGGGAGATCTCACCGACACGGGCCCCTCATGGGGTCTCACACTCAATGTGCAGCCCACCACGTTCCTGGGGTTCGAGGTCGGCTACGAGGGCTCCCGCAACGGAATCGACGACGTGCGGCTCCTGGGAGATGGCCCCGCCATCGTCCGGCAAGGCGGCAGCGCCCTGGTGAAGCTCTCCCCGCCGCTCATCACCGGCGTGCGTCCCTTCGTGGGCGCGGGCTTCGGCCTCACCTACGTGGACGTCCGGGGGACGGGCGTCGGCGGACTCTACGGCTCCGACACCCAGGAGGAGCTGCCTATCGCCGCGGGCCTGGAGTTCAACAGCGGCGCGCTCACCGCGGGCCTCCGCGCCACCTGGCGGCTGCTCCTGGATGACGACTTCGCCCGGGGCGCGATGAACGGCGAGGACGTCCAGGGCGGCCTCTTGGACGGCTCCGTGACGTTGGGGGCGCGCTTCTAGGGCCCCAGGAGGGCTGCGCCGGAAACAACGAGGGCCCCGCCTCCGTGAGGAGACCAGGGCCCTCGTCGCGTCACGCGCCCCGTCGAAGGGGCACATGGCGGGGAACGACTACGCCGGCTTCGGCATGCCGTCGCGGTGACGGGCTTCCTTCGCCGCGGCGCGCTCGTCCAGCCAGATGGTGAGCGGGCTGGCGATGTACACGGAGGAGTAGGTGCCCACGAGGATGCCCACCAGCATGGCCATGGCGAAGTCGAAGATTTCGCCGACGCCGAAGATGAGCAGACCGATGAGCGACAACGCCGTGGTGCCGGATGTGAGGATGGTGCGGCCCAGGGTGTCGTTGACGGCGATGTTGATGACCTCCGCCAGCGGCTTGCCCTTGTACTTGGCCATGTCCTCGCGGATGCGGTCGTAGATGACGATGGTGTCGTTCACCGAGTAGCCGACGATGGTCAGCAGCGCGGCGATGGCCGTCAGGCCGAACTCGCGGCGGCTCACCAGGTAGTAGCCGGCCACCATGATGACGTCGTGAATCATGGCGAGCAGCGCGCCCGGACCGAACTTGAAGTCGAACCGGAACGCCACGTAGATGAGGATGGCCACCATCGAGTACAGCAGCGCCATGACGCCGCGGTTGCGCAGCTGCTTGCCCACCTGCGGACCGACGTAGTCCACGCGCCGCTGCTCGAAGTCCGGCTTCTCCAGCCCCGCGCTCAGCGCAGAGTACACCTTGTCCGCCATGCCGCTGGCGACGACCTGGTAGTCGGTGCCCGCGCCCGCCTGGCTCTCGCCCAGGACGCGGACCTCCTGCACGCCCGTGCCGGAGTCCTCCACGGCCTTCTTGATGGTCTCCGCCGCCATTGGCGTGGCCGAGCGGAAGTTGATGATGCCGTTGGCCAGGTCCGCGTAGACGTTGCGCATGGGGCCCAACGCCTCGATGGCCTTCTTCGCCTTCTCGGCGTTCTCCTCGGTGAGCTGCGTGACGCCGCCCATGCGCAGGAGGAACGCGTTCTCGTCCGCGCTGCCGATGTTCTGCACGCTCACATCGTGCAGGCCGCCCTTCTGGGCGCGCTCACGCACGTCGGCCGCGCTGATGGAGTGATTGAACTTCAGCTCCACCACGGTGCCACCCGCGAAGTCCACGCCGTAGTTGAACCCCACCGTCGCGATACCCACGAGGATGGCGATGTTCACGAGCGTGGAGATGAAGATGGCGGGCTTGCGCTTGCCGATGAAATCGAAGTTCGTCTTGTTCTTGAGGATCTGCATGGCAGTTTCCCGTGTTCCCGCCGGCTAGACTGACACCGTCTGCGCGTTCTTGCCGTGGACGAAGTAAGTCATGATGACGCGAGTCACCACGATGGACGTGAACAACGAGGCCAGCAGGCCGACGATGAGCGTGGTGGCGAAACCGCGCACCGGCCCGGTGCCCGTGAAGAACAGGATGAAGCCGGCGATGAGCGCCGTCACGTGCGCGTCGAAGATGGTCCAGAAGGCCCGGTCGTAACCCTGGTCCACGGCCGCCTTGGCGGACTTGCCGTGCCCCAACTCCTCGCGGATGCGCTCGTTGATGAGCACGTTCGCATCCACCGCGATGCCGAGCGTCAGCACGAACCCCGCGATGCCAGGCAAGGTGAGTGTCGCGTTGAAGAACGCCAACCCCGCCAGGATGAGCAGACCGTTCAACAGCAGCGCGATGTCCGCGATGATGCCCGCCTTGCGGTAGTAGAGGGCCATGAAGAGGACGACCAGCCCCAGGCCCACCAGCGCCGCGAGGCTGCCCTTCTTGATGAGCTCGTCACCCAGGCTCGCACCCACCTGACGAATCTCGCCCACCGTCACCGGCGCGGGCAGCGCGCCCGCCTTGAGCACCAGCGCCAGCGTCTGCGCCTCGCCCAGCCACTCCTCGCGGGTGCGAGCACCCATGCGGCCCATGGTGATGCGGGCCCGGCCGCCGCCAATCTTCTCGTTGATGTTCGGCGCGGTGTGGACGTTGTCATCCAGCACGATGGCCATGCGGCGGCCCACGCCCGCCTCGGTCAGCTTCTCGAACTCGCGAGCGCCAGCCGGGTCGAAGGAGATGTTCACCTCCGGCTCGTTCATCTGGTTCACGGACGCGTCCGCGCCCGACAGGCTCTCACCCGTCAGAGGAACCGCCTTGTCCAGCAGGTACGTGCGGTAGGAGGCGCACTCGTTCTTCTTCATCGGGTTGGCGATGCACTCGGTGACGACCTGGCGGTTCTCCGGAACCTTGCCCTTGGTGTACTCGAGCAGCGCCTCGCGCGACGGGCTCTGCAGCTGCGAGAACCCACCCTCGTCCGTCAGCGTGATGTCGCTGCCCGCCGGAGCCGGGTTGTTCTGGAGCATCTGCGCGAAGAACTGCGGGTTGGTGTCGTCCACCATCCGGAACTCGAGCTGGGCGGTGGTGCCCACCAGCTCCTTGGCCTGCTCCGGGTTGCTGCGGCCGGGCAGCGAAATCTGGATGGAGTCGGTGCCGAGCTTGCGCACATCCACTTCGGCGACGCCCCACTTGTCGATGCGGCGGCGGATGACGAGCATCGCCTGGTCCACGGCTTCCTCGCGGAAGCGGTTGACCTGGGTCTCGTCGGGGGCCAGCACCAGCGTGTCGCCGGAGCGGCTGATCCGCTTGAAGTCCCCGAAGGTGCTCAGGACGTCCTTCTCGATGGCGTCCATGGTCGCCGGGTCCTTCGCCTTCAAGGTGAGCTGGAGCTTCTCTGGATCCGTGTCCGCCGTGACCTCGCCGAGCTTCTTGTCGGCGACGTACGTGGCGATCTGCTGGCCCCGGCGCTCGGTCCGCTTCTGGAGCGCCGTCTTGGTGTCCACGCGCATCACCATGTGGATGCCGCCCTGAAGGTCCAGCCCCAGATTGAGGCGGTACTTCGCGGGAGGTGCCCACTTCGGCAGCCGCTCTTGCAGCAGCACCAGGTTGTTGCGCTGGTCACGGTCCATGACCACCAGCGAGTAGTACGACGGAATCAGGAACCAGATGGTCCCCAGCGTCACCGCGACAATCATTCCAAACTTCCACCACCAGCCGCGGTCCATTACTTCTCCTCCTTCTTCTTCTCTTCCTTCTTCTCGTCCGAAGACTGCGCGCCCTCGGCCACCGTGCCCTTGGCACTGATGGAGGTCTTCAGGATGCGGATGCGCACGCCGCTGGCGACCTCCAGCGTCACCGTCCGCTCGTCGACCAGGTGGATCTTCCCGAGCATGCCGCCCGTGGTGACCACCTCATCGCCCTTCTTGAGCGAAGCGAGCAGCGTACGGTGCTCCTTCATCTGCTTTTGCTGGGGGCGGATCATGACGAAGTACATGATCGCCACCAGGCCCACGAGCAGGACCAGGGTGTTCAGCGGGCTCGACCCGCCCCCGGCCTGCGCCAGCATCAAAAAGCTCTCAGCCACGGACTGCCTCGTCGGTTGTGGAAGGCTTGGGATGGGGGACCCCCCACACTATCCAAGGAACCCATCCTGAAAGGGGGGCCGTCTTAGCAAGGGGCCCCCATGTGAGCAAGCGAACGCGGGAACTCCGACATCCCAACTGGCCGCTCAGCGACCACGGGTGCGCTCGGCCTCCTGGGCTCGCGCCCGCTCCCGGAAGTCCCGGGCGAAGGCGGCGAACCGGTCCTCGGCGATGGCGCGCCGCACGTCCGCCATCAACCCCAGGAAGTAGTGGAGGTTGTGCAGCGTGTTGAGGCGCATGGCGAGGATCTCCCCCGCGGCGAACAGGTGCCTCAAGTAGGCCCGGCTGAAGTTGCGGCAGGTGTAGCAGGAGCACGCCGGATCCACCGGCCGGGAATCCTTGGCGAACGCCGCGTTGCGGATGGTGAGCTTGCCCTCCGAGGTGAAGAGCAATCCGTTGCGTGCGCAACGGGTGGGCAGCACGCAATCGAACATGTCCACCCCGTGCTCCACGCAGGTGACCAGGTCCACCGGGGTGCCCACGCCCATGAGGTAGCGGGGCTTGTCCCGGGGCAGGAGCGGCGCGGAGTACGCGACGCCCGCGTGCATCGCCTCGGGCGCCTCGCCCACCGAGTAGCCGCCCAGCGCGTAGCCGGGCAGGTCCACCGCGCACACCTCCTCGGCGTGGCGCTTGCGCAAATCCTCGTGCAGGCCCCCCTGGACGATGCCGAAGAGCGACGAGCGCTCCCGGCCCCACGCCTTCACGCACCGGTGCAGCCAGCGCGTCGTGCGCGCCAGGGACTTCTCCAGGTAGGAGCGCTCCGCCATGGAGGGCGGGCACTCGTCGAAGGCCATGATGACGTCGGCGCCGAGCGTCTCCTGGATGTCGATGGAGCGCTCGGGGGTGAGGAAGTGACGCGCGCCGTCCAGGTGGGACTGGAAGGCGGCGCCCTCCTCGGTGATCTTGCGCTTCTCCGACAGGCTGAAGACCTGGAAGCCGCCGCTGTCGGTGAGCATGGGCCGGTTCCAGGAGACGAACTGGTGCAGGCCGCCCATCTCGCCCACGAGCGCCTCACCGGGGCGCAGCATGAGGTGGTAGGTGTTGCCCAGGATGATCTGCGCGTCCAGGTTGAGCAGGTCGTCCGGGCCCACGCCCTTGACGCTGCCCACGGTGCCCACGGGCATGAAGATGGGCGTCTCCACCGGGCCGTGGGGCGTGTGCAGCCGGCCGCGCCGGGCCTTGGTTCCAGACGCGTCCTCGTGGAGCAGCTCGAAGCGCACCAGCCCTGGCGCCACGCGCGTGTCGCCCTTCTCGCGCGAAGCTCCGCGCGTCCCTGCGTCCTGCTCACCCATGTCACTCACTCCGACACCAGCATGGCGTCGCCGTAGCTGAAGAATCGATACCCCTCGCGCACCGCCTCCGCGTATGCGGCCAGCGTCCGCTCGCGCCCCAACAGCGCGCTGACGAGCACCACCAGCGTGGAGCGCGGCAGGTGGAAGTTCGTCAGGAGCGCGTCCACCTGGCGGAAGGTGAAGCCCGGGCGGATGAAGAGCGTCGTCTCGCCGGGCCCCTCGCGCAGCCTCCCCGTCGCCGGGTCCGAGGCGGACTCCAGCGTGCGCACCACGGTGGTGCCCACCGCCACCACGCGGCGCCCCTCGGCTCGCGCCTGGTTCACCTCGCGCGCGGTGGCCTCGGGCACGGTGAAGCGCTCGGGGTGCATGTGGTGCTTGTCCAGGTCGTCCTCGCGCACCGGCAGGAAGGTCCCAGGCCCCACGTCCAGCGTCACCAGCACCCGCCGCACGCCCCGGGCCTCGAGCGCCGCCAGCATCTGTTGGGTGAAGTGCAGGCCCGCGGTGGGCGCGGCCACGGCGCCGGACGCCCGCGCGTACACGGTCTGGTAGCGCTCGGCGTCGGCCGCGTCGGGCTCGCGGGTGATGTACGGGGGCAGCGGCAGCCGGCCCGCGGCGTCCAGCAGCGAGGCCAGCGAGGCGCCTGGGGGCGCGTGGAAGCGCACGCGGTACTCCCCTCCCCCGAGCACCTCGAGGACCTCGGCCTCCAGTCCTCCGGCGAAGGTGAGGCGCTGGGTGGGCTTGAGGCCCTTGGAGGCCTGGCCCAGACAGAGCCAGTCGAGTGTCTCGGGGGCGCCGTCGAGCGCGGCCGAGGTCAGCGTGGAGGCGGCGGGGCGCACGACGAGCAGCTCCACGCGGCCGCCGGTGCCCGCCTTCTGGCCCAGCAGGCGCGCGGGGATGACGCGGGCGTCGTTGAGGACGAGCAGGTCGCCCGGGCGCAGAAGCTCCAGCACGTCGGAGAATCGCCGGTGGCTCACGTCGCCGGTGGAGCGGCGCACGTGCATCAGCCGGGAGGCATCCCGCTGGGCCAGCGGGGCCTGGGCGATTTGGGACTCAGGGAGCTCGAAGTCGTAGTCAGAGAGGCGGGACGACACGGGGGTGGCGCTTGTAGCAGCCCCCATGCCGCCGCGGAAAGCACGCCGACACGGGGGACGTCAGTAGAGCTGTTGCAGCTCGGCTCCGGGGTAGTAGTGGGTGAGGATATCCACGTACCCCTTGCCCTTGTCGGCGAGCGCCTTGGCCCCCCACTGGCAGAGCCCGGCCCCGTGGCCATAGCCGCGTCCGGTGAACATGTAGCCGTGCTCGACTCGCTCCACCTCGAAATCGAGGCTCTTGAGGCGCGTGTAGCCAAGCCTGCGGCGCAGCTCCACGCCGTCCAGCGAGCTGCCATCGCCCATCGTGACGCGGGTGACGCGTCGGGTGGACGTGCGCGCCGTCACCTTCATGCCCTGAGCGGGCCGCTTGAGGGCCGCCTTGATTTCGGCGTCGGACATGGAGGCGGACCAGCGGCTCGCCGGCAGCCGGCCGCACGGACAATCGACGGGCTGCAGGTAGGGCAGGTCGCGGTGGAGGGCGTCCTGTCCGGACTCGGTGCGTCCGCCGCAGGAGGCGTGGAAGTACGCCTCGATGGGAGCGAGCTCATAGGTGAGCACCAGGCCCCGGGTGGCTTCGACGGCCGTCCGGGTGCGAGGGTCCTCGCGATTGACGCCGCCGTACACCTGGTGGAGCACGCTGCTGCCCAGGTGGAACGTGTTGCTGTAGCTGTCCAGCTTCTTCTGGAGGGCGTAGGTGCGCGCGGCGACGGCCTGGGCCTTGAGGGCCTCGAGCGGAAAGGACACCGGCATCTCGCTGCCGAGCACCGCCGCGAGGTAGTCCTCCAGGGGAATGACGTTGATGAGCTGGAGTCCCTCGCGAAGCGGGCGCACGACGACGTCGCCGCGAACCTGGGCGCCCCCGGCCTTGATGGGCTGCTCGCCGGGACTGCTCCCCGCGTCCTCGGAGCCGCTCAGGCCCGCGCGGAAGCGCACGGAGTCTCCCAGCACGGGAGCGCCGTTGACCTCGAGCTTGCCCGCCTTCCGGCGGACGACGGCGACGTCGGAGGGGATGGAGACGAAGGTGGCCTCCTCGCTGTCCGCGCCGAAGCCGAGCCCTTTCCCGCTGATGCGCACCTCCCCGCCCGTGTCCTCGATGGCGATGCGCAGGGTCTCCACCGCGAGCGAGCGTGGGGCGGCGAGCAGCAACAGGAGGACTGCAACAGGTCGCAACATGACCTGGGAGTGTAGAAGCGTGCTCACGTGCCTCAAGAAAACGGCCGGAGGATGGGCGAGGATGGCGCGCCCGTGACACCTTCCGAGCCTCCCCCTTCCCGTCTGCCCCCCTCGGCGTTCGTCGTGGCCCTCCGAGACCAGGAGCCCCGTGCCGCTGCCCTGCTGAACCGGAGGCTGGTGGTGGGGGACTCGCTGGCGGCCTGTGCCCGCTTCCTGGGGGTGTCGGAGGCCGCGCTGTCGGTCTCCCTCCTGCGCGCGGCGGTGGCGCTGGCGAGGAGGCTCCATTCCACGGCCAGGGAACCCACCGAGGGCGAGGAGGAAGCCGCCTGGGCGAGGATGCTCTCCGCGGCGCTGGAGCGGGAGGACGCTCCGGTGCCGGCGGGCCTCGTCCCCGTGGTGGAGGTCTGCCGCCGGCTTCGCGCGGTGGGCGGAGAGGTGGCGGCGGGTCTGGAGGCGGCGACGCAGGAGGACCAGGCCTCGCCTCGGCGCCGTCGCGAGGACTGGATGCGGAAGCTGGCGGTCGCGGCCCTGTTGGCGCTGACGGCCTATCTCTACCTGTCACGCCCCCAGGAGCCCTCGCGGCAACCACCTCCCCCGCCCCGGCAACCCGCGCCGGACGCGGGCTGAGAACCCGGCGGGTCCCCGCCTCCCTCGGGCCTCCGGGCCGATGCTCAACACTCGGGGCGAGGAACGGTGGACGCGAGGAACACGCGGGGCCTAAGGGAAGACGATGCGAGTCCTTCCCGTCGCCCTCTCGGTGCTCGTCGTTGGACAGTGGCTCGTGGTGGGCTGCGCGCGGAATTCGATGGAGACACGCGTCGCTGGCAACGATGACGAGGCCATCGACACCGTGTCGGCGAAGCTCGAGGAGTTGAGGGAACAGGCGGCCCAGGACGACCTGGCCTGTGGCAACCGGTGCGACGTGGCGGCGCGGACCTGCGAAGTGGCCGAGGAGCTGTGCGTGCTCGTGGACCGGAATCCGGACCGCGATGACCTGCCGCCTCGCTGCGCCCAAGGCCGGGAGCAGTGCTCGGACGCGCGGGAGGGTTGCGCGACCTGCCAGAATGGCTGAGCACCGCGTGCCAGCCTCCCTGAGTGAAACACCGGACGGAATGTTCCGCCTCACCGGGAGAATGAGACGCAACGCAACCGGTGCGCACGGACACACGGCCGTGATTAGATGCGGCCGCATCCACCGTTGAGGAGCCGTGCCATGTCCCGTCCTATTTCCATGCTCGTGGCTGCCCTGCTGGTCCTTCCGGGCGTCGCGGGAGCGGACGAAGGGGGCGAGCTGACGCCCGAGAAGGTGGCGCACATCCGCCAGGATGAGGCGGACGCCCTGCAGAAGGTGGATGACGAGTTCGGCAACCGCAAGTCCTCGGAGATGAGCAACGAGGAGCGGGGCCAGGCCATCCGCAAGAACTCCGCGGCGACGGCGGCGGTGCTGGAGAAACACGGCGTCACCGCGAAGGAGTACGAGCGCTACACCGCGCGGATGGGACAAGAAGGCAATGAGCGGGCGAAGGCCGAGGGTCAGCGCCTGAGCGAGCAGGCCAAGGCAGCCAAGGCGCAGCAGGCCGCCACCGCGAAAGCCGCCGAGGAGAAGGAAGTCCCCATCCAGCAAGGCTTCGACGACGAGAACCCCGTCGAGCTGGAGTCCCTGGACGGTGACGCGCCGGTCGTCGAGATTGGCATTCCGGTCGAGGACTCGGAGGCTGGAGCCGCGGAAGGAGGCACCGGTGGAGGCAGCGCGGCGGGAATGACCGAGGACGCCGAGGCCTCCGTGGGCGCACAGGCCGCCGCGGCCTCCGACAACGAGGTGCCCGTGGAAATCATGAGCGACACCGAGGTCGCCAAGCCCGCGGCCGCGGCGAAGCACACGCGCAAGGCCAGCGCGAAGGCCGCGAAGGTGAAGAAGAAGGTCAGCAAGCGGAAGAGCTCGCGCGAGGACTGAGCGCCGAGCCGAAGGCTCCCGCGGAACACCACCCGCCGGAAGCCAGCAACAGCGAAACCTCAGCCCTTCCGGTGGTAGCCGAACTCCTGGGCCCGAGCCCGCCACGTTTCATCGTATGGGCAAGAGCAGTCGGTCTCTTCCGGCTCCGGATAGGCGTAGCGCTCGCCCTTGAAGTTCCGGAACACGGTCTCCTTCTCGCTCCGCTCCACGACGTAGTCGGGCTGGAGTGTCACCTTGCCGCCGCCGCCGGGCAGGTCCACCGCGAGGTGAGGCACGGCGAGCCCCGTGGTGTGGCCACGAAGCTGCTGGAGGATCTCCATGCCCTTCGCGATGGGCGTGCGCAGGTGCTCACAGCCCTCCGCCACGTCCATCTGGTGCAGGTAGTACGGCCGCACGCGGCTGCGAAGCAGTTGGTGTGACAGCTCCTTGATGATGCGTGCATCCGAGTTGAGCTGCCGCATCAACACGGCCTGGTTCTCCACGGGCACGCCATGGTCCACCAGCCGCTCGCACGCCTCACGCGCCTCGGGAGTCACTTCCTTCGGGTGGTTGAAGTGGGTGACGACGAAGACCGGGGCATAGCGCCGCAGCAGACTGGCCAGCGCATCCGTCACACGCATGGGCAGCACCACGGGGACCCGCGTGCCGATGCGAATCATCTCCACGTGCGGAATCTCGCTCAGCGGGGCGAGCAGCTCCTCCAGCCGCTGCTCGCTCAGCAGGAACGGGTCTCCTCCAGAGATGAGGACGTCGCGCACCTCGGGGTGACGCCGGACATACTCGATGCCCCGGCGCATCTGCTCCTTGGAGAGCTCCGCCACGCCCCCTTGGGTGATGCGCCGCCGCGTGCAGTGGCGGCAGTAGACCGAGCACGTATCCAGCGCGAGGAACAACACCCGGTCCGGATACTTGTGGACGATGCACTCTTCCGGACGCGTCTTGTCCTCGCCCAACGGGTCCTCCAGCTCACCGGGGCGCACGCGCGCTTCGGCTCGAACTGGAATGGACTGCATGCGCACCGGGCAGAACGGATGCTCCGGGTCGATGAGCGACAGGTAATACGGACTGATGCCGATGCGGAACAGCGAGGACGTCTCCTGGACGCCCGCGCGCTCATCGGCGGTCAACGGCACATGGCGCTCGAGCTGCTCCAGCCCGCGCACCGCGTGCCGCTGATGCCAGCGCCAATCTCCCCACTCAGCATCAGTGGCCTGGGGAAAGAGGCGCTGGCGCCCCTCCGCGCTGAGCGAGGTGCGAATGATTCGAGGCTCCGCGGACGCGGTCGCCATCAGCGCGGAGGAATCCATCACGCCGCCTTGGTCTGCTCCCGCCACCACGCCTGTCCCGCCTCGGGCAGCGAGTCGATGGGGTCGAAGTACTCGTACTTGCGATTGAGCGCGTCGACATCGTTCAGCTCGATGCCCGTGCGGTAGTTCTTGGTCCAGTAGGAGATGCCGCGCTCGCGGTCATACTCGGCGACCTGGTGGACCCACCGCTTGCCCACGAAGGGCACGTCACAGACGATGCGCGGCGTCGCGAAGCCGGGCATGTAGCCCATGATGTCGTGCTGGAGCTTCTGCGCCTGCGCGACCGACACCCGCCAGTGCTCGCTGTTGGGGATCATGTCGCACATGTAGAAGTAGTACGGCAGGATCTTCGCGTGGTCGAGCAGCGTGAAACACAGCTCCAACAGCTGCTGTGCACTGTCATTGACCCCGCGCAACAGCACACCCTGGTTGCGCACGTCGCGGAAGCCCATGTCCAGCAACTTGCGCACGGCCTTGCCCACGAGCGGCGTGAGCTGCGCGGCGTTGTTGACGTGCGTGTGCAGCGCCAGATCCACGCCCCGCTCGATGGCCTTCTTCGCCAGCCGCTCCATGCCCTGGAGCACCGAGTCCTGCAGGAAGTGCTGGGGAATGGCCATCAGCCCCTTGCTGGCCAGGCGGATGTCCCGGATGTTCGGGATGTCCATCAGAGAGCTGACAAACGGCTCGAGCTGCTGGATGGGCAGGTTCGCGATGTCGCCACCAGAGACCACCACGTCGCGCACCGTCGGCGTGCGGCGCAGATACTCGAGCATCTGCTCGTAGCGCTCCTTCGGGCCGATGGAGAATTTGTGTTTGCTGACCTGGGGCACGTCGTTGCCCACCAGGTCCATGCGCGTACAGTGCCCACAGTACTGGGGACACGTCGGCAGCATCTCCGCGAGGACCTTCGTTGGATAGCGGTGCGTCAGTCCCTCGACGACCCACATGTCCTGCTCGTGCAGACTGTCGCGGCTCGCCTTCGGGTGGTTGGGCCAGTCCGTCAGCCGGTCCGCGAAGGCCGGCAGCATGTAGCGCCGCACGGGGTCCTTCCAGAGGTCCTGGAAGTTCATCGTGTTGAGCATCTGCGGCGGCACGAGGATGGACATCGTCGCGCGCTCACGCTGGTCCCGCTCGAGGCTCTCCGCCAGGTCCTCCGGAAGGAGCGCGCCCAAGGTGGCCTTGAGCTCTTTCAGGTTCTTGACGGTGTTCTTGCGCTGCCAGACAGAGTTCTCCCACTCCGCCTGAGTGACGTCCTTGTAACCAGGAATGCGCCGCCAGTCCGGTTCGACGAACTCTCGACGAAGCGGATAGGTAAACGGCTGTTGAGCAGGGCTGGCCTCAGCCTTGCCCAAGATGGGCGTCGAATCCATGGCGCATCACCTCAGCATGAAAGCATGTAGCGTCGTAGGCCGGGCGTCATATCCCGCCCGGCCCTGTTTCATTCAACAAATCGACGCCGACGCCACCTGCCCGACTCGTCACTCGATGGCAATGTTGACCAGCTTCTCCAGCTTCCCCTCGGAGATCAGGACCACCGTCGGCTTGGTCGTCTTTCCATTGAGCCGGAAGGAGATCTTCCGCTTGCCTACTGGGAGCACCAACGGACTGCCAAGCGTGACAGGCGTCTGACGTCCCGTCTTCTTGCCATCCACGATGATTTCCGCGCCCGCAGGCTTCGTGCTGCACGCCAACGTGCCGGTGGCTGTCGACTTGGCCTTCGGCTGCGCGGGAGGAGGCTGCGGCTTGGGCGTCGGCGGCTCGTCACGAACCACCTGCTGCTCCACCTTGACGAGCGCGAAGGACACCAGGACCTCGTCCCCATCCCCCTTGGCCTTGGCGATGAACTTGCCATTGTGGGGTTTGTAACCGGCCAGCTTCGCTGTGTACTGGTAGGTCTTCCCCTCTTCCAGGTTGGCCATGCGAGCGTCGGGGGTGAGGCCGACCCGCTTCCCGTTGACGACAATCTCCGCCCCGTCGTCGCCCTCGAAGACAGCGGCGAGCTTCCTGGGCTCCGGGGCAGGCGGCGGTTCCACCGGCTTCTCGACAGGCTTCTCCACGGGCTTGTTGTCCGCCACAGGCTGCTCGGGCGTGGAGGGCTTCTCGGCCGTGTCGGTGCCAGGAGAAGGCGCGGGGTCCTGCGGCTTCTCCGCCACCGGGGGATTCTGCGCCGTCGGCGTTCCGTGCTGCCCTTGGGCAACGTTCGTCCCCGCGGGGTTCTCCTGGGTGCCGGCATTCGCCATCTCGGTCGGCCTGGACGGCGGCTCGCCGGTTCCAGTGTCCGAGTCGGAGGTCAGACTGAAGGTGACAGCGAGGGGGGTGCCCTCGACGACAACCACGTTCTTCTGCTGAGTCTTGTAGCCAGGCGCCTTCGCGACCACCTGGTACTCACCCGCGGGGAGCGACAGCAGCATGTTCGGTTCGACCGGCTGCCCGTTCACCTCGATGGTGGCACCGTCCATCGGCATCACCGAGAAGGTGACCTGCTCACCCGACGAGCCCCTCAACGCGAGCACGAGCAGCAACAGGAGGACCACGACGATGCCAGCCGCCGAGCCATAGAGAACCGGCTTCGGCAGGCTCGTGAGCGATTGCGCGAGGCCCGGCTTGCCCGACGAGGACTTCGGCTTCGCCTTGGACTTGACGGGGACCGCGGGCTTGGCAGCGGCCTTCGCGCCCTTCTTGGGCGCGGGAGCAGGCGTCAACGAGCCCCCAGTGACTTCCTCCTGTCCGTGGGGTTCGTCAGCGTAGGCCCCCGCGTCGTAGGACCCATCCTGGGTGTCGTAGTCGCCGTCGTCCTGCTGCCCGTCGTCGTAGGCGGGCTCATTGCGCTGCGAGGACGCGTTCCCGTGGCGCTGCGGAGCGCGAGCGCCTCGCCCGTTCGAGGGGATGTCGATGTTGCCCGTGGTCTCCTCGGGCGGCTCATCCACCACCTTCGACGAACGCGAAGGAGGCGCGGTCGGAGCCGGA
The DNA here is from genome assembly GCF_037414475.1 of Myxococcus stipitatus. Next base: position 8,136,034 of record NZ_CP147913.1, on the reverse strand, counting down.
CCAATCATGGTCGCGCCGCCGTAAGGCTCGCCGTCCTCGGGAGCGATGACCACCTGGGACTTCGGGCCGCTCTTGCCCCGGCGAGGCTCCGGCTCCCGCCCCTGCGCGGTGGGGTTCGCGGACCGTCCCGTGATGCTGTCATCCACGAGCACGCTGCTCTCGGCGACGCGCGTCTCGGGGGACATGAAGGTCTGGGTCGAGTCGACGATCTGAGTCTTGTCGCCCGCGCCGACGCCCATCTCCTCCAGCTCTTCCGCCGTCGGAGGCGGGATGTAGCCGGGAGGCGGCTGCTGGGCCTGCCCCGTGATGGCACGTCCGGCGGGAGAGCCCGTCACGACCACCGCGGGCGGAGGCGCGCGCTTGGCGCTCGGGCGACTGGGCGCGGCGGGCGGAATGGTGACGCCCGACGTCTCGATTTGATCCGGGCGCTCGATTCCCGCGAAGCGCTCCATCTTCTCCGCCTCGCGGAGCATGTCCTCGGCGAACGCCTCCTTCATGTACGAGGACAGGTGCTTCGACGAGTAGATGGCATCCCCCGCGAGGAGGAAGCGCATCAGGTCCTCGGCGAGGTCCGAACCCCACTGGTAGCGGTCCTCCGGCTCACGCGCGAGCGCCTTGAGGACGACCTTCTCCAGCCCGGGCGGGATGTTGGGATTGAACTCGCGCGGCAGCGGCACGTCCGCGTTGCGAACCTTCTCCAGGGTGGAGAAGTCCGACTCGCCGACGAAGAGCTTCTCGCCCGTGAGCATTTCGTACAGCAGCACGCCCACGGCGAAGATGTCGCTTCGCCGGTCGATGGGCATGCCCCGGACCTGCTCCGGGCTCATGTAGCCGAACTTGCCCTTGAGGATGCCCGCCTGCGTCTTCTGCGAGCGGTTGGCCGCCTTCGCGATGCCAAAGTCGATGACCTTGACCTCGCCCTCATAGGAGATGAGGACGTTCTGCGGCGACACGTCGCGGTGGATGATGTGCAGATCCTGACCGCGCGCGTCCTTCTTTCGGTGGGCGTAGTCCAGGCCGTCACACAGCTTGGACGCGATGAACACCGCCTGCGCGGTGGGCATGATCTCCTTGCGCCGCCGGTAGCGCTCCAGGATGGTCCGCACGTCGCGCCCCGCGACGTACTCCATGGCGATGAAGTACGTGTCGTCGTGCTTCCCGAGCTCGTGGATGTGCACGACGTTGGCGTGGTTCAGCTGAACGCTGATCCGCGCCTCGTCGATGAACATCGTGATGAACTCTTCATCCTCCGCCATCGTGGGGAGGATCTTCTTGATGGCAAGGATGCGCTCGAAGCCCTCGACGCCGAAGGCCTTCGCGATGAACACCTCGGCCATCCCGCCGACGTTGATGCGCTCGAGGAGCAGGTACTTCCCAAAAAGGGTCGGCTTCTTCATCTCGTGGAGCGTCCGGGGCCGGGGTGAGCACCGCGGCAGGCGGAGCGCAGACCGGGCGGAGAAGTGGACTCTAGTCCCAGCACGGATAGCGAGTCAAACACCTGAACGCCCCCGAAACCCCAAGGAATTCAGCACCTTGGGTGCCTCAAGCATCCCCAGGAGAGCGCGCGGGACGAGGATCCGGCACCCCATGTGGGATGCGACGCACCAAGGAGGGCCGAAGAGGCCTCGAAATCCGCCCTGCGCATGGTGCCGCCAGGCCCGGTGGAGCTGGGGCCAAGGACCCACGAAGCTCGTGGATGCATGGACGCGGAAAAGAGAAAAGCCCCCGTCGCACGAGGCGACGAGGGCTTCTCAAAAAGAATCCGGCAGCGACCTACTCTCCCACGCGGTTTCCCGCGGAGTACCATCGGCTCTGGAGGGCTTAACTTCCGTGTTCGGGATGGGAACGGGTGTGACCCCTCCGACATTGCCACCGGAAAACAAGAGACAGTGCATACGAAGGGTAAGTTGCAGCATTCTGCGAGCACAAGCCTCGCTGTGCGCTAAGTGTTTCTTCCGGGGGAATGCGTCAGTGGCATTCCAGCCTCGGCCTTGGCCCCGAGTCCCTTACTCCCCGTAAGGGGGCGCGCAAGAGATAGGGGGAAGTAAGCCTCTCGACCAATTAGTACCGGTTAGCTCAACGCGTTACCGCGCTTACACACCCGGCCTATCAACGTCGTAGTCTTCGACGGGTCTTCAGGGGCTTGCGCCCGGGATACCTGGTCTTGAGGTCGGTTTCCCGCTTAGATGCTTTCAGCGGTTATCCAATCGGCACATGGCTACCCAGCGATGCCTCTGGCGAGACAACTGGTACACCAGCGGTGCCTCCAACCCGGTCCTCTCGTACTAAGGTCAGAGCCTCTCAAGTATCCTACGCCCACAGCAGATAGGGACCAAACTGTCTCACGACGTTTTGAACCCAGCTCGCGTACCGCTTTAATTGGCGAACAGCCAAACCCTTGGGACCTGCTCCAGCCCCAGGATGCGATGAGCCGACATCGAGGTGCCAAACCTCCCCGTCGATGTGAACTCTTGGGGGAGATAAGCCTGTTATCCCCGGAGTACCTTTTATCCGTTGAGCGATGGCCCTTCCATTCAGGACCACCGGATCACTATGACCTGCTTTCGCACCTGCTCGACGTGTCCGTCTCGCAGTCAAGCTCCCTTATGCCATTGCACTCGCCGCCCGGTTTCCAATCGGGCTGAGGGAACCATCGCGCGCCTCCGTTACTCTTTGGGAGGCGACCGCCCCAGTCAAACTACCCACCAGACAGTGTCCCAATCCCGGCTAACGGGACATGGTTAGACACCAGAAATCAACAGGGTGGTATTTCACCGTTGCCTCCACCGAACCTAGCGGCCCGGCTTCAAAGGCTCCCACCTATCCTACACAGTCAATCCCTAGTGTCACTGTCAAGTTATAGTAAAGGTTCACGGGGTCTTTCCGTCTTGCTGCGGGTAAACTGCATCGGCACAGCTATTTCAATTTCGCTGAGTCCCTCTCCGAGACAGCGCGGAAGTCGTTACTCCATTCGTGCAGGTCGGAACTTACCCGACAAGGAATTTCGCTACCTTAGGACCGTTATAGTTACGGCCGCCGTTTACTGGGGCTTCGGATCATCGCTTCGCCTTGCGGCTGACGAATCCCCTTAACCTTCCAGCACCGGGCAGGAGTCAGACCCTATACGTCGGCTTGTCGCCTTCGCAGAGTCCTGTGTTTTTGGTAAACAGTCGCTACCGCCATTTCTCTGCAACCTCTTTCAGCTCCGGCTGTACGCCTTCACCTACCAGAGGCCCACCTTCTTCCGAAGTTACGGTGGAAATTTGCCTAGTTCCTTGGAGGAGAGTTCTCTCAAGCGCCTTAGGATTTTCTCCTCACCCACCTGTGTCGGTTTACGGTACGGACACCCTGCAAGCTCCCTACGGGACTTTTCTTGGAAGCAGAGCATCGACGACTTACCCCTTACGGGGCGCCATAAGGTCTCGAGGATAGCTGCCGCGCCTTTATTCGTACGCGACACCCCTACGCCTTTAGACTGACACAACCGCCGGTCAGCTCGTCTAGCTTTCTCCGTCCTCCCTTAGTTCAACGCTT